>CAXREJ010000048.1:0-134897 GCA_964229765.1 Bdellovibrionales bacterium | reverse complement strand
AATTTCTTTAGCAACTTCAGAGCCAGTTTTTTCATGGCATTCAAAACTATAATCCAACATGATGACTGCAAACTCATCTGGATTCTTCTTTGCAATCTCCAAAGCCTCTAAAGGACTTTGAGTAAAGGTAGGTGTGATGTCTAAATGACGATCAAGCTTACTCTTGTAGCTTTTAAGAATATGCTCTTCATCATCTGCAATCAGTATTTTGTAATTCATCATACGAGCCTCTTTGTTCATGTTCCTCCCTCCACATAGGGCAATGGCTGTGCCAATGCTTAAACTCAAAAATAAAAGGAGCTGAGGCTTTCTAGAGCTGGTTTTGTCCCTGCGTAGGGACAGTATTTTAACCAAAAGGCCTGTACTGCCGTTTACTTTGCATACACTGTCCCCCGTGAGGGACACATGTAGACTTTAAAAAGAAGAAAATAAGGCTATGTATTTGTTTTTAATGAAAATACTTACTGTCCCTCTAGGGGGACAAACCTCTGTAAATAGCCCAAAATCTCCCATTGAGAGGTATACCAAGAAACTAAATTTATTTAGAGTGATTCTGTTCTTTTTCTTAAAACCGAGTAATAGATACAGGGCTATCTAACTGATCTTGGGGTGTTTTCGTTCTGAGCTGTAAAATATTCGTAGTACAGATAAATCTACCTTATGTATCGTATTCTTAGCTCTAATCGAAAGCTTTTAACTCGCACCTAGAGCTACTCCGCCTATGAATATGTCTAAAGCCTAACTGAACTTTATTTGTTCGCAAATAAAATCTGATAGGCTTCAAAGTCATAAAAGTATTTTGTTAGCCTGCAGTACTTTTGAAATAAAAAAATCAATATTACGATTTTTTTGGCTTGAAGTACGAGTGTACAAAAAGACACTGTGGGGATCTTGTTTGATTTTAAATTTTTTGATTTTTTTGATTACCTTTTTCTTTATATAAAACTTGGCAGGTTTGTCGGGCAAAATCCCTATACCTACGCCGGATAAAACGAGAGACAGAATTGAAGCGTATGAACTTACGTTGTAAGCTGGATCTAAATCAAATCCATTCTGACTTAAAAGGCTCTGCAAGGTTTCACCTTTTTTGACGACAGAATTAGGTAAGTAAAAAGCTTTTTCAACTGTTTTCACGTTCTCCTGAAATGTATTTGAGCAATAAAAGCTGTAGGTGTCTTTGTAAAATAGAGATTTGCTAATACTTGAGGGAATAGGAGAATCAATTGCTATTGCAATATCTAAATACTGTTTCTTCAGTAAGCTCATCAGGTTTAAAGACTTAACATCAGTAGTGAGTTTTAAATTTAAATTTGGAGCTACCTGGGCAGACCTGTCGAGAATACTCGGCCAGATGTGAGGGACATATAATTCATGTGTTCCTATACTTAAAGAGCCAGACAGGCCCTTTGCAGAGGGTAAGATTTCACTTTCAAAGTTTTTTATTAAATCCTGAATCTTATAACTAAAATCCAAAAGAGCCTGCCCATCTTTTGTTAATAAAGTTCCTTGACGAGTCCTTTCTAGTAGCAAACATCCAGTAGCATCTTCTAAAATTTTTAACGATTTTGATAGCGCAGGCTGAGCAATGCCTATTTTTCTTGAAGCTTCTTGGATTGAACCCTGCTCTCCAATAACTTGAAAATATCGAACCTTTTCTAAATGCTCTAGTAGTCTCGTTCTCATAACCCTTCTTAGCATAACTAAAAGGTATATCAAATATATAATTAATATCTTTTACATATAGCTAATAACACTCTAATTTGCATTTGAGAAATAAAAAGGAGGATTCAGTGAAGACGATTTTAATTTTAACAGTCAGTATTTTTTTAAGTACTGCTGAAGCAAAAGAGTATAGTTGTGGCAAAGAAAATAATGATCCACAAATTTTTGTGTCGCTTACTCAAGGACAAGGTAAGTTCCAGTACATTATTGCTGATGTTGTTCAACTAGACCTAGCGATACCAGATAATAATATGTTCGCTGGTAATTCTTGGGAAACAGATCGAAAGTACATTAGTTTTAATCCTGGTTGGGGGGAATCTACTGTAAACATTTATGCGAGAATCTCAGAGAAACAAGGCGAATCACTTTTTGATATTTACGCTACAGGAATGGTTGCACCGAGTGGAGGCATCATACAAACTCTAAGTAAATATACCTGTAAAGAAATTTAAAATATCAAAGGCAAGTCTAAAGTAATTGGATACGTACTTACTTGATGCTTGCAAATCGAGCATGACCTAAGCGATAGTAATTACAGGATAAAACCACTTTTCAAGGACTTTTGACCAGACGTTTGAATCTGTGGTAATATAAGAATATGTTTAGGTTATCGTTTTCAATTATTGCCCTGACTATGCTTGTAAGCGTTCAAGTATTTGGTGCTATTTGTAAAACAAAATGTAGCCTACAGGAATATACAGTCACCCAAAGTCAGACTGACTCGCAAGAGTCTCATCAAAACTGTCACTCCCAAAGTGAGGAGAGCCAAGAATCGGACTCGAAAGAATGTGGAGACGTTTGTAAAGCTGATGATCTTTTTAGCGACTCTAAAGCATGGGAAATCGAGAAAAATATACTAGATCAAAACAGTTTAAAATCTGAGCTGGTTGAAATCGTTGAGTTCTCTGATCGTGAGTTAGTTTACAATACTTCAACACACGATCCCCCTGGTATTGGCTTCTACTCTGGAGTACCAATATTTATTCAGAAATCTTCATATCTCATCTAAGAACGACTGAGCGATTCACGCTCAAACTTATGTCGTTGATAAATTTTTTATAAACATATTAAAAATTCAAGGAACTGTTATGCGCTATTTAGCATTTCTGGTTTTCTCAACTGTATTAGCATCTGTAGAGGTGGGTTTTGCCCAATCTTCTACGGACCTCGAAAAAATGATAGATGAAGCATTGTCTCAAAATTTTGAGATCAAAGCTTACTCTGAAAATGCTAGAGCTGAGAAAAAGAAAATTACAACTCAATATAACCTGAGTGATCCCTCTGTTGGTATTTCAAGGTTAAATCGTGGACTTGAAACTGAATATTTAACTGTTCAGCAAAAAATCAAGTTTCCTACAAAATACTACCTTGCTGGAAAGTCTCAGAAAAGAATGTATCAATCGTCCAAAAACACATTGAGTAGAGCGAAACTTGAGACTCGAAAAAGAATTATAGAGGCATACTATGGTCTCTATGCAGTTCAAAAAACTATACAGCTAACGAAAGTTAACCTTCAGCTTGTAAAAGACTTTGCAAGAGTTGCAGAGAAAAAATATGCCGCTCGGAAATCAAGCCAAGGTGATTCAATGAAGGCTCACTTTGAAATTACACAATTAGAACTTAATCTTTTAAATTTTGAACAAGATGAAAGTTTGCTGCAAGCAAAGATAGCAACACTTTTAGGTCAGTCAAACTCTACGACCATTAGTCTCTCTGCACTTGAGCTAGATTCTCCAAAAGTTAATTTTAATCAAATTCCAGAAAAGAATGAAGATTTAGATGAGAAAATCTCTCAGACCTCTCCGGCTTTGCTTGCTCAGAAGAATAAATATGAGGCCATGAAGCTAAAGAGAAGCCTTGCCAAATGGAAGTTCGCTCCAGATTTTAACATTCAATACCAGCAGAGAATTTCAGGGCTTCCCGAAGATTCCAATATATTTTCGATTAATGCCACAATTCCTTTATGGTTCTGGAGTAATAGTGCTGAAGCCTCTAAAGCCTCCGCTCTTGCTAATGTCGAAAAATACAGACATGAAAATCTAAGTTTAAAACTAAAAGAGAATATAAAATCACTTAAAATCCGAATTAAAAAAGCTAATAAAGCATTAGTCGTTTATAAGACAACATTAATGCCACAGGCCGAAGGCGCTTACAGAACTTCGCGTTCTGCTTATAAGGCAGGAACAGCAAGTTTTTTGGACCTTCTAGATGCTGAGAGATCTTTATACT
The DNA here is from genome assembly GCA_964229765.1 of Bdellovibrionales bacterium. Taxonomy (GTDB): domain Bacteria; phylum Bdellovibrionota; class Bdellovibrionia; order Bdellovibrionales; family JAGQZY01; genus JAGQZY01. The sequence goes on along the minus strand of CAXREJ010000048.1, from coordinate 130,946 downwards.
CCGTGAAGATCGCTTACTACAAAGCACTCAGCCACTTTGCAAGAGACATAGCCTCTGCTGAAACACTTTTAGGTACTTCAATTTCAAATATTCCAGGTATGGAAAAGGCGGTAAAATGAATCTTCTAATCGCATTATTATCATTCACAATACTTTTTGTCGGCTGTACTGATCACAGTAAACACAGTGCTAAGAAAGCAGATTCAAAAATCACGAAGAAGGCAAAATATGTTTGTCCGATGCACCCACAAATTAGTTCCAATAAGCCTGGTCAACAATGCTCAATCTGTGGAATGGACATGGTACTTATTGAAGATGAGGAAGAGCATAAAGACCATAGCCACAATGAGCATAAAAGCGCTGCAAGAAACGAAAGTTCTGAGAAGTCAGATCATATTATGAAAATGCCAAAAGATCGAGTGGGAGTTTCTCTAAGCCTTGATAAGCAACAAGTTATTGGTGTTAAAACTGAAAAGATTCAAAAACTAGACATATTTGAAACAATCAAGGCTCCTGGCAGAATTGCTTTCGATCCTGATCTCTACACGGCCCAAAGTGAATACCTTGAAGCCATCAGGCAGCAAAGAAAAGTAAGAAACTCTCCACTTAAAGAAATTAGAAGAAGTACTAATGAGATGGTTCGCTCTGCAAAAACTCGCTTACAAGTTTTAGGTTTAGGAGAAAATCAAATAAAGGCACTGGCCACAAAAGGCAGAGTTTCTGACGGGTTAATTGTCAGTGGTAATAACGACAACCTTATTTATGCCGATATTTTTGAATCGGATTTATCAAAAATAAAACCCGGCCAAGAAGTTAAAATAAAAGCTAGTTTTATAAGTGGCAAACCTCTCCTTGGAGAAGTTGTTTCTGTCGATCAACTGATCGACCCAAAAACCAGAACTGGTAAAGTCAGAATTAAAATTGACAAAACAGATTTATCAATTAGGCCTGAAGCCTATGTCACTGTCTCAATCTCAGTTCCTTTGGGTAAGCATATCGCAGCTCCTTTAGAATCAATACTAGATACAGGAGAAGATCTTTTTGTCTTCGTAAAAAAAGGTGAAGGAAAATTTGAGCCTCGAAAAATCACTAAAGTATTTGAAACAGATACGTATATTGCTGTTTTAGATGGGCTACACGAAGGCGAAGTTGTCGTAACCTCTGCAAATTTTATGATGGACTCAGAATCTCGACTTAAATCAGTTATCAGAGGTGCTGGTAGCCCATCTGGACATAACCACTAGGATTTATAATGTTAGAAAAGTTAATTAGTTTTTCAGCAAAAAATAAATTCATAACTCTGTTTTTAACAGCAGTTTTAGTCTTTGCTGGATACATCTCAATAAAAAATATTGCAATTGATGCCATTCCTGATCTTTCAGACACTCAAGTTATTGTTTATTCAAAATGGAACGTGAGCCCTGACATTATTGAGGACCAAGTCACTTACCCTATAATCACGAGTTTATTAGGCGTTCCGAAAGTAAAGGACATTCGAGGGGTTTCGACTTTTGGAGCCTCTTACGTTTATGTCATCTTTGAAGATGGAACAGACATTTATTGGGCTAGATCAAGAGTTCTTGAGTATATGTCTAAAATAGTTCCTCAGCTTCCTGATGGCGTTAAAACTGAACTTGGTCCAGATGCTACTGGTGTTGGTTGGGTTTATCAGTATGCTCTAAAAGATACTTCTGGTGAAAACAGCCTTGCAGACCTTAGATCTTTTCAAGATTGGTTTTTAAGATACCAAATTCAAGCGGTTCCAGGGGTTTCCGAGGTTGCAACTTTTGGTGGGTTTGAAAAACAATACCAAGTACTTGTTGATCCAAATGCTTTGAGAACATTTAACATACCTCTATCTAAAGTCTCTGAGGCCATTAAAGAAGGAAATGGTGAAACAGGGGCCAGAGTCGTCGAATACTCAGGTATTGAGTATATGGTGAGGTTAAAAGGTTATGCCAAAAAACGAAAAGACATTGAAAACATTGTCATAGGTTCTAGAAGCAATGGCGTCCCTATATACGTTAAGAATATTGGAAGAGTTGTTGAGGGGCCTGAAATGAGGCGCGGTGTTGGAGATCTTAATGGACTTGGTGACGCTGTTGGCGGCATCGTTATTATGCGTTTTGGTGAAAACGCATACGATGTCATTCAACGAGTAAAAGAAAAAATGAAGTCTTTAGAGAGCTCACTCCCAGAAGGAGTTGAGATTGTAGAAACCTATGATCGAAGTGAGTTAATTAGTAGATCTATAGATACTCTAACACATGAACTTTTCCTTGAGATGATCGTGGTGGGGCTCATTATACTAATTTTCTTGCTGCATATCCCAAGTGCCATTGTTCCAATTATTGCACTCCCTTCAGCCGTTATCATTAGTTTTATACTTATGTACTTTATGGGTGTATCGGCAAACATCATGTCATTAGGAGGTATTGCTATTGCCATTGGTGCGATGGTTGATGCTTCAATTGTTGTGGTTGAAAATTGTCATAAAAAACTTGAGGAATGGTCACATTCAAATAAAGAGAAATCTATTACCGATGTTATTATCGGTGCTATTCAAGAAGTGGGGCCAGCAAGTTTCTACTCCCTTCTAGTTATAGCAGTTTCATTTCTGCCAATCTTTGTTTTAGAAGCTCAGGAAGGCAGACTATTTAAGCCTCTAGCTTACACTAAGACATTAGCGATGGTTGTTGCTGCTGTTTTATCTCTGACTTTAGTTCCGGCCCTTATAATTCTCGTCAATCAAATTAAAAATCCAAAAGGAAATGGTCTTTACGCAAGAATAGTTAACGTAATTTTTAGCAAGAATTATCGCCGTGAAGAAGAGCACCCAATTAGTAAATTCTTATTTAAGGTTTACGGGCCAATTGTTGATTTTATGGTACGAAACCGAGTGAAGGTTCTCTGTTCCGCTTTTGTGTTCGTTCTTCTTACTATTCCTGCATATTTGAAGCTTGGGTCGGAGTTTATGCCACCTCTTAATGAGGGAACCATTTTATATATGCCGACAACAATGCCGGGGCTCTCGGTGACTGAAGCTCAAAAGCTTCTTCAAAAGCAAGGGCAAATCCTTAAAGCTTTCCCTGAAGTCAAAACAGTCCATGGAAAAGCTGGTCGCGCCAATACTGCCACTGACCCCGCACCTTTAACAATGATGGAAACTGTCGTCGTTTTGAAAGATCAAAATGAGTGGCGCGTTGGTATGACCTGGAAAAAACTAATATCAGAAATGAATGAGAAAATGAAAATTCCAGGGTTAACGAATGCCTGGACTCTCCCCATTAAGGGGCGTATTGATATGCTCACTACTGGAATTAGAACTCCCATTGGGATCAAAATATCAGGAAGCAATTTAAAAGAGCTTGAAAGTATTGGTGTTCATATAGAAACCATTCTTAGTGACTCGCCAAACACTAGAAGTGTCTTTGCTGAAAGGGTCACAGGGGGGTTCTTTTTTGATTTTATTTTTGATAGAGAAGCCTTGGCTAGGCACGGACTTAATATAAAACAAGCCCATGATGCTGTTGCAACAGCTATGGGTGGTCGGAACCTTACAACCACAGTTGAAGGTAGAGAAAGGTACTCTGTCAATGTGAGATATGCTAGAGCCTTTAGACAAGACAGAAAAGATATTGAGAAAATACTTCTCTATTCTCCCAAAGGTTATCAACTACCATTAAGTGATGTAGCTCGCATCGAAATCTCAAATGGTCCTGGGGTTATAAGAAACGATAACGGTCTTTTAACCTCTTATGTTTACGTTGATGTTGATACAACAGACATTGGAGGATATGTCGCTGCTGCTAAAGAAAAGGTTGCTAAAGAACTTAAGCTCCCTCCAGGCTACGCGCTATCATGGAGTGGACAGTTTGAGAGTATGACCAGAGTTAAAGAGAAAATGGTTGTCGTGCTGCCAATTACTCTTTTGATAGTATTTTTCCTTATTTTTTTGAATACGCAATCAGGTGTGAAAACCACAATCATCCTTTTGTCTGTGCCTTTTTCTGCGGCTGGTGCTGTGTGGCTTCTCTTTCTTCTTGGATATAATGTCAGTATTGCTGTGTGGGTTGGGCTTATAGCACTTCTTGGTGTGGATGCGGAGATGTCAATTTATATGCTTCTCTATCTTGATATGGCTTATCAGAAAAAGAAAAAAGAATCTGGAATTCATCAGTTCCAAGATATTGCTGATTCTATACATGAAGGAGCTGTAAAGAGAATCAGGCCAAAAATGATGACTGTTTTGACAACCTTTATGGCACTTATGCCAATTATGCTCGCCAGTGCCTCAAGCACTGGAGCTGATTTAATGAAGCGAATGGCAGCTCCAATGGTGGGTGGAATATTTACTTCATTTATGCTGGAGCTATTAGTTTACCCAGCAGTTTTTGCCATTTGGAAAGAATACGAATTTAAAAAAGAACTAAAACAAACAAATTCTTAAAAGGAGGATTTTATGAAATTTATATTAGCAGCAGTAATTACATTAGGATTGAGTTCAGTATCATTGGCTGACCACTCAGGGGACGAAAAACATAGTCATCATAAAAAAACTGAGCGCGTGATAAAGGTCGAAATTGGTAAGAAAGGATTTAAGCCAGCTGCTCCTCTTCATTTTAAGCCAAAAGAAAATATTGTTCTTAATATTACTAGAACAAGTGACAAGACTTGCATGAAATCTCTAAAACACCCCAGAACAGGCGCACTTATCAAGTTACCAATGAATAAAGAGGTTCGCTTTGAAATTGGTGAATATGCTAAAGAGCAAGAAATTAAACTTTTATGTGGAATGGGTATGAAAGCTGGCGTAATTTATGTGGCAGAAAAACAAATTAATAAAGGATAACAAAATGAATAGAAGAAATTTTATTAAAACAGCATCTGTAGCAACGGCAGCAATTGGGTATTCACCTGTAGTTGGCGCTAAAGAAACTTTAATTCCTTTTTTGACTAATGTTACAGGAGAAATTGATCTTACGGCATCAGCTATGAATGTTTCAATGTTATCTGGAGATTCTACAAGAATGCTTTGCTTTGAAGGGTCCGTCATAAGCGGAAAAAACTCATTGCTTCGCTCAACACCTGGATACCTTGGGCCGACGATTGAAACTAGAAAAGGCTCTAAACTAAATATTAACTTTAAGAATCAAACTGGAGAACACTCAATAGTACATTGGCATGGACTTCACCTTCCTGAAGAACAAGATGGCCATCCTAGTTACGCAATTGAAAATGGCGAAACCTTTGAATATTCATTTGAGGTAGAAAACCGTGCTGGTCTTTATTGGTATCACCCTCACCCTCATGGAAGGACTGGCTACCAAGTCTATCATGGTCTGGCTGGGCTTTTTGTAGTCAGAGACGATGAAGAAGACGCTTTGAATCTTCCAAGTGATGATAATGAGATCTTTATGGTTTTTCAAGATCGTCATTTTGGTGAAGATAATCAACTGATTTATATTCAATCCGGTCACGATATTATGATGGGGAAAATTGGTGATCGTTTAGTTGTGAATGGCGAGTTTCCAGCTTCTCACAAGGTGAACAAAGAGGCTTATCGTTTAAGACTTCTTAACGGCGGTAATGCACTTACATATAGACTGCAATGGAGTGATGGATCTCCTCTTCATCTTATAGGGACTGATGGTGGTTTACTTGAAAAAAGAGTAGAACTCGATAGTATCCTATTTGCTCCAGGAGAAAGGCTTGATTTGCTAGTCGATTTTTCATCTAAAAGTATTGATGACAATGTGGAACTTCTTTCTATTCCAATCGTTGATAATGGAAATTCTCAGCCATTTCCAATCTATAAATTCAATGTGGCTTTTGAGGGTAAAAAGAATTTTGCTCTGCCAAATAATCTATCATCTATTGAGAAAATACTTCCTTCAGAAGCAATTAATAAAGATGATCCAAAAGTATTTAGCTTATTCCCAAAACAAGGTATTGGCTGGACCATTGATGGACTTCCATATGACATGAGCGGCGCTAGACCTAAAGAGACAGTAAAGCTAGGTACAACCGAAATTTGGGAATTTGATTTAACCAATGCTGGAATGATTCATCCTATGCACGTTCATGGCTCACAATTCCAAGTCCTAGAAAGAATTAATGGGCCTTATAGTGACGGAGTTGTTTATGATGGAGGCTGGAAAGACACTGTTGCAGTTCTTCCTGGGGACAAAGTAAGAATCATAAAAAGATTTAACGATCATCCAGGTAAATTCTTGTTTCATTGTCATTTGTTAGAACATGAAGACAATTCAATGATGCGTAACTTCGTGGTCGAAAAATAATGAAGCTGTCTGTACTGGCGAGAAAGTGGCACAAGTGGCTTGCTCTAATCATAGGGGTCCAATTGTTATTTTGGACCTTCAGTGGTCTTTTTATGAGTGCTGTTCCTATTGAAATTATAAAAAGTGAGCATTTAGCAAAAGACTTGCCTCAGCAAGTGCTGCGATCAAATTACAAATATTTTCCGGTCGATAAAGCTCTTGTTAATATGGAAGGTAAAGGGAGTGTTGTAGGTCTTGAACTTAAAAACTTTCTTGATGCTCCAGCTTATGTCATTCGATTTTCTGATGGATCAGAAAATCTGATCGACGCATTATCAGGAGAAACTTTATCACCGCTATCTGAAAAAAAAGTTCTAAAAATAGCTAAACGACATTTTAAGGGCGATTCATCGAAAGCAAAAGCGGAGTTAATCTCAGATAAGGTTTCAGAGTACAGAGGAATGTATCCTGTTTGGAAAATTAATTTTAACAACCTAGAAAGTACGACGTTTTATATCTCGCCACAGACAGGTAAATTGACAGCGAGACGAGGTGCTTTGTGGCGAATTTATGATTTTTTATGGATGCTTCATATAATGGACTACAGAAATAGAACAGACTTTAATAACTGGCTTTTGATTGCTGCTGCACTTCTTGGGTTTGCAGTATCAGTTTCTGGTTTAATACTTATTAGATATAGTTTTAGAAAAAGAGATTTTAAACTTTTAAAAGGGAGAAAATAAAATGAATAAATTACTAGTTATATTTTTAATGTTTACTGCGCAAACATCTTTTGCTCACGGGCCTCTATTGGATGCAATGAAGGAGATGGGAGTGAACTTTAAGGCAATAGCCATTGGGATTCAGAGTGGTAAATTAACTAACACTGAATTGGACTCATCAGAAAAACTTCAAATGGCAATAGTTGAAGCAAGTTTACATTACCCTGCAACTGCTAACACTGACACATTGAAAATAAAATACTCAAAATGGATGGCTGAATTAACGAAATATAGTCTTGAACTTGAGGAATCTATTGAAACAGCAATGACTCAAGACCCACAGGATCTGTCTGATGTTACAACTATTTTTGGAGATATGAATGATCTAAGAAGAAAAGGTCATGATGAATTTAAGGATGAACACTAAGGAAATATAAGGTTATCTTTATGAGTAATAAAAATGCAAAAATTTATAGAATGCTTACTGGTCAGCATATTTGTCCTTATGGAATTAAGTCATTGGACCTTTTGAAAAGACAGGGGTTTAGTGTTGAAGATAATCATCTTTCAACGCGAGAAGAAACTGACAAGTTTAAAGAAAAACATAATGTCAAAACAACACCACAGACTTTTATAAATGGAGAAAAAATTGGTGGATATGATGACTTACTTGTGTATTTTGGTAAGAGCAAAAAAGACAAAAATAAAAAAACATATAAGCCCATCGCAGCAGTGTTCTCTGTTACCTTTGGTCTAGCTATAGCAACAAGTTGGTTGATAAATCAAAACTTAAACTCCTTGGTTGTTTTTGAGTCATTTATAGCTATAAGCATGAGTGTCTTAGCTATTTTGAAACTTAGAGATTTAGATTCTTTTTCTAATCAATTTATTACTTATGATCTTCTTGGTATGAAGGTTGTAAGATACGCTTATGTGTACCCTTTTATTGAAGCTATTGCTGGACTGGGAATGTTAGCAAAAGCAGGGCTCCTTATTGTTTCACCTCTAGCTTTCATTATCGGTACTATTGGTGCAATTTCAGTTTTTAAGGCAGTCTATGTTGATAAACGAGATCTTAAATGTGCTTGCGTTGGTGGAAACAGCAATGTGCCCCTAGGTTTCATTTCCTTAACTGAAAACTTGATGATGATGTTTATGGGGGTTTGGATGATTTTAAAAGTAATCTAAGGATAAATCTAATGATTGTATGCACTCTAGTAGCAACTGCAATCACGGTTTTAATAGTCGTGATTCACTTTTACTCTTTGAGAAAGCTAAGAGCTTTGATGCCAGCTCAAGAAGATCATAATCACTTTTTGAGAAGCGTATTTATCTTAATATGTTTAGTTGGAGTTCACTTATTAGAGGTTCTGATTTTTACGGGCTCCTTATTTTTAACTGATAGCCACGGAGGCGGTTTGTTCTTCAAGCCTGTTTTAAGTAATGGATTCTTAGATTACTTTTATACTTCTTTGATAAGCTACAGCACTCTGGGACTCAGTGAGTCTGTTCCGATTGGAGCTATGAAAATATTAATTGGAATTGAAAGTTTAATTGGCTTTATAATGATTACCTGGTCAGCGTCATTCTTTTACTCTATTGTGGAAAATGATTCTTGCTGCGAAAGCAAGTCTACAAGTCTATTTGAATAGTTTTATAACCCTTCTCATTAAAGACTTAAATTTAAATCTGTAGCTATTCATATAAGTTTTAGTGTTTAACAGTACCTTTTTTTCTATGTTTTCTGGGACGGATATTGGTTTACTTTTTAAAAATATCTCGAACTCTTTTTCGTTCTCATTTTCCATCAATACTCCTAAAAAATCGTATATGTTAAAATCACAAAAATCTAATTTAGTGTCTTTTGCAAGAGCCTATTTAGTTCTTCTGAATTATATTTCTAAATATTTTTATGGTAAAGTTATCTAACTACCACCAAATTGTTTCAATTTTAGTCGTTCCAGAGAGCATTTTAAATTCTACTTGAACTAGAGCATTTAAATGCTACAATACTGAGGTGTTAAAATGTTTTATCGCTTTATACATGGTTATTTTTGCAGCTTTCGATATGGTAGTCGAAAAAGGTGATACACCTTCATTTGGCCATGAGTCTTCCGTATCGAGCCAAATAGACAATTCAGACATCTCTATTCTCTCTTCAGGTTCACCTGAAAGTGATCAACAATGCCCTGACCATTGTCCAGATTGTCATGACTGTCACTTTGGACACTGCGGCATGATCTCTGATAGTAGCGTTATTACTAATGGTGAATTTTTAAACTCTGAACACTCTAATATTGATGAGATAGTTAAATCTAGAGACTTTCATTCGGTCTTTCGACCTCCAATAAAAACTTAGTTTCTCTAAGTTTTATTCAAATTTCTAAAAATTAAATATATTTGAGGTGAATTATGGACCGCAATCCATTTATTTTCGTCGTATTGATCTTTATGCTCCTTCCTCTTGAAGCGAGCGCTGATTGTGCGACGTCTAAAAACGTCGATTCTGCTGTAAAATGTCTTCTAGAGCGGCATCCTGAATTAAAAATATCAAAGGCTGACCTTGATGTTGCACAAGGTGAGATAAATCGTTCGTCACAAATGATTAACCCATCATTAGAATGGGAAATGACTGAGGCTCAAGGGGCAAGCGGATTTACGAACGAAGTAAATTTAAAACACACTCTAGAACTTGGATCTAAACGATCTGCTAGAAAGAATCTGGCGCAAGTTAAAAAAGACATTCAAAAGTTAGATTATGACAAAGTCTATAACAAGTTAAAGATTGATCTTATTTTAGATTTATATCGATTACGACAAATTGAGCACGAAGCTGAGGTGATTGAGGAAAATCAAACAACCTTTAGAAGGATGATTTCTCAATATAAAAGAATTGGTCGAATGAATCCTGAGCAAGAAATCTCTGTAAACATATTTACGATGGCCGCCGAAGAGGTGCGACTTAAATTACAAAAACTCAAAAATGAAAAAGATAGAATCTTGTCAGAATTTGAAGTGATCGCACAAAATAGTTTTCGACCTAATGCTAGTCAATTGCCCCCAATCGACCATAAATGGCCTGAACTTCTAAATAACCAAACTCAGGGAGTTCTACAGAAAGAGGCCGCTTTAAAAGTTGAAGAGTCCGACAAAAAATATAAGCTAGAAAGGGCAAAGTCTTGGCCCAATTTGTCTATCGGCCCGAGAGTTCTTTCCAGTCCCGGACCTCAAGGAGGCACGTTTTGGGGAGGGGCTGTCTCTTTGAATATCCCTATTCTGAATCTAAATGGTGGTGGTAAAGAAAAGGCGTTGGCTCAAAAACGCAGTTCAGAACTTAGAAACGCTCTTATAAATAAAAGAATTGCAGTTGAGGCCAAGCGATTAAAAAATACTTATAGAAGATCCTCGGAGTCTTATACTAAGGCTCTAGCTTCCAACAAAGTCCAAAAGAAACACGCTAGGATTCATAAAATGATTAAAAGAGGCGTTGTGTCTCCTCCTTTAGTCATTGAGCTTCACAGGCAAGCTATTGAATTTTATGAGGCCTTACACCAGCAAGAACTTGAAGCCGTAAGAGCAAGGTGGCTTTATTATTCACTCTTTTCCAAACTTGATTCCAAAACTGTCTTAAATTCAAGGGGGCAAGATGATAAATTTAAATAATAAAAAAATTGTTTTAATTGCAGTTTACTCGCTCCTCTCTCTCTTAGCTATGGACGTTAACTCTTCTCAAATGGATTATGGAGATGATGAATCTCATGAAAGTCAAAAAAAACCTTCTGCTAACTTTGGATTATCACAAAAAGCAATCAAGTTAATGCAAATTAAAACCCTCAAAATTAGATCTCTAGTTCAAAATAAATTTGTAATCCCAAAATCTGCTCTAGTGAATTATGGTGAAGATCATGGAGTATTCAAGTACGACGGTGAACATTTTAAACTGATAACTATAGCTCACCTAAAACAAGGTAAATCTTCAATCACTATTGAATCAGAAATGCTCCATGATGGCGACTTGGTGGTGACTAAAGGTGTACCTTTGCTCAGAGTGGCTCACTTACAAGCATCAGGGCAAGGAGGAGAAGGTCATGGACATTGAAATACTTTCTCAAGATAATTTAGGAGTTTTAAAATGATTGATTCATTAATAGATATATCAATAAAAAACAAAGCCGTTGTTTTAGTTCTCACACTTTTTGGTGTGATATTAGGATGGTATTCTTACCAGACACTCCCAATTGATGCCGTACCAGATATTACTAATGTTCAAGTTCAAATTAACACACCTGTAAAAGGTCTTGTTCCAAGTGAAATTGAAAAATTTGTTACATTTCCAATTGAAAGCGGTATGGGTGGAATACCAGGAATACAAGAGGTCAGATCCATTAGCCGGTTCGGCTTATCGCAAGTAACCATTGTCTTTAAAGATGGAACCGACATCTATAGAGCTAGACAATTGGTTTCTGAAAAACTTCAAGGAATTCAGTCTGAGCTCCCAGGTAATATGCAGCCAACTATGGGACCAATCACCACGGGACTTGGAGAAGTCTATTTTTACTCGCTCGATGCTAAGAAGCCAGAAGTTGGGGAAGCAAGAATAGAGCAACTTATGGAAATACGAGCACTCAATGAGTGGAACATTCAACCCAGGCTTCTTACCGTGGAAGGAGTGGCTGAAATTAACTCTATTGGAGGGTTTGAAAAGCAGTTTTTTGTTCAACCAAGAATGGAAGATCTGTCAAAGTATGGAATCCATCTTCACGAACTTGTTGAAGCTCTAAAATCAAACAACAGAAACACTGGTGGTGGCTATATTCAGCAAACAGCAGAGCAGCTTTTGATTCAGTCGAATGGACTATTACAATCTGTTGAGGATATTAAAAATATTCCTATCAAAAAAATGGCAAGTTTTGAAACTGTTTCTGTTAAAGATGTCGCTAATGTACGCCTAGATAAAGAAATTAGAACTGGTGCAGCACTTGTTGATGGTAAAGAGGCTGTTATTGGAACAGTATTGATGCTTCTTAATCAAAACAGTCGAAGTGTCGCAGAAAATGTTGATGCAAGAGTTGAGGAAATCAAAAAATCTCTTCCTGAATGGGTCGAGATGAAAACTCTTTACAACAGATCTGATCTTGTAAACTCAACTCTATCAACAGTTCAGCACAACTTAATATACGGCGCCTTACTCGTTGCTATCTTTTTATTGATACTTCTTGGTGATTTAAGAGTAGCGGCAATTACAGTAATTACCATACCCTTATCTCTTCTAGCCACATTTATATGGATGAAGGTTTTTAATATATCAGGAAATCTAATGAGTCTTGGAGCGCTTGATTTTGGGATAATTATTGATGGTGCTGTTATTGTAATGGATAACTGTGTTCGAGTTGTACGAAGAAGAGCGAATGATATCGACAGAAGATTAAATAGAGCCGAAATTCAAGATGCCGTCGCCTTTGCGACAAAAGAAATTAGATCCGCTGCGGGATTTGGGCAGATAATTATTGTTGTGGTCTTTCTTCCTCTATTTGCTCTTACGGGTGTGGAATCTAAAATGTTTACTCCAATGGCTGCAACATTTTGCTTTGCCCTAGGGTCAGCTTTTGTACTCTCTTTTTCAACAATTCCGGCTTTGGCATCAATATTTTTATCTGGTGAAGTGAGTAATAAAGAACCTATTTTTATGCGTATGCTATCAAAGGCTTACACTCCCGTAATCAATCAGGCCTTGAGGTTTAAAGGCATGATTATCGGCTTTGGTGTATTAGCAATTGTTCTTGGTGGAATTCTTTTTTCAAAACTGGGTTCAGATTTTCTACCTCAACTTGATGAAGGCTCAATTGCTATTCAATTTGTACGACCTACTAATATTTCAATAGATCAATCTGTTGAAATGCAGAAACTATCCGAGAAACTGATTCTTGAGTTCGGAGAGGTTGAAAAAGTGCTCTCTAGAATTGGAGTTTCTGAGATTGCTACTGATCCGATGGGAGTAAACATCTCAGATACATATCTGCTTTTGAAGAATAAGAAACTTTGGCCTGAAGTTGACGGAAAAATAAGAAGCAAAGAAGATCTAATCGCAGCGCTGAAAAAATCTTTAGAAGAATCCCTGCCTGGGCAATCCATGATATTCTCACAACCTGTTCAGCTAAGGTTTAATGAATTGCTAGAAGGAGTAAGAGCGGACGTTTCGTTTAAAGTTTTTGGTGAAGACATGGATGTTTTAAGTGAGATAGCCACAGAGGCTTCTGAAATAATTGAGAAAATTGAAGGTGCTGGAGATTCAGAGGCGGAAATTAAAGGAAAATCCCCTGTTCTTAGAATTACACCAAATACCGAGGAGCTTTCAAAGCTTGGAATCTCTAAAGAAAATGTTTTAACGACAGTTGAAACAGCAATTGGTGGGACTGAGGCAGGATTCCTCTATCAAGGTGTTATGCGCTTTCCAATCATCGTCCGGCTTAGTGAGGATGATAGATCGGATATTAAGTCTATAAAAGAAGTTCCCGTAGGAGTGTCTGAAAGCCTTAATGTCCCAATAGATCAAGTGGCTGATGTTAAAATTGCTGATACCTTTAGTGATATACGAAGGGAGTCAGCTAAAAAAAGAGTGGCTGTTTTGATTAATGTCAGAGGAAGAGACACACAAAGCTTTGTCGATGAGGCTAGGTTTAAAGTTGAGAGTCAGTTAAAAATACCCCCTGGTTATTATGTTGAATGGGGAGGAAGTTTTAAAAATCTAGAGAAAGCAAAAGATCGCCTGAAAGTCTTAGTCCCTCTGGCTCTTTGCCTTGTTCTTTTTATGATCTACATGGCCTTTGGCAGTCTTTTACAAACTCTGGTCGTTGCTAGCTGCATACCCATGGCTTTAGTTGGTGGTGTACTTGGTCTAATGATTAATGGCTTAGAGTTTAGTATATCGGCTGCTGTAGGTTTCATCGCTTTATCTGGGATTGCTGTTTTAAATGGTGTTGTTTTAGTGAGCTATTTTAACCAACTAAAACTCTCTGGCGAGTCTGGAGATGGACTCATTAAGAAAGGAACACGCTTGAGACTGAGACCAGTAATGATGACCGCGCTCACTGATATTTTTGGTTTTGTGCCAATGATGCTTGCCACGGGTGCAGGAGCAAGTGTTCAAAGGCCTCTAGCTTCTGTTGTTGTTGGTGGAATTTTGTCGGCTACAATCTTAACGCTCATTGTTCTTCCTGTTGTCTATAGAACATTGGAAGATAAAATGAAAATTAGAGAATCGAAAATTGCACACTAGTAAGCTACATTAAACAGGAGAAAGTTATGGGTCATATACACACACATGAAAAAAATGGAAAGGCCTTATTTTGGGCTATTTTGATTAATGTAATTCTAACTGTTGTGCAAGTTATAGGAGGACTTGTCTCAGGCAGCTTGTCACTCCTAGCTGACGCTCTTCATAACTTTAGTGATGCCGGAGCGCTGATAATTGCCTATGTGGCTCAAAAAGTCTCTGGTCTCCCTGCAAACAAGGAGATGACATTTGGCTACGGTAGAGCCCAAATTTTAGGTGCTTTAATTAATAGTGTTACCCTTGTTCTTGTGGGCCTATATTTAATTTATGAATCCTGGGAGCGTTTTCAAAGCCCATCAGAAATTGATGGGTGGATGGTAATTGGGGTTGCGGGAGTAGCATTAGTAATTGATCTAGCAACAGCTTGGCTTACTCACGCAGGATCAAAGGAAAGTATAAATATGAAGGCTGCTTTCATACACAACCTTTCTGATGCACTCGCCTCAGTTGTTGTAATTATATCTGGGGTTTTAATTTTAAATTATGATATTTTTTGGGTTGATCTTGTAGCAACACTTTTAATTTCATTTTTTATTCTTTATCAATCAGTTGGACTCATTAAAAGTAGTGTTAAGGTGCTTATGCAAGCGGTCCCAGAAGATTTAAGTCAGTCAGAAATTGTCACAGAGTTAAAGAAAATAGATGGTGTCGAAGATATTCATCATGTTCATATTTGGGAACTTTACGAAAAATTCAGATCTTTTGAAGCTCATGTAGTCATTAAAAATAAAAACCTAGAATCAATGGAAGGCATTAAAAAGAACATTAAATCACTTCTAAAAAAATCTTTTAATATCCAGCACTCCACTTTGGAGATTGAAAATGTAAACTCAGGTTGCAATTTTGATTAAAAAAATGGATATACTATTTATGATAAACACTGAAGTTCTTTTTCTCACATCTATGGTTGCTGGATTTGTAATAGTAGCCCTATCTGTAATCTCACTTTTTACGAATATTAAATTTTGGCCCCCTCCAAGAAAAGAAAGCTGGCAGTTCAAAATATTCTGGGCAATGTTTGTGTTTTTCTCATTTCCATACTTTATTATTTTAATATTAGAATTTGAAAACAGAAATCAAAATAATCTATTTTTTCTAATTGGAGCGATTATTTCAATCCTTAGTTTGGTTTTAGCGAATGTGGTGTCACTTAAATTAGGTGTTAAAAATACATCTGGGCAGAAAGATGAGCTAAAAGTTAATGGTTGGTATTCCGTATCAAGAAACCCTATCTATGTTCTTACAATAGCTGCTTTAATCGGCGCAATGGTCGCAGTTCCAGTTTTTGAAATTATTTTGATTTCAATACTTTGGATATTTATTTACATATGTGCCCCTTTTATTGAAGAGCCATGGTTAGAGGATAGATATGGGGATGAGTATTTAAAATACAAAAGTAGGGTTCGACGCTTCATATAACTTCGCTATATTATAAAACACTCAGGTGCTCAGTAAATCTATAGATTTGATTAGGGTTCTTTTCCTATTATACTTAGAGTTAGCCTAATAAGGATTAAACTCATGCCCACGAGCCACGCTCTACGTGTAGCAAAGCTAATATTGTAAGTTTTGTTGGTAAGTTTAATATTTAACTCGAAAAGCACCTCTTCTCTAATTTCTTTTTTATCTTTGTTCATCTAAATCCCCCTTGTGTAATGGCGGCAAGCCCTAAAGGGGGATTTTGTATGAAGAAAGTAAATCTCTAATGGTCTTTTAGAACAGTATTGAAGCTGACATTTGAAAGCTTCTTACATCATTGAGTTTTAAAGGCACAGTTAATCAAAATCTCCTTATTTGAGTTGTACGTCGGCAAAGAACACAGAGCGTCCTTATTCTTACCCTCAGTTATCACGCCTTACGGCCTAAAGGCACTTCAGTCATGCTAACCGCCGCTTTCGCTTAACGGGCAAGAGGAACGCACATGTGTCTTCTACCTCCAGCATCCTTTCTTCTTGGGGGGAGCTCTGGGTGAGCCCCCAAGAAGCGGAAAAGCTCTTAACAACCATAAGGAGAAAAAACATGAATAACAGTACAAAAAATATCAACAGCGTAAGATTTATTGAAAAATCAAACAGCTTACTTTTAAAAACACCATCTGGTGAAACTTTCTTTCTCAACAAGAACCTCGTTCTGCATGAGCTAGAACTTCCATACACAAAGAAAGATGGAACAAAGGTTTCAAGAAAAGAAATCCAAGAGTCTAAAGCTTTTGCCCAAGAAAAGTACATTCAAGCTATCAATAACAACAAACAAAAGACTTCCGCTTAATTGCGGAGCCTTAAGGCTTTGGAGGTATAAAATGAGTTTTAAAGAAGTATTAAATGAAGATGAGTATAAAGCTTTAGAAGCTATCGCGTATCAAAAATCTAAACCATTTTGCTACGTGTGCTACCAAGAAGTTAAGGAGCAGTATTGTTTAGGCTGCGGCTCAGATGATAATATGAGGCTCGTAGATGGCTATGGGGTTGAATACGGAATTGAGTGGGTAATTGATTATTTTATTGCCGAGAACTGTGCCCCTGTTGATCCTGACTTTGCAGAAGATTCACTTAGAGACTGCTACGGAGAAACCGTAAAAGTTGGGTGGATTGAGATTGACCCAATCGAGGCAATCAAAGAGCTGGACCCTATATCTTATAGAATCGCTATTGATGAATATCTAGATGGATTTAGAGGTGATGGTGAAATTGTAGAAGTAGGCGGCGAAGACTACTGGAAAGATGATATTCTAAAGTTCATTGAAAACAACGAACTTAAAGAGGATGCAGCTTAAGCTGCATCCTTTGGTTCAACAACAATTTTAGCTTTTAAATCAAAAGCCGCAAGATATTTGTTTAAAGTTTCGATTTTAGGAATGTCATTTTGTGCCATCATTCTTGATACAGCATTTCTATGGATTCCAGACATTTCTGAAAACTCTTTTACACCCATGCAGCCAATGGTTCTGATGATAGCGCCAACTAATGTAAAGTTATCTTCACCTTCTAAAGAAGAGAGCAAAAATTCTTTAGCCATGCCTGGTTCTTGAAGTTGTTCTGATAAAAATTCATCAAATGATTCTGTTCTGTAAGGCATACTTCCTCCAATGTTCTTTAGCTTTTTTTATGTCATTTTTTTGAGTCGATTTATCACCACCTGATATTATTAGTATGATGATTTTTTCAGTTTCAACAAAGTAGACTCTGTAGCCAGATCCGAAGTTAATTTTAAGTTCAAAAAGCCCATCTCCAATAGATTTAATGTTCTTTTTTGAGCCTCCCATCGCGAGGCGGTTTACATATTCTAAGATCTTGATCTTAGTTTTTGGATTTAGCTTCAAAAGCCAATCCTTGAATGGCGATTTTCCATTCGGTAAATGTAGCGTTTTTATGGTTTTTAAAGGCTACCTCCTTATGTGTAACAAAAATGCGTCACATTGTCAATAATTAATTCCAATTTCTATTTTGTGGCAAATCTAGGGCTCAAGCTGTTAAGCTCAAGCCCTCACTGTTATCGTTTAGGAAGCTAAAAAATGCAGGGGTCATCATAAAGCCTGTGAACTCATCTTTAGTGATTTTGCCGCATTTTTTGATATAGAGTTGTCGCAGTTGCTCTTTGCGATCTTCATTAGATAAGGAATCGTTTTGCATTTTTTTAATATCAATTTCTGATACGTTTTCTAAAGCGACTGCAATGATTTGATCTGGAAAGATCTTACTTCCGTGTTTCTTTTTGTTTGCAAGCTTTAGTAGCTTATCAAGTAGTACTGAGGTTTCATCTGAAACCCTTACTGTCCTTGTTTTACTTTGTCTGTTTTGGGTTTTTGTATTCATATTATTCTCCTTTTTTTGTTTATTAAAAAAAGAAGCACTGAATACCTGTTGCGTTTCAAATTCTCGAAACCCCTCAAAGCCTTGACTGGCTTCAAAAAAATCTCATGGAACCACCTATTTTGGCTCATGGAACCACTTTTTTGGGGTCTAAAATCTCATGGAACCACGGTGGAACCACCATGGAACCATCTACTTGTCTTTGGAGTGACTTGTAGTGACTCAAATCGAATTAAATAACCGCTGACTTTTCGCTCGTTTATAAAACATATTAAATACTTGGGAAATTCTGTAAAAAACCACTTAGAAAAATGGTTGCGGGGGCAGGATTTGAACCTACGACCTTCGGGTTATGAGCCCGACGAGCTACCAGACTGCTCCACCCCGCGACAGGTGATATAAAACGACGTTTTATGTCTGAAGGTGGGAAATTAAGGGAGTTGGGTAGGAATGTCAATGAATGGAAAAGGGACGCCTCGGCATGCCTGCAAAGATGGCAGCGTAAGGATGATGATTCTTCCAAAATGAACCTGTTTTCCCTATATATAAAAAGTTCAGAAATCTTTAATTCTTTGAAACACTTTTAATTCCTGAGGTAGACATTTTTAACTGGAATGGGTAGTGTAAGTCCCTATGATTGTTGTAAAAAAATTTGGTGGCACCTCTCTTGGCTCACTGGAGCGTATTGAGGCGGTGGCTGACCGTATAAAAGAAGATATTGAGACCAAAGGGGAAAAACCAATTATTGTAGCTTCGGCTATGTCGGGTGAAACAAACCGATTGGTTTCTCTGGCCCATAAAGTCTCTCCCCATGACCGTTCTCCTGCCTATGATATGCTATTGGCTTCAGGGGAGCAGGTCTCAATTTCATTACTCTCAATGGCTCTGCAAAAACGGGGAGTCAAAGCGCGGCCTTTGCTGGCTTTTCAATTGGGAATTATGACGGATGCTTTGCCAAGCAAAGCCACCATTCAATCCATTAGAACCGAAACTTTAGAGAAGTTAGTAGGCGATAACGTTGTTCCTGTTGTGGCGGGCTTTCAAGGTATTGACCCTCAAGAAAACATTACGACTCTTGGTAGGGGTGGTTCTGATACAACAGCTGTGGCCTTGGCGGCCGCTCTTAAAAATGAAATTTGTGAGATTTATACGGATGTTCCAGCTATCTACACTGCGGATCCGCGTCTTGTACCAAAAGCTCAACCCCTTGATTTTGTTTTTTTGATGAAATGATGGAAATGGCCTCATTAGGGTCAAAGGTTCTTCATGCACGATCCGTGGAGTTGGCTTCAAAATTCAATGTTAAAATTCATTTGCGTTCCACTTTTGAAAAAAAGGAAGGAACATGGGTGCTTTCTCAAGGAGAAAAAATGGAAAAACCTGTCGTAACTTCTGTGACTCACGATCCAAACACTTCCGTGTTTAAACTTTTCCCGACACCAGATAGAGCGGACTTCTTGGGTAATCTTTTCTCTGATTTAGCAAAAAAGGGAATTGTTGTTGATATTATTACTCAAAGTCAGAGTGACCAAGGGCAAAGAGTGGCCTTCTCTGTTCATTCCGATGATGTGGAACAAGCCCGAGAAATCATAGGGGGAGCTGTTGATTCTGCAACCAATATTACAAATATCAATGATATGGCCAAAGTTTCTGTAGTGGGTGTGGGGATGCAAAACCAATTTGGTGTGGCAGCGAGATTCTTTCAAGCTCTAGCGAAAGTGGAAGTGCCTATTCACCTGGTAACAACTTCAGATATTAAAATTTCGGCCGTTATTGAAAAAGTAAATCTGGAAAAAGCAGCCAATACTTTACATGATGAATTTAAGCTTGAAGGCCTTGCTCAATGAGTTTGAATTATCAGGATGAAAAATTATTTCTTGGCAAGACCGGTGATTTACAGGAAATTATGTCGGCAAACCAAGGTGAGCCTTGTTATGTCTATGACCTCAATAATATTTCCATTCGCTATAAAAACTTAAAAGCTTCTCTTTCAGGTTTAAAAAATCTTAAAGTTCATTATGCTTTAAAGGCCAATGCTCATCCTGAAATTTTAAAGCACTTTAAAAGTCTTGGGGCTCATGTGGATGTTGTATCATCTGGTGAGATTAAAAAAGCTTTAGAGAATGACTTTGTAGGTTCGGACGTTATTTTTTCTGGTGTGGCAAAGTCTGCTGCAGAAATTAAAATGGCTCTTGAGGTGGGTGTTAAGCAAATCAACGTGGAGTCTCCACAGGAGCTTTTGAGAATAGGAGAGATCGCTCAATCTTATAATAAAAAAGTGGAAGTGGCCTTTAGAATGAATCCCGAAGTGAACCCTGTGACTCATCCCTATATTACAACAGGAATGACTGAAAATAAATTTGGGATGGATCAGAGTTTTATACCTGAATTGGTGAGAATTTTAAAAAACTTTCCAGACCATTTAGATCTCAAAGGTCTCACTATGCACATTGGTTCTCAGTTGATCGATTTATCGGCTATGAAAGAAGCCATTCAGAAATTACGCTCTATGTACAGAGAGTTTGAAGTCCATGGTTTTACTATGAACCGCATTGATATCGGTGGGGGAGTAGGAATTCATTACGATAAAATGGATGAAGAGGCCGATTTTTCTTTAATGAACGAGTATGGAAAAATGGTCTGCGATGAATTAAGTGATTTTGAAGGTGAGGTTTTGGTTGAACCTGGGCGAGTTTTAGTGGGCCGTTGTGGTGTTCTACTATGCCAGGTTGAATATATTAAAACGACCAGTCACAAGGTTTTTGCGATTCTCAACACAGGTATGCATCACATAATGAGACCGGCTCTTTATCAGGCCAATCATCGCATTTTACCTGTTGTGAAAAACGATCAGTTATCCAAAAAAGTTTACGATCTTGTTGGTCCTATTTGTGAATCCACGGACTTTTTAGGTCGTAATCGCAATCTTCAGGAGCTTAAGCAGGGTGATTATTTAGCCATCTGTGATGCAGGGGCTTATGGCTTTTGCATGGCTAACGATTACAACTTCCATGAAAAGCCAAAAGAAATTGTCTTAAAATAGCGATCTATCATTTGAATTAGTCAAATAGCTCGATGCTTCGAGTGAGCACATCGAGACTGTGGATTTCAACCCGATCGCTTCCATAGGTGAATGGCACGCGAAAGGTGATATTGGTTCCTTGGGTGTATTCAAAAGGAGCGGCTATGATTTGGTTAGGGTTATTGGGATCGCTAATAAAAAGTCGGTTATTCTCTAAGTCCACCCCTAGCAGGACTATGGCGTGATAAGAAGAATTTTTCCTAGGGCCTTCAATGGGATTAACAACGAGAACGCCGATGGAATCACCTCTGAGATATCGCCCCATTCTGTAAGGGAAAAACTCATTATGATAGCGAGACACTGAAAAGTTCACCTGATGAAATTGACTCAAATAGGAGTAAGCGGCCAGTATCTCGTGCTGTCTAGAGACCACAATATCTGTGAGAATGGGAACATTGGCTCCAAGGCGACCGTCTAAGCCCGTTTGCTCTTGATACCATGTCAATAATTGATGGGTGGTTTGGGGAGCCATCTCAAATACGTGGATAAAGTTATGCTCTTGAGCCATCATGGAGCCTAAAATATTAGTAATTGAAGAGCTAGCACAGAGGCCACCATTAGGCAGGAGTAGATCTCTTAGCCCGAGGCTCCTGTTTTGTTGATTAAGAAGTAGGTCTCGCACAGCATATTCGACATAGACGCGAGCGGCGGTGTTTTCAGGGAAGTTATCAATATCAAGGCCAACGGGAAGAGCTGGGGGCCGATTAGAAGACGGCATGGTAGCGACTATGGGTGTGCTTAATAGATCTCTACAAAAAAGGGCATGGGACTGTAAAGAAAAACTACAGATGAGTAAGGTTAAAATTGGCTTAAATCTCAATGGGAGCATAGGAAAGAATAATTGCAATGTAAGGGCCAAAAAGAAGGATTTCATCGAGTCTCAAAAGAGTTATTTATAGATTTCTGCACAGAAAGGCAACGGTGTATATAAACTAATATCCTTAAGTTAAAGATTCTATTTAAAGGTCTTTGAGAGCTTGAGCAAGGTACGACATGATGGCATAGTCTTATCTCAACTTTCATTATAGGGGGAGTTATGAAGTTAACTTTATTATTCTTACTTGTCTTAATGGTCTCTTGCTCAAAAAAATCAGAGCAAAGCTTATGTGAAGCGCGGGACCTATATAATCAGTACGAAGAGTGGAAGCTTGAAACTTTCCCCCTTTATGCTTCTAGGAAAAACCAAGCTAAGAGGCACAATACTTTTTTTTATGAGACGGAAGAAAACTACGCCCGTGTGAATAAGGCACAGAAAGAGTTCTTAAACAAAGCCTCAAAACTTCAAAGTCAAAAAGAATGTCAAAATGAAGAGTTAAATCTAGCTTTATTCAAGTACGACCTAGAGGATGAAATTAATGATTACCCCTTTGAAATGCACTTTATTCAGTTCACCTCATTGGGAGGACCTCACACAAGAATGGCTCAGATGTATAAGTATATCCCTCTTGAGACTGTCCAGAATTATAGGGATTATATCGAAAGACTTTCTAAAATTCCTCAATATTTTAAGGAAGTAAAAAATCTTTCACTAAAAGGAGTGGCAAAAAATATCACTCCTCCACAGCCTACCTTTCAAGATTATGAAAAAAGCTTTTTAAGTATTGCTGAAGAATCACCTGAGAAAAGTAGTTTTTATCAACCTTTCTTAAACTTTCCTGAGAAATTTGCAGAGCAAGAGAGAGTAGAATTAAGTCAAAAAGCCTTACAAGTTATTAATGAGAATGTACTACCTGCATACAAAGATTTGTATCAGTTTTGGGTAAAAGATTATTATCCAAAGTTAAGAACAAGCCTTGCCGCTATTGATTTGCCACAGGGCAGAAGTTTTATCAATCTCAAATAAAGAAGATGACCACTCTTGATCTTACTGCAAAAGAAGTTCACGATATTGGTTTAAGGGAGGTCTCTAGAATACTTGGCGAAATGAAAGCCATTGCGGCTGAGCGAGGATATAAAGATAATTTAAAAGGATATATTCATGAGCTGCGAACCAACTCTAAGTATTACGCTAAGACAGAACAAGAGTTGTTAGATAAAACCGCTTTTATTTTAAAAACAATGGATGGGAAGTTACCTAAACTTTTTAAAAAATTACCAAGTCTTCCCTATGGGATTGAGCCCATTCCTGCCTTTATAGCTGATAAGTCACCGGCGGCCTATTATACTCCTGGACGTTTTGAAATTGGTCGAGCTGGTATTTATCAAATCAATCTTTCCAATTTAAAGAGTCGTCCTCTTTATAATTTGCCAGCCCTTTCTTTACATGAAGCTGTGCCTGGACATCATCTGCAAATTGCTTTAGCGCAAGAAATGGAAGGTTTGCCTGAGTTTCGTAAAGGGGCTCATGTTACGGCTTTCATTGAAGGCTGGGGTCTTTATGCTGAATCATTAGGGAAAATGGTGGGAATGTATCCGACTTTAGAAGATAATTTTGGGCGTCTGACCTACGAACAGTGGAGAGCTATGAGACTTGTTGTTGATACTGGAATTCATGCTTTTGGATGGTCTAGGCAAAAGGCTATTGATTTTATGAAAGAAAATTCAGCCTTGTCAGAAAAAAATATTATTGCAGAAGTGGATCGTTATATTGGTTGGCCAGGACAAGCTTTGGCTTACAAGATGGGAGAGTTAAAGATTCAAGAGCTTCGCAAATACTCTGAAGATCAGTTGGGTGATCAGTTTGATATTAAAGAATTCCACGCTGTGGTGTTGGGCTCAGGTGCCATTCCACTGAGTCTATTGGAAAAACATGTGCGCGACTACGTTGCCAAGTTAAAGGCTAATCCTTCGACATAATTTCAAACCCTAGAAGCCGGTAATATTAGTGTTGAATGAGTTTAGCTTTACAGAGATTAACATGAACTGTCTTTGCCTTTTAAGAAAATGTATTTGATTCATTTTCATTGGATAAAATCTTTGTTTTAATCAGAGATAACATAAAAAGTGTGCACAGATGTGTCTTTGAATAAAGACACTTTTATGAATCATGGGGTTCAAAAAAATTATCAGTGTGCCTAGAAAGGAGATCCAATGAATAAGATATTTCTTTTAGCAGGACTTATGATGTCTCTAAATGCTTGGGGAGCTGGTGATGTCGGCATATTTGGTCGTTGTCATGATGGTAGTTTATTTGAGTTGAGTTTAAGTAAAACTCAATGTCATTCTAGCTACGGGGTCAATTATTTAGTTGAGCAAGCATTTCGTTTCTGTAGTGAGCATTGCTCACCACAAAATGGTAAGTGCGCCGTTAATCGTATGCAAAATATTATGTCTGATTGTGAAGACAATCTGCCAGAGATGTATCGTGGATTTAATGTTGTTTGCCAAGATGGTTCGAGGCATCAATTTAATACCTGCTCTGTGAATGATTTGTTCATGGATCGCGCCCAACAATTGTGTGCAGGAAAAGTAAATGCCGAAACGGGAATAGAAGGTATTTCAACTTTTAGCCAAAATGGTCGCTGTAATTAAAGTCCTTCTCTAGCAAGAATTTTTAAAGCGTTAGTGCTTTTAGAGGGTCCTTCTTTAATTTTATAGTCAAAGACGAGATCCTCTTCATCCCATTTTTCACTAAAATGATAATTAATAATTCTAGGGTCGGTTTGTGAGAGTTGGGTGAGTTCTAGATCGTGTGTGGATATAAAGCCACAAGCATCAAAATTGAGAGTGGCTTTTAGGTATCGTTGGTTTCCGATGAGCCGTTCTTTATTATTGGTTCCTCTTAAAGGCTCATCTATGAGAAAGAAAACTTTTTCTTCTTTCGCAAGATCTAAAATATGTTTCATTCGTTTAACTTCAGCGTAAAAGTAAGATTGTCCATCTCGTAGAGAATCGCTCACTCGAATACAAGAGACAATTTGTCTTGATTCAAAATAGAAATTTTTAGCAAAAACGGGGGCTCCGATTTGGGCAAGGCAAAAGTTAATTCCGACTGCTCGAAGAAAGGTGGACTTCCCACTCATATTAGAGCCCGTAATAATAAAGATTTTATTTTCAAAAGAATTAAAATCATTGGTCACAATGGTGTTTTGATTGATGAGGGGGTGGGAAACTTCACTAAAGCTAAGAAAGGCATTCTCTTTTTCTTCGGCCCAATGGGTGTCGTGGTAAATGTTTAAATTAGCGAGAGAGCTGAGAGCTTCAAGCTCGATAATCTCCTTACTCCAACTTTTAAAGTTATTTTGAAAGCTCAAGCGGGCTTTTTCGCAAAGCTCTGCCAAGATAAAATCCCATGGTACTATTAAGTTGAGTATATAAAAAAGAATAGGATTGGTTTTTAAGCTCATTAAGGAAATTAAACGATCCAGTTTGTGTATGTCTCGACTGACGTGTTTCTTTTTTAAGAAGGGGAGAAAGCTCAAGCGGCTTGCTAAAAGTTCAATCCTATCAATTTTTTCATGCAACTCAGAAAAATCACTGTGAAGATCTTGCATACGTGTAAAGATGGGACTGGTGTGTTTGAGGTAGGTCAGCATAGAGCCGATATAAGTGAGTAGAGTTATTTTCCATAAAATGTCAGGTGTTGGGAGGAATAGAAGGAAAAAAGTGAGAACCCAACTGATTGGCACAATCCATTTCCAGGCTATTTTTTCAGGGAAAAAGCCCCTTGAGACTTCCTTTTCAATGCGCTTAAAATCAACTAAATTTACCGTTGGATGAAGCTGGATTCGGCGAACTAGCCCTGGAAATAATATCAATTCTTGCATATAAGATTGTCTTTTCGCTCTTGTGGAGTGTTCCGATTTTTGACAAAGCCAATCATTAAGTTTTTTATGACCTTGAATAGAGAAACACCTTTGAACCTGAGGAAGTAACAAATGCAAATCCAAGTCTCGCGCTAAGTTGGTGTCGCTCATGTTATCAACAGGTACAGGATCAACCAGTTTTCCCTGTTTAAAATCTTCTTCTTTTTGGTAAAAATTTTGAAGGCATTCTAATGAGTCGTAAAATTTCTTTTTGTGACGAGATTGTTTTAAAAAATAGTAAAAGAGGGGGAAAAGAACGAGCAGGGCGATCCATTCCAAGTAAAATCCTTTTAGGACTTGAGAGGCCGTTAGAAAGAAAAAGACATTGAGACCAAAAAACAGTCGACGGCTCTGGGATCTTTTGAGTTCATTGAGCATTCGATCTTTTTTGGATTGAACTTTTGAGATTCTATCAGTGAGATTTAATTTCATTTAGTAACTCTCTGTGTGCTTAATATATAATCATCGCTAAGTACTGAGAACGAGCTAATTTATCACTGAGCATTTACGGTTCTTAAAACTCTGTAAACGAAAAGAAGAGGTTCAATGACTTTCCTCTCATTTACAATCAACTGGCTCTAGTCAGAACCATAAAATTCACCGGTCAATGACTAAGGTGGAATCGTCGTTCTCATTTTTATCATTGCAATTTTTGTTGATTATGGAAAGCTTTGAGTCTCCCTGATTGCATTTATGACTCAGTGCTGTTAAGTCTCACAGGTTATGGAAAAACTCAGTGATAAAGAAGAAATACTAAGACGTCGCACCTTTGCCATTATCTCTCACCCAGATGCCGGAAAAACAACCATCACTGAAAAGCTGATCTATATCGGTGGGGTGATTCATGAAGCCGGTGAAGTCAAAGGTAAGGCTGGAAAAAAAGCCGCCACATCAGACTGGATGACAATGGAGCAGGAGAGGGGAATTTCTGTGACTTCATCGGTCTTACAATTTGATCATAGAGGACAAAGAATCAATCTATTAGATACTCCTGGGCATAAAGACTTTAGTGAAGACACCTATCGAACTCTTGTTGCAGCCGATACCGCATTGATGCTTATTGATGTTGCTAAGGGAGTGGAAGAGCGAACTAAAAAACTTTACGAAGTTTGTAATTATCGCAAGGTTCCCATTTTTACTTTTATTAATAAGTGTGATCGCGAAGGTAAAGTGCCTCTTGAACTTATTGATGAAATTGAAAGCACTCTAAAGATGAAATGTTATCCCGTTAATTGGCCTTTGGGTGTGGGTGGACTCTTCCGAGGGATTTATGATCGATTGGCTAAAAAAGTGATTCTTCTAAACAAAGAAACGGGGGAGGAAACACATATTGCTGTAGATAGTTTAGAGGATCCACGTTGGAGTGAGTGGATTCATCCTGATATATTGTCTTCTGTTCTGGAAGAAATTGAATTGATTGAGCTTGATAGCGAAGAGTTCTCCCAAGAAAAGTTTATGAAGGGGGAATTGTCACCAGCTTTCTGGGGCAGTGCTAAATTAAACTTTGGTGTGGACCAGTTCCTTAACTATTTCACTCAATGGGCTCCCAGTCCGACTCCTCGTAATACTGAGTCAGGTGAGGTGAATCCTCTTGATAAAGATTTTTCTGGTTTTATATTTAAAATTCAAGCCAATATGGATCGCAAACATAGAGATCGAATGGCATTTCTAAGAGTTTGTTCTGGAAAGTTTGAAAGAGGAATGAAGGTCAAACATGCAAGACTGAATCGTGAAATACGATTGTCTCATTCGGCCCAGTTTTTAGCGCAGGACCGAGAAACGGTCGAGGATGCCTTTGCGGGAGACATAGTTGGAGTGAGTGATCCGGGTCTTTTTAGAATCGGAGACTCTTTGACCAGTGGAAAAAAAATAACCTTTGAAAAGATACCGCAATTCTCGCCTGAATTATTCACTCGCATTCATGTCAGCGATGCGATGAAAAGACAAAAGTTACAAAAAGCTCTTAAGGAACTCTCTGAAGAAGGTGTTATCCAACTTTTTATCGATCCTGCTATTGGAGCCCAGGATCCTGTTATTGGTGTGGTCGGAGAGTTGCAATTTGAAGTTTTAAAATATCGTCTCCTTGATGAATACAATTTAGAGACTCGCTTAGATACAGCACCCTATGCCGTGGCTCGTTGGCCAAGGAGTGAAGATGGTAAACCAGTTTATGATATTAACGGGTCTACCACCGTTTTTCGAGATAAAGATGATCGGCCAGTTGTCCTTCTATCTAGTGAGTGGGATATTAATTGGCTGCAAAAAGAAAATGAGAAAGTTCATTTTGGTTCGCCTTTTTCTGAAGGAGTGGATAAATGGATGTAAGTACATCTCCTTTAAAAATAAATTCTCTCGTCAAAAAATATGGTTCTTATACGGCTGTTAAAAATGTTAATTTTGAAATGAAGCCCGGTGAAATATTTGGATTATTGGGGCCCAATGGGGCGGGAAAAACCTCCATCATTTCTTGTATAGTCACTTTACAACAGCCTGATGAAGGTTACTGTTCTATTTTCGGGAAAGATCCTCAAAAAGATATTCTTGAGGCCAAGATGCTAACAGGTTACGTTCCCCAAGAAATTATTAACCATGGTTACTTTACGGTAGAAGAAATTCTAATTTTCCATTCTGGTTATTTTAGAACTTGGCATAACAAGGAAAAAATCCATTATTTATTACATCGTTTAGGACTTTGGGATCATCGTCACAAAAAAGTCAAAGCCCTCAGTGGAGGGATGAAAAGACGTTTGTTGATTGCAAAAGCCTTGGTGCACGATCCAAAACTGTTGCTTTTAGACGAACCAACAGCCGGTGTGGATATTGAATTGCGTGCTTCGCTGTGGGACTTTGTTCGTGATTTAAAGAAAGAAGGAATGTCTGTTTTGTTAACTACTCATTATCTTGAAGAGGCCGAAGAGCTTTGTGATCGTGTGGGAGTCCTTCAAAACGGTGAAATACGTAAAGTGGGGCCGACCAAAGAGTTAATCGAGGAGCTAACCGAGCGGCGTGTGTCGCTTTACTTTAAAGAGACTAATCCTACACTCTGTCAATCCCAATACTTTGATCATATTGATGGTAATCGAGTGGATTTTTTAATCCCTCCCCATTTAGGTATTGGTGATTTGCTGATGGAAATAAAATGTGACATGAAAGAAATTCTTGATATTAGAATTTCTGAAGGAAAATTAGAAGAAGCCTTTGTCAGAATTTTGGGAGAGGGGAGATCTTAATGCAGTCCGTTCCAATTAAATTTCGCCCGTTCTTAACTCTTTATTATAGAGAGATTCGACGTTTTATTAAGGTCATAGTGCAAACCATTTTTGCTCCAATAATGAGTTCAGGACTTTATCTGTTAATTTTTGGTGTCTCTTTAGGTGATAAGATTAATATTGAAGGGGGAGACTCATACTTGGCTTTTCTTATTCCAGGACTTGTTATGATGTCCGTTCTTAATAACTCCTATCAGAATTCATCGAGTTCCGTTGTGTCCGGAAAATTTGGTGGGGATTTAGAAGATTGGAGGGTGGTGCCCTTGAGTCCACAAGCGATCTTATGGGCTCTTTCCCTGGGAGGTCTGACCCGTGGTCTTATTGTGGGATTTATTACGTTTGTTGTTGGGCAAATCTTTTTTTATGTTATGAACGATACTTTTCTTATTCCACAAAATTTACCGCTTTTGTTTTTATTTCTGACAATAGGTGGTTTGAGCTTTTCAATGTTCGGGATTTCCATCGCTTTCTGGGCTAAAACATTTGATCATGTGAGTGGTGTGGGTTCTTTTGTTATTCTACCTTTGATTTACTTAGGAGGCGTGTTTTTTTCCTTAGAAGGCCTCCATCCTTTTTGGCAGTGGATCTCTAAAGCCAACCCACTGCTCTATTTTATCAATGGAACACGTTATAGTATGTTGGGGCATTCTGATGTGTCAGTCGGTTTGGCTTTTGTAGTTTCTATTTTTTCAATGATTCTGTTTTATTTTTTAGCCTTACAAGTTTTAAAAAGAGCGAACTACAATCGTTGGTAAAACCTTAAAACTTTAGTTTACGGAATTGTAAGACTGGGATCCTTGTCCTTGAATTTGTGCCATTTGCTCTTCTCTTTCTAAAAAGAGTTCATTGGCGGCTTGGCTCATACAGCTTTGCAGAAGAGCCATATAATCCACACCCGTGCGAAGGCCGTTATTAAAACATCGGTTGATATCACTAGCACGGTCAGCTACAATAAAATTAGAGGGCTCAGGTAGGGAGAGACTCGCTCTTTGCATGCAACCTGCCAGCACGGCCATATAGTCAGCCCCTGTTCTCATATTTGCATTAAAACATCTGGCAAGGTCTGAAGCACTATCAGCGATTTGTTGATTGATTGAAACTTGAGATTGGGAAGAGGGAATTTCATCGGGAGCGTAGGCAAAAGATTGGGACATTCCTAAGATTATTACAGATACGATAGTTAAGACTTTGTTCATAAATTCCTCTCTTTAACATTTATTATAGCAAGCAATGCCAATGCTCTAACCTTATTTATTTGCACTTGAGAAGTAGGAAGCGAAAAGTGGCAGTTTACTTGTACAAAGAGTCGACAATTCAGTTTTCTTTAGTCGGAGCTTTTGAGAAGTAGAAGGTAAGTGCAACAGGCCTTCTAATAACGGCTTTATCTTTCTTGTTCAGAATGATGACGTCTTACTGATAGTGATGTTATTTCATTTTTAAAGGAGAATCTTGCACTTCTGGGTTGAAGTCCTTATAAGTTTCCCTATGGAAAATACTCGTTCTCTTTCTCGTGCTGAATTTGTGACCTTAATGGCACTGATGACCTCATTAATCGCATTGTCAATTGATGCCATGTTGCCGGCTTTTCCTTCCATTGAATCCGCTTTTTCTGTATCTTCTAAAGAAGAACTGCAAATGATCATAGCCATTTTATTTTTAGGTTTTGGAGTCGGCCAATTGGTTTTTGGACCTCTTTCGGATATTTTCGGAAGGAAACCTCCCATTTACTGGGGCATTGGATTGTTTATTATTGGGTCAGCATTATCTGGATTCTCAAACTCCTTTGAGTGGTTTATTGTTGGTCGTTTCTTACAAGGTTTTGGCGGAGCTTCTCCACGTATTATCTCTTTGGCTCTTATTCGTGATGAGTACTCAGGCGATGCTATGGCTCAGATCACATCTGTGGTGATGACCCTTTTTATATTTGTGCCTGCTATCGCTCCAGCTCTTGGACAGGTTGTTTTGTTATTTTATTCATGGAGAGAAATATTTGTGGTCTTGGCCCTTGTGGCGGTCCTTGTGTGGTTATGGTTTGGAATGAGGCAGCCCGAGACATTAGATAAAACACGGAGAAAACATTTCTCAAAAGGAGATTTGTTATTTGGTGTAAAAGAAACTCTCAATCAAAGAACGACTGTGACCTGTATGGTTGTTTCCGGACTGACCTTTGGTATTTTTGTGGGGTACTTAGGAGCGATACAATCCATTTTTGAAGATATTTTTGGAGTTAAAGAAAAGTTTCCTCTTTTTTTTGGTTGTTTAGCTTTATGTATAGGGAGTGCAACTTTTTTCAATTCTAAGCTTGTTATGGCCCTTGGAATGAGGAAACTCATAAAAACGGCTTTTTCCTTTATGGCTCTTATTGGAAACACCTTTGTTTTATATTTAGTTTTCTTTACGAATCATGAACCGCCATTATGGTTGTTTATGGCTTATATGATGTTGACCTTTTTTTCTGTGGGTTTTTTATTTGGCAACCTCAATGCCTTAGGGATGACCCCTCTTGGGCATGTGGCTGGTATGGCTTCTGCTCTTTTGGGATTTTTTCAAAGCACCATTGCTGCGGTGGTTGGAATATTCCTCGGCCGCTATTTTCAAGGGTCCATCACTCCATTGGTTATGAGTTTTGCAGGGATTAGCCTTATCTCTTTACTCTTTATGTTTCTTGAGAGTCGACACTTTGATTCTTTAAAGCTGAAAGAATAATAGATCTGTTAAGATCGTTTTGTAAGGAAGCCTTGAAAAAGAGCGAGAGGGTAAAGTATTAAAAACGGCCAAACTTTAACGCAGTAACGGTCAAGATGGGACTGTTTGATCGAGCGAAAGAGATCAGAATACATTAAGGAAACACAGCCTAGGGTGAAGATGATGAGTCCCCAGCGTAATTTTTGATTTCTAATAAAGTGCTGATGAATGCCAAAGCCAATCATGGCGATAATAAAAGTGGGTGACTCTGATTTATGGTTAAAAACAATAAGGAAGTAGCATAGGGAAACAAGACTCATTAAGCGCTGTTGTTGATCTCCTTTTCTGAAGTACAGAAAAGATAAAACAAGACTGATCCCACCAGCTAATTGAATAGGAAGTCGATCAAAATCAGAGTGTGTGAAACTGTGTATCACTCCCATAAGTGAAAAGCCGTAGGATTGAGCGGCATCACTTCGTAGTAGAACTAACCAATTTTTATATTGAAGAATTAAGGAATCCCAACCAATAACTAAAATAGGTAAGAATGAAAATATAATGAAGAGGGTGGCTCCTTGTAAAAGGGGAGCTTCAGTTAGTTTTATTTTTTTATTTTCAGGATTTCCGTTTATAGGCTGATAAAGATAAAAAAGTGGGAGAAGGGCTCCAAGGCCTCCAAATATTTTAATAAATAATGAAAGATTTAGA
Organism: Bdellovibrionales bacterium; assembly: GCA_964229765.1. Lineage (GTDB taxonomy): Bacteria > Bdellovibrionota > Bdellovibrionia > Bdellovibrionales > JAGQZY01 > JAGQZY01. The sequence goes on along the minus strand of CAXREJ010000048.1, from coordinate 98,313 downwards.
GCAAACATGGATTGCCACTTTTTATTATCTTCCAAATAAGTGAAACACAAAATAAGTAGGGATACTAAGTGAATGTTACTTTGAAATCCTTGAGTCGAACCAATAAATTCTGGCAACGATATCCAGAAGATTCCTTTTTTAGCAGACATTGGTAAGTTTAATTTTTTTAAAGCTAAAACAAAAAGAAGAGTGCCAAGGAGATTCCATAAAACAGCGCCAAGCCAAGGAGGGAGAATGGCAAGGGGCGCTATAATGAGAGCAAATATGGGACTGTACTTGTATAGGTCATGATGCTCTTGAGGATATAAAGCATAAAGGTTAAGTCCATCGATAATATGATAAAAGGAAGAGCGAAAAATAAGCCAATTGTTCATATGTGTAAACAGGGCATTGTATAAGGAAAGTCCAAGGGTGAGAAAAATAAGAAAATAGATGGATTTTATGGGGACACGACTTGTCATTTTGTGCTTTACCTTAAACAAGAGATAGGAAGTTATTTTTTCTACACAATTTAACTACCTTAAGTGCAATCTTTGGTCAATTTTTTCAAATAAGCTCGATTTCATCAAATCAATTTCAGGGGCAAAAAGATAGAACTATAAGTGAGGGAGAATTCTCTATGGAGTTATCTGCAATTTGTCTTGAGGAAGACAGCTCAACTAACAATTGGCTTACCACTCTAGCAAGGATTGGATATGTGGCGAGAGCCCTTCTTTACTTTGTTATTGGTTACTTTTCTATTTTAACACTTTTTCATAACAGTCGTACTCTAGGAAAGAATGAAGCTTTAACAACAATTTTGTACCAACCTTTCGGACGATTTATACTTTTGTTGACGGCCATCGGTTTGCTTTTTTACTCCACATGGAGATTGACTCAAGCCTTGCGGGACACAGATGGACATGGTTCTGATTTGAAAGGCTTAATTGTTCGAGGCTCCTTATTAGTTTCAGCTTTTGTTCATGTTTCATTGGGGATAAGAGCCTTGCAAATTTCACTTTTTGAGAAAACATCCAGTGATGGGGGATGGGTAGGCTGGATTTTGCGTCAACCAGCCGGTGAATGGGTTATAGGATTCTTCGGTATCATTTTATTTGTGATCGGAATATTTCATATCAGAAAGGGATACCGTGAAGATTATCTAAAATACTTTACAGAGCGGCCTTCCGATTTTTTTCAGTTTTATTGCAAGGTGGGATTAATTTCAAAAGGAGTGTCTTTTGGAATCATTGGGTATTTGACCTTACAAGTGGCTCTTCGTGATCGTGCGGGTGAAAAACAAGGTTTGCAAGTGGCTTTGAACTTTATAGGCGACTTGAATTATGGTTGGTTGTTGGTCAGTTTTATGGGTGCGGGGCTCTTTTCTTTTGGAATTTATTCGGCTTTGGAAAGTGTTTATAGAAGAATAGAAGTGAACTAGAGCTTGTTTGAGTTTACTAATAAAATACACTTTGAATGTTTTTTACTTTAGTAATGAATGATGGTTGCCTTCTCCTCTTTAGACGCCAATTAAGAAGCAAAAGATTTTGTTGGCAATGAAAAGATTGGTGACTTTTAAAACTCTTTTTCTTACGACTGTAAGTTGACGAGTATTCGGCCGAGATGTTCGCTTTTAATAATAGATTCGGCTTTTTCCTTTACCTCGCTCAAAGAGATTTCTTCATTCATCATATGTAATAGGTTTTTAGGTTTCATCTCTTCTGCCATTTTCTTCCAAATTTCTCTTCTTAAAGAGGGTGGGCAGTTGTTTGAACTGATGCCTAAAATGTTGGCTCCTCGTAGAATAAACGGGAAGACAGTGGTGTCCAATTTTTCACTTAAAGTGAGACCGACACTCGCAACAGAAGACCAAAGATCCAGACGAGGGAGGATGTAACTTAAAACCTCTCCGCCCACATTGTCTATGGCGCCAGCATATTGAACGGATTCTAAAGGGGCTGTTGCAAAATTCTTATTGGTGATATCGGTTACAAGATCAGCTCCGCAAGCTTCTAACCAAGGTTTATGTTCGGACCTTCTTGTCCAAGCTTCGATTTCATAACCCTTGCGATTAAAAAAACTAAGAGCTAGTGAACCAACCCCTCCGGTGGCACCAGTTACGAGTACGCGTCCCTTCTCAGGTCTGAGACCATTTTTTTCAAGTTGGTGTATAGCTAATGCGGCAGTAAATCCAGCAGTACCAAGAATCATGGCCTCTTGAGTATCAAGCCCTTGAGGTAAAGGAATAACTATGTCATGAGGCACTCTTAAGTACTGGGAAAGTCCCCCTGTAATTTTCTCTCCTAAGTTGCATCCATTGATGAGTACAAGATCTCCTGGCTTAAAGTGTTCTGATTGGGATTCAATGATTTCACCCGAGACGTCGATTCCTGGTACGAGCGGTACTTGTCTTAAAATCTTACCTTTTCCCGTTATGGCAAGAGCATCTTTATAGTTGATGCCTGTGTAATGAGCTTTAATGATGACATTGCCAGGACTCATTTCATTTATTGTAGTTTCTTTTATTTGGGTTTGAGCTTCTTTGAAACGATTGGGCTCATGTTCAGAGGTGTCGACCCAAAGGGCTTTAAAGGTTTTCATAAGATCTCCATTTAGCAATGATTTATCTTTTAGATATTGAAATACATATAAATGGGGTGAGATGACAAGGTTTAGGGAATGAGGTTATGCCCTAAGGGCCTTCTTTCCGGTGGAGCCTTGCCAGATGAGTCAAAATTCATTATTGTGGCGGATCGAGTGGAACAACTTTTTCAATTCAAAAGCTCATTCTTACAGACTTGTCTGAGCTTTGTGTCAGTTGAGAACAAGGAGCTAAAATGTTTGAGAAATTATCAGATCGTATGACTGATAGCCTGCGTAAGTTGTCGGGTAAAGCTAAAATCACTGAATCCAATGTTGAAGAAGCCATCAAAGAAGTGAGAATGAGCCTTCTAGAGGCGGATGTTAACTTCAAAGTGGTGAAGAGTTTTATTGATAATGTGAAGGAAAAAGCTCTTGGAGAAAAAGTCATTAAGGGTGTGGACCCTGGTCAACAGTTTACAAAAATTGTACATGATGAATTGGTCGACTTGCTCGGAAACGAAGCCGTTGGGTTGGAGTTAGCAGAACAGCAACCAACTGTGATCTTCCTGGTCGGTTTGCAAGGGGTTGGGAAAACCACCACGGCTGCAAAACTTTCTCTTCATATTCGTAAAAAACTCCAAAAGAAACCTGCGTTAATCCCTGTAGATGTTTATCGCCCAGCTGCCATTGAGCAACTTAAAACACTGGGACGAGAAATTGATGTGCCGGTCTTTGATTCGGATCCAAAAATGAAGCCAAAGAAAATCCTGAAATTGGCTCAAAAGTGGGCGAAGCAAGAAGAAGTTGATGTGGTTATTGTCGATACCGCCGGTCGCTTGCAGATGGATCAAGAGTTAATGAAAGAATTAACAGATTTAAAATCACTTTGGAAACCGCAAGAAGTGTTGCTTGTGGCCGACGCGATGCTTGGACAACAATCGGTGGAAGTAGCGCAAGGTTTTCACAATCAAGTGGGTTTAACCGGTCTCATTCTAACAAAGGTGGATGGGGATGCTCGTGGTGGAGCCGCTCTCAGTATTCGCGAGACTATTGGGATTCCAATTAAATTTTTGGGAGTGGGTGAGAAACAAAAGGATCTTGAGATATTCCATCCGGATCGTTTGGCTTCAAGAATTCTCGATATGGGTGATGTTGTCACTCTGGTTGAGAAGGCTCAAGAGGTTATTGATGAAGAAGAGGCTAAAAGAGCAGCTGACCGCATGATGAAAGGTGAGTTCACGGCCGATGATTTTTTAAAGCAAATTCGACAAATGAAAAAATTGGGGAGTATGGAAAGTATCATGGGAATGCTGCCGGGAATGGGTGGCATGATGAAGCAGATGAAAAATATGACGCCCCCTGATGAGGAAATAAAAAAAATTGAGGCAATCATATGCTCAATGACCATGGAAGAGCGTACAGATTGTCGCATCATTCAAGGGTCAAGAAAGGTGCGAATTGCCAAGGGATCTGGGACCCGTGTGCAGGACGTCAACAAGTTTGTAAAGCAGTTTGAAGAGGCTAAAAAAATGATGACAGGATTGATGAAAATGGGCCTTGGAAAAGGTTTTCCTGGCATGGGTGATGGCTTTAAGTTCCCATTTTGATTGGCCTTTTTTTTGTAAACGCTTGTACTTAAAAAAAGGGTTGCTAAATAACTGAAAGAACAGTAAAAAACTGGGATTCAATGAGAGGTGAATGAATGGTAGTTATTCGTTTAGCGCGTCTTGGCGCAAAAAAGAGACCGAAATATCGTGTGACAGTTGCAGACTCTCGCTATTTCAGAAACGGTCGTTTTATCGAAGTGGTGGGGCATTATAACCCGAATCCGCGTGGACAAGAAAAAGAGATCACTCTTGATCTTGAAAAAGTAAAAAGTTGGGTAGGCAAAGGAGCTCAGCCAACGGATCGAGTGAAAACCTTAATTAAAAAAGCGGAAGAAAACGCTTAATATTTCAATTATACAAATAAAAACAGTCAATCAGAGTGTTGTTACTGGAGAGGTGTTAAATGGGTTACGATCCATCAAGTCTAAGGGATTTAGTTGATTTTATGGCAAGAGCTCTTGTCGACAATCCCGATGAGGTCGAAGTGAATGAAGTTGTCGGCGAGCAAACAACTGTTGTTGAGCTTTCTGTTTCCAAAGAAGATCTTGGAAAAGTGATTGGAAAGCAAGGTCGTACAGCTAAGTCCATGAGAACAATTTTGAATGCGGCAAGTACGAAGCTTCAAAAAAGATCTGTTCTCGAAATCATGGAGTAGAGTTCACTTACAAAGTGAGCTATTAATTTAATCCTCTTGAAAAGGCGCTTTTTTAGCGCCTTTTTTTATAGGGTAAAAAATTCAGGGTTTCCTTCATTATTGTAAATATTATCTATTTGCTAAAAAGTCACTCTCGTTTACTGCATAATCTGATTTTTTTTCAAAAGGTTTCTATGTCGTTTATTAAAGTAGGGAAGATACATTCTGCCCAAGGGATTCGTGGACAGGTTTTTGTTTTGATATTTGCCGGTGAAGCCCATTGGTCTGATAAGTGGGAAACTCTTCTTAGTTCTGAAAAAGAAATGGAATCTCCTGATAAAGAAACTCCCATTGCTCAATTTAAGCCCCATGAAAAACAAAGAAAGTGGGGCTTTATGGTGAGCTTAGATGGAGTGAAAGATCGAAATGAAGCGGAGAATTGGGTGGGACGTTCCGTCTATGTTCCAGAAGAATTTTTGATCTCAGAAGAGGGTGAGGAAATATATCTCAGGGAAGTTCTTGGCTTCAAAGTGAGTGATAAACAAAGAGGACTTGTGGGAGAGATTGTTGGTTTTGCAGGAAATGCAATGCAAGACCTGCTGGTTATTTCTGGCGAAAAGGGTTCTTTTGAAGTGCCGTTTGTAGAGCCGATTCTTATCGAAATTGATAAAAGTGAAAAGTTGGTACACATGGATATTCCACAGGGACTCGTCGCTGGTGAGGATCTTTGAGATGCATTGGAATATCATCACTTTAATGCCAGAGATGATTGAGCAGGGTTTGGGTTTTGGTGTTGTAGGCAAAGCTTTCCAAAAGGGTTTGGCGAGTTTTCAGACAATAAACCCCAGAACTTTTACAGAAGATGTTCATCAAACGGTGGATGATCGGCCTTTTGGGGGTGGTGATGGTATGCTAATGATGGCTGAGCCATTGCAGAAAACCCTTGATAGTTTATCGAGCCAAGCTCCCTGTTATTACCTATCACCTCAAGGAAGAAAATGGGATGACTCCCTGGCGCTTGAGATGTCAAAGGAGAAAGAAGTGACTCTTCTTTGTGGACGCTATGGCGGTGTCGATCAACGATTTCTTAATAAAAATAATATTATTGAAATCTCTATTGGAGATTACGTTTTAAGTGGTGGTGAATTGGCGGCTCTGGTCATAATAGACTCCAGTATGAGAAAAAGACCCTCTGTGTTGGGACATGAAAGTTCGGCTTTTGAAGATAGCTTTAGTGACGATTTACTTGAGTCCCCTTTTTTTACACGCCCCCAGATTTGGGCCGATCAAGGTGTTCCTTCGATATTATTAAGTGGTGATCATAGGAAGATTGCTCAATTTAGATTGGAAGTTTCAAAGCTAGTGACGTTAACAAAGAGGCCGGATCAACTTATCAAATGGATCGCCAGACATAAAATAGTATGGCATCAGGAAAAAGAGAGGCTACAGGCTTTTGTTGAAAAAATGTCCGTTGCAGAGTTAGAGCTTTTAGGCTTTATAAAAGAAGAACTTTTAGAAAAAATAAGTGAGTTTCATTATGAGTAAAAAACTGGGATTAGCCTTAGTTCATCATCCTGTCTTAGATCGTGCAAAAAAAACAGTGGCTACAAATGTAACAAACTTTGACATACATGATATCGCTCGAGCTTCAAGAACCTATGGAGTGGATCACTACTACATTGTCCATCCTATGAAGGAGCAATTAATGTTTGTTTCGAGGGTTATTGATCACTGGCGGGTGGGAGCTGGTAAAAAGTTCAATCCTATGCGTAAGACCGCTTTGACCATGGTGGAGCCGATCGAGTCCTTGGAAAAGGCCATAGAACACATGGAGAGTGACGATCTCCAGGTTATTGCCACCAGTGCTAAGGAGTCAGCACTAATTCCGCAGTGGAGCTTTCGGGAGACGAGAGAGAAAATGTTGGAAAAAGACACACTTTTGGTGTTTGGAACTGGTTTTGGGCTATCTGATGAGGCTTTGCAGCTTTGCAATTCCTGTATTGAGCCCATTCGTGGTTTTGGGGCTGAAGATTACAGGCATTTATCTGTTCGGTCGGCAGTGAGTATCTGTCTTGACCGGCTCCGTGGGTCGTGGTAATCCATACGTTTTCAAGGAGTTTACCCATGGCGGATCTTGTGCGACAAGCTGTATTAAAGAATCAAAATAACAAGGATTTTCCAAAATTCTCTTCTGGTGACACGATCAGTGTTTCCGTGAAGGTTAAAGAAGGTGAGAAAGAAAGAATTCAGATCTTCAAAGGCGTTGTTCTTAAGATTCAAGGTTCTGGAACAAACCGTACTTTTACAGTAAGAAAAATTTCTGAAGGTATTGGTGTAGAAAGAACTTTTCCTTTCAATAGCCCAACAGTAGACTCGGTTGAAATCAATGCTTATGGTAAAACTCGTCGTTCAAGATTGTTCTACCTGAGAGCTCTTAAAGGCCGTGCCGCTAAAGTTAAATCGGAATTGGCTGTTATGCGTGAGCAGAGAGAAAAAGCAAAAGAAGAAAGCGGATCAGCAGAAAAAGCTTAGTTTCAAATTCAGTTTTGAATATCAAAAGCGACGAGCCATATCGTCGCTTTTTTTATTTTAAAATTCTTTAAAGAAAAATTCCTGTTTTAGAGACTGTTTACAATTTATCTAGCTACTGCGACTTCAATCCCTCAGAGTTTTGAACTGTACGCACCTTGCCCTTGTTTTACCTAGCTTTGGCTACAACTCAAAAATTTCAACATGTGCTTAACTCAAAATGACTGATGTTTTGAATTCTCATTACGCAATTGCACTATCAACGGCCCCTAGTTACATGTCAAAACTCCCTTTGTCTTATTAAAGGCTAGAAAGTTTTCCTCTGAGAAGATATGTTATTCCTTTTTAAAGGGGAGGGCCATGGCTGTCGCGAAAAAAATAGAAATGTTTGATTGGAAAAGTCTAGAGCCTCAACCTGTCATAGGTGTCGATGAGGTTGGTCGAGGATGTTTGGCTGGTCCCGTGTATGCAGCCGCTGTGATTCTTCCAGAAGGGCGTGTTCTAGAGGGACTGACGGATTCGAAAAAATTATCCGAAAAAAGAAGGGAAGAACTCTCAAAGATTATTCATGAAACCTGTAGGGTGTCTCTTGGTTTTGCAAGTGTGGATGAGATTAACGACATTAACATATTATGGGCATCATTACTGGCGATGAAGCGAGCTGTTGATGGTTTGAAGATAGATAAAGGGCATGTTCTCGTTGATGGTAACAAGAAAATACCTAAGATCTCATTGCCGCAAACCACGTTGATTAAAGGGGACTTAAGAGCGGCACCAGTGGCAGCCGCCTCTATTGTAGCCAAAGTTTTTCGCGATCAATTGATGGTAAAAATGGCAACCGATTATCCAGGCTATGGTTTTGAAGGGCACAAAGGTTATGCGACCTCGATTCATAAAGAAGCTATTTCACAGCTCGGACCAAAAAGGGAAATCCACCGAGCGACATTCGCTGGGGTTAAGGAATTCCTGTAAAGGCAAGGTGAGCGAGTTTAAGGTTGCTGAGGACTTAAGCTTAAAAGGTTGGAGTTTAATTAGTAAAAACACCTTTATAGCTGGTGTTGAAGTGGATTTGGTTTTTAAAAAGAAATCTTTTTTAATGGTTGAAGTCAAAACACTTCGATCTTCCGAGGAAATCTCTTTTCGTTTGTCATTTTCCCAAAAAAAACGTTTGTTGTTTGCTCGACAGTGCCTAGAAGATTATCAAAACCAAGATGTAGAGCTACTTATTGCTTATGTTTTGTCTGACAAAATTATTTATGTCCCGATTGAAGGACATTGATTTTAGTCACAATTGTTTTTTATGAGGAGTACAGAGACGATTTGGTTGGGAAAACTTTGAGATTAAGTTGAAAGTTCTCATGTCTAAGTGAGTTCCATACAAAGGGCTAGCTAACTTCCCTCAGTTGATTTTAAGGCTAAGTTAAGAAACAATAATGATATGAGTTTTCGTCAGTTTACACGTATTATTGCCACACTCTCTTTGATATTTTCGTTGTTGTTGGGCTCCAGTGTGGCCCATGCTGATTCAGGTCGAGAGTTTTTGCTCAGTTGTACTTATGGAGTCTTGGCGGGAGCTCTGGTGGGAGCGGCCACTTTAGCTGTTGAAGATAATCCAGGAGACAAAATACATCGAGTGGCTCGTGGGGCTTCTTTAGGTCTGTATTCCGGTATTCTGTTGGGAATTTATGTTGTTTATGTTGTACCAGCTCAAATTGAGGCCGAACAAAAAGAACGCCTTGATGAGCAATTTGATAAAGTTATTGTGCCAGATGATTATGGTCGTATTCGCTATTTCAAACCACCTAAAGTGACACTGTATCCAGTGATTGAATACAGTAAAGTTACAGGTGCCGCACTTAACTATAATGTCATGTCATTTTAAACTGAGATAACGACAGTTTATAAAGCTTAGTTCCACAGCGCTAGGGCGCGTATTCATTTTTCTAGATCAGTCTTCAACTCGAATTTAAAATATTTCCGTGTTGCTTGTTATCGCAATATTCTAAGTTATGATTCTTTCTCTTTCCTGGAAATATAATTAGGGGCTTTTGACAATTCATCAGCGTAATGAGGATTCAATACCTCAGTAGTTTTGAGTTAAGTGCAGACTGAATTTTATGAGGTGTGGCCAGAGCCATATCGAATAAGGTGAAGGCGAGCACAACTCAAAATGGCGAGAGATTGAAGTCGCAGTAGCTGGATGAATTGTCAAAAGCCCCTAAATTGGTTCTGATTAGAAATGAGTAGACTTCCTAGAGATTATTGTTTTTTGTCTATGAGAGTTTTGATCTTTGTTAATCTGAGCAAGGTGAGGATGGAATCTTGAGAGCTGTTGGTGGAGTAGACATCAAGTGTGATGAAACTAAAAACGCAATTTAAGCGAGTAACAACTACAATTTTAAAGACTCTATTCTCCGAATTTAAATTCCATACTGATGCTAATGGTGGGCTTGTTTTGTCCAAGGGCTTGTTCCATCGAACCAAGAATTGACCAGCAAGAACCAGGAGGAGTGATAACAGAGGCAATTTGCCAGTAGGGAAACTGCTTTTCAAAATCGCTGGTCGTATTATTGTTGGGACTAGATTCAATCGGGTTTAAATCATACATCACTCGACCTGAGATATAAAAATAAGGAAAGTAGAGACCTGTTGTTAGATTGACGGTTTCTCTCCGAGTGTCTTCGTCAACAGGAGGTTCGAGTGGAATAGTGTAAAACTTTGAGTAGCCAATTCCAATATAGTTACGACCCAAAAATCTTAATTGTGTGTTGGTGTTCCAAATAGTTCGGTTATGATATGGATAAGTGGCCGTCGAGACAATTTGAGAAAGTGGGCCAAGACGAAGTTCTGTGAGTGTGTTGATAGCCTGCCAAGGTCTGGCATCATTGCCTTTTCTTAGTTCGTGCATATCAAAGGTTTGATTGACATCAAATAAAAAGTTTCTTTGATACTGACTGCTTAAACTGTTGTAGTTCTTGTCTTGTTTTTTATCACGACTAACAATAATGTTTGAAAGTCCTAGTGTTAAAATTTGTTTTCCGATGATACGATCATTGGCATCAAATTGAACACCTCGACCGCCATTTCTCCAGTCCACGTCACTGTCATCAATAGGTTGTAATTCTCGCACATACTTTAAACTGTCCTGGTTTCCAAAAAAGTTATGGTTGGATTTATAAACTTCAGGAATATAGCGAAGATCCACTCTTGGAATAACGGAGTGTCTCAGCTTTGTATCTTGATCCCATTCGACCACTTTTGAAATATAACTTTTTGTGGAGACACCAAATTCGGTGTAAAAGCGAGATGGAAAAGAGTCATAGCCTTGATTGGGGTCTGATTGCACACCCAGTGAATATTGAGTGTAGCGAACAGAAAAACTGGGATCGACATCAAAGATATTTCCAATCCAAAATGGAGCGTGAATTCTGGGGCTGACATCAAACCGTTGACCGGTTCTAATTAAATCACCATAGGCTGTATTATTGGCAACAGTGCCATCAGGCCCTGGTCCGTAAACAAACTGACCATTGGAAAGAGCGGTAGGGTAACAAACAGGTGTGCCAGGGTTGTCAGGGTTTGTGGTGATGTTCCCATTGTCATCAATGAAATAGGTTGTACACTCAGCACCTGATCGTGTGTGTTCAAAAGCTAAACCATTACTTCTAGCGATATTCAAGTACTGTAGATCTAAGCTAAAGTAGAGACCAATATCTTCTGAGATTTTTTGATCTGTCATATTAAAATTAATTTCGGGAAGACGATGAAGACTTTGATCGCCATCAAAGCGAAACTCTTGTTCAATTTGGCTTAAATAAAAGCTGGATTCCAATGTGAGTAAGGAGTTTTCAAATGATTTTGACAATGAAACAGAGTTTTCGAGAGCGGGTTCTCCGTTGTGGGGAAATTGAAAAAAATAGTCAAACGCGTATTTGCGGTCGCTGGCAAGAGCGAGGCGTGTCCTTTGAGTGTAGTCATTAGGTAAATCATAGTGGTGACCGTAATCGATAAACCAACGGTTTCTGAGTGCCAGGTTTTCTATAGAGCGATCCCTGATAAAGCCCGTATTGAGTTCACCGCTACTTTTTTCAGAAGTAACGTATCTATAATTGGTTACAAGTTGAGGACCACGGAACTCATGATTAAGGAAAGAGAATGTGGCGTCATGAGACTTATCAATGGCCCAGAAAAAGGGGACTTCAATAGAAAAACCTCCATCGGGTGTTGAGAGAGGTTTAGGCACAAGAAAGCCTGTTTGACGTTTTGAATTGAGAGGGACCACAAGATAGGGAAGAGGTAAGACGGGAAATTCAAGTAAGTGAAGCCATGGTCTGCTAATATAGGCGTAGCCTCCGATTTCGGCCTTTACATTGGCCGCCGTGAAGCCCCAAGAAGGAGGGCAGGTCGTACAAGAAGTGTAATAGGCTTCATCTGCTTCATATTCGTCCTCTCCCACTTTCTTAATGACATCAGCTTGAAGGAGAACACGGCCAGAGGTAACAACTCCATTGTAAATGGTTCCTTTGTTTTCTTCGTAATTAAATTCAATTTTATCTCCACGCAAAGTGGTGCGGGGGTTTTGTAGAATGACATTACCCTCAGCCACTAGAGTTTTTGTGTCCTCATAGACAATGGCTTTGTCGCAAAGGAGGTGCTGTTGTTGAAAAATAACGTTAACATTCCCTTTTAGAGTGAGTGTTTGAGAAGGAGTGTCTTTAATCATTTCATCAGCATCAGCGATAATGGTGGTTGCTGGTTGTCCTGAGGCCAAAACAGAAAGCAAAAAAATAATTAAAAAAAGCACGCTCTTTAGATGGATCACAAAGCCCCTATTTAGTCGTCATGGTGAAGACACCATCCCAATCTTGTCCTGGAGACTCCTTCATATAATCTTGGCAGCGTTTTATGTACAATTGACTGCAATGGTCACTGGCGTCATAACTTAAAGCCTGATTGAATTCGGTAACCGCGTCATTCCATTTCTGCTCATGATAGTAGGCAAAACCTGCATTAAAATGTTGCACTCTTGCCTGAATTTCCTCTGAAACGACTCCTTCTGCCATTAATTCAAAGATTTTTACTGGCTCGTTCTTACCTTTCACTTTAACCCAGTCAATTTCTCTAAAAAGAAACTGTTCGGAAGAGATTTGAGCGGCTGTGAATTCACTAATGATAATGCGGGTTCCATATTGTTTATTGATTCCCTCTAAGCGGGAGCCCAAGTTAACCGAGTCTCCCATAACAGTATAATTGCGTACTGTTTCAGACCCCATGTTACCAACGCTCATCTCTCCAGTATTGATGCCGATTCCGATATCAATCATTGGCAGGCCTTGTTCTTCATATATTTTTTGCAACTCAAAAAGTTTTTTGATTTGAAGAAGGGCTGCCGAACAGGCTTGCGAGGCATGTTGATCTGAAATAACAGGGGCGCCAAAAAAAGCCATTATAGCATCCCCCATGTATTTATCGAGAGTGCCTGAATTTTGAAAAATAATTTCTGTCATTGGAGTTAGGTAATGATTGAGTAAATCGGAAAGAGCTTTTGGATCCAATTTTTCAGAAATGGTTGTAAAGCCTCGAATATCAGAAAAGAAGACCGTCATCTCTTGTTTCATACCACCAAGTTCAAGTTTGGACGGATCTTTCAAAATTTCATTAACAATTTCAGGAGAAACATACTTTTGAAAAGTCCCTTTGAGTTGTTGTTTCTTGCGTTCTTCAGTGAAGTACTTAAAGAAGGTTAGAAATGTATAGAGGATGAATAAGGTGAAGATAGGAAAGAGAATGGTAACCACTGTTCCTTTTGGGAAAATAAGGAAAACATCTATTAGATATACAGAGATTAAGGATAAGATTGTAATAATCAATCCAGATATGGCTCCAAAATGGGAGACGACAAAACTAAATAGAATTCCTATGGCGAAGATAATAAAAGGCATAATGTATTCTTCTTTAGGATTAGTTTTGAGGTAATCTTGTCGTAAGAGATTGTCTAACATGTTGGCGTGTGTCTCAACTCCTGGATAATTTTCTTCAAAGGGGGTGACACGTAAATCATAGATGCCGGTTGCTGTTGCTCCGAAAATAAAGTTTTTATTTTTCAAATAATCTTTTTTATTAACTTCAAATTGTTCTTCAACCCATTCACCTTTGTCATTTTGAACTCTTTGTTCAATGGTTAGTGTGTCTGACCCATCAAGGATTTCACCGGCACTCAGATAAGAAAACATTTTCTGAGGTCCAGCGTAATTAATTTGGAGTTGTCCTCTGTAGTCAGTCGGTATTGTTAAAACTTCTTTTCCTTCGCTATTATTGAGTTTTACGTTTGTCACTATATTTGACTCTGGAGGGTTTTCATAAGGATTGGGGACAAGATTAGCCGTGGGGTAGAGCTCCTTAGTCACTAGATATGTTTTAAAGGCAAGACTTGGGATGATGAGATTTCCACTTCTGACAAAAAGCTTGGCTCGGCGAACGCTCCCGTCTTTATCTTGAGTGGCATTGAATGTTCCCGAGTGGACTGTCACATCAGCTATTTCAGGAATGTTAAAAAGCCATCGATCCACATGATGAACGGGATTTATGAGACTTGTGTATTTTAGATAGTCTACCGCCTCTTCGTAAGTGACTTTTTTAAATTTTTCATACTGTGCTGTAATTTTGGGCCAGTTCTCTTTGAATACCGTTTTTAATTCATCATTTTTATTGAGGTATCTAAGGCAGTAATTATTTAATTCATCGGTCATTTCTCTGCGTAAATCGACCCGAGTTTGATTGGGAAGATAGTGATTCAATTGATCCCAGTTTAAGCTTTGTTTGTGTGGATAATCTAAAAACTTTTCTTTATCGCCTTTTATAAAGTAAGTGAGCGCGGTTGTTATTTTTTTGTCATTCGTATCTAAGCCTTTAGATTGAAGGTAGTTGGTCAAGGGGTGTTGTTTGTTTTTTTGTAACCATTTAAGAGTCACCTTTTGCTGGAGGGTGCGGAAATGGGTCAGTAGGATATTGTGCCAAGCTTGAGGGAGATTGATTTCTGCGGCATTTTGAATTCCTATGAGAAAATCTTCTTTCTCCCAATAGTTAAAAACACCGTTGCTTTTTGCTATGTCAAGTACACACAAATCTTGATAAGGGTGGGGGCGATATTCAAACTCATCATAAACGGCTCCCATAATTAAACCATCGGAATGAGTATCAATCACCTCACTCAGTTTTTTATCGTCATCGAGTTCAAGTTTTTCATTTTTAAATACTTCTGCGATTTTTTGTTTTTGTTCAGGAAAAGACATTTCAATTTTTTCCTGAACATTATCTAAAGAGTTTAAAACACTTTCTTGTTTTTCAGAGAAAATGATATCAAAAGCAATGGTGCTCGCACCATTTTCCATAATGTCGTCAATGACTTGAGCGACGTAAGAGCGCGGCCATGGCCAGCGGCCGTATTTTTCGATAGCTTTTTCATCAATGGTAAGAATAGCGACGTCTGAGCTGCCCGGTCTGGGGCCTCTTTGCCTAAGACGAAAGTCAATGGTCTGATTGTGGAGACGCTCGACTTCAGCTAAGAGTGGGTATTGATCGACCATAGCGGGGTCTCTATAGGACATATAGTAAAATTTAATAAGGGAAGAGAAGATAAGAGTGAGAAGACAGCCGATAAAAAAGGGAGTCATTAACCATGAACGGATTTTTCCAAAGATCTTTGTCATATCAATAGGTTGACCCAATCTTGCTTGTGAGGCAAGTGAAATGACCCTCGACTTTTAGTTAAAAGAAAACACAGCTATTCGCCAAAATGCCATGAAATCGTTATTCTAATAGTGAACGATAATGGGGGAGAAGCTTTAATGAAAGCACAAATGTCTTTGAATGATGATGTTGTCATAGTGAATCTGAGTGGAAGAATCAATATGGAATATACTGAGATTTTTAAGGAAGCTTTAATAAAGGATGTTGGAAATCGTTCTGATAAAATTATTTTTAACTTACAAGAGTTAAGTTTTGTAGGTTCAAATGGGATTATGCCATTTGTGTCGGCTTTAACGGCTTTGGCAGAACTTCAAAATAAAGAGTTACGTTTTTGTCGGGTGAGTTCTGAGTTTCAAAAAATATTTGCGGCAAGTCCTCTTGCTCGCATTCAGATTTTTGATGATCAAGATTCGGCCATGGCCTCATTGAGAAACCTCGATTTTCTTGAGAGCCAAACAAATTCAGGTCGGTAATTAAGAGTCTTTATTATTTTAATAATATAAAGTTTGTAAAGGGGCTATAGAAGCCCCTTCTGTTTATAGATCGGCTTGGCGGTTGAAATTGCTATATTGGCCAGCAAAGGCTTCTTTAATTTTATTTTGTAAATCTTTATTAATCTCTTGATTTTCTTTTGCAGTAGACTCTGTTTTATTGGTTTCTTCAATAGTTGATGAAGTCTGTTCTTGGATGCGAGAAAGTTGGTCGACTTTTTTGTTCTGACTGAGTTCTCGATTGATTTTTTCCAAAGATTCACAGCGTAGTTCAAGTTTTTCTAGTTTATCTTGAGCGTCCATCCAAAGTTTTTGGATAGTTGAAAGTTGCATGGAAATTTCTTTATTATCTTTGGATAAATTCAGCATTTTGTCCTCACAGGTACTTAATGTCTTTTTGAGGCTTTCGGAGCTGGATTTGTGTTGATTTAGCTCTTTTAATAATACTTTGTTCTTAGAGCGCTCTGACTCACAAGCTTCTTTCCATTGGTTTTCTTGTTGGCTGGCCTGGTGTTCTGTTCTCAGGCGCTCATTCTTAAGTTCTTGAATTTGTTCTGTGAGTGCCGCTATTTTGTTACGATTCTTTTTTTCTTCATGGAACTCAACATTTAACTGCGCAATATTGTTTTGAAGGTCTTCTTTCTCCTCTCTTAAAACTTTAGCTTTTTCAAGAGCGGCATTTAACTTGTGGTCGAGTTCAAAAATTTGTTTCTGACTAATTTGTTTAAAGTTATGAAGTTGTTCTTTGAAAAAAGACTCTTTTTCTGTGATTTCGTCTTTAAGAAGAGCGAAGTTCTTTTTTAAGATTTTATTGGAACTCTCTGATTTTTTTATGCTTTTTTCGTTAGAAAATAGACCGTTTCCAACCTCAATCAGAAATGAACGCAAACGCTCTTTAGCTCGTAGGCGAACTCTTTTAGAAATCATTAATTTCTTGTTGAGTTGTTCATTTTCTTGAAATTTATTAGCAATATTTTGTTGTTGCTCTTTGATTTTTTGGCGAGTGGTTGTATGGAGCTCATTGTATCGTAGCTCCATCATTTCAGATTCAGTTTTTAATGTTTTAATAAGCTGATCATTTTTTTTGATTTTTTCCTGCCAGATTTTTTCTTTTTCTTTAGTGATCTCGATTTGAGCAGAAAGATTTTCAACTTTTTGATTAAGGTCCTTTATGTCTTTATCTCTTTTTAATTGACCTAATTCTAGTTGAGAGTTCCGTCTAATGTTAACTTTCAGGCGCGAAGATAAGTCCTCATTTTGCTGAATTAGAAGTTCAACAGTGGCGGAGTGAAGTATGTCTAAAGGGATTTGATCAAGTGAAGGTGGTTCTGGCACCTCTGTTGGAATGGGAACTGGAATCATTTCTTTTTCCAAGTTTGACATCCTTCCTCCTTGAAGAGATTGCAGACATTCCTTTGTCTGGCTATTTTATTATCACAAGGAGCAAGATTTATGTCTAGAGGAGGGGCTTCGGCTAAGGGGTAAAACTGGACTAAAGGTTGTGGTTTTTTTAGCCGATATATAGACATGTCAGGTGCAGGAAAAGCTTCATTCAGTCTTAAAGAGATCGGTCCAGGAACGGATCTAGAATCTTATACAAGTCAAAATAATGGTCGAAAATCCAATACAGAGGTTAAACTCAATGATCATCTTCAAGGTCTCCTTAAGGATGGTATTGAAGAGCCTGTTGAAACTGACTCAGAGCGATTGGGCTTAACTTACGGTCATTCTATCTTAGCGGCTGTTGTTTATGAAAAATATGACATGGCTTTAAAAGAGTTGGACACACTTATGGGTATTAAAGTTGAGTACCCGAGCTTTGGTGAAAAGGCGAGTCGTTATATTTCTCATGCAAAGAGTTTAGTGCGAGCTATCAAGGCAAAACGTGCTATAGGAAAGTTGCCTCATGTTTCGAGGTCAAAGCAGAAAGAATTGGTTGGTGCGCTGACCATTCATTTTCGAGAGCTAAGAGCTTGTATTCTAAATATTGAAAAGGTTGAGCGCTATGTGCGCAAGGAAGATATTGGCTCCACTCGTTGGTTTATGTTGAGCTTATTCTGGTCGGTTTTCGCCGTTTTTGTTGTGGCCTTGTTTTACGCCTGTTTTCCAGATGTGTTTGTATCCATACACTCGTTGCTAACGGATTATTTGCACCAATTATTTTCTTGGTTAGCCAAACTAATTTGGCCTATTTGAGTTCTTGATAAATTTTTTCCAGTATTGGAATAGTCACTCCACCAGGAATTTTTTTACCATTGATGAAAACTGTGGGGGTGCCTTTAACGCCAACATCCTGACCTTGTTTTGATTGCTCGCGAATAATCTTTTGGGTTTCGTCGTCATTGAGGCAAGTGTTGAGTTCGTCTTCGTTAAGACCAAGTTGAGCGATATTTTCTTTGATAGCGCTATTAACACGTTCTTTACTAAGAAGGTTTCTTTGGTTTTCAAAAATCCAGCTTTGAGTTTTTTGCCCGATTCCTTGATTGGAGGCGCAGTAAGAAAGGCGAGCTAGAAGGCAACGTGTACCTTCAGAGTAGCCAATGGCACTGTTACACTCTCCATCAAGTGGGAAGGATTGAAAAATAAATTCTACATCAGGATGTGTGATTATGAAGTTATGAAGTATGGGGAAGACTGTCGCACAGTGAGGACAAAGAAAGTCAGCGTACTCAACAATCTGCACTTTAGAGTTAGGATTAGAGGAATTTTGAACTCCAATAGGCTTAATAGTCACTTGAGGTGTATTTTGCCATTGTTGAAACTGTAGTTTTGTCATTTCGAGCTGCTCAGAGCCGCCGTAGCTACGAACTTTATTACTGTGAATGATTAAAGCCAGTACGGATAGGGCGATAAGGATTCCAGGGTAAAGTTTATAATCGAGGGGAGAGTGCCAAGGAGTTCCTTTTGTTAACGCGAAACTTGTAATGAGGGTGATTAAAGATAGAACGTAGGCCAGTGTGCAAGCTGGGCAAACAGTTTGTAAAACAAAGTAGGAGAGAAAACCCATAACTAAGCTAGTGATGAAAATGCCAGCACTGATAACTCGGATAATGCCACCGAGTTGGGATTGGGTTTTTCTATCAATAATAGGAAATTTAAATAAGACGAGGAGGCTAAGAAGGAAAAAGTTTATTAATCCCCCAAAAATAGCAACAGGAATACCAAAAACTTCAGAGTATTGGCTGGCGGTCGTGCGGTTGCAGTTTACTGTTGAGTTGATGTTGCAAATGTTTTCTTGAACATTTTGCCCAAACTTAAAGCTATAGTGGTGGTTTGTGAGGTAAATGTGAGTACCAATGGCAGCTAGCGTACTTATTAAACAAATCCAAAAAATCGCAGACCGTTGCTTTCCCATTGAAGAGTCTCCTTAAACTATGACTTTGGTAGAAGTCTGCACAGTTTAACAGGCTTACGCTTATACACAAACGAAAAAAACTTGTCTTTCACTGGATGGCGATTCATCATAGATATGTGGGGGCGCGTCGAAGTTCTGATATTACAAACACCTGGCTAAGTGAGCGCAAAGAAATCTTGCATAAAATTAAAGACCAGGTCCGTCTCTATCTCGGTAAAGAATCCGATGAGCTAAAAAGCTATGCTCATTTTTATAGAAATGATTTAAAGCGAAAGTGGAAAGAGAGTCACTGGAATGATATCGATGTTTGTTTGCAGCAAGTGGAGATTGTTTTAGGCGGAGATTTTCACCCCTTCTCCCAAGCCCAAAGAACTCATTTACGTTTATTAAGAAAACTTGTTAATGAGAGATCTTTAGTTTTAGCTTTAGAGTGTTTGGCTTTTGATGATCAGGTGTTTGTCGACAATTATTTACAAGGGCATATTGAAGAAAAAGTTTTTTTAGAGCGAGTGCAGTGGGATGAAAAATGGGGCTTTCCGTGGGCACATTATAAACCAATTTTCGACTTCGCCAAGCTTCATAAGGTACCCATTAAAGGAATTAATTCCTCAAGAGGTTTGGAGTTATCTAATTTAAATCAGCGCGATCATTTTTCGGCTCAAAAAATATTTGAAGTTCATAAGAAAAACCCAGAGGCATTGGTTTATGTTATTTACGGAGATTTACATATCGCCCAAAATCATTTGCCAAAATCTATTAAAAAAATAGCGGGAAAGAAGCCTGTTGACGTGGTCTGTTTTTATTTAAACTCGGAAGAGATTTATTTCCAGTTAGCTGAGGTAAAAAAAGAAAATAAGATCGAGGTCGTTAAATTCAATGATAGAGAGTTTTGTCTTTTGACCTCTCCTCCTTGGGTTAAATGGCACAGTTATCTTATGTACTTAGAAGAGAACTTTGATGTGGATTTAGAGCTTGAAGAGGATGATGAAGAGTTTGGTTTTGTTAAAATGGATCATACGGATCATGTCTCAGATTTGGTTAAAATGATTGCAGCAGCGCTGACTGTAGAGATTAAAACAGATGCTATTGAAGTATACTCTCTCAATGACCCGCAAGCCTTAATTGCCACAAAAAAAATACTAAATCCAGTTGAGTTTGAGTTGGCGCATAGTCTTATTCGTGATGACCGTAGTTTTTATATTCCTAAGCAAGGTTTCTTTTATCTCTCTAAATCCACTGTTAATCATGCTGCTAGTTTAGCGGGGCAGTATATTCATGCCCGCTATTCTCAAAGACAGGAACTTTATTGGAGTTTTCCCAATGACTTCACTGTTATGATTTGGGTTGAAGCCATGGGGTTTCTTTTAAGTAAGTTTGTTAATCCCAAGAGAAAATCACAATCAATGGCTGATTTGAAAAAGCAACTTCAAGCCTTTGATAAAGAAGACCGTGCTCGCGAACCTTTGTTGCTCGCGTTGGATCAAAAGATGATTGAACTTCTGGCGGTGTATTCTGAAAAAAGAGAAGTGAAGCTATTCGCACCAAGCCAAAAGGCTAGTTATCTTCATGCCGCGGCCTTCATGGGGGAGATCCTGGGAGATCGTTATTTTGTACTTTATCAACAAGAAATTCTTGATATAGATAATATTAAGAGTTTGTTGAGTAAAGATTTAAAAAGCCCTGATTTTCAAAGCTTTTATATTGCTGAATTAAAAAGGCTCGACCGACTGGAAATAGGAGATTTAGGTTAGGATGAGCCAGTGGTATTTAAATAAGAAAGGTCAAGCGCTAGGACCCTTAAGTGAAGACAAAGTGATTCAGCTCATAAAAGAAGGTGAGGTTTCTGGTCTTGATTTGGTTTATGAGGCGGGATCAACAGAATGGCTGCCTATTTCTAAAGTTAATCAATTTAGTCCATTTCTTGTTTCATCTCATGATAAAGTTAATGTTCAACAAGATAACGGACAGAAGGATTGGGTTTTATTAAAGAAAAATCTAACTGACAAAGGAAAAGACTATCAGCAGTTGGGACCATTTAGTGTGAATCAAGTGGTGAGTCTCCTTGATGGGGGAGAGGTTAAGTTCACGGATTTTGCTTGGAAAGAAGGCTATGATTCTTGGGTGCGAATAGCAGAAGTTGAAGAATTTTCAGCTCCCTTACCTTCGAGTACACAAGTTGATAAGAGTCTTTATGATAGAACTTCGGCCACAAAGTTATTTAATGAAGAGGAAATTACAGAAAAAGAGAGTGAAGAAAAAAAATCGCTCACTCATTTAATCAATATTGAAAAGTTTCAGAGAGAAAAAACTCAGGTTCATCCGCCTGACACTTCTCAGATTGAAAGTAAAGAAGAGGATTCTTTTGAGCATTTTAATCCCTATGAACAGACAGAGGTGGATGGTCCAATTAATAACGATGAGTTCGTCACTGAGTCTGGTTATGTGACTGATAAAGAAAGCTCTGATATAAGTTTGTGGTCTTTAGAGCCTCCTTCTGGGAACCAAAAAGACATTGGAGAGGATGATGAGGAAAAAACCAGAGTCACATCTCCCATTACGGCTCATATTCCCTTTAAGAAAAAAGAAAAGAAGAAGGTGATAAAAAAAGATAAGAGGAAAGGTTCTTTGAATCCTAAATTAATAAAGATGGATTCAGAAGCGTGGCAGTGGCTCATTGTGATCAGTGCCGTTCTTTTATCAATCTACTTTTTTTACCTAAGTTTACAGCCTAAAAGGGCTGAAGAGGGATATGGTCATTTAGAAAGCTTTAAAGAGGAAGTGGTAGAAATAGCTGAGCTACAAGCCTCTAAAAAAGCTTTCAAAATGAATGAGATTGAAGCTGAGATGGCAGCGGCCAGCAAGGCTATTGAAGTTGCTAAAAGACCTCTTATGGATGACCCTGATGATTTAACGGAATCAGACTCTATGGTCACTCATCCTTTTGACGAAATAAAAGAAGATGTAGATATGGGACCAAGTACTGAGCGTAAAATTGCCTCAGTTAAAATCGCTCCTAAAAGTGAAGAGTTGCGTTTGCGTTCTGAAAAGATGAAGAACTCTAAAGTAAGGAACAGTGTAAAGTCCTCATCAATAAGATCCACATCTTCGCAGAAAGTGATTTCAAGACCTTCTGGTGGGATTAAAGCGCAATCTTATTACAAGCAAAGAGATAGGAAGGCTCTGTTCTATTCGTCTTTGAAAGCCGAGGCTTTGGCTGTTGAAATTGAGAAAAAATTTGGGGTTTTGAAAAAAAATAAGAAAGCATGGGATTCATATTATAGTTCATGGAAAAAGAGAGTTAAAAACTCCCTAGCCGTGGAAATACGTAGTTTTCCTAAGCAGAATGAGCTTTATGCGTATCCAAAAATTTTAAGTTCATTTAAAGAAGATTATCAACAGTTTTATAAATATGGTTCTCTTTTCGATGCGAAAATCAAAGGCTCAAGATTGCCCTCTGGTCGTTCAAGGGATATGAGAAGTGTATTTAACAAGTACAAAAAACAGGCCATGAAATTAGGGCAATAGTTTTAACTGAGATCCCTTTAACCTTTTATGACCATGTTTCCAATCTTCACAATAATTGTCAACAGTCCTTAGTAAAACTGTGAATGTGACATTCTTTATTTTAAACCAAAGTATTTACATTTAAAATCTGATCCTGTTAATGAATGTGGACTTAGTCATCATGAGTTTATGCAGGGAATCTTTTTTCTTTAGGAGAAGAAAGGTTATCCATATTGTGTCGAATATTGAGACATAGGTTTCAAAGGTCTCCTAAATGTGATTTGATGAATGATTAAAAAGTTCTATGGATCTTGAAATAGAGTGAAAGTTTGCTGTTTGCGCTAGGCAAAAGTCTGTATTTTAAATTTTTGAAGCTCCACAGTCTTAAGCTCTGTTAGCTAAATGCCGAAAAAAAGACATGAATCGGCTTTCTGTATTACTCACTTCAATGGTGATGACATTTGTATGTTTAGTTTTTCTTTCAGAGGTGAGAGGAACTCTTAATGGCGCCAAGGAAAATGAAGAATTAGCGGCTTTTTGGAAGTCCCAAGTGGCTCGGGAACAACTGAAAAAGCTTATTGCTTTAGGAAGAGTTGCTGAATTTAAGCAGGATGTGGCCTTATTAATTCCTGATCAGATTAAAAATGAAAAAAATGAAATGCAAAAACAAAAGCTGAGAGACCTTGCGAGCGTCATTCCTCATGAGAAAAGTGTTGAAATAGAGTTGAGTTTATCTCCAGAAAAACTTTTGGAAGAAGGTAAAGTTCTTATTAAAAAAAGAGAGTATAAAAACGGTGTAACCATCCTGAAAAAGTTAATTAACACTTTTCCTGATTCTTATCATGTTGTCGAAGCTCATTACTTAATAATAGAAGGTTTTTTCAATCAAGAAAATAACGTACAGGTCATTGATTGGGTTGAAAAAATGATCGAGTTGTTTCCTGAAAATAGGCTCACGGGCTATGCCTTACTTAAAGTGGGTGGGCTTTATGAGATTGATGGTAGAAAAGAAGACGCTATCAAAATATATAAGATTATTGTTTCTGTTTATAAGGACCCCAATTTAATTCAAAAAGCTCAAAATGCTGTAGGGCAATTGAAATTATGAGTGCATGGGTCACAAAGTTAGTTTTATTTAGTCTTTTTTCTTTGTTGCAAGTGAGATATGTTGATGCAAAAGATTATACAATTCCCACTGAAGAGCCTCAAAATTGTGTTGAAAGTCAGCGTCTGCCTTGTGCCATAACGACAGGTGATGAGCCTAGAATGTTTCATTGGTCAAAATCATTGTTTGAGCTGGATAGAAATATCGTTATGGATTCCTCACAGAAAAGCAAATGGCATGTTTACAATGGGTTACTTGTGTTGGAATCCCAGTCGAATCATTCTATTGTGACTCCCTTTGCAGAAGTCAAGATTGGGAAGTCTAAAATAATGATTCACGTTATGAAGAATAAGATGAGGGTTCTTTGTCTTGATGGTGAAGGAGTTCGAATTATTCCTAAGGGGAAAACCGAAGAAAGCTTTTTGGTTCCTGGCTTCCAAAACTGGTATGGTGGGGTGGATAATGGGGCCTCTGAAAGTGGAGTAGCCACTGTTATTGACTTGCAAGAGTACTCTAAAATGAGAGTTCCCTTTTTTTTGAATTATTCCCTTGGATTCCAAAAAGAGTTAGGTGTGCTAGCATCCAGAGTCAAATGGGCGGCTTATCAAGCAAGCCTTATACATAAAGAGCTATACGATAGAAAAGTCGCTTCTCTAGAGAGCACTCATCAGCAAGAAGTGAGGAAAATTAAACAAGGTATTGAATTTAATAAGTCTTTAAGGCGACTCTTTCTGCAAAAAATCCGATACGATTACTAAAGTTTCCATATCAATATTTTGAGTCAGTTTTCCAATTCAATTTAAGATTTTTTTTCTAGGTGACTTGTCCTCGTCATAATTTAAATCTTATTCTTAGTTTGAAGTAAAATTAAAAGGGATTTTATTTCAAGGTCTAGTTCAATAATGCTTTTCAATGAATGTCAGGAGATGGAAACTTATTGTCTTATAAAAAACATGGATCTTAGTCTTAACAGTCTAAAGGCTTGCGGCCTCCTAAATACCGTCTTTTTTTATAAGTTGATGCTATAATATTGAAATCACTTCATGGAGGAAGAGAGGTCGAGTGTTAAGAATGATTCCGATGCACAATCCATTCGTGAATATTATCGCGAAAGAGAAGGCACACTCAAAGAGCAGCATCAAAAAGAAATTCAAAGAATGCAGAAGGCTCATGCGAAAGAAGTTCAAACGGTTAAAGTCAATGCTGACGATAGAGTGAATAAAGCATCACAGGATACGCAGACAGCAATTGATAGGCGTGATCTTCGCCATCAAAAAGAAATTAATAGGATGAGAGAAGCGCATGCACAGCAAAGAAAGCAGGTGAGTCTGCAAAAAATGAAAGAAGAAAATGCCTTAAAAGATTCTTATGAAAGTCAAATTAGGCAAAAAGAAAGAAGTCATGAGGCACAATTGCAAAGTATTAGAAATAGCAATCGACAAGCTTTAGATGGTAATAGTCGTTCTACTGAAGAAACCTTAAGAAATTATCAGCAGAAAGCTTATGAAGAAACACAAGCTTCGAGGAGCAGATTAAATAGGCAACATCAAATTGAAAAAAAAGAGCAGGCGGAGCGACATAGAGAGGAGATGAACTCTCTGATACATAAAAATGAAGGCTTCAAGGACGGTAAAGAACTTGAGATTAAAAGATTAAATCAAAAACATCAGAATGAATCGGCTTCAATGGAGAGACGCCATCAGATGCAGGTTGAAGATTTAAAGTATACCCACGCAGAGACCATGAGTAATATGAGAGAGACTCATCAACAGGAAGTGGGTAAAGTTCAAGAAAGATACAATAAGGCTTTGGAAAAAGAACAAGAACAGATGGCTGAAACTCGCAAGCAGCTTTACTCTCAAACAGGCAGGGTGCAACAAGAGCGTGACCATCTAAAGCAGCAGATTAGACATTTAAAAGAAGATAATGTCCGTGATGTGGATCAAGCCAATAGGCAAAAGAGACGAGAACTTGATAATCTGAGGCAAGCGGATAAGAGAGCCTATGATAATCTTGTCGATGAGAAAAGAGGAATGGTTAAAGAATTTAACCGTATCCATGGTGAAGAAATTAGGATGGCACAAAATAATGCCGATGAAAGAGTGGCGGCTAATTATGATTACTTTCAATCGAGAATGGCTAAGGAAAATGAGCACAATAATAATGAGCTGACTCGTCAGAGAGAAAAGTTAATTACCGAGAACAATTCTAAGATTGAAGAAAACAAATTAAATTTGGAACAGGTTAAAGACAGTCACACCAACGATAGAAATAAGTTGATACTTTCACACAAGGGCGAGAAGCAAAGGTTGAAAGACCGCTACAGCATGAACCTTGATCAATTGAGACATGAGGATACTTTTGAACGCAAAAACTTAAGGCATCAGTTTGAAAAAACTGTAAAAGAGATGGATATTAAACACAAAAATGAGTTGGCTGATTTGAATCAAAACCATGAGAAGAGAATTATGGAGATGAGAGAGCAGCAGCAACAGAAGCTCCTTAGTATGCAAAGAGAGAATGAACGTATTCATATGGAGAGAGAAAAAGCTTACAAAATGAATACCAATCACCGTGAGGCAAAATTTGAGCATCGTCTCAAAAATATTCAAGCTCAGCATCAAGAACAGTTAAGACTTCGCGATGAACGTTATAGAGAGAACCTTTCCGAGCTTATTAGGCAGGGGCAGAAAAATGAAATACAGAAATCATAATCAAAGTGTTGGGTAATTCTGACTAAAGATTTAGATCTATTGAAATCTGATAAAGTTCTGAAATTATTAAAAAGGCTCGTATTTAGCCTGTGGGATGAGCAAAACAGGCTTATTTTTATTGTAGTGTTTTCAAAATATATTGAAAGTGGTCCTGGTAGATGTTTACCTAAGTAGCTGTAAATATTTAATAATATGATATTCTTAATCAAATCCTAACCATACTCTAACACTTTAATTCTTTGAATTCCCTTAAACTGCAGACATTGAATAAAGGAAGTTTGAGTTTTATGGAACAAGCATTGAATGCCGCCTACCTACGAGCCGCCCACAGAGAACTGATCGTTCGAGTTATTGTCTCATTTATTCTTCTTTATCTTTTCCTTGTAGGGGTTAAAACCTTATCGACAGGTTTGAATCTTATGGGTGATGGTTTTGCAAGGTCCTTATTTGATGTGACCGCAAACCCCATTTCGTCGCTTATGGCAGGAATGCTTGCCACAGTTCTTTTTCAAAGTTCTTCAGTAACCACTTCAATTATTGTAGGCCTTGTCGCAGCTGGAACGCTTCCTGTTGCTGGAGCAGTACCTATGGTCATGGGTGCTAACTTGGGTACTTCTGTTACTAACACACTTGTTTCCTTAGGTTTTGTTCGTAATAAGAGTCATTTTAAAAGAGCTTTTGCGGCAGCCACAGTTCATGATTTTTTTAATATTTTAACAGTTCTTGTTTTGCTTCCTCTAGAGATTGCTTTTGGGTTTATTGAGAAAATATCGACTGTCTGTGCTGGAGCTCTTTACGGATCACAATTGGGTGGTAGCTTTTCAAGCCCTATAAAGACTGCCATAAAACCTGTTGCACATGCTATTGAGTCTTTTTCCGCTTCTGTTTTTAGCGCCAATGCCGCTCCTGTTTTTATGCTGATTTTTTCAGGAGTGATCATATTTATTTCTCTGACTTTGATTGTGAAAGTGATGAGTAAGATTGTTGCTGAGCAAGAAGGTCATCTTTTAGATAAAGTGTTTTCAAAAAACTCTTATGCGGCTTTAGCTTTCGGTGTTGTTGCTACGATTTGTGCTCAAAGTAGTTCCATTACAACCGCTCTACTTGTTCCTCTAGCTGGAAGCGGTCTTTTAACGGTTCAAGCCGTATATCCTGTAACTGTAGGTGCTAATATTGGAACGACAGCTACAGCATTACTAGCTGCGATGACGGGAAATATGGCAGGCCTAGCTATTGCTCTCGTTCATTTGTTTTTTAATTTAATTGGTACACTCCTCTTTTTTGTTGTTCCTTTTACGCGTTATATACCCATTCGTCTGGCGGAAAAGTTGGCTGATTCCATAGATCGTACTAAGTTTATTGGCCTTGGGTACGTGGCTTCTGTCTTTTTTATTATCCCTATTTCAATGCTCTATTTAATGAAGCTTTAATCAAGATCTTACAGCCAACCTTATTGAGTATCAGTGCGAGCTTCTAAAGATTGATATTATTGGCTGATTCCAGTTGAGTGTATTAGCTATCCAAAGATTTATTTTTTCAATTAAATAATCAAGAAGCAGATGGAATGAGTGTCAACAGTCACTTTTTTCTGCAATCAGAATATTGTGATTCACAGTATTTGATCCACCTATATGAAAATCTTCTTCTGAATGAGTCGCTTGTTGTCTTGAGCAAATACAAAAGAATTAGTCGATGCGATCTTTCGTATTTGTTCAATATGACGATATAAGTGGCATTCCTTGTCGTCTTAACAAAATACCAATAAAAACTCGACCAATTCAAAACTCCCAACAATCCAATCTTGATTTTACTATTAGCTATGTTCTGTTTAAAAAAACACCGTAAACCAAAAACGAAACACTTATGAAAAGTGAAGGGTAAGGAGAGACGATGTTAAAAAGAGTTGCACTAATAGCTTCGTTAGTTCTCGTTCAGGCTGGGCTTGCGAATGCTTGTCCATCAGGATTGAGAGCTTTCAATAAAGATTTAGGTGGTAAAAAAACCTGTGTTTTAGAAGAAACATATGTTGGCACATTAGAGTTGACCAGTGGGTTTAATTACATTCTTTTTGGAGCAGTTTGGGTCGGCAGTGAAGTAAGGGACAATACAACGACAGAATTGCAGGGGCCTATTCAGCCTGGTCGACTTGTTGTTAACCCTGGTGTAACCATTTATGCGCTCAATCCAGTGGATGATCAAACAGGCTTATGGGACGGTTTTGCTGATAAGAACGGACAGTTAATTTCGGAAAAAGCCAGTAAAGACATTAAAACATTCTTGTCCGTTACACGAGATTCTCAAATCATAATCAAAGGTACGGAGTCTTCTCCCGTTTTAATGACTTCAGCTCAAGGGGCTCATCAAACAACTTCAAGCTTTCCAAAGAAACCAGGAGACTGGGGCGGGCTTGTTATTAATGGTAAAGCAAAGTCCAATAAATGTAAGTCGTTTGAAGGTTGCACATTGCCAGGAGAAGCCGGAACTGGATGGTACGGTGGAAGTGATGATGATCACAATGCTGGAAGTTTACAATACTTACAGGTTGAGTATGGAGGCGATCGTATTGACGATGAGAAAGAGCTTAATGGTGTTACATTTAATGCCGTTGGTTTAGGTACGATTATCGAAAATGTTGCTGTTCTCTATAATAGTGATGATTGTATTGAGTTTTTTGGTGGGGCTGCTACGGGTAAAAATATATTTTGCTATAAAGGCGAAGATGATGGCATTGACACGACCGATGGAGCAAGAATATTTCTTCAAAATGGAGTTGTTGTGGCTTCACCTTTTGAGGGAGCTGCTGAAGATAATGACCGTCATATGGTTGAAGCTGATTCATCTAAGTCGGACGATAACAATAGAAAACTTCGCTCACACCCTGTCCTTGTTAATTTCACTTTTGTAGGTGGAAAGAATACGCAAGGATTAAAGTTAAGAAGAGGAACAAGTTACACCTTAAAAAACTCTGTTATGTTTGATGTATATACCTTTTGTCTTGATCCTACAGGATCAAAAGATCTTTATTTTGGTAGTAATGTTTTTGCAGGTTGTGACTCTCAAGATCCAGTTCAAAACTATACAGGAATTGTTTCCGCAGATGTTAGTGAAATGGGATTGGGCAATTCTCAGGCTTGGATACCTCAAGGTGATTCCAGTTTACTCGCAGGAGCTGAGATTTTAGACCTTTTCTTTCCTGGTGATGACGAAGAAAGTCAAATCCTCGATGAAGCTTTTTATGATGTTTATGATCCGGTTGATTATCGTGGAGCGATGGGATCTTTTGATTGGACCGATTGGATTCAGTTAAGAGAATAGTTTTTAAGAACTTAATTTTTTGAAACTGGAAAAACCTATAATTGGTTTTTCCAGTTCGTAGTTGGAGGGGGTCCTCCTAAAAAAGAGGGAGAGAATGTTTTTAGTTTCCATTTTATTAATTTTTCCGAATATCTTAAGAGCCGACTCCGATTATCAAATGCTTTCTAAACAAGTGATTGAGTTGAGAAAGGAAGTTGAAATTATAAATGATGAATATAAGTCTGAGAGAGAAAAAGCACTGAGTGAAATCAAAGCTCTTAGTATTCAAAAAGCGGAATTAGCTTCTAATATTAGAAATGAAGAAATTAGAAAAAAACAATTTTCTGACAAAATCAGTCAATTGCGCAAGCAAATTACTGACTCTTCTGTTGAGTCAGACAAGCTTGAGCCCTTGGTTCAGCAAACCATGGAGAGTCTTGTTGAATGGGTACAGAATTCACTACCTTTTAAAAAAGAAGAACGTCTTGAGACAATTGATAGTTTAAAGCAACGCCTTAAGAGAAAAGAAGTTACTTCTATGAAGGTGGCTAATAATTTATGGGCGCTTATTGAAGATGAAAAAAGGCTAGCCAGAGAAACGAGTCTCCACAAGCAGACCATACCAATTGAGGGGAAAATGCACTTAGCAGAAATTGTTAAGGTGGGAATGCTTTTTCTATATTTTAAAACGGATCAAGGTAAAGTTGGTATGGCAGAAAAAGTAGACAATGAATGGGTTTATAAGACCTTTGATGATGAAACTAAAGAGTTAAACACTCTCACTTTTTTTGAATCCTTAAAAAAACAAATTAGACAGGGGTATTTTGAAATTCCAACAAGGGTGGGGAGTTGAAAATGAAAATATTTTGTAACATAATTGTTGGTTTATTTTTAAGCCTCCCTTTGATGGCCAACGAATCGGATTTGAAAGTTAAAAAAATTGATGAGTTAACAGAGGCATACCAAAGAGAAATACTCTTTTTATCGACGTATAAAAAAGAACTCATAGATAAAAAAATAGCTATGGATAAAAGCCTGGGCTCTAAGGTGGTAGAGGCTAAAAAGGAATTGAATTCTTTAGAAAAATATTGGCTTAAAATGCAAGCTGAGAATGATTTATCCATGGAGAGGTTAAATGAGATTGAAAGAGATTTTGAAAATAGGAAAGAAAATAAAGAAATAATCGAGACCACTTTAAAACAAGCCGCTATGGATGAGGGCGTAAAAGAAGATCTCTCAGCAAGCAAGTTAAGCTTATTAGATGAGATGGAAATAGCTTTTGAAAAAGCGCTAACTTCATTAAGCCAAGCTTCCCAAGTTTCTAAGAAAAAAGGAGTCTTTTACTCTGAAGATGGAGAAGAGAAACAGGGGCAAATTATTTCTATGGGAACAGTAGCTCGTTTTGCAGAGAATGACGGGAGAGTGGCCAGTCTTTATCCTACAGGAGACGGAAACTTTAAGGTATGGAGCTGGTTGGATGTCTCGGCAAATTCATTGATTGAGAAAAAAATTCCAGAAAAGTTATCATTTTTTCTCTATGAAAACCCTAACAAAGAATACTCTGCTGCTTCTGAAAAGACATTGATGGACACATTGAGAGCTGGTGGAATTATTGGTTGGTTTATATTGGCAATGGGAGTGTTCGCCTTAATTATATCTGGAGTGCGATTTTATCTTCTTCACAAAGCTTCTTCCAGAAAAACAGAGAATTTAGAGCAAGTGATAGAAAAAATTAAAAACAATGAAGTGGATGAAGCACAGCATCTGTTGGTTACAGAAAATAATTCTGTCAGTCGTGTTTTGAACAAAACTTTAAGCTATTTAAGAACAGAACCACAAAAAGTAGATGATGCGATTATTGAGGCTATACTTAAAGAGTCCAAAATTATTGATCGTTTTGGAGTAGTTATACTGGTTGTGGCTTCAGTGGCACCCTTAATGGGGTTATTAGGGACTGTTACTGGAATGATTTCTACCTTTGATATCATTACTTTGTATGGGACAGGGAATCCTAAACTTTTATCTGGAGGAATCTCGGAGGCTCTGGTGACCACCATGTTTGGTTTGATTGTTGCTATTCCGGCATTGTTAATAGGTCAGTTTTTAAGTTCTAAGACTGAATCAATTAAGGCGGATATGGAAAAATGGGCTTTAGCCACTTGCAATGCTTTTAGAAATAAAGGGGACCAAGCTTAGTGACTCTTTTATCTTTGTTTGAAGTATTAAATAAGGGTGGAGTAGTGGCTTGGATACTCGCAGGTCTTTCATTGGTTCTTTGGTATTCCATTGGGTATCGTTATTTTATATTAAAATCAGAATATACGAATATCGATTTAAAATCATTGATGCAACGAGATTCTTTAAAACAGAATGATATTCTAGGAGCCACGGTCTCGAAGATCAAAAATATTTTTAGAAGTTCCATTGAAGATAAGGACTCCGCAGTGCAAGTAAAGATTCGGGAATTTAAGTCACAAACAGCCCAACATAGACAAACTATTAAATCCATTGTTGTTGTTGCGCCATTGTTGGGATTGTTGGGAACGGTTATAGGCATGATTGAGACATTTGATTCTTTACAAGACACGGCTCTTTTTTCTCAGAGCGGAGGGATTGCTGGAGGGATTTCACAAGCATTGATCACAACACAAATGGGACTGGTAGTGGCAATCCCTGGATTGCTATTTGGAAGAAAATTAGATCGTCAAGAGACTCTCTTAAATGAATTGGTCGGAGAAGTCCTGCAAGTTGAGAGTTTGAATGGGGAGCAATTATGAAGTTTGTGCAGAAAAAAAATCCAATGCAAGAGGGAGTGGATGTTTCCCCATTGATTGATATGGTTTTCATTTTATTGATCTTTTTTATGGTCAGCACAACTTTTATCAAAGACATGCAAATTGACCTTAATCGCCCAGGGGCTTCTAGCAGTACGCCTGCGAGTACAAAGTCCATTAGAGTCTTTATTGATAACAGTGAAAAAATATATGTCGATGGACAGGAAGTTAGGCCATGGGTTTTGCAAAGTAAAATTAGAGAAATGGTGTCTAAGCAAAGTACCAAGTCCATTTTAGTTGTAACAGACAAAAAAGTCTCAGCCGATAAATTAGTAGATGTGGTGGATCAATGTCGACTGGCGGGGGTTAAAGATATTGGCGTAGCGACGGAGGCGGAAGTTGGAGCGTAATACAAAGATAAATCAAATGAAGGCTGTTGGGGTTGCTGTTTTTGGTTTTTTTATGATTATCAGTTTATTAACCTTTATGAATCAAACAGTAAAATATGATAAGAAAAAGATTGATAATCAGGTTCGCTTTCATGCAAAAAAAGTTAAAAAGCAACAACAAAAGCTTCAACGAAAAAAAGTGGCTAAGAAAAACAAAAGCCAAGTGAAGTCTTTAAAACCGAAAATGGATCTGGCATTTGCTTCCTCTGGACTTGATTTAGGAATTGATATTCTGGGGTTATCTTCCGGTAATTCGCGCTTGTTGTCCCAGCAAGGAAAATCGGTGATGACTGAAGATATTGTCGATCGTCTGCCCGAAGTTCAATATAGAGAGCCAATACCTTATCCTGACTCTGCAAAAGAAAACAATATTACAGGCCATGTTACCCTTAATATACTCATCAATGAAGAAGGTGAAGTGGACCAAGTGAAGCTTTTAGACAGTATGCCTGAAGGTATCTTTGATCATGTTGCTATGAGTTCAGTGAGAACTTGGAGTTTTAGTCCGGCTGAGTATAAAGGACAATTTGTCAGTGTTTGGGTGAAACAAAAATTACAATTTAAGGTGAATTAATTGAAAACATATTTGTTAATATTTTTTTATTGTTTTTCTGCCTTCGCACAAGAAGAGGGTATTAACTTTCTTGAGTTAGCGAAAATGCTGATAAAAGATGGGCAATATGTTCGAGCAGAAACCACTTTAAAGAAAATAGAGGATGTTGATACTTCCGATCGTTCGGTCTATGAAAGTTTATGGGGTGTTATTGAATTACAAAATAAAAATTACGAAAAGTCTCTTTCTCACTTTGATCGAAGTGTTCAATTGGGTATTGGGTCTCCAGAGGAGATTTATCTTTATCAGGCGGAGGCCGCTCTCAGTTTAGGTCATATTAAGCAGGGACTGTCTTATATTGGAAATATTAAGAGTAAGGAGTTTAAGCAAGAAGCCTATTACATTATTTTATCTGAGCTTAATTGGAGAAATGGAGATAAGTTAAAAGCTTGGAAAATATTGGATGAGGGAAGCCTCTCCCCTCTGTATAAAAATACACTTTTGAAAAAGAAGTTTTACTATTTACTGGAAGAAAGCCTTTATCAAGCGGCCTATGGAATTGCTTCTGATTTGCTTAGTGAATCGAGTTCTTTTAATGATGTTTTAGCTATGGCCAGTCAGTTTAGGCAGAAAGGGGAGTACAGTTTGAGTCTCCAGCTCTTACAAACCCTCCATCTTTTGAGGCCAGAGAAAGAACTTGTCGCTTTAGAAATGGCTCAAAACTATCTGGCAAAAAAAGAAAGCTTTTCGGCCGCCTTGGTTCTCGAAGAAGCGGCTCGAGTTAATCCCAGTTTATCTTTTGAAGCTTCTGAGCTGTTGCGACAAGTGGGCAAGGGATACAGGGCTCGATACTTAAATATGCTAATTGTGGACCCTGAGAAGAGACTCAAACAAAAGCTTTCATTGTATTTAGAGGAAGATGATTTTCACTCCCTTAAATTTATGATCCCTCAACTAAAAAAACAGAATCTTTTAGAGAATCAAGGGATTCGATACGCTGTTGCCTATTCTCTTTTTAGAACAGGGGATTTTGAAAAATCAGTTCAATATCTTAATGCCATTGATAAAGAAGGACTTTTTGAAAAATCAATTGAACTAAAAAAAGAAATAAATGCATGTAAAGAATCAAAATGGGCTTGTCGTGAAAAAATTTAGTTTTTTTATTGTTCTAATGTTTTTATCTATTTCCTCATTGGCTAATCCTGGAGCTGTGGATGTGTTGGTTTCTAAGGATGGTATTCCTTTGGAAAGTTACGAAGTTAAAATTGATGAGATTGTATATAAAACGGACGGTTTTGGTTTCGTAACAATAGGAATGAAGCCAGGTGTTCATTTCCTTAATATCAAAGATGGTGAAAGCTACCAATCTATCAAGTTTATTGTAGTTGAACAGGAGCGAACCCAAGTTTTAGTCAATTTACTGCAAGGTCAAGTATTAAGCGATTTGAGTGAGCCAGAGCAGAAAAAAATAATTACTAAGGATGAGAAAAAGACCTGGGGGAAAGTTAAAGTACAATTAACTTCCATTAGTGGAGAACCGGTGTGTGGTGCGCGTATTTATGCTCGAGGAACTCAAGTTGAAGCTAAAACCAATCGTGCTGGTGTGGCTGATGTTTCTATTCCAACTGGAGAGCATGTTTTATCGGTGACTCATCCTAAGTATTCCACCCAAGTTGTGAGAAATGTGAGCGTTTCTTCAGATAAAATTGATACCCATAGGGTTGAACTAACACCCTCGGGAATGGTTTTAGAAGACTTTGTTATTCTAGCACCCAATTTAAAGGGCTCGATTCAAGCTCTGATAGAAGTGAGGCGCAAAGCCAGTGATTTGTCTGATGTTATGAGCGCTGAGCAAATGGCTAAATCAGGCGATAGTGATGCCGCAGGTTCTTTGAAAAGGGTGACGGGTTTGACTCTTAAGGATGGTAAGTATGTTTATGTAAGGGGTTTAGGCGAAAGATATTCGTCAACACTTCTTAATGGAATTTCCCTACCCAGTCCTGACCCGAGTCGAAGAGTTGTTCCTTTAGATTTATTTCCGGTGCAATTTCTGGATAGTATGATTATTCAAAAAAGTTATTCACCCAATCAACCGGGCGAATTTGGGGGCGGAGTTGTTCAATTAAAAACAAAAGCCATGCCTGAGAAATTCTATGCGCAAATATCATTGTCGCAGACTCAGAATTCGAATAATGGACCTCTACAGACTTATCAAGGAGGAGGGAGCGATTGGTTGGGAGTGGATGATGGTTCTCGTAAACTGGATCCACGCGCTCAGCAGAATCCTCAGGTGATATTGCAAAACAATCATCATGCGCTAGAAGATCAGCAGAATATTAGTTATCCAGAGATGGCCATAGCTGTTGGTGATTCCTATAAAAGAAGCGCATTCAAAGTCGGCTACACTTTGTCAGGACTTTATAAAGATCACATTAACTATCAAGTTGAGGAACGCAATCGTTACATTAAGCCTGAGGGAACTCTGGTGCGTGAAGATGAGTACGAGAGGCAAAAAACGCAAAAGGAAAGAACGGTGGGAGGCATTGCAGGTCTTCAATTGGAACTTTTTAAAAATCATCAAGTCACGGCTAATTACATTAATTTGCGTAATTCTACCGACTATGTGGCTATTCTTGAGGGGAAGAATGCTGAGGGTAACACCATTCGTGAAAATCAGATCGAATGGGCCGCACGGACATTGCAGACAGTAATGGTTCAAGGTGAAAATAAAATACCGTCATTAAATAAAATTAAGTTTGATTGGCACTTCTCTCAAAGTAAAGCAAGAAGAGATGAACCTTATCGTATTCAGTCTCGATATTCGCCCAATTCTGAGGGAACTTTTGTCTTTAATCCCAATGATAATACGGCCTATGAAAGGCGCTATTATGATTTACAAGAAAGAGCGGAGCAGCGAGGTCTTGGAGTGGAAAGTCCGTTTCCTTTTTTTGGAAAAAGAAAAGGAAAAATTTCTTTGGGCTTATCCAAAATGGTAAAAGCACGAACTTCAGGAATGAGTCGTTTCTCTGTTGACCCAACAGGGACCCCCTGTCAGGCGAATTTATCCGAAAATCTCGACTCTATTTTTGACACTTGTGAGGATTCCTTTCGAGTGACCAATACCACTCGTCCCACCGACAATTATTTTGCAAGACAAGAGTTAACCGCTTATCACTTTAACTCTCATTGGCCGCTTTTACAGTCTCTCACTTTAACTTCAGGAATGCGTTTTGAAAATTCATTGCAAGCCGTTGATACAATTTCTCCTTTTGAGCAGTCGGCTATTTCTAGCGTTCTCAATACGAGGGATTGGCTGCCAGGGAGTTCATTGACTTGGAAAATGAAAGAACAGATGCAATTGCGACTGGCTTATAGTGAGACCATTTCAAGGCCTGATTTAAGAGAGTTATCAGATACTTTATGGCAAGATTTTGAAACGGGCTACGATGTACAAGGAAATCCTAATTTAAGAGCTACTGTTATTAATTCATATGATGCGCGTTGGGAATGGTATTTCGCTCCAAAAGAGAATGTTTCATTTGGTGTTTTTTATAAAGAATTTGACAGTCCCATTGAACAAGTATTTACGGCGGGCTCAGATCCTAGAATTTCTTTTTTTAATGTACAAGGGGCGAGTATTTATGGGGCTGAAGTGGAATTGTCAAAAAACTTCTCCTTTTTATCACGTCGTTTGAGTGCTTTTTCTATTACAGGTAATTTTGCTTATATTTTGTCTGATGTGAGCTTGGGTGATTTGCAAAACTCTGAAACGACTCAAACTAACCGACCTTTACAAGGTCAGTCGGATTATACAGCGAATATGCTTCTCGATTACGATAGTGAAAGTTTAAAGCTCAATGCTAGTTTGGCCTATAATGTTTACGGGCCAAGAATCGCTTATACCGCACCCGAGGGACTTCCCAATGTTTGGGAGATGCCTTTTCATCAACTGGATTTTGTATTGAGAAAAAAGATGGGAAAGAACTGGAGTTTGCAAACTAAAATAAAAAACATATTAAATCCTCAAGTTCGCTTGGAGCAGGAAGGACAGGTTTGGCAGGCTTATCGAAGAGGACAAAGTTTTACAATAGGAATTGGAGCGAGCATATGAAGTCACTTATTTGGATTTTATTCCTTCTGATTCTTTCATCCTGTGGTTCACACGAACAATCTTTAACAAGAGTCTCTCCTGAAAAGCCTGTGGTAAAAGTCGGGGAGACCGATCCGACTTTGCAACTAGTGAATGCTGTTAATTCAGGTGATCTGGTTCAGGTTAAAGCTTCTATTGAAATGGGAGCGAGTCTGCAAGTTTTAACCGAGGATGGTTTGACTTTGTTAATTGTAGCATTGAGAGCCGAGCAATACGCGATTCTTGATTATTTAATACAGAAGGGTGCCAATCCATTGCAAAAAACAAGTGGTGCTGTTTTTGATCCAGCCTTAGATTCTTTTGGATTTATTGAAAATATTTTGAATGTTAATTCTGATGTGAAAGAGCTTTTTAAAGGAATACTTAGAGCTGAAGAATTTGATGTCTCTATACTCAATGAAAAAATGTTTGATGCTGGAAATATTAAAAATAAAGACTTGATAGCTTGGCTTCTTGCTCGTGGTGCTGATCCTAACTTTGTACTAAAAAATAGAGAAACTCCTTTGATATTTCTTTTTAAACAAAGAGGGTTGTCAGGGGAGGAGTTAGAAAGATTAAAACAGGTTTTCAATGTGTTCTTAGATCATCCTAAAATTGATGTGAACATAAAAGTAGGTCGAAGAGAGACCACAGCTCTTGAGAAAGCCATGGAGCGACGAGATTCTTACGGAGATGGTTCGTCAGAAAGAATGATCTATCAAGATATGATCAATCAGTTACGATCCAAAGGCGCTCGTTAAGGAGTAGCGGGTTGTTTTTGTGCTTGGGTTGTTTTCGGAGGCAGATGGTCCATAGGGTTAACAACAAGTTGGTCTTTTCTTAGTTCAAAATGAAGATGAACTCCAGTGGCTCGGCCGGACTTACCCATTAAGCCGACGATATCTCCTTTTTTAACAATATCCCCACGCTCCACTTTGTAACGACTGAGGTGAGCGTAATAACTGCGATAACGCTTATTCAGATGTTCCACGATAACAAGTCGGCCGTAACCAGTGTAACCATGGCCAGCATAAACCACTCTTCCATGGTCAATAGCAACAATGGGGGTGCCAGAAGGAGCTGCCAAATCAATACCTTGATGTCGTCTTCTGTAAGGGCTTCGTTTGATGGGGCGAAATTTTTGAGTCATGATCGCGCCGTAGACGGGCCATTGAAATTCAGGCTCCGTATTTTGAAGTGAATCACCGTAATCCACTGAAACCAAAGGTTGTGAAGCGCAGCCAGAGAAAACAACTAAGAATAGTAAATATTTCAGTGCTTTGGACATAGAGAAAGTTCTATCACCACAAAAAGGGGGGAGGCTATTTCAGAATCATGCATGATGCGTTATTTGTAAAAATGCTCATGTATTGTGCAAATATTTCAGTCAACCTAATTAAATAATAAACTGTAGCTGGATTAATGATACTTTGATTATAGGCCTCTAATGTGTGGAGGTGTCCAATGTTCTATTTCGATCATTAACTGTTATAATGACTAGGGTATTTTGAAATGATGTTTGGTATTAAATTTATTATTTTTCTTTCGTTATCTTATTCAATAATTTTGAAAGCTGATGACTCTTTGTCTGAAGGTCTTTGTGACCCATTTATAAAGCATGTAGGTCAAAGTATGACTAGAGAGAGGGATTGTGCATCTGAGGGTATTCAAAATAGAAACTTACAAATCTTTTACTGGGAAGGGGGGGGATTTGTCTCCTCTTGTTATCGAAAGGGGAGATGTTGTTTTTCATTGTTCTACAGGGAGTATGATTGTGAGGGCCACATGGAGATATCGTATTTGGAATCCGGAAGTGAATGATGGTGTTTGGGAACTACCCTGTAGAATTGATTCCTTGGAGAAACTTTAGAAATTGCATCTCGCCCCTTAAGTAAAGAGAAAATTAATTTTGCTATTGTTGGTGGATTGGCTATGGATGCGCTCGGCATCCACATCAGACAATCATGGTTGATTTTATTTAAGCCCACTTGTGAACTTAAATAAATACTAGGTTCAAATATAATCACGTAAATGAATATCTGATTTGTTTTTATTCAATTAGCTCAAATTCATCAGTCCTACCCGCCAGTTCAACAAGTTCCCAGACGAGGGTGCGTAATTCCTCCCTGTGTGATTGCAAGTCGTATTGTATATCAGCAGGTCTGCATACGCCTAGAAATTCAGCTCGCTCATTGTTGATGTGAAGAAGTCGGCTCATCCCACCACCGATAGCTTGCCACCCGTGATCATAATATTGCCCCATATACAGTCGAATAGCATCTCCATGTAAAGTACCACTGAACTCTATATATTCACAGTTGATGCATTTTCGATCTTCTACAGCTCCATAAGAGTGGGTGACTCTAAATGGATCTGACCATGTGAGGGTATGCTTATCGAAAAAACCAATACGAGACTTACCAATTTTTGCCACCCAGTGGCTCTTATCTGAGGATTGAATGGAATAAAAAGCCGTGTATTTTCTATGTATTTCGTCTGAAAACATCGGAGTTGTGCAGGAATAGGCAGTGTCTTGATGGTTTAGTTCAGCGACTGCGAAATTAACCAATTGAATAAATAAAACAAAAATATGAGTTATTGACATGTTTCTTCTCCAGCAAAGAATTTATTTGAACATGACAGGTAAAATTTCTTATGTTGACGCAAAATAAGTAATAAGAAAAAATTATAAAATGATTAGGGAAAAGTGCGTAGATTTTTCCTATTTGGTGTAAGGCTAAACTTTGAGTAAATGATGTTTAGGGCAGAGATTAAGATAGCGTAAGGTTTACAAGAATTCCTCAGTATCATTAAAAAGATCTTAATACATTAGGAAAAAAATGTTTATTCTGATTGGAATGATTTTAAATGAAAAATAAGCTCCCAGAAAGGAACGATCTCAGAGACGTAATCCACATCAAATTCAATATAGTCGGCATCGCCATCGGAAGAGTGATCACCCAACAAGCCGGTTTCAGCTAGAGACTTTACATCGGAAGCATCGATTTTTGAGCCCATTTCTTTAAAGGAAATTCCACTAAGTTCAGTAATGTTGAGCTTCACAAAACCCTTTCCATTTTTTTCAGCTTTCTCACCATAGTATTTGGCGACTTTAAGGGGCTCAAGCTGTTGTTTAGTAATGTTAAATTTCTTAGCCTGTTCTGAGAAGATTTGATTGTTATGAAACTCCACAAAGCGGAAAATAAAATCTATGTCTTTAACGATAAGCCTTGTTTTTCCTTCACCAAGATTTTCAATGGACATATAGTCGAACTCAGAAAGTATCTCACAGAGTTTGTTCATCTTATGGGTGGCTTGCCTAAAAACTTGAATGGTGTACTTTCTTAATGTTCCGGCGGGAACCTGTAAACCTTGTTCACTTTCTTCCCCATAATATCTTGTTACAAATCCAAGAATAGACATGAGTTGATTGATTAAATGGGCGGGGAAGACTTCAAGTTCCTCTTCTTTCGTTCTCTCAAGTTGTCTAATTTTAATATTGGCCGCTCTCAAGTGTCCATTGACCGCTTTAACGATGGACTTCACCCAAACTGGTAGGCTTGCCCATTGAGCTTCCAATGCTGAAAAAGGCAATTCAATGACTTCAGTTCCATCCATAGAAGCCATAGCGCCAGCGCTACGAGGTGCTTTTTCAAAGAAAGCCATTTCACCTAATAAATCTCCTGGCTTAAGTTCGGCGAGTGTGATTTTTGTGTTTCCTTTTTTCTTGGTGATCGCAAGTCGTCCTTTTTTGATGACGTACATGGCATCGGGCGAGTCGCCTTCTTGAAAGAGTTCTTCGTTTCTTTTTAATTTAACAATTTTGTTAGCCATACCCATCCAACTCTATGATCCGCTCAAGTAAAAATAGTCATGCTCAATCTTTTGAGTCTTCCAATTTTAAGATTCAAATGAGAGTCGCATTCTTTATTATTATAGGAACGCAGAAGAGTTCTGTCTTTCAAACTATTTGATTTAAGACTGTCGTCGAGGATGAGTTAAGATATGTACACGTTAAAAATGATCAAAAAGTCATTATGAGAGGTTCATTAGGGAGTTGAACAGGAGCCCCTGTCGCTTCAATCACTTCTTTAACTTCTAAACCAGGAGCAATCTCTTTTAAGATAAAACCTGTTTCGTTAAAACCAAAAACTCCGAAGTCAGTCACCACAAGATCAATGCAGCGAGTTCCCGTTAGAGGAAGATCACATTCTTTCAGTAATTTTGGATTTCCATGACGATCCACATGTTGCATGGCCACAACCACTCTTTTCGCTCCGGCGACAAGGTCCATAGCGCCACCCATACCTTTGACCATCTTTCCTGGAATCATCCAGTTGGCAATAGAGCGGTTTTGATCCACTTGCATTGCACCGAGAACAGTCAAATCAACATGTCCTCCTCGAATCATGGCGAAACTTTCAGCAGAAGAAAAAAAGGAGGCCCCTGGGAGGGCTGTAACAGTTTGTTTACCCGCATTGATAAGATCAGGGTCGACTTCATCTTCATAAGGGAATGGGCCAAGTCCTAAAAGACCATTTTCACTTTGTAACATAACATCTTTATCGGAAGGAATGTAGTTGGCCACTAAAGTAGGGATACCAATTCCAAGATTGACCACAAAACCATCTTCGATTTCTTTAGAAATTCTTTGGGCAAGTTGTTCTCTTGATAAGGCCATTAAACTCTCTCCCGCGTGGTTCGTTGTTCGATTCTTTTTTCAAAACTTTGTCCCTTGATAATTCTTTGGACAAAAATTCCTGGTGTGTGCACCTGATCGGGATCAATGTCTCCATACTCCACGATTTCTTCCACTTCAGCCACAGTTATTTTACCAGCTGTTGCCATCATTGGATTGAAGTTACGAGCGGTTTTGCGGAACAAGAGATTTCCAAAAGGATCGGCTTTCCAAGCTTTAACAAAAGCGAAGTCACCAACAATCCCACGCTCCATAACATAGTGACGGCCGTCAAACTCTCTAGTTTCTTTACCGTCGGCGACAACAGTTCCGTAACCTGTGGGAGTGAAAAAGGCGGGGATTCCAGCTCCACCAGCTCTTAAACGTTCTGCTAAAGTGCCTTGAGGATTTAACTCCACCTCTAATTCTTTAGATAGAAACTGTCGTTCAAATTCTGTGTTCTCACCAACATAGGAAGAGATCATTTTTTTTATTTGTTTGGTCTGAAGAAGAAGTCCTAAGCCAAAATCATCCACGCCAGCATTGTTAGATACACAGGTTAGATTTTTAACACCAGAGTCTCTAAGAGCAATAATAAGGTTCTCAGGTAGGCCACAAAGACCAAAACCACCAGTGAGGATAGTCATTCCATCTTTTACACCCTCTATTGCTTTTTCAGCGCTGTCATAGATTTTATTAATCATAAATTCTCCACAATAACGGCCACCGCTTCGCCACCACCAATGCAAATAGAAGCCATACCATATTTTTTATTACGAGCTTTTAGTGCATGTAGAAGAGTGGTGAAAATTCTGGCTCCACTGCCTCCAATAGGATGGCCCAGGGCTACCGCTCCACCATGAACATTGACCTTTTCTCTTGGAATGGAAAGTTCTTTCATGGCTGCAAGAGTGACAACAGAAAAAGCTTCATTGATTTCAAAAAGATCAATTTCTTCCATTTTAATTCCTGATTTTTCACAAACTTTTTTCATGGCGCCAACAGGAGCCGTTGTAAACCATTTTGGCTCTTGGGCAAAACTGGCGTGGGCAATGATTCTTGCCATTGGTTTTAGAGAATGCTTTTGCATGTAAGTTTCACTACAGAGTACCAGGGCAGCCGCACCGTCATTAATTTTAGAAGCGTTGGCAGCAGTGACAGTTCCCTCTTTGTCAAAAGCAGGACGCAAACTTGCCATTTTATCAAAGCGGGCTTTTTGAGGTTCTTCATCTTCAGAAATCACAACCGTTTCTTTTCTCGTTTTTACTTCAACCGCAGTAATTTCATTTTTAAATAGACCTTCTGTTTGTGCTTTTTGAGCCCACTCGTAACTTGTTTTTGCGAAGTCATCTTGTTCTTCACGAGTGAAGTTTTGTTCTTTAACACACAGTTCAGCAGCCACACCCATGTGAAAATTATTATAAGGATCCCATAAACCATCTTTAATCATGGAATCTGTGGAGGTCACAGGCCCCATGCGATAACCCGCTCGGGAGTTTTCGAGGAGGTGTGGAGCTAAGGTCATATTTTCTTGTCCACCGGCGACAACGACTTCAGACTCTCCTAAACGAATGTTGTCACTGGCGAGCATAACTGTTTTGAGGCCAGAACCACAAACTTTATTGATGGTCATACAGGCTACCGATGTTGGAAGGCCAGCATAGATACAGGCTTGTCGAGCAGGGGCTTGTCCCGCTCCGGCAGTGAGGACTTGTCCGAAGATCAGTTCATTAATATCCTCTTTTTTTACTCCGGACTCTTCAACAGCACTTTTAATGGCGGCAGCTCCTAAGTGTGGGGCGGGTGTGTTTGAAAACTGTCCTTGAAAAGATCCGATGGCTGTTCTTTTAGCACTTAATATGTATGTGGATTCCATGGTTGACTCCTTGTCTAGACGCACTAAAGGAAAAAACACAAAAAAAGTCAACAGTGTTAAACCTTTGCGATTGACAGGATGTGATATTTTGTTGTGACAGTCCGCTAGAAAGGTTTTAAGATAAAGTCCACCTATAAAAGGAGTGTCTGGTGAAAAAAACTCTAATAGCATTGAGCCTTTTTTTTAGTGCAAACTCTGTTTACGCTGTTCGGTTTCAACCGGTTGTTCAGCCATTAGGATTGGCTGAAAAAATTGTGGTTCGCGGTTTTAAGGGACGCTTGCAGATTGTACCCACTGAGTCAGACACTTTAAAAGTGGAAGCTGAAACTCAAGGTGATCCTATGGGGTGGACCTTTACGG
This sequence comes from Bdellovibrionales bacterium, assembly GCA_964229765.1. Taxonomy (GTDB): domain Bacteria; phylum Bdellovibrionota; class Bdellovibrionia; order Bdellovibrionales; family JAGQZY01; genus JAGQZY01. Next base: position 53,950 of record CAXREJ010000048.1, on the reverse strand, counting down.
CGCGAAAGAATCAAAATCAGTGGGAGATTGTTGTTAAAGGTGGATCTGAACAATCGGACTTTGAAGAGGTTCGCAAAAATGGCAAGGTCCCTCCTTTTGATTTAAAAATAACGGCCCCTGCTCGACCTATCGAAGCTTTCTGGAATGAAGGTGAGGTGTATTTGGATAAGTGGCCTTCGGACTTCAGTGTACAAGTGACGGATGGTAAGGTGATCTCTCGCAACGGCAAAGGAAGATACAAGGTTCAAGTGATCAATGGATTGGTTGATGTTGCTGAGCATCAAGGATCCTTCGATTTACAACTTTTTAAAGGCAAGGCTGTTTTTGCAAAAACAAAGGGTGAGTTAGCGATTAACAATCATTCTGCTAATTTTCAGATTACAGAGCACGATGGTCCTATTCGGCTTCAAAACCATTCAGGTGCAGTCAGCATGATTGATGTTAACGGGCGCGCGAACGTAAAGAATATTAGTGGGGTTTTTCATTTAACAAAATACTCGGGTAATTTTGATGGTGATTTTGACAAAGGGTCCTTGACTGCAAAAGTTGAGAGTTTACAGAGCTTTAAGGTTAATTCCAATGAAGCGCCAATCACGCTTGATGTTCCTAAAAACTCAGGGGCGTTGGTCAGTTTGCGCTCAGAAAAGGGGCACTTGTGGGGGCCCAATGTTTTAAGAAAAATTAAGCGGGGTCGTTGGACAGAAAGAAAGGGAAGATTAAATGGTTCCGAGCAAGGCAACATCAAAATCATTTCCAAGTATGGCGATATTGTGCTTAAATAGGCGCGATTTGCGAAGTCATCGTTTAAATTGAAAATTTTGAAGAGGAATCATGGCCAAAAAGAAGAAAACCACGAAGAAAAAAGCAGCTAAGAAAAAAACGGCTAAAAAGGCCTCCAAAGCCAGTAAAAAAGCGGCTAAAAGCAAAGCGACTAAAAAGAAAGCCACAAAAAAAGTAGCGACTAAAAAAACAGCCAAAAAGAAAGTTGCTAAAAAAGCGGCTCCTAAAAAAGTAGTGAAGAAGAAGGTTGCTAAAAAGAAAGTGGCCAAGAAAAAGGCTGTTAAAAAGAAAGAAACTAAATCAGTATCAGCTCCTAAAAAAACAGAAGTTGTTAAAAAAGCAGCAAAGAAAAAAGAGGAGACAGCTAAGCCGGTTGAGGTCGTTGAGAAAAAAGTAGCCCCGAAAAGTGAAGAGAAAAAGAAAACAAAAAAAGTCGCTAAATCTTCTGTGGCAGAAAAAATTAAGATTGAAAAAGATATTGTGTTAACCGATGCGGAAGGGCGCATTCTTTGTCGTGTTAGAGATTGCGATCAGCCAGCAGTGGTAGAAAGCTATTGCCGTTATCACTACCTTCTTTATTGGAAGAAAATTCAGATACGTAAAAAAATTCTCTCAGAAGGCAAGCTTGAAAAGTACATTGAAGAGCTAACTTCTCGTTATCCAAGTAAATACTTAGAGTTAATCAAAAAAGACCTCAGTACCGAGTCTGATTTTCTCCACGCCATTCAAGAGCTTGAAATTGATGAGTCCTCTGATGAAGACGATAGTCGTGATTATGATGAAGAAAGAAGCTTTATCGAAGAAGTTCGTGGAGTGAGTGATTCTTCTGATCGGGATGATAACGAATACTAAAAAAGAACTCATAAGTGACTCTAAGAGATTTTCCTAGAGTCTTTAAAACGAGAATTCTCTTTTTTAACTCTCGTTGTTAGATCTCTTTAAACCTGATTTCTTTAGGAAGTTTAAATATTTTGGTCACTGTATATGGTCAAAAAACTTTTTATAAATAAACTCCAATAAAAAACTAAATAAAATGATTCCAATCGAAACTGTTATGCCGAGAATATTATTTTGAAGCTGATGCATGGTTAGAGCCAGAGTCGCAATAAAGCAAAATAAAGTGGCTATTAGAGTGATCGCTTTTGAACTTTTAATCTCCCTGTTCTTTTTATAAGCTCCCCAATTGACCAAGGTGAAGATGAGTAAAAACCCTAAGCTTCCCGCAGTTGAAATAGAACTCAGTTTAAGAGTGTTCGCGATAATAAGAGTTAAAATGGCTGTCACAGCAAGCCCAATGGGTTGATTCCAGAAGTACTGAGTTAATTCGTGGGGGGCTTCATCATCTTCAGCTAACTCATAACTGACACGACTCCCACCATAGAGAGAAGCATTGATGGCTGAAAAGGTGGAAATGAGAGCTGCAATAGTGATGATAATGAAGCCAAAATCTCCAAGCATTGGTTTTGAAGCTTCTGCTAAAACATAATCTTGAGCTTGTTTTATTTTTTCAAATGGAAGAGAACCGACCGTTATTAAGGCAATAGCAATATAGAGACAAATCACAAAGAAGACGGACAAGTAAAAGGCTCTTGGGATATTTTTTTCAGGTTCACGAATGTCTGGGGCGGCATTGGCGATAAGTTCAAAGCCTTCGTAGGCGACAAATATAACAAGTCCTCCCGTTATTAAGCTAATGGGAGAAGTCCATTCAGATATTGAGAGTTGCACAAGGTTTTCACTGTCGATGAGGCCGTAAAACCCAATAAAGACAAAGCTAATCAGTATGAAAAGTTTAATGTAGACTGCAAATGATTCAATTTTTCCAACCACATCAATACTGTAATAATTGATGGCGGTAGCCAGAAAAATAACGAAACAAATGAAAATATGGCAGTCAATTGAGTGGTCTCCAGTAATAGAGAGAAGATTGGGGGCGTAGGATCCAAAAGCGTTGGCGTAAAGTGAGAGCATAATGATGTAGCTCATCCACAATAGGTTGTTTAGTCCGCCACTGAAAATACCAATTCCATAGCATTCATTCATAAATTTCACAGTCCCTCCGCGATCAGGATAGGCAAGAGACAGTTTGGTATAAGAATAAGATGTTAACAAAGCGATCAGCCCCGCTATTAAAAAGGCAAGTGGTGTTCCACCTTTTGCGAGTGCTGTGGCTAGACCAAGAACGGCGAAAATTCCACCACCAACCATCCCGCCGATACCGATGGAAATGGCTTCCATTAATCCAATTTTTTTATCTTCCATAGTCATGTTTCAATTTTGGGCTTTTAGAGGTTCATTGTTTTGAGAGTGTATAGGAAAAAGTAAAGTGTCGCGAGACATTTTATATTGAAGTTATGAATCTGTTTAGGGACTACTGACAATTCAATTAACTACTGGGATTTCAATCCCTCGCTATTTTGAGTTGTGCTGACCTTCACCTGATTCGATGTGGCTTTGGGCACGTCTAATAAAGTTCAGCCTACGCTTAACTCAAAATGATTGAGGTTTTAAAACCTAATCACGGAGATGAATTGTTAACAGCTCCTAGTAAAAAACGAAAAAGACTACTTTATTTTTATAGAGATGGTTAAAATGTATAAATCATGAAGTTATTTAGTAAAAACGATGTGCTGCCAAGCAATCCCCAAGGGCGTTTTGGTCTTTTTGAAGGAGTCTTTACTCCCTGCGTATTAACGATTCTCGGTGTGATAATGTTTATGAGAACCGGGTTTGTGGTAGGGCACTCTGGCCTTTGGTTAGGTCTTTTGATTCTCGGTCTTTCAAAAATGATCACAACATTAACGGCATTGAGCCTTTCTGCCATATCCACAAACACAGAGGTGCGTGGAGGTGGTGTTTATTACATGATTTCAAGAGCCTTGGGGCCTGATTTTGGGGGAACCATTGGGATCACTCTTTTTATCGCTCAAGCTGTCGGTGTCTCTTTTTATGTGATTGGTTTTACAGAAGCTCTCACTGAGACTTTGGTTCCTTTTCTTGGTTTTATAGAAACACCGACTCAAACAGCTGGTGAGTTCTTGCGCTCCATTCGATTGCCAGAAATTATTTCAAGCCTAGTGATCGGGGGACTTTTTTATCTCACTTTTAAGGGAGCCGATGTCGCCTTGAAAGTGCAGTATTATGTTCTTGGAATTTTATTGCTTTCTATTTTTAGTTTTCTTATTGGTGGAATTTTTCACTTTAATATGGAGACCTATCTTGGGAATAAAACATCAGAGTTTACTGATGGGGTGAGTTTTTGGGTGGCTTTTGCCATTTTTTTTCCAGCGACAACGGGGATCACGGCTGGTGCCAATATGTCAGGAGATTTGAAGAATCCAGAGCGTTCCATACCTTGGGGTACTTTATTGGCCATTTTGTTCACTCTGTTAATTTACGTTTTACAAATGGTGTTGGTTGCGGGTTCAACATCGCGAGCTGACTTAAAAATGGAACCTTTTCTTTCTTTGCAGACTATAAGCGTATTTTCTCCTCTCATCATACTTGGTGTATTTGCAGCGACTTTAAGTTCCGCCTTGGGTAGTTTTCTTGGTGCGCCGAGGATACTACAGGCCATGGGCCGAGATGGTTTAATGCGTCCGTTGACTTATTTTTCCAAAGGAGAGGGACCTTCTGATGAGCCGCAAAGAGCCACTGTTTTAACTTTTGTTATCGCAATTGCGGTGATTTGGGCGGGAGATCTTAATGCTGTGGCCGAAGTGATCTCTATGTTTTTTCTTATCGCCTATGGAACAATCAATCTCTCTGCTTTCGTTGAAAGTAAAGGAGGAAATCCGAGTTTTCGTCCTCAGTTTCGTTTTTATCATTGGTCGACTGCTTTAGCAGGGGCCATAGGTTGTACGATCGTTATGATGAAAATCAACGACACTTATGCCTTGGTAGCTCTCAGTGTTTCGGCAATCATTTATTTTTATTTAAAGAAAAAAGACATAGAAACAAGTCATGGTGATGCTAAAAGAGGTTATATTTTTAGAGGTGTTCGTAATGGCTTAAAGCTTTTGGAGGGGACTAAGGCCCATTCTAAAAACTGGCGTCCTGTTCTGGTTTCTATCCATGATGATTTAGAGTCAAATAAACTGCTGATTCAGTTAGGTTCATGGATTGAGAGTTCTAGGGGACTGTACACTGTTTTAGGGATTCATGAAAATAACAAGATAAATTTTCAAGAGCAGTACAAAATGTCTGAACAAAGAAAATCAGAAATTAAACTCTTTTTAAAGAAAGAGAAAATCCAAGCTTTCACAGAGAGTTTGGTAACGAGAAATTTCCATGATGGGTTGTTTGACTATTTACAAACTCACTCCATTGGAGCACTTAAAGCGAACACGGTGTTGTTAGAGTATCCTGATGCTGACGGAGGAATAGAGAGCTTTTATAAGACCATTGAAGTTGTTGGTACTTTTAATTTAAATTTAGTCGTATTCAAGAAATCCTCTTTGAATCTTACAAAAAAGAAAAAGAAAATAGACTTATGGTGGCGAGATCAAAGCAATGGATCTCTTATGGCTTTGTTTTCCTATCTTATGACTCTTAATAATACGTGGAACGGAGCATCCATTCGACTGTTAAGGGCTGTACCTCAGGGGACTGATGTGAAAAGTGTCGAAGAAGAGATGATGAGGATAAAAAGACAGGCCCGTATAGAGGCTGAAGTAAAAATAGTGTTATTTGAAAAAGAGCCTTTAAAAGCTTTAAAAGAAGAGTCCACAGGGACTGCTGATTTTGTTTTTATAGGAATGGGAGCGACCGACGGGAATGAAGCCAGGGAGTCCATTGCTAATCTCAAGTCGACTTTTATTGATGGTTCGTCCATGGCATTTGTTTGGTCTAACGGAGAGGCTGACCTTTTTGTGTAAGTGTTAAAAAAAAGATCCGTTTGACAAAGCTAAGAGTCTGGAAATAAAAAAGGTTGATGGGCGGGGTTTTTTCAAATTTATTGAGTATTCCAATAATTTTTAGTGTGTTTTTTAGTTTTACTGCTTTTGCGCAAGTGGAAACACAGTGCTCTAAACCTGTCTCTAATATTTTTAAGTTTAAAAATAATCTCAAAGTGAAAGTTATAAATTACGGTTTAAGAGAATTGAAGTCTCCTCACCAAGTGGCACTCATAGTACCTCCAACTGGGGGAACTAATTTAGTGGATAGGCAGTATGCAAAGTTTTTTTGCAGAAACGGTTTGCCGACTGTTATTTTAGATAAGTGGACGGGTTCAGATAATGTTTTTGATCCTCTAGACTTAGAGTCTCATCAAAAAGAAATTGATTACGGTAAAAAGGCCTTCTTATCCATAGTTCGTTATTTAAAGAACACGAAGGTGGCTGTGCTATCGACCAGTAAAGGAGGGATCGGAACCTCTTGTTACTTTAATGAGTTTCCTCGGAATGTGAAGTCTTTAGTCACTATCGTGGCAGGGGCTCCTCTTCATCTGATTATTTCTCGTTCAAATCAGGAGGACTTAAAGTTATTGCGTGAAACCAGGATGAGAAAGCTTGGTATTAAAAGCTATGAAGATTATGACCAAGCGATACTAAAATCATTAAAATCTCAGACGGCTTCAAGGAATCCCCATGTAAAGCTGGCTATGGTGCTTGCTAATAAAGACTTTTCCGTTCCGACATCATTGCAATACCACCTTGCCAGTCGGTGGGAGCCTGATCAAATATGGGAATTTGAAAAGAGTCATTTTATGTCTATTCTTTTCAGTTATGGGAAGTTGCGAGATAAAATTTATCAATTTATGAGTGACTCCTTCTAAACGTCACTTCGTTGGATGCTATTACAATAAACGAGTTTAGAATTTGTGATATGGAATCACTCGATAAGAGGCTTTAAGTTATAATTGTTGCGACTTTACTTAGTTTAACTTCAAATGTTGTAGGTCGAAGGTCAGCGCCGGCTCCTTTAGTCTTAATATCCATAAGCTGGGCATTACTCATTTGTTTATAAAAGCTCTCAATTCGAACTTAAAATATTTGTGTGTTACTTTTCATAGCAATCATTCGGGCTATGAGCCTTACTATCGCTTTGTTGAAATATGTTTAAATTGAATCTGAATACAAGTTATAGGAAGATGAGTGTTTGCCCAATGAGCCAGTATGTGTGCTCAATCCTCTTAAGTCTCGGTTCCAAATATTGGTGTATTTTGTTTTAGCTTTAGCCCTCTTCGCTTGCTCTTAGGTATGGAATCCTCTTGCACTTCATACTTGATGTCTTTGATATTATCAGTTGTTACAGCTCTTTGTCCTTTGAATTTCAACTTCATATACGTCCTCCTGTTGAATGAACTCAATTGTTATCCCTGCAGAAAGAGTACCAGATCCTAAACAAAGCTTTAGTTAAGACTCCATGAATAATAAGTTAAGATTTTCACACAATTGGATAGGATCTTTGGAGAGGGTTATGAGCAAAGTTTTGTCTTTAAGATATAAGGTAAATTTCAAATGCAAAAGGAGAAGCTTTCCCTCTAGGGCTAAAGTTTTCTACACTCTAGATAAAAGGTGTTAAAAGCTCTTAACCTAACTTTAGTTTTAGTGAAGTGTTTTGTTATCAGAGGACTCAAGCGGAGTTTCGATAGGAGGTTTCTCTCCGTAAACAAGTTTTTTTTCAAACTCTTCAAGAAGTTTGTCAGCTTGTGCTTCTAAGTCTGTATTGTTGGTAGAGTATTTATAAAAATACATCTTTTTTTCATAAGGCATGGTCTGCCAAGTTTTAGAGAGTTCGTAGTCTTCAAAGTCTTCTTCAAAAAGTTCCGTTAAGAGATGTTCAACAACATCCATAGAGTTTTGAATAAGATCTAAGGCTTTTTCTTTTTCAGAGTCATATTCCAGTGAGACTTCAAAGTTGTACTGTTTGATCTCATCTTTAAATCGCACTCCATAAAGACCCACAATCTCTTTTTCATAAATACGGCCTTCAACAACAAATTCAGCCTTATCCAGGTCATATTCTTCGGCGAAGCGCTCTTTGAGAGATTGACTAGTTAATTGGCAAAGTTCCTCAGGAAAAGGGCTCCACTGAGTGGAAGTTTTCAGGCGTGGTTCCATATTATTTGTCCTTGTTGACTCCGTAAAAAATGGTGTTATAACCTACGAAATTAAACGCTGCAAGTCATAAGATTTTTCCCTGAGTTTACTAAGACTTAAAGGGATTATTAAAAATGAGGCTAGGAATGAATAAGGGTGTTTTTATCACCACATACGGCTGTCAGATGAATGTTAATGACACCGAAAGAATGTACTCTCTTCTTGAAATGGTGGGCTATCACCCGGTTGAGACCCCCGATGAATCAGAGTTAATTATCATTAACTCTTGTAGTGTGCGAGAAAAGCCTGTCCATAAGGTCCACTCTGAGGTCGGACGTTATAAAAATCTTAAATCGGCCAATCCAAGACTCAAAATAGGGGTGGGAGGCTGTGTGGCTCAGCAGGAGAAGAAAAAGCTTCTTGCGGACATTCCACTCCTCGATTTTGTGTTTGGAACAGATGCCATTGATGAGTTACCAGGGCTAGTTTCAAAGCTTGAGAGTTCAGAGGATAAGCTCAACTCCACTAAGTTTCTTCATAGCCAGCCTTATCAAGTGGAAACTTTGATTCGTAACCCCGGGGTTTCCACTTTTGTTAATATTACAAAGGGCTGTGATAATTTCTGTACCTTTTGTGTGGTTCCCTTTACCCGTGGTCGTGAGAGAAGTCGTAAGCTTTCTGAGTTAATCAATGATATAAATAACCTCACGAAAAGAGGAGTTAAAGAGGTGACTCTTCTTGGGCAAAACGTCAATTCCTACAAATCGGAGTGCGGAACGGATTTTGGTGGCTTATTAAAAGCCGTGGCGACTGATACAGACATTCATAGGATTCGATACACAACTTCCCATCCCAAAGATTTTAATCAAGAGCTTGTGAAAATATCACAAACCTATCGTGATAAAATCTGTGATTATATCCATCTGCCGGTTCAGTGTGGTAACTCCGAAGTTTTAGAAAGAATGAATCGTGGTTACAGTCGTGAGGATTATCTTGAGAAAGTTAGGATGATAAAAGAAACCATACCAGGAGTGGCGTTCTCAACGGATATCATTGTTGGTTTCCCTGGTGAAACGGAAGAGCAATTTAAAGAAACTTTAAGTCTTATTGAAGAAGTTCAATATGATGGTATTTATGCTTTTAAATATTCTCCTCGTCCTTTTACAAAGGCAGCTCGTTGGGAAGATCATCTTTCCGAAGAGGAAAAATCGGAAAGGCTCGAAAGAGTTTTTGCATTGCAAAGACCTATTGCTTTAAAACTTTCTCAAGACTGTATCGGTCAGACTTACGAAGTTCTCGTTGAAGAAGTGACTGATGACGGCGTGGCTTTTGGTCGAAACACACAAAATAGAAAAATAAAATTTCCATGCACTTCAGAAAAACCAGGCGACTTTGTCATGGTGAGTGTGGACAAAGCGAGGCCATCGCTATTACAAGGCCAAAGGGTTGATAAAACAGAGAATCAATAGGAGTCGTGATGATGTTGAGAGGAAAAAAACCGCAAGTTGGAAAAAATTGTTTCATTGCGCCCTCTGCCGACTTAATTGGTGATGTTGTTATCGGTGAGGATTCTTCCATTTGGTTTCAATGTGTTCTCAGAGGCGATGTTATGCCCATAAAAATAGGGCAATCCACAAATATTCAAGATGGGACTGTTATCCATGGCACCTATGGAAAATATGGGACGACTGTCGGTGATTTTGTGACTGTCGGACATAAAGCAATGCTTCATGGTTGCACCATTGGAGATGAAGCTTTTGTTGGTATGAATGCCACGTTATTAGATGGGTCTGAAATGGCACCTCGCAGTTTTTTAGCTGCGGGATCATTGCTGACTGAAGGATCAAAAACAGAGTCGGATTATCTTTACATGGGTGTGCCTGCAAAAAAAATCAGACCTTTGCGTGAAGAAGAATTAAAATTTTTACGTCAATCGGCAAATAATTATTTATTATATAAAAGTTGGTACGATAATACTGAGGAGGAAGGATGAATTTACAAGAAGAGGCTTTAACTTATGATGATATTTTACTCATCCCACAGTATTCTGAAATAGTACCTAGTGAAATTTCAACTCGAAGTTTTTTTGCTCGTGATGTGTATTTAAATACACCCCTCATTACTGCGGCCATGGATACTGTTACAGAAAATAGAATGGCCCGAGTTCTTGCTCAGTTAGGGGGGCTTGGTATTATTCATAAAAACTTAGATATTGAAAAGCAGGCTTTTGAAGTTGAGAAAGTTAAAAAATATGAAAGTGGAATGATCACAGACCCTATCACCTTAAGACCAGATGCCAGTGTTGAAGAGGCCCTCAATTTGATGGCCCATTATTCCATTAGCGGAGTTCCGGTGACTCAATCAGGGAAGCTTGTTGGAATTTTAACCAATCGTGATCTACGTTTTGAAACCAATCTGACTCAACCCATTTCAAATATTATGACGAAGGAAAATTTAGTCACAACAAAAGAGGGGACGACTTTAGAGGAGGCTAAGACTCTTTTGCACAAGCATCGCATTGAAAAACTTTTGGTAGTGGATAATGAAGGGGCTTTAAAGGGGCTTATCACAATCAAAGATATTGAAAAAGCGACGACCTATCCCGATTCATCAAAAGACTCAAAAGGGCGACTGTTAGTTGGAGCGGCGATTGGTATTGATAATACTTCTAGAGAACGAGCCGCGGCCTTAGTTGAAAAACACTGTGATATTTTAGTAGTAGATACAGCCCATGGACATTCTAAAAATGTTTTAAATCAAGTGGAGTGGGTGAGGAAAGAATTCCCTGATGTTGTTATTGTTGCAGGTAATGTGGTCACTGCGGAAGCTTGTGAGGCTCTTTATTCAAAAGGTGCTGATGTCGTGAAAGTCGGTGTGGGGCCTGGAAGTATTTGTACCACTCGAATTGTTGCTGGCGTAGGAATGCCACAAGTGGCAGCCATCATCGACTGCGCAAAGGCAGCGAAAAAACATGGGAAAACCATTATTGCTGATGGTGGGATTAAATACTCCGGTGATATGGCAAAAGCTTTGGCCTTAGGTGCTAACACAGTGATGGTCGGAAACCTATTAGCTGGGGCCGAAGAAAGTCCTGGCGAAACAATTTTGTATCAAGGTCGAACTTATAAACTCTACCGTGGGATGGGGTCATTAGGGGCAATGAGTAAGGGTTCAAAAGATCGCTATTTTCAAGGTGACGTTAAAGAAAATGATAAACTTGTTCCAGAGGGAATTGAAGGTAAAGTTCCTTACAGAGGGTCAGCCTCAGGAATTGTGCACCAACTTCTGGGGGGAGTGCGAGCTGGAATGGGTTATGTCGGAGCCACCGATATTCAGCATTTTCAAGAAAAAGCAAAGTTTGCCCGTATCAGTGGTTCGGGACTAAAAGAGTCCCATGTTCATGATGTAACAATCACAAAAGAAGCCCCTAATTATCGATTGGAGTAGTGTAGAATGGAAGGCGGAGTTTTAATATTGGATTTTGGGTCGCAAGTGACTCAATTGATTGCAAGACGTTTAAGAGAGTTGGATGTTTATTCTGAATTGCATCCCTATAATTATTCAACTGAAGAAATAAAAAAGCGTCGTCCTAAAGCTATTATTTTAAGTGGAGGACCTCTCTCGGTAAACGATAGTTCTTCGCCTAAGAGAGAAATTGCGGAACTTTTAGAAATAGCCCCTGTTATGGGAATTTGCTATGGAATGCAGTTGATGGCGCAACAGTATGGTGGAATTGTTGAGAAAGCCAAAGTGCGTGAATACGGTAAGAAGACCGTTCACTGGCAGGATAAGATCGGAGACTTATCAAAAGATCAAACCGTTTGGATGAGTCATGGTGATGTTGTTAAAGTTCCACCACCTGGATTTAAAGTCCTAGCATTGTCGGACGAAGGGCATCCGGCCGCTTTAGTTAATAACAATCTTTTTGCTGTACAGTTTCATCCCGAAGTCAGTCATACTGAGCAAGGAGGCGAGATCTTAAAGCACTTTGTTTTTAAAGTGGCTGGAGTGGAGGCCAATTGGAAAGCTGAAAATATTGTTGAAGAGTTAAAAACACGTATAAAAGAAACAGTGCCAGAGGATGAGCATGTTATTGTTGGCTTAAGTGGTGGAGTTGATTCCACTGTTGCAGCAAGACTGGTCACAAAAGCACTCGGGCATGAAAGAGTTCATTGTTACTTTATTAACAATGGTTTGTTGCGTTCAGGTGAATACGATGAAGTTTTAGAACGCTATAAAAAATTAGGCCTCAATGTCACGGGAGTGGATGCTGAGAAAGTTTTCTTGCAGGAGCTTGCGGGGGTTTCAGACCCTGAGGTTAAAAGAAAAAGAATTGGTCACGCTTTTATCGAAGTCTTTGATCATTGTGTGAAAAAAATGGAGCCTTCTCCGAAGTGGCTAGTGCAGGGAACTCTTTATCCTGATGTGATTGAGAGTGTGTCCACGAGAGGGGAATCCGTTACTATAAAAACCCATCACAATGTGGGCGGTTTACCAGAAAAAATGAATCTCAAACTTTTAGAGCCTTTGAGAGAGTTGTTTAAAGATGAAGTCCGATTGATTGGTAAAGAGCTTGATATTCCAGCAGACAGTTTAGGGCGTCATCCTTTTCCAGGCCCAGGATTGGCGATTCGAGTTTTAGGTGAAGTGACCAAAGAAAAATTGGAAACCTTGAGACAAGCGGATGATATTTATATTTCCGAGCTGAGAAAGCAGGGATTGTACGATAAAATTTGGCAAGCCTTCAGTGTGTTGCTCCCTGTCAATACCGTAGGAGTGCAAGGGGATGCGAGGACTTACGCAAACGTCCTTGCTTTAAGAGCTGTGACATCTGAAGATGCTATGACTGCCGATTGGTATCCCTTTTCCCATGATTTTTTACAGCGAGTATCAAATCGCATTACAAATGAAGTGGAAGGTGTCAATCGAGTGGTTTACGATGTAACTAGTAAGCCTCCCGGGACCATTGAGTGGGAGTAGTCTAAATATTTGAGGGTGGGGACTTGTGAAACCTTTTGTCCATTTGCATTTACATAGTCAGTATTCGTTGCTTGAAGCCAGTTGTCGCGCAGGTCAGGTGATTGATAAAGCAAAGTCCTTTGAGCAGCCTGCTGTCGCACTCACCGACAGCGGAAATATGTTCGGAGCTGTTGAGTTTTACTTAACGGCATTAAAAAAAGGCATTAAACCTCTTTTGGGTCTTGATGCCTATTTAGCTCCCGAAGATCGTTTTACTAAAAATGAGAAAAGAGAAGTTAATTATCAACCGAATACACGCTTGGTTCTTCTAGCTCAGAACTACAAAGGTTATCAAAACCTTTGCCAATTAAGTTCTATAGGTTACCAAGAAGGATTTTATTATAAGCCAAGAATTGATTGGGAAGTTTTAGAGAAATACAGCTCTGATATCATTGCCTTGAGTGGCGGTCTTTCTGGTGACATTGTATCCCATCTGCGTCGTTTTGGAATGAAGGAAGCCACAGAGAGACTGCACCGTTTTAAAAATATTTTTGGCGATCGTTTTTACCTAGAACTCAATCGTACGGGAGTCAAAGAGTGGGATGAAGTAGAGCCCTTGCTATTTGAACTTTCAAAAAAAGAATCTGTACCCTTAGTTGCGGCCAACGATGTTTATTATCTCAATAAAGAAGATCAGCTGGCACAAGAGGTGTTGATTTGTATTGGAAGTAATAAAACTCTTCATGATGAGAGTCGTTGGAGACTTGGTAGTGAAGAGTTTTATTTCAAGTCTTCTGATCAGATGTACGATCTTTTTAAAGATTGTCCTGAATTATGTGAAAGAACTGTTGAGATTGCCGAGCGCTGTGATGTTAAGTTTCGTTTAGAAGATGACGAAGGCAAAACCATTTATCATCTTCCAAGCTTTCCAACAAAAGACAATTTGAGTTTAGTTGATGAATTGAAAAGACTGACAAAAGAAGGCCTTGTAGAAAGGTTTGAGGAAGCCAAAGCTCGAAATGAGGAAGTGCCAGAATCGGAGCACTCTAAGTATGATGAACGACTGGAATACGAGATCAGTGTGATCGATTCCATGGGATTTATTGGATACTTTCTGATTGTACAAGACTTTATTAACTGGGCAAAGGAACATAATGTTCCGGTAGGGCCTGGGCGGGGTTCTGGAGCTGGTTCTCTTGTGGCATATTGTTTAAGGATTACAGATCTTGATCCGGTTCGCTACTCTTTAATTTTTGAGCGTTTCCTCAATCCTGAACGTGTGAGTATGCCGGATTTTGATATTGATTTCTGTCAAGAAAAGCGTGGACGGGTTATTCAATATGTGACTGAAAAATACGGCCATGAATCTGTTTCCCAAATTATTACCTATGGAAAATTACAGGCGAGAGCGGCGTTAAGAGATGTGGGGCGCGTGCTTGGTATGAGTTATGCCGAAGTGGATACCATTGCTAAACTCATGCCCGATAAGCTGGGGGTGACACTCACAGAAGCTCTGGAGATGGAACCACGGATTAAAGAGCAGATGGAGCTGAATCCACAAGTTCACAATATGATTGATCTTGCATTAAAAGTGGAGGGTCTTGTACGCCACGCAGGAATTCATGCGGCGGGTGTTATTATTGCCGATGGAAAATTAGTAGATCATGCCCCTTTGTACAAAGGGGTGGATGGAGAGAATGTTGTTCAGTACGACATGAAGCATGCTGAAAAGATCGGTCTGATTAAGTTCGACTTTTTGGGTCTTAAAACTCTGACTCACATAAAATACGCTCTGGATTTGATTAAAGAAAACCGCGGCGTCGATATTGAGGCCCATGAAATTTCCATTAATGATGAGAAGATTTATTCTCTCATGTCCTCAGGAGATTCTGCGGGAGTCTTTCAGTTTGAGGGTGATGGAATTACGGATGCTCTTAAAAAAATAAAGCCCACTTGTTTTGAAGACATAATGGCCATTAATGCCCTCTATCGTCCTGGTCCCATGGATATGATTCCAGAGTACACTCGAAGAAAACATGGGCAATCGAAGGTGGAGTATATTTTTCCTGAACTTGAAGAAGTTTTAAAGGAAACTTACGGTGTTATCATTTATCAAGAGCAAGTGCAGTTGATTGCTTCAAAGATCGCCTCCTACTCTTTAGGTGAAGCCGATCTTTTAAGAAGAGCGATGGGGAAAAAGATCGCCTCGGAAATGGCGAGTCAGCAAAAGCGTTTTGTAAAAGGGGCTGTTGACAATGGGCATGATCAAAAAAAGGCGGAAGAACTTTTTGATTTAATGGCCAAGTTTGCGGAATATGGATTTAATAAATCTCACTCCGCCGCCTACTGTGTTATTGCAGCACAGACGGCTTGGTTAAAATCCTATTATCCCATTGAGTTTTATGCGGCTCTTCTCTCTACGGAGATGAGCGATACCGATAAAATTGTTAAATATGTCAATCTTTGTCGGCGAAGAGGGATTGATGTTGAGCCTCCTCATATCAATCATTCAGATTATAAGTTTACAGTGCGTGGGGAAACTCTTTATTACAGTTTAGCTGCTATTAAAGGTGTGGGCCAGTCAGCCGTTGAGGCTATTCTTGAAGCTCGTCAGGGCATTCCTGATAAAAAGTTTGAGTCAATTGAACATTTTTTTGAAGTGGTGGATTTAAGGCGAGTGAATAAAAAGGTGATTGAGTGTTTGATTAAGGCCGGAGCTTTTGACGGTTTTGGTTATCACCGCTCACAATTATTTGCGGGCTATGAAAAGTTTGTGGATGCTGCTGAGACAAAAAGACAAGACAGGGAAGTGGGCCAAGTTTCCTTATTTTCTGTCTCCTCTGAGGAAGAGCAAGCCCAGGAAAGAGTGGTTCTTCCTGATGGTGAGCCATGGGGAAGAATGGTTCGATTGAGTTATGAAAAAGAAGTATTGGGCTTTTTCTTAAGTGATCATCCTCTGAATGGCTATGGAGGAATTTGTCGAGCTTGGGCTAACACAACAATTGAAGATATTGATCAGGTGGCCAACAAATCTAAAGTGACTCTTGTCGGAATGGTCACTCAATTTAGGGAGATCATTACTAAAAAGGGAACACGAATGGCCTTTGTTCAATTTGAGGATTTAACAGCACCGATCGAGGTGATTGTTTTCCCCAATACCTATGCGGACTATGAAGAGGTTGTAAAACAAGAGTTGCCGTTGGTGATTTCAGGAATTTTAGAGAAAAAAGATGATAACCCTAAAGTGATTGCTGATAAAATAATCACGTTGGCTGACAGCATCAATCGAGCAAAATCCGTTATTTTTCGAGTGACCTCTAAAATGGAAGCCAACTTGGGTAAGCTGCGCGAGCGCATAGACGAAAATCCAGGGGAAACTCGTGTTAAAATTGAATTGAATTTGGATTCCTTAAAAAAGAAAGTGATGTATGATATTCGTGATCCTAAAGGAATCCACCTGAGTAACGAATTTCTGGAAGGGCTTCAGAAAGACTTTGGAGGAGTGGATTTCATCGACATTTCTCAATAGGGGAGACAGACAATGAAGACACTCTTTTCTTTCATTTTACTTTTGTTCATGGGCGTGCATGCCGAAGCCAAGTATCAGGTGGTGGTGTCTGAACAGGTGGTTGAAGAGGCTGATGAGCGCAAAGCAAGGAGAGAGGCTATTGATCAAGCGACCGATCAAGTCACTTTGGAAATGGTCAAAAAAGAAATCGGAGCCGATCGCTTTGATGAAAATCAGAAAAAAATTGACGAAGAAGTCAAAGCTTTAAAAAATCGCTTTATTCCTTTTTTCAAAATCATCTCCAGTACAAAAAAAGAGGAAGAGTATCACTTTAAAATTGAAGTTAAAGTCTCCACAGCGGATTTAAGACAGGTTTTACAGCAAAAAGGCTTGTTTGCCAGTTCACAAAAAACGGGGATCACTCTTCCTTTTATTGAGTTTAATAATAATATCACTGGAGAATCCTATCGCTGGTGGTCTCCTGTTTTTAATGTGTCCAATGAGCTGCAAACATTGGCTTTGAAGTTTGAAGAAGAATTATTTCAAGGTTTCATAGGACAAGGTTTATTCTTATTGCGTCC
The DNA here is from genome assembly GCA_964229765.1 of Bdellovibrionales bacterium. Taxonomy (GTDB): domain Bacteria; phylum Bdellovibrionota; class Bdellovibrionia; order Bdellovibrionales; family JAGQZY01; genus JAGQZY01. The sequence goes on along the minus strand of CAXREJ010000048.1, from coordinate 37,079 downwards.
GCAAGCCTTTAATATGATCCATATGATCCCACCTTTTATGCAAAAAACTTTTTTGACTCAAACAGAGAAAGTTCAACTAACAAATCTTAAAAAAGGGCAGCTTTTTATTGATGGTCGTGTTGATTTAATCGCCTCTCCATTGAGGGAAAATGCCTACCGCATACGTGTGCAGCTTTCCTGTAAGCAGTCTTCAAATGGTAAAAGTGTGGCGGAAGTGGTTAGAACATTTGATACCACAGCGGGGAAACAAATCTCGCAATTTTACGGAAAAATTAAAGATCTGGCTGTGGAGTCAGGGGAAGAGTTGTCAGAACAAATTTATGATTTATGGCAAAGAGGGGGGCTTGAAACTCAAACTTTGCAACTGGCTGTGACGGGGAATTTAAATCACTCAGAACTTTCTCGTTTCAAAAAGGAATTGTCCGATAAGATGGGAATCAGTGATGGTCTTGTCGAAAGACTTTTTGAGCCTGGAAGAGTGACTTTTGAACTCAACTACAGCGGCGGAGCCGAGCAGTTGAGCCAAAAACTCTCCCGTATGAAACTCAATGGTTTTATCTCTCAGGTTGTGTCTAGTCAGGCCGATCAAGTCACCCTTGAGATTCGAGCGCAATAAATAGTTTATTCTTAAGGTTTTAAAAGCCAAATATTTTCTGCTGCCTCCACTTCTCCTCTTAACTTCTTAGGGGAGGGTTGACTTTTAAGGCACAGGATTTTGTAATTTGATCCATAAAGTTGGTTCACCTCTTCATTTTCAATGGAGAAAGGAGGGCCGTCCATTAAAGACTGATTATAAGTGTAGGTGAGTAATAATTGCGGTGCCTTTTCTGATAAAGATATTGTTTGTTGGCTGTATTTTTCTCTCATAGATGCTGGCAACGCAACAAGAGCCGCTCGATCGTACACAGCCTGTATTGCAGGCAATTCACTTTTGTTGATTTCAAAAATATCACCCACATAGATTTTAATATTTTGATCTGTGTAGAGTTTGTGTTTGGGAAGTTGAGTGATCTCGGGCTTTCGATCGAGATCTTCAAAAAGTTGCTGGATAGCCAGTTCACTGAGTTCAGCTCCGATGATATTATAGCCAAGAGAGAGCAGCCATTGTATGTCTTTGGTTTTTCCACAAAGAGGAATAAAGACAGTGTCTCCAGTGTTAAGATTTAATTGCTCAAAGTATTGTTTTAGTAAAGAGTTTCCGTTGTCTTCATGGAAACCAATCTGATTAGAATCCCATCTTTTGTGCCAAAATTCACTTTCCATATTTATACTCCATCGACAGATTGAACTAAATTATCTCTCAAATGTTATACCGATATTGGAAGGAAAAGTCTTGTTATAGTTAAAAGTGAAAATGAGCTGAAAAAGTGACTGTTTAAAAAGGATTGGGAAGTTCATTCCCAATCCAAAACAAAGATAATTAGTTTTACTTAAGGTGCTCCAATGATTGAAATCTGGTTGCCGTTATAGGAGTAGACAACAGATGTACAAGTGTAATCATAGCGGATCACGTTTCTAGAAAAATCGTGAAACTGTAAGTATCCCGATTTGTAATAAGAAACACAACCAGATTGCTGCTGAAGCTCGTACTCAATTTCACCACTAATTTCAAAAGTAAAATCCCAGTCGACACTCACAGTTTGTTGGTCGATGGTGACATCACCTTTTAAAATGAGACGGTGAAAGCCTTCAAGTTCCTTTGAGCCAGCATCATAGGGAGCATTGACATCATTGGGTATTTGAAGATTTGTATAATTGCTTTCATAACCACCTCTGGTTCCATCAGGCTCTTCAAATGTAGTTAAAAAGCGTGAACTGAAAAGAACATTTCCTCTTGGGCGAGTAAGGCTGTATTCACCATTCCATTGTGAAAAGTAACCGTCGTCTGAGGAAAACTCGACATCGTACTCCATACTGTAAGCACCAGCATCAGCCAGGGAAACAGTGTCATCATCCGTAAGGATAAAAGTTCCAATACGATTAGAGGGGGCGTGGTTAGGAATAACAATTCCTCGGCAGTCATAAGTAATAACTTTTTTAGCAACTAAACCATCTCCATCATTATCAACGAGATTTGAAGGAGTGATTGTTGTGCAGGCATCATAAGGTGTGACATTATTCTGAGCGACAGCATTGAGAGTCACTCCAGGAATCGTCACCAAGTTCGATGGGTTCTGCATCGTGGTTGCACTAAAGTTATTTATAAGTTGGTCAAGTTGTGTTTTTAAAGTCGTCGCCTGGGCTTGTGTGACCGTTCCAGAAGCGGCAGTGGGGCCCACTTGTTGGGCGCCACCACAGTTACTTAGAAAGGCGATAAGACTGATGAGTCCAATCGATCTTAACATGGCTCCTCTCCTTAGAAATTATAAATAAGGGCTAGGTTACCAAGGATGTTTGTACCGTTGAACTGACCCGTTGTTGAACCAGCAAAAGTAGCATCGATTTGAAGACCTTTCCAGTTGATACCGATACCAGTGGCTACAGTTGTATTGTTACCAATTGTGTCGGCTTCGTTAGCAGGAGCTGGAGTGGCTGTTTCGTCTTTTGTTTGACCAATGATCAAGTTTTGAGAAACAGAAGCACGAGCTGTGAACCAAGAAAAACCTTGGTACTCCATACCAATATAAAGTGGAAGGTCATAGCTTGTTACTTTTTGTCCACCAATTTTTGTTTCGCCATAACGAAGTTTTGGACCCCAGTAAATTTCTGCGTTTTCTGTTTTAATGGAACGGTCAAGTAAACCCACTTCGGCAGCTAAGTAATCCGTATCAGTGCTTACATTTGTAATGGTGTTTTCGATTTGTCCATATTTGATCTGACCATTAAGATAAAGGTCATTTTCCATATGCAATTCGCCACCCACTGTTAAAAGAGGGGCTCCTTTGTATTCGTCATTAGCATTGTCAGCGGATTGAATAAATTCAAGATTAACCCACAGCTCATTAACTTCGTTATCAATACCAAAACGAGCGACTAAAGACTGTTGCTTCTGAGCCACTGTTTTTTGGTCGTCATTAGAATAACCAAGGCTGACGGCCCAGTTGTCTTTACCCCAGAAAAACTCAACAGGGTTTTGTTCTACGAGAAAGCCATTGGCTGAACGGAAAAGGATTTGGTCGGCACTCATATGACCAATATAAACACCACCACGGCCTCCAAACATTTCTTTAAAAATACCGCCCTCTGATTTAGGAGTGGCTGTGGCTGTAGAGCCACCAAGCTCGTAAGTGACATAATTTCCAAGGCGCATAATTTGACCCGGGTTTTGAAAAATAAGCTGGGAGTCAGTGAGAAAACGGGCTCCTTGTAAAGCTTGAAGCTTCGCTTTTGTAGCAAATGCAGTGGATGTGAAAAAAGTGGGAAGGCTTGCAATCAATAGCAAGTAATAACGTAACTTCATCTTGAAATTCTCCTTGTTGAATAGTCTGAAAGAAGATTCCATTAAGAAACAAGACAAAGGTCAATGCTTTTTTAAGACGTTGGTAGTTTGTGTTAAAGACGCCTAATTCTTAAGCGCTTTGATAACAGAAGCTGTTTTGTTCTGGCTTCTATTTATTTACAAATACTGATCCACCCATTGTTTAAACTTTTCTAAAGTTTCAGGATGATCTTGTCCCCAAGGATTGGCCGGTGGGGGTGGCATAGAACGAGGCGATTGAAACTCAGGACTCACTCTTTGGACAAATAAAACTTCGTCACTGTTTTTGCCAATTTGTAACCAATTATTATTTAAGAATCCTAGTAAGCCGTCACGTGGGGATGAGGGTATGTCTTGTTCACCATGGCACTGTACACAAGTTTGTCCGCTTAAGAATTCATTATAGACCACGGTCCACTCCAAATGGGCTTGTTCATCTAAGTTTTCTATAAACTCATTGTTGATCTCTTCAAAAGAGGGACCGGTAGGATTGTCATTAGAGTTCTCCTTACTTGTTGAAAGAAGATAAAGTTTTTTGGATTGATCATCAGTAAACCAAATTTGACCTTTGTGATCTATTGCAATACCCACAGGACGAACTTTTTCTCCTGTAAGAGAGTTAATACCATCAACTAACATTTTATGCTCACTGCTATAGGGCGAATTATTGTTATCTACTGGATAGGCTACGATGGCGTGTTCGATAGATCTTCTATGCCCATGCCAGCTCATTAAGAGGGTAGAATTCAGTTCGTTGAAAAGTGAGTCTTCAGGGTAGTAGTTCATATCTAAAGGGGCTGCATGATCGGGTATTAAAAAAAGAGGTTTTTGGTTTATATTATTACAAAACTTGCCAAATTGACCATTGAGGCCCGGCATTTGCTGATTGTCACCAACGCAGAAGGGCCATCCGAAATCGGGGACATTTTGTGAAAGAAGAGGGATTTCATTGAGTTCTTCTGGCGTTCCAATAGGATCCATATTGTTCTCGCCTTGGTAAATACTCTCTGTCATTGGATTGTACAAAAGAGCCATAGAGTTTCTTAGGCCGCGGGCAAGAACTCGGTATTCGCGGTCATAGTTATCCAATGATTGATTAAAGCTGTAAAGTCTCAACTCACCCTCGCTATCGCGTGAAGGGCAGTAGGTTCCTGATCCCATCTCTTCTCGGCAACGGTCCGATGGAGCCCCAATATTTACGACAAGATCACTGTTAGGAAGAACGATGAAATGGGTGAGGGGGTGAGAGCCTTTGGTTGGTAGGTCTGAAATCATTGTCTCAGTATTGTTATTATGGGTTCTTAAAATCTTGTCCGCATCGCCAATTAACAGTCGTCCCAGGTTGTCCTCGCCTAAGCCATGGGTGAAGCGACCTGAAGAGTAAAGAGTTTGAACGTCTTTTGTTTTGATGTTGAAAAGGAGAACTCGGCCGGATCGAGGGTTGCGCCAACCTCCCATATCACTGATTAAAAGTTCATTTTCAGAGATAAAATGAAGTTGCCTTGGCATTTCCCAGTTGATTTCAGTGGGGCTAAGAACTAGGGCTAAGCAAGAGTTTTCAAGACCTAATTCGACTCCTTTAACTCGAGGAAAACCACCACAATCCGAAGCTTGTATTTGTCCTATGCTCATAAAGGATGTAATCAAAATAATTAGTCGAATCAAAATAAACCCCGTTTTCTTAAAACTTAAATGACATCTTGAAATGAGAGAAAAACTTGGTGAAAAAAATCAGTCTGTCGGATTGTCCTGGGGCTTATATAGCACTTTTTTACCCACTTTGTAGTAAGAGGATATGAAAATGGAAAAAAAGTTAAAAGAGGTGTTGAATTGCAAGACAAAACATAAAGGGTAAAGAAAGATAGGAAAATAAAGGGGTTATTCTGCGACTAAGGAAAAAGGAGTGAATCTCGCTCAATTTGATATCTTATTCCTTATTGTGGCAACTCCTCCTGATGATGTCTTACTAAAAACAAGACATGAGTCGAGTGGATGGTATTGAGAAGCTGATCCATAATAAGTGTATGAGAAAAAAAATACTTTTTTATCCCTTTGTTTTATTTGCCATCGTTCAATGTTCCTTGCTTGAAGGAGCTCGCAATCGCAGGTCCACTGAGGTCAGAGATCTTCCTCGTCAAGCTAGAGATGAGGGGAGTAATCTTCGAAGAAGGGTGATTGTTTTACCTTTTATAGACATGTCTCCTTACGCAACCGGAGAGTCCACTCGTGCTGCAAGAGATACTGTCGTTAGACAATTGAACTTAAGTAACGAAGTGGTTGTCTTAAGTGCTTCTGATTTGGAGACACCGGCGCGTGAGTTTTTTAATGAAGGTGGTTACAATATTGAAAAGATTATACCCGAGGCGAGGAAAATAGGGGCCCATGCCATCATTGTTGGTCGTATAAGAGAGGTTAAAACTAGAAAAATAGGGGACAGTGTCGGTTTAATTAGAAAAATTCGCGCTGAAGTGAGTGCTCTGGTTGATGTCGAAATGTTTTCAACCAAAAGTGGCAGCTCCATTGTTAAAGAAACTCGATCGGCTTCTGTTGAAGAAGAGGTAACTCGTGTTGCAAAAGCTTCTTATACTGATAAGGAGTTAAGAGACAATCCTCAACTTGTTCGCTCTGTGGTTAAGGCGGCTTTCGCTAAAATGGTTAATGATATCGTGATCGCTTTAAGAAAAATGAGTTGGTCCGGTCGAATAGCCCTTGTGCGTGGTGAAAAGATTTATCTTAATGCCGGTCGACTTTCTGGTTTGCAAGTGGGAGATATTTTACAAGTGGCAGAAGCGAAAGAAGAAGTCTTTGATCCTGAGACCGGAGGGTTTCTAGGAAATATCACGGGTAGAATGAAAGGGACCATCGAAGTGATCAGTTATTTTGGTAAAGATGGAGCTGTCACCATAGTTCACTCGGGTTCTGGGTTTGAGCAAAATGACATTGTCGAGTTTTACTAAGTAAATATCAATGGCTCTTAAATATAAATACCGAGTGCTTGCGCCATTTTGACCCAGCGATGATCGGGGTCCACTTTTCGCGCTTTTCCTATAACGTCATCCAGAGGGACGGGATCCACTTGGCCTTTAACAACGGCTGCGGCTTTTCCCCATTGACCTTTATGAGCGAGGCGTGCGGCGACAATTCCCATAGCTGTCGTTAAAAAACGATCGGTTGTGCTGGGGGCATGGGAGCGTTGCAAATGTCCAAGAACCACATGGCGAGCTTCCCAGTTGATTTCACCTTCCACCCATTTAGAGAGCCTTTCAGCCACTCCGTAGTCGGCCACCATAACCGATTGCCCACTTTTATCTAATTCCCTTTGAACCTCTTCTTCTAAAGTCGCCCCTTCGGAAACAACGACGATAACACCCCTCTGATTTTTATGTTTATCTTGAAGAAAACTTTTGAATTTGTGGAGATCCAGTGGTCTTTCGGGAATTATGATGGCATCTGCCATTGAGGCCATTCCTCCTCCAAGAGCAATCCAGCCAGCAGTTCTCCCCATGGTTTCTATAATAATAATTCGTTTGTGGGCAACAGCCGTTGTTCTTAGTGAGTCGATGGCTTTGCTGACGACAGAACAAGCGGTGTCATAACCAAATGTTGTATCTGTGCCTGATAAATCATTGTCAATTGTCTTTGGAACTCCGATTAAATTAACACCTTGAATGTCCTTGAGGCTTCTAAAAGTTCCGTCTCCACCGGCAACGATTAATCCATCAAGCTTCATCTCGTCATAGGCTTTTTTAAAAAGATCTTCTCGGCCTTTTGTGGCGGATCGGTTGGAGGTGCCTAAGATTGTTCCAGCTGAGGCGTGAATGCCTCGAATATCATGCATTGTGAGCATTCGATAGGACTTATTAAAGACCCCCTCAAATCCGTCTTTTATGCCTAACACTTCATGACCTAAGTTGAGTAAAGTTCGGGTTGATGCCTCAATAATTCCGTTGAGACCAGGAGCATCTCCTCCGCCAGTTAGAATTCCAATTCTCATGTGATGATCCTTATAGTTTCAGTCAATTCTCTTTCGTTCTGTCTTCATTTTAAACTTTTCCTATTTAACAAAACATACAGAAATAATAAACAAGACTTAGGTTTAAGAGGAGTCTCTGCGGATTGAGTTTTGTTTAATATATTGAGTGATTTGTCCGAAAAATATTATATCCACACAGGAGAATTTGAATGAAAAAGAAAATAATCTTTATCTACTTTGTATCTTTTTTATTTTCCGCTCAAGGATTTGCTGAAAATAACAGCTCTATTAATGAAAAAAATATTAATCACAAAGAAAAAATAATTTTTAGAAGTATCAGAACAAAAGACTTTGATAAAATTATCAATTTGCGTCGAAAAAGAAATCAACAATGGGGACAATATTTAAAAGATCAAAGACCTAAAGCTTTGAAGTTAAAAGTAGCCAGTAAAGAGCAGAAAAAGAAAATTAGAAATGTCATTAATTTCATAGTCAAAGAGTTGGATCAAGCAAAGACTGTGAATGATTGGATTAATAAATCTCCTAGTCGATTGAAGTTATTTAGAAGGAAGTATTTTTCTAATTTGGGATTGGAAAAGATTCCTGAAATGACATTTGATGAAAATCAAATTTTTATATTTGATCAAGGTAAGCAAAAGGCTCCGAGTATTTTCAAAGCCTATGTGACCGATAAAGGCGTTGAGTTCTTTTATAATAGAAAAAATGTGACGGTGAGAAAAGGAGAAAATCTTGAGACGTGGTATAAGCGCATGCATTCATCCTCCCAATCGAGTTTGTTGGATTTTATCTTTCCTAAGGCCTATGCTAATACCAGTGCTGATTGGGCGGATGCATTGGCGAGCAGTCAAATGGCATTTGATGATCAACAATGGTTAAATTACGATTTCTCGCAAGAATATGGCATTGATGGAGCCCGTTTATTAGCACAGGCTCGTGATATGCAAGACTATAATAATCTGCAATGTGTTGGGACAGAGGCCCGTTATGAAACGCGTTTAGGAGGATTGAGTTTTAATGTGAGAGCGATGTCCTCTCAGTATGCCGACTCTCCAGGCAATCAACTTCTATTCAACACTCAGTCTCTGTCTCCCTTTTCAGTTGTGCATAACTTGCAAGGGAATACAGGAATTCCTCGTCTTTATTCTAATAACCAAACAAATGGGTCAGCGAGTCTTGAGAACTTTTTGCCTGAATTGTCAGGAGTTTTGAATGGTACTCCTATGCAGACGCAGTTTCCTGAGAGTGATAATTTTAACTCTTTTAATAGTGATACTTACTCGGATTCATTAGCAAGCAACGCCATGGCCTATCAGGCTTGTGTGACTATGTCGAATAATGGAGTTGAGGCTTGTTCCGATCAGCAACAGGCGGGGGCTTATCTCGATTGTGTGAGTGAAAATGTTATTGGTGGAAAATTACCTGGTGGAATGCGCTTTATGGGGACTTTCCCGTGGAGTATGTCGAGAACTTCAGCACTGAGTTTGAAAGCCGAATTAGCTGGTATAGTGAATTATGGTCAAATTAATATTCCCAGGGGAACTGTTTATCCCTCTTATGGAGCAACCAATGGTTGGAACGTGCAAGTAATTCAATGGAATGCCAATCACCCGGGTAACGGTCGAGCCAATTTAATAACTAGAATGGCAACGGGTTTAAGAGGTGATGAAATGGAAGCAGCCTTTCAACTCTGTTTGAATTCCATTAACGATGGAATCACTCGTACAAACGAATGCACACAATATATTCAGACTTTACCGCAAGAAGAAAGGGCTTCGGCCGAACGAGCCATCAGTGGACTTGAAGTTTCTGTGCAAAACCAATATGGAGCTTTAAGAGAGCGTAACTCGCAATGGATCAGTGACTTACAGAGTCGTGTGACAGAGGCCGGCGTGGGACGATCTGCAAACGATTCCTGTGGACAGAGATTTAACGGTCCTGAACAACAAGCTTTGATTAATCATCTTGCAGAGCTGGAAAGAGTGGGGTTTCAAAATAGAAACTTAGGAATTGATATGGATCGAGCGATTGCAATTGGAGATCTTGGTAGAGCGTGCTGTACAAATAATCGTTGTCGTATGTTTATCAATGGAACTCTCCCACAAGAAGAAGAGAGCCGTATTCGTGGAGTGGCCCACTAAGGTTAAACTTCCCTAAAAAACTGAGTTTAAAGGGAAGTTCTTATTAAAGTAAATCTTAATTTTATTGAGCAAAGTGCATAAGGTAGGCAACACCGAGTTTGCCAAACTCATAAATTTGCTGATGGCTATTAAGGTTAGAGAAGGTATCATCTTTGGTGTGAATCTTTCGATTGAATCCAAAGGGGTCTTCAGTGGGGAACGCCACAGGGAAGCCTTTTCTATTCCAAGAGGCGTGATCACTGCTGCCAAAAAGTAAATAACCGGAACTGTGGCCTACTTCAAGGTACATATCCACAAGACTTTGCAACTGTCTTGTTAAATTAGAATTGGTGCTGTTGGTAACAAAACTTATTTTTGGATTGTTTTTAGCAAATCCATTCATATCAAATTGCACCATACTGATCACATTAACGTTACGTCTTTTGTAATCGTCAGCCATCTCACCGGAACCAACTAATCCAATTTCCTCAGCGGCATAACCATGAATTTCAATGGTGGATTGTGGTTTGTAGCCCACTTCCATAAGTGTGCGGAAGACTTCGATATTAGTTGAAGTGCCAGAAGCATTGTCATCCGCTCCAGGAGCATCGTTGTTGTTTGAGGAATTAATAGAGTCAATGTGGCTACCGAGAATAACAATTTCGTTGGGATTGGATTGCCCCGTAATTCTTACTAGGATTGACTTTTGGGGTGAACCGTTGTGATCGACGAGTTCAACACTGACGTCACTTCGATCATTGGGAATTAAGTTAAGATAAATTTCTTTGAGTTTTTCACCCGTGAGTTGTCCTTGAGAGTGAGACTCATGACGTGTTTGCCAGGATTGCATTGTTTGAATTGTTTTAAGAATGTTATCTTGTTGAACTTTAGCGACCGCTTGAGTGACTTTTTCATTTTTATTTTGCACTCGAAGAGGAGTTTCTTTTTTTGAAAGCTCAATGGGTTGTGATGAAATTTTTTGAATGCGCCCGCAGTAATGACCGGCATCGTGAGACTTATTAGCCAGAGTTAATAAAAATTGGTCGTCATTGGTTTTAACAATAGCATAGTCATTTTCTTTAAAGATGATGGTTTGATCTTTTTTAGAAAGCCATTGATTGATATCATTTTCAGCATTAGAAAGTTGAATGTAGTAGTAATTGTTCTCCTCGAAGTTAGCGAGTTGATTTTTCAAAATATAATCGTTGGTTGTTTCAAAAACGATTTGCTCTTTATTGATTTCAGAGAAGTTCATCTCGATTTTTGATAGAACTTTAAATTCACTCTTGTTGGTGTTTGCAAAAGCGAACGCTGATGAAAAACTGAGAACAAGAAATAGTACAGTTGCGGTTGTAAAACGCACAGGCCCCCCTAAGTTGCATTGATTTTCATCATCTCCTATGACTTAAGGGTAGGAAAGTGAAACTGTTGAAACTTGCTAAAAGTCGGTGCTTACGGGCGATTATCTATGAACTTGTGATTAAATTACGCAAAGCAATATTTTAAACATTGAAACATAATATTTTTTTGAAGAAAATTAGCGGATTATGTTTTTTAAAGGCTAGAGAGGGATTTTAAAATAGTCATATTCTTCATAAGGAAAAATATGAGGGAAGACCCAATGGAGTTTAGGGTAAGATAGGATTTCGACCTTGACTCTGAGCTTAAGATGAAAGAAATTTTTGAATTCTCTGAGGGCCCTTAGCTCAGTTGGTTAGAGCGCTACCTTGACATGGTAGAGGTCAGAGATTCGAGTTCTCTAGGGCCCACCAATTTCCCAAAATGCATTGGACTTTATACTTTAAATTCACTCGATGATTCAGATTGGTACAAAATAGAACAATCATTCGGTCATAAACTTCTATTCTTTAAAAAGTTATCAGCTTTTTCTTTTTATAAGTCGTTTTTTTCTCTCAAATTGATCAATTATTCCTCATATTTACCGATAAGAGTTTGTGCACGTAATTCGATTTTTTGTAATCCTATTAAGCTTAATTTTTGGAGTGAGTTTTGCTTACTCCAGCCCCGATAAGTTCACTTATCAAGGACAAATTATTAAGCCTACCGGGCAACCTTTAGAAGCCAATTCGGTTCAATTTAAAATTGAAATCTTATCCCCTCAGCCAGAACTTTGTGTTTTGTACGAAGAGTCCCATGTTTTAAATATGACCAACTCCAGTGGAATTTTCACTTTAAATGTAGGTGAGGGTGCACGCCCTGGAGATGGCAGTTATCAAGATCTATCGACATTAAGAGAGGCTTTGGATAACAGCATTGGTATGGTGACTCCAACGGATTGTGTGGCAGGTCCAACATTTACTGCCACTCCCACTGATGGGAGAAGATTAAGATTAACCTTTGATGATGGTTCGGGCCCTGTTGTTTTGGCTCAAGATCATAATGTTTTAAGTGTGCCCTATGCTGTGAGTGCTAATAGCGTTGATGGTTTAACAGCGGGTGATTTAATAAGAATACGTGATGATGCTAGTTTTCAATTAAATCAGTCCAACTTAGAATTTGTATTTTCAAATGCCAATTGGACAGAGCTGCAAGCCCTTCTTGATGGATCAAGTTCCAGCTTTTCTTCAGGGGCACCTTCTAGTGATGTTGATAATAATAACCAGAAGATTATTAACCTAGCAAACCCCTCCGTCGACTCGGATGCGACTAACAAAGGTTATGTCGATGGGAATATCGGTGGACAAGCTGTTAATAGTACGAACCTAGATGCACTCAATTTTACCAATGCCAATGAAGTTTTGGCTTGGGATGGCGCCCAGTGGGAGTCTCGTGTTTTAGACGACACTTCTAAGCTTCCTCTTGCTGGAGGAACAATGACTGGAAACCTTAATATGGGCTCCCAGGACATTACAAATATCAACGATGCCTCTGTTGGAAATAACCTCAATGTTACAAACGATACCACCGTCGGTAATAATTTGACTGTGAGTGGTGGCATAGGTGTCACTAATGGGATTAATTCGGGTGCCGCCATTAATTTAAATAATGAAAATGAAATTAGACTTTCTGAAAACACTTCCAATGGAACAAACTATGTGGGGTTTAAAGCCCCTAGTAGTGTTTCAAGTGATGTTATTTGGACTTTGCCCGATGGACTGGGAAGCAATGGTCAGTTTTTACAAACAGATGCTTCGGGACAACTCAGCTGGGCGACAGTCAATGCTGGTGTTACCAGTTTCAATTCTCGCACTGGTGCCATTTCGCCCCAGGCCAGCGATTACGATGCTAATCAAATTGATTTTGATAACTCTTATGGTGGAAATATTATCTCCACCAATGTGCAATTGGGCTTACAAGAACTGGATAGTGAAAAGATAGCGAAAGCCGGTGATATGATGGAAGGTCACCTTGTGATGGGTTTAAACACAGGGGTGACAACGGAGGTTCGATTTCAAGATACCGGAACGAAGTATGTTGGTTTCAAAGCTCCAAATGTAATAACTGACCCAGCTTCATTTGTTTGGACCCTTCCTGTTGGAGATGGTGATCCAGGGCAAGTGCTACAAACAAGTGGGACAGGCTTACTGTCTTGGGTGGATCAGCCGTCTAATTATGTGAGTGAATCTCGCGATGTCATTGCCGGAAATGGTTTGATTGGCGGCGGCACATTGGATGCTGATCGAACTTTTAATGTGGGAGCCGGTAACGGAATCACTGTCAATGCCGATGATATTGAAGTGAGAGCGGGTAGCGGAATTCTTGTTGATGGGAGTGGAGTTCATGTCGATATTGCTGGGGTGGCGGATGAAGCTCTTGTTCAAAATGCGGACTCTATTTTAATTCGTGATAATTCGGACTCTGGCAATTTAAAAGAGATGACTCGTGGTAACTTTGTCTTAAGTGAATCAGAAGTGGATTCTATGGTTGCCAATAATGGTTACGTTGTGGACGGAGGAAATACAACGGGTTCTGCCATTACAATTGGTTCCAATGATTCACAAAGTTTAAATCTAGAAACAAATAATAATGTTGCGATGACAATTGATAATACCGGCAAGGTAGGTATCGGTTCTTCATCTCCAGAGGTTCGTTTAGATACCATAGGAACCTCTAGATTTCGTCGATCTTCAGGAATTCCTTCGCAGTACATTGAGATCAATCCCGATGATGCTAATAATGTACCCGCCATTACGGTTCATTCCCAAGAAAGTTTAAAGAAAAGTCTTCGCTTTAATTCGGTTCATGATGAATCGGGCTCAGCCAACGGTAATTTAGGATTTAGCTTTCGTGTTGGAGCAGCCTCAGCACCAACGACTGTCCTCAAGATTGATGAAAGTGGTAATGTTGGTATTGGTACAACGAACCCAGTTTCACCTCTACATGTGAGAGCAACACCAATAACGCCATCAACGTCTACCTCTTCTTTGGTTCGTGTCACTGATGGCACAGCAGGAAGTGCTCCTGATCAAGGGGGTGGGATTGCCTTTAGGGGATTTACGAGTTCCAGTTCAGAAAATACATTTGGAGTGATTCATGGAGGAAAAGAAAACAGTTTGGGTGCAAACAGAGCAGGGTATTTAAGCCTTTCCACGGCTCGTGATGATGCTGGAACTAGTGTTGTCGAGGAACGATTGAGAATTTCTTCAATAGGTTATGTCGGGGTTGGAACGACATCGCCATCATCAATTCTACACCTCTCTGGAACATCTGAAGTTTATATCGATCGTTACGGTGGGACTCAATCACATCTTGTATTGAGATCTGCGAATGGTACTCAAGCTAGTCCAACAGCTACTACATCCGGAGATACAATTGGGAGAATTAGTATGCTTGGCTATGGTACAGCACTTGTAACAGGAAACGGCGGTACTGGTATTGAGGCTAGAGCTTCTGAAACTTGGACAGCAACATCTCGTGGCTCTGAACTTCACTTTCGCACGATCGACAATACAACGACGACCGCTGATGTTCGTATGTCGATTTCTGAGTCAGGCAAGGTCGGAATAGGAACAACCGTTCCGCAATCCATGCTTCAAGTAGCCGGTGGAGTGCAGATCTCAAATGATACTGACCCTTGTAATGGAGATAAAGCAGGGGCTATAAAATACAATGGTGGCGCTGTTTCTTTTTGTGATGGTACGACATGGACAGCTTTTGGAACAGCGGCTGGCGGAGAGGTTAATACTGCCAGTAATATTGGTTCTGGAACGGGACTTTTTAATGCCAAAAGTGGTGTGGATCTAGAGTTTAAGTCTCTAGCAGCAGGGAGCACTAAAATTTCTATCACTGGTGGAGCCAGTGATGTGACCCTTGATATCGCAGAAGGAAATTTTGATCCAACAGCCATTCCTGTTGGAACAACTCCACTAACGGCCACCACATTACAAGCGGCTCTGGTTGAATTAGAAGGAATGATTATTCCTTCGACTCGCACCATTGCCAGTGGTGGAGGATTGGTCGGTGGAGGTGATCTTTCTGCCAATCGAACTCTTGCAGTTGGAGCCGGTAATGGGATTACAGTTAATGCGGATGATATTGCGGTTACAGGTGGTAACGGTATTCTGGTTGATGGAAGTGGAGTGCATGTTGATATCAACAATGAAACGGCGGAAACAACTGTTGCCTCCAATGATGAGATTTTAATTTATGATACTTCAGCTAGTGCATTGAGAAAAATGACACAATCAAATTTCCTCAATGGATATCTAAGTGCCGCGATCGGTACAAGTGCTGGTGATGTTATGGGGGCTGACAGTGTTCCCAATTGTAATTCCAATGAAAAATTACAAATGTCAGCAGGTCCTACCTTTTTATGGTCTTGTGTGACTGATGTGAGTGGTACGGGTGATATCATTGATGGCGGGAACACCACAGGTTCTACAGTGGTTATTGGTACTAATGATTTAAATAATCTAGAATTTGAAACCAATAATACCATGGCTATGACAATCGACACAGATGGAAAAGTTGGCATTGGAACTTCAGATCCAAATGGAATTGTTGAGATTGAAGGCGGAGTGGCGGCGGCCGCTGAAGAAGGTTTGAATGTTGTGATAAACGCTCAAGATGGTGGTGCTGGAGATACTGCCGGTGGTTCAATTATTCTAAAACCAGGACAGCGAGGAGTGGGAAGCACTCTAACGGGTGGTAGTTCTGTTGGTATTTTGCATGAAAACTTTCATTCCTATTTGAATTTAACATCTGTTAGAAACGGTACAGATTACAATAATTCGGGAGTTATTTTTAATGCACCAAAAGCAGTTCTGCCGATGGAACCACACAAAGTCGACGAGGTTTTATTGTCATGCCAGGAAGGAATGATACAACCTCATCAAGTTTATTCTTGGGAGCGCAGAGTGCCTCTGCTGACGTTTATTCTCAAGGCGTTGCTGCCCCTAGAAATAATAACTCAAGCACTTTAGAGCTCTCAAGTGGTGGGCATCTTACTTTTTGGTCTTCGGGAGATAATTATGCTCGCATAGGGAATGGGATTGGTTCCTACTTTAATGGTGGTAATTTGGGGATAGGAACATCAGTTCCAGGTACTGAGCTTGAAGTGGTTGGAACAGTCACAGCCACTAACTTCAGTGGAGATGGATCTGGTTTAACAAATGTTGTTTCCAGTTCGTCACAAACTTCGCAAAACACCAGTGATTATATCGTGAATGCCGATAGTGATGGTAGTGGTGGCGGTGATGTTAAGTTACAAGTTAATGGAACAGATCGACTGGTTGTCAGTAACACTAATAATATTTTAATAAAAAGTAACAGTGGTAGTACCGATAATATCACATTAAATAAAGGCAACGGGGCTGTAGCAAATGGGCCTGATATACTTTTTAATAACAGTGGTTTAATAGCCGGTGAACAAAATTTATACTATCAAATAGATTCTAACAACGACTCAACAAACAATTCTCATATATTTAAAACCAACTCAGAAACCAGCGCTGGCGATGAATTAATGAGAATTCAAGAAAATGGTTATGTGGGTATTGGTACGTCCACACCAAATTCTAAACTCAATATTTATGGTGGTAAGCTTAGCGTTCAAAGTGCAACGGGTGCGTATCCTGGTGTACAAGGCAACCCCTACGATACCCTCACTGTTTATGGAGCGGCTTATGGTTTTAATCAAGACGGTTCTATTGGTGTAGGAGCTTATGATAGTGGTGGTGTTGGTCGTTGGATGACTCGACTGAGTGTGAAAAGTAATGCTGGAGGATCGTCACGAGGGGCGATTGGTTATCGTGTCAGAGATGCTTCGGATGCCATTGTCAGTGATACGGAAAATATTTCGCTCATGTCCAATGGCAATGTCGGTATAGGCAGTACGGAGGCTCGTGACAAACTAGATGTCGCCGATGGTAATATTATTCTATCCAACGGTTATGCAATTGGAACTGATTTTTCTCCAACGGGAGAACATGCTATTTATCCGAATCGTACTGGTCTTTAAAGTCAGGGGGGAATTGGTACACAGGCGCCTTTCAATAATGGTATGCAGTTAAAAGCTGATGCCATGATTACTTTTGCTGAAACAGATGCCGATAAAATTGTCGGTTATATGGATATGAATAATGAAGACTTTATTTGGTCTGGTGATGTTGGTATAGGAACAACCGCGCCCAATGGAACAATTCATGTGCTGGGTGGGTCTTCTTTATTTGAAAAGACAGATGCCAATCCTCAAGCTCACGAACTCGATTTTATTAAAAGTCGTTCGAATGGGATTGTTCAGCAAGACGACAATATTGCCGTGTTCGACTTTCGCGGAAATGATGGAGTCACCCATCAAAGAGCTGCAATGATCCAGGCGGAAGTGGATGGAGTTCCAGGAGCGGGTGATATGCCAGGAAGACTTACCTTTTTTACCACTCCCGTTGGTAGTGTGGTCTCTCAAGAACGAATGCGAATAAATTCTTCTGGCAATGTAGGTATTGGTACAGAAACTCCTGGTGCAAAACTAACAGTTAACAGCACTGGTGGTGATGGACTTTCGGTTATTGATTCGACTTCTCCACGATTTCAATTGCGTAGAGATGCTACGAATGAGTGGTATATGGTAGCAACTCCTGCTGGGGCCAATAATCTTGAGTTTCGACCCGGTAATATCGCTGGTACATCAGCATTGACAATGACCACGGCTAGGAATGTGGGTATCGGCACAACAAGTCCCTCTCGAAGATTTCAAGTGGTGGCTTCGACGGGTTCATTAAGTCAAAGTGTCTCTATTGATGGATTTAGTAGTGTTCTTAATACTGATGTGAGTGGTTTGATGTCAGGATCGGACTTTGGTGGATTAATTGAAGGTGGTTCGGTTGGTCACTTAGCTTTTGCTGTTAAAGATAATGATATCAGAGATGGATTTGCTTTTATTAGCGGTGGGGGTGATTACAACTCAGATTCTACTTATGATAAATTAATTATGAAAATCAATGCCAATGGCAATGTGGGGATTGGAACAAATGATCCAGTATATGAGCTACACGTTGTTGGGGATGCCGGTAAAAGTACGGGAACCTCTTGGATCAACACTTCGGATCGTCGTTTGAAAGATATTAAAGGCTCTTACGAATACGGATTGGATGAAATTTTAAAACTAAATACGGTCCGATTCAATTACAAGAAAAATAATCCATTAGGACTCCCTAGTGATAAGGAAGTGGTTGGTTTTATTGCTCAAGAAGTGAAAGATGTAATTCCTGAAGCCGTCAAAATGCGAGAGCATGGCTATTACGAACTCAATGTGGATCCGATCCATTGGGCCAGTGTGAACGCGATCCAAGATCTTTATGATATGTGCAAAGCGACTGATGAGGATTTTATCAAGATCAAAGAGCTTGTTGACAAGAACACAAGAAATATTTCCAGTGTGAAAAGTGAACTCAAGGACCAGTCTGTTCAAATTGAGAGCCTAAAAGAGCAAAATAAAAAGCTTATGGATGAAAATAAAGAATTAAAACTAAGGCTAGAGAAAATCGAAAAAGCACTGTTTCAAAAATAAAAAGTCATTGATTGAATTCTTAAGATCTGGAAAAATACATAGGATATAATGATAAAAAACAAGTGTTTCTAGGGAGCCTAATGAAACCTGATGACGTTCTGAACTTTTGGTTTGAAGAGTTAAGTCCCAATCAACATTGGGTTAAAGATGAGAGTTTAGATCGACAGATTTTAGACCGTTTTTATAAGCACTTAATGGCGGCTAAAAACAACGAACTCGACACTTGGAGATCCAGTCCAGAAGGATCTCTAGCTGAAATTATAGTACTCGATCAATTTTCCCGCAATATCTATAGGGATAAAAAAGAGTCCTTTCAACAAGATCCGCAAGCTCTGACATTGTCCCAAATGGGTATTGAAAGGGGATTCGATCAAGAACTTCCTTTGAACAAGAGACATTTTTTTTATATGCCCTATATGCATAGTGAGTCAGCTTATATCCATGAAAAAGCACTCAAGCTTTTTAGCCAAGAAGGTTTGGATCCAGAGTTTGAAAAAAAACATAAAGTGATTATCGACCGATTTGGACGCTACCCCCATCGTAATAAAATATTGGGGAGAGAGTCCACAGTTGAAGAAATTGAGTTTTTAAAGCAACCCAACTCCTCTTTTTAACAATAGGGGATCTTAATAATTCATCTGCGTAATGAGATTTTGAGCCCGCAGTAGCTGGATGAATTATTAAGATCCCCCTAAACTTTTAAAGTAATTAAAGTGTTGCTTTATTAAAATTTAGTAAGAGTCCTTGTTTTTCAGTTTTAACTCTAATTTGTTATAGCAGGCCTCGAAGCTTTAAGGTTTCAAGCTCTAAACCATTGAAATCACCTAAATAGAGAAGAGTTCTAATGCTCATCAGCTTGCTCTAGGCACCATACAATGTTAATTCCAGATAATTTATAAAAGTTAGACTGGGCTTTCAAAATGGAGGGCTAAGGTTTAGCCGAAGGAAAGGAAATATATGAAACTCTTTATTGGTGTCTTGGTTTTACTAGGACTGACTCCAGGGATACATGCTATGTCAAAAAAAGCACTTAAAGATAACCCCGTTTACACAGAATGGTCTGGACCTTATCAAGGGGTACCTCCTTTTGATAAAATTGAGACCAGCGATTTTAAAGCTGCACTGATAGGGCAGTATGAAGAAGCAAAAAAAGAATATAACAAAATAGCCAATCAAAAAGAGGAACCCACATTTGAGAATACAATGGTTCCTATAGAGAAAGTCTTCAAAGACACTGAAAGGGTTGGATTATTGTTTTCTATTTGGAGTTCCAATATCAGTGATAAAAAAGTTCAAGAAGTTGAGAAGGAAATGGCTCCTATCTCGGCAAGCTTTGAGGATGAAGTTTTTCACAATGGTCCTTTGTACAAGAGAATAGAAGCTCTTTACAATTCTAAAGGATTTAAAAAACTCAATTCAGAAAAACAACGTTTAGTTTGGACTTATAAAACAGAGTTTGAAAAAAAAGGAGCGGCACTAGATCCTGGTCAAAAGAAACAAGTGGCTGAAATTAATAAAAAGCTCGCAACGCTAACAACAGAGTTTACCCAAAATCTCCTTAATGATGAAAACGATGACTACCTTTTGATTTCCGATCAAAAAGATGTTGAAGACTTACCAAAGTGGTTGCAAACAGCGGCGAAAAATGAGGCCGAAAAAAGAAAATTAAATGGATGGGCTATTTCCAACACTCGATCCTCGATGCAACCATTTTTAATTTATAGTCCCAATCGTGAATTAAGAAAAAAAGCTTTTAAAATATGGACTTCTCGTGGTGACAACGGCGGTAAGAATGACAATAACAAAATCATTTCCGAGATTCTTGAATTAAGAGCGAAACGTTCAAAAATCATGGGTTTCAAATCCTACGCTCATTGGCAACTATCAGATAAAATGGCAAAAACGCCAGATCGTGCAATGGATCTTATGATGAGAGTGTGGGAGCCAGCTAAAAAGCAGGTCGCTCTCGATGTGAAAGCGATGGAGAAGATCGTAAAGAAAGAGGAGAAAAAACCTTTTAAAATTAAACCATGGGATTATAGATATTACGCAGAAAAGTTAAGAAAAGATCGCTATGATTTTGATATGGATAAGTTAAAACCTTATCTTGAACTTTCAAAGATACAGAAAGCCATGTTTTGGATGGCTGATAAGCTTTATAGTTTTCAATTTAAAAAAATTGACAATGTTCCTGTTTATCACCCTGACGTAACGGCTTATGAAGTGACTAAAAATGGAAAAACGGTTGGGCTTTGGTATTTCGATCCTTATGCTCGTACAGGAAAACGTTCTGGCGCTTGGATGAATGCCTACCGTGTGCAAGATCGCTTGAGTGAAGATACAATGCCTATTGTTTCTAATAACTCTAATTTTGTTAAAGCCAATGAAGGGGAACTGACACTCATTTCATGGGATGATGCTGAAACTATGTTCCATGAATTTGGTCACGCATTACACGGTTTGAGTTCCAACGTCACTTACCCTTCCTTAGCAGGGACCAATACAGCTCGTGATTTCGTTGAGTTTCCTTCCCAAATTCATGAAGATTGGTTATCAACACCTGAAGTTTTAAAGTTTCTAACAAATGCTTCAGGAGAACCTATCCCTAAGAAGTTAATTAAGAAAATGAAAAAAGCTTCAACTTTTAACGAAGGCTTTGGAACTGTCGAGTACTTAGCATCAGCTCTTTTGGATATGAAACTTCATTTATTAGAGGACCCTAAAGTGGATCCAAAGAAGTTTGAAGAGAAAACTCTAAAAAAACTTGGAATGCCTTCACAAGTGGTTATGAGGCATCGTTTACCTCAGTTTGCCCATGTCTTTTCTGGTGAAGGATATTCAGCTGGTTACTACAGTTACTTATGGTCCGATGTTTTAAGACAAGATGCTTTCAAGGCTTTTCTTGAAGCTAAAGGTCCTTATGATTCAAAAGTGGCAAAAAAATTCCAAGAGAATATTTTGTCTGTGGGTAATACCATTGATCCAGCTGAAGCCTATCGTAATTTTAGAGGTCGTGACCCTAAAGTGAGAGCTTTACTTGAGTCCAAAGGATTTAAGAAACTATAATTACTCTCTTTTTAGATATTCTTTCATGAAGAGAACAGTCAATCTGTTCTCTTTTTTTTGTATCAAAACAAAACAGATTTTAGATTGAATTATCAAAAATGTACGTAAAACATATAGTAAGAGTTAAATCAAAGGTTCAAAATTTACCTTTTGTACTCACTCGTTTACATGCTCGCAATACGGTCACCTACCCCCATACAAATTGGATACGCTCTGTTCAACAGCAATTAGCATTTGGAGATCGTTACGGAACTTATATTTCAGTAGATAATTTATGTTTATTGCCTGGAAGCAATCCCCATTATTATGGGAGAGAGTACTTTAGAATGGGTTCAATTTACAGGATTGCACTCGATAATCTCTTAGAAGCAAGGCAAAATGGAACTCGTGTTAGATATGGTATTAAATCTCCCAAAAATCAATTGGATGAAACACCTGATATTGTATGTAGAAATATTTAAATTTATTAATTTGAGATGAGTTAATTAAGAAATACAAATTGTCATTTCTTTTATTGGAGCTAAAGATCTTTATGATTCAAAAGTGGCAAAAATTCCAAGAGAATATTTTGTCTGTGGGCAATACCATTGATCCAGCTGAAGCCTATCGTAAATTTAGAGGTCGTGACCCTAAAGTGAGAGCTTTACCTGAATCCAAAGGAATTAAGAAACTATAATCAAATACTTATTTAAATATTCTTTAAGGGAGAGGACGAATTTACCGTCCTCTTTTTTTATGTTTATCTTTTGTTTTAATCCTTCAGAATTCTTTTTCTTGCCAGCAAGAAGGGTCTTTCAATTAAAAAATATAGAATTGTAGCCATAAAAATGCTGATAAGGAAAAAGACAAGATACGCAAAACCATTGAAGTAGGAAGCGTTAAAGTGCTTAAAGATACGTTCTCCTATGTCATAGGAATAAGGATGAATTAAGTATAAAGAGTAACTGATTGTGGCAATTTTACTGAGGAGAGGAAGTTTGAATCTGTTAATGAAGCTTTTAGGATTGACCGAGTAGAGTAGAAGAAAGGAAAAACCAATAGGTATAAGACTAAAAGAAAAAATAATGGCAATAGGAGTTAGTTTGTTAAAGCCGATAAAAGCAGAGAGTGCTAAAAATATTAAACTTAAACTAAGGTTCTTTTTGTTTTTTTTCACAAGCTGGTTCCAAATTTGAGATTGATGAACTTTAAGGTAGGCTAAAAAAAGTCCTGAAGCGATACCTTCAAGCCGAGTGAAGCTTGGGTAGAAAAAATGAGTAAAATAACTCTCGTAAGCTTTGTGAATGTCGAGTTCTTTTAGTTGTTCAGGTCTAAAATAGCCCCATAAAATTCCTCTTAAGAGGATTTTAAATGTAAAAATCACGATTGTCGCTATCACAATAGAGCGAAAATTAATTTTATTTTTGAAAGTAAAAATAAAAAGAGGGAAGAGAATATAAAAATGCTCTTCAACACAAAGTGACCAGGTATGACTTAAGTAATTTAATTCTCCAATATTTTGTAAAAAAAGAAGGTATCTCCAGTCTATTTTATCAATAAAAACAGAAGGACCATCATAGATATAAGCAAAAATTAAAAGGCCATAATAGGCTGGTAGAATGCGGAAAAATCGACGTAAATAAAATGATTTAAATTGAAAAGAGTCATTTGATATTTGTCTAAAAAGTTGGGAGCCAATAAGAAAACCACTAAGAACGAAAAAAAGGTCGACACCCCAGTAGCCAAAATGACTGAGAGCTCTGAAGATGAGTTGGTGGGATTCTTTAGGGAGATGGTAGAGAAGTACAGCAAAAATGGCGACAGATCTAAGGAAATCGAGTCCATAGATACGTTGATGACTCGTGATAAATTGTTTTTCCATAGAATCATAATATTACCATTTCTTGTCATAAGAAGAGTAGTTCTCTAAAAGAATCTTTTTTGTTACTAGCTAAAAGTTTTAACTAAGGTAGTGAATGTTGAGTTAAATATTGTGTAAAAGAGGGCAAGCTGATGAATTAGGAATATGGTGAATTTTTTTGCCTTTATAGCTTTGTTAACAATAAAATTATGTTTCAAACTTATGTGTATAATTTTGATAGTTTTTAAAATTTCTAATGTATTTTATGAAAAGAAATTTTAAGATTTTAATCTTTAGACTTGGCTAGCAGTCTGAGTATCTCAAGATAAAGCCAGACAAGAGTGACCAGTAAACCAAAGGCGGCATACCATTCCATATATTTGGGTAAGCTTTGTTGACTGGCTTTTTCGATAAAGTCAAAATCTAGGACGAGATTCATGGCAGCAATCCCTATAACCGCTAGTGAAAATAGGATTCCAATGGTACCGCCTTCATGAATAAGAGGGATTTGACTGCCCCAAAAGCTCATAATAAAACTAATAAGGTACACTAGAAAAATGCCACCAGTGGCAGCGGCGACACCCAAACGAAAGTTATCTGTGACTTTAATCAAACCCGATTTATAAACTATTAGTAAGGACATGAAAACAGCGGCTGTACCAAGAACTCCTTGGAAGACAATGCCTGGATAGCGGTACTCAAAGAGGGCTGAAATCACGCCCATGAGGACACCCTCTAATAGGGCGTAGACGGGAGCTAGAATAGGGGCTGTGCTCTGTTTAAAGATAATAATCATTGCTATAACTAAGCTACCAATGACTGCTGGCAGGTACCAAAAAGAAAGAGTGGGTTGAACACCTTGGGACCAGCCGGAGGGGAAGACCTGGCTCCAAGTCAAAGCAGCAGACATAATAACCAGTGCCACAAGGATAAAGGACTTATTCACCGTTCCTTGAAGGGTCATGGACTGCTGGGTGTTATGTGAAATGTTGTTAAATGTTTTACTATTTAAGGCAGGATTGGCTGTTCTCATCATGGAATAAGCATATCGAAAATAAATAATAAAAGACAGTGAATTCTAATATAGTTTCACTGTCTTTAAAGAAATTTTAGTCGATGCAGCAACGTATAGTTCCCGAAGTTGCTGGTGCTTCTAAGTTTAAAGGTAAACCATTTACATCTACGGTAATAGCATTGAGAGCACCGTTATGAACTATATTGTTCGTAATTGTTCCAGTAGTAATTGCAAGGGCCGGAAGAGCTTGCTTTGCATAGGCTAGTTGTTGGTGAGTGCAAAATTTAGCTTTAGGATTTTGACCGTAGCAGTGATTTGCTCCTGAGTTAAAATCGCTGGTTTGATTGGGGCTAATGCACATGGACCCTTGTGCTCCTGATTGTCCAATTCTATCCCAACCACTAGGGCACTGATTGAAGTCTTTACTCATATCATACCATTCGTAGTTTGCATTGTTATCTTGAATACAAACTTGGTATTTTCTTTGTGAAGCAAACCAACGAATTTTTCCAATCATATTACTGGCGTTACACAAAAGTGAGTTACCATTTTCTAGGGCCATTGTATGTCCTTTAAAATCACCTTGTTCGTTGATATGAGCTACTTCTGTGCTCGCTGAATTTCTGAGTGATAAAAGTTTTGTCGCTCCAGTGCTGGATATAGTCAATTGAGTATTTAGAGCAGCGGTTGTACCAATACCAACCTCTCCGTCGTAGAGCTCGTCTAATACATGGAAATAGGTTTGGGATCCATCCCCTTTGGTGATTTTGAAAGCACCACCAGGTGCACCTAAAGTTCCTTTAATTTCAATATTGGCTTGAGGGGTATTGGTACCCATACCAAGAGGGATATCTGGAAAATAAGCTCTCGTATTATTCATTATTAGTTTATTATTTCCATTAACAACAAAATTAAGCCAGTTGCTGTTAAGAAGTCCTATACTCATGGATCCGTCACCAAATGAAGAATTATCAATGGGGGTTAAAAAGTCATGACGAGTGACTTTCTTGTTGAGCCCCATAGAGTTATCAAACACCATAAACTCGTCATCATTCATTATCCCGCCTGTTAAAGAGGGAAGACCATTGATGTCCACTTGTAAGTTAAGTGGCCCGCCGGAAAGAGGGCCTCCTCCGATAATTCCTTCTGAAGTGTTGATCATAGTTGATGAGTTGAGTTTGTTAGTATCTAGTTCGATAATAGCGGCATTTAAATTTGTTGCTGCAAGAGGGGTTGTGCCAACATTGATTAGATTAGGGTCAAAAGAACTCTCAACGATAGAGAAATTAAGTTCGTTTGAATTCTGGGTGATCGATAGAGATGGAGAAATTGAGCTCAGAGAGCGAAGTTGTATATCGTTTCCTACCTTAGAGCTAAAAATTTGGTAGCCAGAACCCACATTCACAGCTGAGTTGACCTCGCCAGTGCCAGGTTCCACCCAACTAGATCCATTGTGATATTTTAATTTATTTGAGTCACTGATATCAAAAGCCAAATCACCAGCAGATCCTGAGGATAAAGAAAGTGGATCAATTCTTATAGGACTATTAGTAACATGTATGGCGCGAACAGGTGTTGATGTCCCTACACCAATAGCTCCATTCGTATTAAAACCGTTAGCGGAACTTAAGCCTCCGTTGATGGTAACGTTATTATCAACAGAGATATCATTGACGTTGACAATATTATTGCTGGCAAGATCCAGGTTGCCGCTCATTGGTATTGTGCCTGAAGTTGAAAGTTTATTGTCTTCTAAATACTCAAGACCATCTTGAACGCTTCCGGCAGGTATCCCGTTATAAGCCGTCGTTGATATTTGAGTGCTATCGTAATCTCCAGCATTGGCTATAACAGCTCCGGAGCGACCATTAAAAGTGCTAACTCCGGCACCGCCACCAGCTCCAACAGTTTGAGTGCTTGTACCATCATAGAATTCAACCGTGTTTGTTGTGCTATTGTACCAAAGGTCCCCAGCGGCGGGTGATCCAGGAGCTGATGATAATGAAGGTAGCTTTGATGTTCCGTTAGCAGATGTTGTAACATAATTATTGGAAGTTCCGTTAATCAAACTTTGTAATTCTGTATAGCGAGTGGAATCAAAGAGCCAGTCAAGATTGGCTTGTGTGGCAACATTACTACCTGTGGTATTAACTTTAAGAAAATCAGAATGGGAAAAACCATCAATGGTACTGGCTGAATGAGCATAGGCATTAGAATAAATCTCAATGGCTTGAGCCACAGTTTGCCAACCCGAGCTATTTTCATTGAACATAATCACAAGATCACGATGATCATTAATTGCTGGTGTGTATGTGGAGCCTGAGTTACATGTAGTCGGAGTTACCATTCCGGTATGATTTGAAAAGGCCGATTGTAAACTTGAAGTATCATGAAAGTTAGCTGAAGCCGTGCGCGAACCACTTCCAAGTTTAAGGTTAAAGTAACCACTGGATTCACTCATATCAAGGATATGTGATTCTTCATAAAGTAAACAACCCTGTCCTGGTGACCACACTTGTAATTTAAAATCAACCGTGGCTCCTTCAATAGGAACTAAGCCTGTTGCATCGGTCAGTTGACCTTCAACGATCATGGAAGAAGGGGCGCCCCAAAGAGGTAAACTAAAAAAGAGACCTAAGCTAAAAAAGAAAGCTTTACTCATGACTGACTCCTAAACGTAAAGATTGAATACGTGGTCCCCAATTGTTAGAGGGCTGTTGCAATTTTTTATCGTGAACGCGAATATGAACTTGGTTTCCAAGATTAGTTGTTCCCCTGTATTCGCCTTGAACCATACGGGCTTGTCTGATTTTCATTTTATCAACGGGGAATTCCCCTTTTTCACAGCTTTGAGGAAGCGTTAAAAGTTGTGAGAGTGAGTTATTTTGTTCTGGCCACTGAATTTCGATCTCAATTGTTTGTGATCCAGGATTCAGAGTGACTCCTTTTTTTTGTGCGATTCTGTAAACTCGATCAGATCCAAAAGTTTTAGCTAAACCCATTTGTGGTGAAAAATTCTGTTGGCAACCATTTTCACTATGGATAAAAAAGATTTCAATAGTTCGGTCTTTTCCTGCGGAAGTTTCTAATTCTATTTGCGAGCCCGCCGGAGCCAGTCCTGCGAAGTCACCGTACTCAGGGTCACACTCTGTTTTTGGAAAATTTAATAAGTTTTCAGATTTCACATTGACGGCAAAACATGAAGAACCACTGAAGGTGGTATTTCCCATTTTTTGTGGCATTTGAAAAACCAATTGAGAGTCTTTTTGATCGGGTGCTTTTTTTGCACAAGCCGATAAAATAAGAATTAGAATAAGACAGCCGACGAACTTAATTTTTTTCATTATGTATACATCGGAGGTTACTAAAATATGATGAGGGCTATTCTCAGGATGATACAAATAAAATAAGTGTACAGCTGTGCTATAAAAATTGATTATTTAAAATGGCATTTTCTCTATTTATTCTTTTAGAGTAAAACTAAAAAGTTTGATCTGACTTTTAAATCACTCAAGACTTTAGTCCTGTCTATGTTTGAAATGACTTTGATTTATCAATTTTGAAATACGAAAAAAGAAATGGGTTTAAATGAAAAAATAATAGATTGAAAACTTACTGAGTGTTTAATGTAACATAATACCTGTTTGAAAAAATTATAACCAATACACAGAGACTAGAAAATGTAAGGTTTGTTGCTATAGCTGTTAGCAAATTAAGATTTAACATGCCAAATTAATTAAAAGAGAAATTGTGAGAAGGTATATGTTTGCTTTCTCTTTATTTTATTGCAAAAATTCCTAAGAGAGATGATCAAAAAGTGGAGAACTTGGGAACTTTATTGAAGTTTTATTTTTCTCTAAAAAGTGATTAAGATTTATCTTTCATTAAAACCTCTAAGAGGAGTCTCCATGAAAAAACTTTTTTTATTCATTGCCGCTTTGGCTCTCATATCCTGTGCCGACAATTCTAAGAAAGAAGTGAGTCCTTCTTGGGCAGGGAAAATGCAAAAAACGGCACAGTCTTTTCAGGAGTTATTACCTTATCTTTATAATGAAGAAAAATTTTCGGCTAAAGAAAACAGTAAAATTGTTGAAGCTAAAATTCAAAATTATGCCAAGAATATCCACAAAATAACAGGCCCTCAGGCAAAAGCCTTATTAGGAGATGACCCTTATATACAAGAAAGCATCGGGTCCTTGAGTGAGTTAACAGATCGTTCTCTTGCCTCTTTTAGAAGAGGAGATAGGAAAAATTCCCGTATTCTACTTAAGGCGACAACTCATACTTGTTTTAAGTGCCATACAAGGCAAAATGTGGGGCCTCAGTCGGTTTATTGGAAAAATTTTGATGTCGACTCCCTTCAAACTAGTTCTATAGAGAAAGCCAATATATTGGTGTCTATGAGACAGTATGAATTAGCGAAACTTCATTTAAAAGAGTACCTTTCAGAGTTAGAAGCTAAGGGGAAATTCAATATTTCTTATGAGAATGCCCTTCATTACTATTTAATGGTTTCTTTAAGAGGGCAGTCTCACTTTAAAGAGACTCTTGATTTTATTCGTGCGAAAATTCTTGTTATTAAGACTCCTACCGAACTCCACTACACTTTAAAACATTGGCAGAAAGACTTAAATTTCTTAACTAAAAATAAAGAAAAGCTGAAAGCAAATCCCGCAACGGCTCAAAAAATTCTTGCAAGGAGTAAAAACAAATATGGTGAACGTAACTTGGTCAACAATCTTGTAGCCAGTTCGTTGCTTCATCAGTATTTAATGAGTAATCCTGCTGCAAAAGAAAAAGCGGTGACTTATAGTCTGTTGGGACAAGCCTATGATCAACTGATTTTAGAAGGTTTCTGGGATCTTCCCGAGGTCTATTATGAAATGTGTATTAATTTCGCGCCAAAATCTAAAATAGCCAAGCATTGTTTTAGGAAGTTGAAAGACAATGTCACCATAGGGTACTCGGGAAGTCGAGGTTCAATGGTGCCTTCTCAAGAGTACGAGAGGCTTGAAATGTTTAGGAAAAAAGCAGGTTTGTAGTTACCCTTAAATATTTGTTTATACACTGGCGATTTGAATCACCCGCTCATCGGGAGATTAATTTTTCATGTCCTTATTTCTTCACAAAATGATGAAGAATAACGGGTAATGTTACTATGTCCGAGATGAGTGCCACTAGCATAGCGACACCCGTAAGAAGTCCAAAATAATAGCTTGGAACAAAGTTTGAAAACACCATGGAGCCAAAACCAATGACGATAATAGTTGTTGTGTAAAGCAGGGCGTGGCCAACACTGGTGTGGGTTAAAAGAGTTGCTTTATCAGGTTCGTTTGATTTTATTTCTTCTAGATAGCGATGAATATAGTGAATGGTATCATCCACAGAAATACCCATGGCAATGGCTGCGATGGTCATTGTCATAAGGTCAAGAGGGATGTTGAGAAAACCCATTAAGCCTAGTGTGATAAATGTGGTCATAACATTAGGAATCATGGCGATCAGAGCAATTTTTAAAGAAGAAAAGACCAGCCAAAGTACAAGAATCATCGCAATATATACCAAAGCTAAAGTATTAATCTGAGATTGAACAAGGCGTGCTAGGATATCTTGATAGAGTACGAAAAGTCCTGTGAAATTAAAATCTTTTTCTTTAAAGCCCAAATCCCTTATTCCGAGTTTTAACCTTTTAATAAACTCCTCTCGATCAAAGCCTGGTGTCGAATCTTTTATTCGAGTGCTGATTCTTACTTGATTATTTTTTTCAGAAAAGTAAGAAGCTACAAATTGATCGCGAATTTTCTTACCGATCATTTTAACAAAAAAAGTGAGTTCATATTCAGTCATTGGTTTTTCACGAACAACGCGAGCGATGGTGGTAAAATCATAAAGAGATGTAACACTTCCCACTTCTTTTTGTTTCTCAAGATAACGATGAATTTTACCGACACTTTCAACCGCTTCAGCAGTTAAAAGGAGTTTTGAGTCTTTTTCTTTTTTAGGGATATTGTATAATATGTCAAAAGGAGTGGAACCGCCAAACTCTTTGTCAATAAAAGTGAGTTCCCTGTAAACATCGGTGTCTTTATCAAAGTAATTAAGAAAACTATTTTCTGCTGTTAAGTAGAGGCAGCCAAAACCACAGCCAACGGTTATTATAACACTTAAGGAGAGGATTGTTTTAGGGAAATGATTGGTGAGTTTACCAATGCCTTTCATCGTTTTTAATATCCATATCACCTCATCTTTTGGATGGTTTTGTTTAAACAGAAGTCGAACCATAGCAGGAAATAAAATAAGTCCCACTGACAATGTGACAGTCATAGCCAGTATCATCATCCAGCCAAAAGTGATCACTGGTTGAACCCCACTGAAAATTAAGGAGGCAAAACCTATGCTGGTGGTGAGACCTGCGTAAAAGCAAGGTTTTATTTTTTCACGAACCATTTTTTTCACTTTATCATTCAAATTCATTTCTGGTTGTTGCCGGTGAATTTCTCTGAATTGTTCAATAAGATGAATAATAATGGCGAGAGTCAGAATTATTTGTAAAGAAATCACATTGGCTGAGATAACTGTGACTTTGAGTCGAAAAAAGCCCAATAAGCCCATTGTCATAACTATTGAAACAAAACAACTTAAAATAGGAGTGAGAACCCAGCTCCATTGGCGAAAAATAAGAGTGAGTAAGAAAATAACAATGGCGAGTATGGCGAGTCCAAACACTTCGAGATCATTTTTAATAATTTTAATGAGCTGGTATACCAACAGATTGTTACCACCCATATAGATGTTTTCCGTTTTTTGATAACGAGAGAGTATTTCCTTTATTTGTTTAATTTCCGACTTTCGAGCTTTTTCAAGCTTTTTATTTTCATTCTCTTTTTGCTTTAATAAAGAGGTTAATTTCTTTTGTTCTTCCTTGTTTAATTTTTTTTCCAGGATTTTTGACTGAATCTTAATGATTTCTGATTCCAGTTTTTTTACGGCCAAAGGAGTTTTGAAGGTGACTTGTATGCCGAGTGCTGTTTGCTTGTCATTGAAGAGTAAGCCTTCATAAAGGGGGTGGCTTTTCATGTTTTTTTCAAGAAATTCTTGTGGAAACTTCTGATGCTCCCATGATAATTCCTCCATTCCCATGTTTCCGTTCATCAAATCAGCTTGCAAGAAAATGGGAGCATTAACCAAACTATTAACCTGATCAACCCGCTTAATGGTTTTAAGCTCTCTGCTTAGTTTTTTGATTTTATTAAGATGCTGTGGGGAGAACAGGGCCTCACTCTCTGGCTTGATAGCAATCAGTATAAATTCCTCAGGGTTGTACCTTTCGGCTATAATCTGAGAAAAAATGTATTTTTTATTATCTTTGGTTAAAAGGGTTTGTGCTGAGGCATCAATGTCAAAGTATTGAGATTGGTATCCTAAAAAGACAAGAAGAATAGAAAATAGACTACAAATGAGGATGGATAATTTAGAACTCAATTTTCAGCTCGCTTCTTATTGGATGGTTCAAATCTTTTGTCTCGAAGTATTTTTGCATCTCTCATCTCATTTTGTAGATAAAAATTACGTAAAAGTGTGTAGCGGTCCGGTTCGCCTTTCATAATATTAGGGTATTTTTCTAATCGGTCTGTTTCTTCTTGAAAGCCCTCAACAAAAAACAAGCTGGACTTTACGAATTGATCGTCAATCCAGTTTAACGGATGGTAATAATACTGTGATCCAATCGAAAGCCCTCCTCTTAAATGAGATGGTCCTAGAACGGGAATGACAATGTACACGCCATAGTCGACTCCATAGGAAGCAAGGGTTTGATTTAAGTCGGTACGATCATCAGTGAGATCGAACCATGAATCAGCAACATCAAATAAACCAAGGATGCCTACTGTTGAGTTAACCACTAGCCTTAATAGGCTTTTGGCGGACATAGAGAGTTCGCCTTGTAAAAGAAAATTGAAAGAGTAAATCGGCTCTCTGATATTAGAGAAGAAGTTTCCTATGCTATAGTCAACAGGGTCTGGAACGACGTAATTGTATCCCGACGCTAAAGGGGATAGAACATAACTGTAAAGATAGTGATTAACGAAAAAGAAAGGTCTGTTAATCACATACTCTAAGGGATCGTTGTAATCGTCCTTTTCAAATTTAACAACCGTTGGTGCTGGATCTTCACTGTCGATTTGTTCATAGGCCCCTTTTGTTTTATCAATTTCATACTGGCCCTCATTTTTGTCACCTTGTTTTTGTGGATGAGAGGCACAAGAAATACAAAGAAAGGAGAGAGCCAGCAGTAATTTTGTCATCCTAGAGTTCAAGTGGGAAGCTCACACTCAAAATATAGGATTCCGTATCCAGCTTAAGATCGGATGTTGGGCCAGTGAAAAAAGCCAAATTACCAGACACTTCACTGCGCTGATAGCTAAGGTCTTCATACTCCAAGTTAATAGATAGGGAGAAAAGTCGAAAGCCAGCACCGATACGGTAACCTCTTGCCTCAGAGAACAGCAAATCAACACCATTGGTTTCAGCAGGATCCATTTCGCCAGCCAGTATAGCGGAGCCCCAGATTCTTAATCCGATTTCAGACATTTGAACTCCAAGTACTGGAGCAATGTTATAGACTTCAGAATCAGAGTTGAAGTTGTTATTGCTATCTTCAAAAGTGGCCATTGAATATCGTCCATCAGCCGCTAGAAAAAAGCTTTCACTAATATGAAATCCCAGCCGGGCCATTGCTCCAAACCCATTGTTACTGGCATCTGATTGAGCGGTAATAGGGGCGGGATAACTTATTTTAGCATCACTGGCTTGATAAGTAATCCCTGGTTCCACAAATAAGCCTCCTTTGTCTCGTCCCCAAGAGAGTGAAGAGAAGAGTGTTAAGGAAGTAAGGATGGTAAGGAGTGATCGCAAGTTCATATCGTACCTCATATCGGTGGGTCTTCGGTTATATAAGTTCAGATAAGAGATTACATTAATAAGTTAAATATAATTTGAGGGTTTTGTGCAATTTAAAACAAATGTTCAGAATATTATAAAACAGACCTTTTTTTTAGCTTATCTCTAATAAGTTCGTTTTAAAGAGATTCCATTTTCTGCATAGCAGCTGTTATTTGCCTCTGACTCCGTTTAATGTCGTTACAAAATTCAAACTAAGGATGTCACTATGAATATAGCTGTTATTGGAAGTAATCGTGGTATTGGATTGTCTCTTGTTCAAGAACTTATCAACAAGGACAACAATGTCTATGTCTATGCCTTTTGTCGTAAATCCAATGAAGATTTAAAAGCTCTTAAACCTTCTATGATCATTGAAGACTTTGAAGTGACCGATTTCAATAAGATGGAGAATCTTCTTAATGAAAATTCTTTGCCAAAATTTGATCAAATCTATCATGTCTCAGGAATTATGAGTGCTACGAGCCTTGAAAATTTTGACATCAATGCCATTAAACAACAATTTGAAGTGAATGCCATAGCCCCTATTTTATCAGTGAAAGCTTTTCTTCCACATCTTAAGTCAGGATCAAAAGTAGGGCTATTAACAAGTCGCATGGGCTCAATAACTGATAATGATTCGGGCGGATCATATGGTTATAGAATGTCAAAGACCGCTTTAAATTCTGCCGGTAAGTCACTCAGTCTTGATTTAAAAGAGCAAAACATTGCTGTCTTTCTACTTCATCCTGGATGGGTTAAGACGGACATGACCAATCACTCAGGGTTAGTAGACACAAAAGAGTCGGCACAAGGTTTAATCAATATTATGGAATCTAAAAGTATTGAGGACACAGGAACCTTTTGGCATATGAATGGAGAGCCTCTGCCGTGGTAAAAACTATTAAGTCTTGATGGCTCAGAGGTAGGCGAGTGGGTTCACTGGTAAAAGATCGCGTCGGATTTCAAAATGCAAATGAACTCCCGTCGCTCGTCCTGTTTTTCCCATTCGTCCAATCTTCTGGCCACGATAGACAATATCTCCTTCTCTGACGTTGAAAGAGTTGAGGTGAGCGTAAAAAGTGGCCCAAGCATCCCCACGATGCTCGATAATTATTAATTTGCCATAACCCGTGAAATCGTGACCGGCGTAAAGAACTCGACCGGACTCTGCGGCTAAAATGGGAGTTCTTTTGGGTGCAGCAATATCAATTCCATCGTGACGTTTAAGAACGCTTTTGAATTTTTGACTTACTTTCCCGCCCTGAACAGGCCACTGAAAACGAAGGTTGCCGCCTGAAAGAGAGGGGGAGCTAGAGCACCCGAGAGTCAATAATAGAGTTAAAATAGAAAAACACCGAATCACAATTCTATTATAGTTAGTTCTTTTATCTTTTAAAATCTCTTAAGACATTGGCCTAGTCAGAAAGCTAGACCACAGAATTCACAAGTTTCATTTATAAAGGGACGTACTCTTCTTTACGATTTCCTTTAAATTGCATTGATGAAACAGGACAAAAGCTTAATTAGAGGGGCAGGAGTGCTCTATATTCGCAATTCGGTGAACTTGTGTATAGCGCTTATATTGCTTACATACGTGTCCAAAAATATTGGTCTGAGCGCTTGAAAACTCCAGTTGGCTAGCAATTCCACGATATTGATCGAGTTGTCTCTGCAAAAGACCCCTGACGTCGCCCTTGTGGTTTTCTGACAAGTGTCGAAGTTGTTGAGGCGCGAAGTTCGTTGAATTTCCATTCCTACGAGAATGGCTTCCTGGAGCTCCCCCTCCAAGTCCAAAAAAGCTCTCTCCCATATTTGAGGCGATACTTTTTAATCTTTCAAGGAATCCATCGGGAGTGGATTGATTTTTATCCTGTCCTTGATTGTCTCCGCCACTATGGAATTGTCCAAAGGGGGAAGGATTCGATTGACTCGAGGCTGACAATTGAGCTGGAGTGTTCTCATCGTTCTTATGACCACTATTTTCACGATTCAAATCGACGGCCTGAGTGGGCTGAGCCAACACTCGATTATAGAGAGTGGGATGATTTTCAATTTGTGGTGATTTCACAGCTCCGGGTTGATCGTCGCTATACATGAGACCATTGACTAATCTTTTACCTGTGTCGTTCTGGTTTATCCCCGAAACAGAAGCTCCATTAAAAGAGTGAGTTGGTGAACTTGTGTTGTTAGAGGCGCTGCCGGTAAGACTTGATTGATCAAAAGAGCTTCCCATAGCACTTTCATTTTCGTTTGGTGAGTTTGAGGACGAATTGGAGTTAGCGCCTATTTCAGTGGAATCAGGTGCCGCACTAAATATTTGTGCCAGCCCTTCCCCTGATCCGAGTTGTCTTCGATTATCCCCTTCGGGTAACTGGATTTGTACTCGCCCGTTGCTACCAAAACTCGGCATCGACTGGGGTTGAACACCAAGGTCAATTCCTACGTTTTGGCGAACTTGAAACTTATGATTGGTATCTCCATTGGAAGAAACGCAGTTCGGAGGATTGTAAATAGGATCACAAAGCAGTGAACTTGATACATCAACATCCACTTGAGCTAAACTAAAATAGGAGAATAGGATGAGAAGTAGCAAAACCTAGGGCTCCTCTGTTTGAGAGGAAGGAGCTCTTATAGGAGCGGTCATATGGTTATAGAGTTCAGCTAATTTGATAACTTCTTCAGCGATGATACTTTCTTTTTCTCGGTTTCGATTGTGTACCGTCGCCCAGTTCTGAAGTTGTGAGGGAAGAGTTCCCGGACTATTTAAATATTCAGTCAAAGATTGTATCTGATGTCTCACTCCTTGTTCCGTACAAGTTTTAGCAAAGAGATCCATTAGCTCTGAGTCCTCTAAAAAAAACCGTGAAAAAGTTTGTTGGCATTCAGGTCCTGTGGCTTGATAGATAGCCTGTGCACAATGTTGATTGGCAACACTCACTTCTTCGCGGGCAGGGATGAGAGGCTCTAGGTAGGATGCCAGGAACTCCATCGGTCCCGTTCTTGAGCGAGAGCGCATAGCCGTTTCTCGCCTCCCAGAAGCTTGCTGGAGAACCTGATCCACTTTTGTTTGAGCTTCTGAACAAACTGAGGCGACAACATCATAGCGGCAATTCCTCATGAGTCGTTCATTCAATTTAGAAAATATAGCATTATCAAGGCAGTTATCACTTCGAAGATTTTGTCGTTCGAGGGCCCCGTTGTAGTCCTGGTGGATAGGAATAATCTCTGATTGATCTCCACCTCTTCGAACGACACTGAGATTGTAGGCGACAGTCTCTTCACTAGTGTGAATGATATGTTCATCTAACCTGATCTGTTCTCTGACCAAGTTAATCAAATGATTTTCATATTGCATAAGCACTATTCCATTGAAGGGAGGAGAGTCGCATTGGTAACTGGTCGGTTGAGCTGAATAGGCTGTCAAATATGAAAACTGAAATGCCATTAAAAAAATGGACCATCGAATTCTCATAAAATCCCCCAAAATATATCTATAATTATATCGTGAAATACGATGGTTTTCTCAATTAAATTTATAGGGTCTCAAATTGATAATTTTAGTTCTGTTGTGCTTTTTAGGGGGTTCTCCGTAAAATGACGGGGTGATTCCAAGAATTTGAGACAAAAATTGCCCATCCATAATTTTCTTGTTTTGATTTTTTTGCTCAAAAAACTTCAAACAAGGAGTCATGGATGGACTATCGAAAAACTATCATCAACA
>CAXREJ010000047.1:0-35540 GCA_964229765.1 Bdellovibrionales bacterium | reverse complement strand
TATCATTTTTATGGAAAATGATGGTAACCAAAAAGCTCGGATTTGGACATCGCCTGGAGCTGGTTTCTCTGGGGAAGAGCTTTATTTCTCTACTGGAGATACCACTGCTGATTTAGTTATCGACGAGAATGGCAACGTTGGAGTTGGAACGACAGCACCTACGCAAAAATTCAGTGTCTATGGAGGAAAAGTTGAAATCACAAGTACCAGTGGTCAAAAAGGAGGAATAGGGATCGATGAATCAACAGGTAACCTTAATTTTTATAGAAATGCTGTCAGCAACGACACAGTGGCTCTTACAATTGATGATCAAACTGGAAATATAGGTATAGGAACTTCAATCCCGTATGAAAATCTTCATGTTGAAGGTGATATTGCAATGATGCCACCTTCGATTATGTCTGACGGTGATGTATGGGGTGCAGGAAAGCTGATCAGTCGTTATGGAGTTTTTGGTGATCAAGGCTCCTATGGTCAAACTATAACCTGGAACATGCATCGAATGAATTCGGATTCCACTCAATGGAGATTGATGGGGGCTGGCCCCTCAGGTTCAGAGTTCACTCTTGGTTCAAGAATGCAATTGAATTCGTCGGGTCTTATCTACGCCACGACGAATAGCCCTCAAGATCCAGCAGGGACCCCTTTTGCCGATAGTGGCAACATGACCACTCACTTTATAGTACGAAATAGTGATGGCCATGTGGGTATTGGGACATACAACCCTAGTGATATACTTCATATCAAATTACCTGGTGATGATGGTGGTGTGTTTATAGGTAGCAACTCTCCTGGTGATTTATCCCTTAGTGCTGGCGCCTCATCAATTTTTATGATTGGTGGAGATAACACGACTGGTGAAGATGCTGGTATATCCTTCCGCAATGAACAGACAAATGTGGACTGGGGTATTTATAATGATGTAAGTGATGCAGACAAACTTAAATTTCAAAAAGAATCCAATGCACCAACCATGGTATTTGACGGTAGCAATGTTGGTATCGGGACAACAATGCCTCAAAGAGATCTACATATTGCAGACTCATCCAACGGTGCACATGCTATGTTCACAAATAACAATTCTGGTGGAACCACTAGTGATGGATTGTTAGTGGGTCTTAGCTCTAATGGAAATGATTCTGTGATCACAAATTATGAGTCAGGTGGTATATATCTGAGTACATCTAGCGACGGCACTTCAGCCCCAGAAACAAGAGCTTTTATTAGCCCATCCGGCAACGTTGGTATCGGGACTACTAACCCTCTCACTAGAGTTCATATCAGAGAATCTAATAGTGATATTCGTATTACGAATGGAGGCTTGGAGATTGCACGAAATGAGCTAACATCCCCAACAATTGGTGGCTTTATAGACCTAAAAAAAGATTCAGCAGATGATACAAAAGTTCGATTGCATTATAGAGAAGATATTGCTAGCGGCGCCGGAGGTTTTGCTATCGAAGTTGATGATGACGGTGGTAGTTACTCGGCAACGAGCGCACTGGTTGTCGCGGAGGATACTGGTAATGTGGGGATCGGGAGCACGACTCCAGCCGTCAAACTTGATGTAGCAGGTATTTTGAGAACTGGAAATGCTATTATTTCTTCTGGCACTTCAGCTACTGAAGGTGGTCAGATTATTTTAGGTTACCCTAATGTTTCACCAACAACTGAAGGGGCATCGACATGGAATATGGATGTTAACTCAAATAACATGAGGTTCTTCAGACGAAATAGTGGAAACACACTACTGCATTCGATGGTGCTTCTTGAAAATGGAAATGTGGGGGTAGGAACAAATGGTGCAGCAGCAAAACTCCATGTCAATGGTTCAGGGGCTGGTGGAGGAGTCTGTGTAACAAGTGATGGCACTTGTAGTGCTATCCCAACGGGTGGTCAAATTTCAGCAGAAACAACACTCAATACTGGAGCTGACTATGCGGAGTACTTCACTACGGAAGAAGATTTAACACCAGGGGATCTCGTTGGTATTAATCCAGGTACGGGTCATGTTCGCGCTTACAGAGTGGGAGATCAACTTTTGGGTATTGCCTCAACAAACCCAGGGGTGATTGGTAACTCTGACCTTGCGAACCAACCCAATACAGTTCTTGTGGCATTAGTGGGTCAGGTGCCTTTTAAAGAAAATCAAGTTGTAGTTAATCAAGGTAAAATCTGGACACTTGATCAAAAACCTGTAGGTTATTTGCTTGCAAGTGGTAATGTTTATATCAACTTCAGTTCGGCTGATCATGTACAAAGTCAGCAGATCCATGATCAAAATCAAAAGTCTCTTCAGCAGGCTAGAGAAATTACTAGTCTTAAAAAAGAAAATAAAGAAAAAGACAAAAAAATTGAAGAGCTAATGAAACGTCTTGATGTTATTGA
This sequence comes from Bdellovibrionales bacterium, assembly GCA_964229765.1. Taxonomy (GTDB): domain Bacteria; phylum Bdellovibrionota; class Bdellovibrionia; order Bdellovibrionales; family JAGQZY01; genus JAGQZY01. The sequence continues at coordinate 33,152 of CAXREJ010000047.1, read as the reverse complement.
GAAGTTACTTGAAAAATAGATTATTTTTTAGTCGTAGGCCTGAGTTGGCTTAAATCCAATTGATTCATTCCGTTAATTGTCCAGCCAGTAAAACTGTCTTTAGCCATCATACCGAAATGCATCTCGCCAAGAGGAATTGTAAAATAATTATTGAGCAAATACTCATTGGCTTTCTGACATGTTTTTTTATTTTCTTCATTGGTGCTCGTTTTCTTAAGTTGATTGATATAATCATTAAAGTTCTGATTTTTTATATCAATAAAATTTTGTTTAGAATCTTCACTAAAAGTTTCTAAAGCACTGATACAGGTGGGTCGATCAAGGCCCACACCCTTTCTAAAGATATCAGGTGGATTTTTACGAAGTTCATTGAGTAAAACTTTGCCTTCTACTTGTGTGACACGAATTTTCAAACCAAGATGTGTTTTCCATTGGTTCTCTAAAAACTCAGCCTGTTCCTTGATGTCATTGCCACCTTGCTGACTGACTTTTAAATCAAAAACTTGGTTTTTTATTTTATCAGGAACTTTAAGTAAAAATTCTTTGGCCTTATCTAAGTCAAAATCCAAGCAAGGTTGATCCATCATCCATGTTTTGGGAATACTCGGACATCCCGGTCGTTCAAGGGCGAAAAGCAGTTTTTTTAAAACTTCATAATTTATAGAATGGGAGAGAGCCGCTCTCAAGTTGAATTGATCTTTGAGTTTTCCACCAAAACCAATGTAATCAAAACGAAGCATAGGAATCTGGTAAAATTCTTTATGGTTGAGGACTTTATGAAAAAGTTTAGAGGGAATTCTTCGTAAGAATTGTAAAGTTCCACTTTGGTAAAGGCGATAGGCAGTCATTTCATCTTCAATAAAATGAACAACAACCGAAGGTCTGTCTTTATGACCTTTAAGAAAATGTAGGTTGGGTTCAAGGATTAAGTTGGTGCCAGAGTTCCATTTTTTTATTTTATAAGGTCCATTGCCAATAAATTTTTTATAATCCTTACGATTGGTTATATTTGAAGAGTGGGTGGGAAAAAGGGCGGTGCTAGCCAATTTGTAGAGAAATTCAGTGTCTTCCTTAGCAAAAGTGATTTCAAATTGTTGGGGTGAAGTTATCTTAATGGCGAGAGAGCTGAGTTCTTTTAGGCCCATCGCAATCTCACGAGCATTCACAATATTTGTTAAAAGATGAGAGCGTGGTGAGGCTTCATTGGGATCAGCCAGCTGTAAAAAACTTCGTTTGTAATCTTCAGCTGTCACAATTGATCCATCAGACCATTTTTGGTTTTCAATTTTACAGACTAAAAGTTTAGAGTGACTCCATTGACAGCGCCCTCCCTCAGACTCCAGTTCATTGTTTCCATTGATTTTATAAAGTCCTCTCAAAACATTATAAAAAAAGTAGCTAGAGTTGGATGCCCTTGAACGAGTTGGATCAAGATGCATAGGTTCCGTAAATAAATGAAAGCTGAATTGACTGACTTTGGGTTTTGGCTCTTTTAAGTTACAGCCGACAATGCAATTGAAAATGATAAGAGTAAATGCGATGAGCCCGGCAAATTGTTTCATTATGAGACTTGTAACATTATTTTTTTTTAAATGATAGATAGATCCTTTAAAACACTCGATTTTGAGATGAAAACCGCCGATAATAGAGAGTGAACGGGGGATTAATGCGCCGACTCTTGGTCTTTCTTGCATTCGGTATTTTGTTATTGAGTTTCCAAAACTGTGGAAACGACTTAACACGTGATACTTTATCTCTGGCAGAAGAAACTTTAAACCCAGAAGAATGTGTTGAAGGAAATTGCGCAACCAATGCCAATCAACTGTGGATGACTCTAAGAGAGTTTGATCCCTATAAAATTGAATATGCCACTCTCGGTGCCGGCGGTCATTTTAATGTGGGTGGTATTTGCGGTGTGGGTTCTTTTGATCACCATAGTTTTTTGTATGAATTAAGGGAAGGATTCGGTGCTCAAACCGTGGTGGCACAAGGCTTTATAGATGATCGTTGTGTGGCTGGTCGTTTTGTTGTTCCAATTGTTATTAACAAAGTGGCTGTTGTTACTGAGAGACGGTATAACTTAACCATAGAACTTGTTGGTTTAACGGAAACAAATCAACAGATTTCAAATCCTATGACCTCCAATATTGGTACCTTAGACGTTATTTTTACTTTTGAAGCCCCGTTTTAATTAAGAATTATTGATCTTTGTAATGAAGGCTAAGGTTCTAGCCAAAGTTCATCACTTTCAAACTCCGCTTCCGCAAACTCTATGACACAAACAACAGCTCCGGCTCTCGTCGGTTGATAGGGACTAAAGGTAAAGTCTGGTTGATTTTGTAAGATCACTCTTTCAATCATTTCACCTTCATGCTCTAGGAACATTGGTATTGATAAGTCGGGGCTTAATAAAGCCTCATTAAGTGTACAGGTAACAACTGTGCCACTGTCAGTTGATGTGACCTCCGTAATAAAAACAGCTTTCTCAATGGAAGGCTGCATAGAAGAGTCTGCAGGCATTGTGGATTCAATTCCGCAGCCAGCGAGAATAAAAGTTAGTATAAATAGAACAATACCCATGAACCTTCTTTTGAGAGATAAATTAAAAAAAGTCTATAAAGTATTTATGGGAGCAAGGGGAGAATACAGGATGTTTTTGTTTATGAATACTCTTTATCGGCCATTAAGGAAATGGAATTGAATAGAAAATTTTGTAGACGAAAATACAGTGGGCTAAAAAAAATGTGACTCAATTGGAAACGATTTGAACGGGAAATTTTGATTAGGAAATTGCTAGTTGTTATGTTGAAATCAATTCAGAACAGGTCACTTTTCAGAATTCTACTCATAACTCAGCTTTAGTAGCTGTATGGATTATCAACAGCCCCTAGAGTCTTAATGTGATCCATTTTCTTAATGAATGTAAATAGACAGTTATTAGGAAAAATCCTCAGAAGAATTTTTCTTCTGAGGATATTAAGGTTTATTTTAAACCAGCAGGGTCAAATGTGATGTTCACAATGGCTTCCGATCCAGGAATAGAGCTACCATGAAATATAATAAGCATTTCATTGGGATCGTAGCTCCATCCGTTGTCAGTGTCCATGGTGATCGATTGACCGTCAACAGTTACAACAATAGAGGTGATATCAGGCTCCCTTGTTAATTTGAAAGCCGTTGACTTTTCAATAATGGAGTCAGAAATTCCAGCCATAACATCAGTAAAGTCATCACAGAGACTTCCTTTATATCCTCCTGTGGCATCAGTCACACCAACATAACGTTGAGCAATAAAGCGGCCAGTAAATCCATCGGAGCTTAGATCGTCAAGACATTGTTGATCAAAGATACCAATAGTGTTGACTATAAAGTTAAGATTTCCTTCTGTACTTTCAGTTAAGTCGAATAAAAAATCATAATACATCATAGGGTCGTGAAGGTTTGGATTGTTGTAAGGATTGGGGAGGCCCTGTACGTTGTTTGAACCGTCGTGTGAAAAGTCATCCTCATCGGTTAGAAAAATAACCGCAAGAAGAGCGTCTTTTCTTGGAAATGGCTCATCAAGGTTTGCTTGTAAACTTAGAGCTTCTTTTAAGCTCTGCCAGCCTCGTTCGTCACCACTTCCATCAATACCTAAACGAATGTTAGTTGAGAATGTTTGTTCTAAATCCTCGGTGCTCGGAGTAATAACAGTGACACCAGTATGTGAGGTGTCATCGGTTCCATCACGAAAGCGAGCCAATTGTGGATTGCCGTCATGGGGGGCGAGCCAGGCATCAGTGGCAGTCACGGCCATTTGATAATCAAAGTTGGTGTCTTGGAATTTTTGAATAAAGTGTTGAAAGTTAGCAGCCACGTTATCCTGAGAGGTTTCCATTGAGCCTGAGTTATCTATGACCCAAAGAATATCCACTTTGACCTGTGTACGAGTGACACTCTGCTGAAAAGTGTTTTGTGCTCCACCCAGTGAAAAACCATTGTCACCAGAACATGCTGCTAAAAAAAGAACGACAATTCCTGTTGCAATGAGCTTGAGTCCTTTTAACCTATCCATAAACATCCCTCTTTCCTTCCTGGGAAGGTTTTAACTTATGACCTTCAAATTCTATTTTAGTACGAAGGTCGAGGCTTGGAAAAAGGGAGCTAACCCAGTGAAAGTACTGGGATTAGCTGTCAATTGATTCCTTTTGAAACACCATAAGTGCTTAAGAACACTAGGTTTTGCAAAAAAAAGCATTTTTTTAAAAAAGGTCAGCTGTCAAAAACTATGGCAATAGGACTCGTTATAAAGAGGAGGGGAAAGAGGATTGTATTAAAAGTTGAAAAAATAGTGGTCACATTATTAGTGGTTGCGTTTTTTTGTCGATCTTTTTACAACCAAGGGAGTCAGCAAAAAGTTGGGAAAAACATGCTTTTAGATCAAATTAATTTGAATTACCTAAGAATTTTTGAGTCCGTCTATAGAACCCGTTCTATGACTCAAGCCGCCACTGAGCTGCACTTAACTCAATCGGGAATCAGTCAACATATACGTTCTTTAGAAGACTCACTAGAGATAAAGCTCTTCGATCGTATTAAGCAGAAGTTGATTCCCACTGAATCTGGCAAGAGACTTTATGAAGAGATATCTCCTCAACTCAAGAGCTTGGAACAGGCCCTTCATGGAGTGACAGCCAAAGATCATCTTCTTAGAGGTGAAGTGACCATTGGATTACCTGTGGTATTTGGTTTGAACTTAATAATTCCTTGGTTGAAAGAATTTGGTGAGCAGCACCCTGACCTTGATTTTAACATTAAGTTTGAACTCGGGCATGTATTGAATAATATGCTTCTCAGTGGTGAAGTGGACTTTGCCTTTGTCGATGATTTCAATATGGATAGTCAGATCAAAACCAATAAAGTCTATGATGAAGTTTTAAAACTTTATTGCTCAGATGATTATTTCAAAAACAAAAAGAAGGATATCTCCACTTTAAAAGGAAAAAATTTCTACGAAGCTTTTGATTTTATAGCTTATGAAAAGGGAGAGCCCATTCTCCGCCATTGGCTTAAGCAGCATGTTCGCGCTGGACAAATGCAGTTGAATGTTCGTGCCTATGTGAGTGATGCTCTTGGTGTGGCCCGTTTTATAACTGCCGGCATGGGTGTGGGAGTTCTTCCTGGGCACCATGGTGATAAGCTTCTTGAACAAGGCTATAAACTGTACGAATTTGATGCCAAAGGAAAAGAGTCAATTAATAAGATCAGTGTGGCGACAGTGAAAAACAGATCTCACTCAATGCCTGTGCAAAAGACTCTAGAGTTTCTTATGTCTAAATTTGATAGCAATTAATCTAAAGAATTCCACAAAAATCCTATGGAAACTATAAGTAACGAATCACGTCCTTTATAGTTTCTAATTTTGAAAGATAAGTGTTTCATGCATTCAATATATCGACTACTCACAGCTTTTTTTCTTTACTCCTTTTTATCTGCTTGTGCCAGTCTTGCGCACCAGTCTCAGTTGAGTGACTTCAATGATGGCCTAGAGTTGTTAGTTGCGGGCAAACAAAAACAGGCAAGGGAGAAGCTAAATCCGTTGTGCCAGTCAAAACATAAGGCTTCCTGTCTTTTTCTTGGTAAAGCTCTTGATGTTTCTCCTGATTTAGCTGTAATGCAAGGAGTGACAACTCTTTCATCAACACAGTTGGTGGTAGCTGCCCCTGAGAAAGAATTATTAAAATTTTATGCCCGTAAAAAAGGTGAACTTAAGTTATTTCTCCCTTCTTTAAGCAACGAGTTCGTTTTTTTTAAAAGATCTGAAAAAATATACCATCTGAATTTTAAAGATTTAAAACCATCGGAAAGTTATGAGCTGATCGTCTTTAATGAGTCAGGTAAGTTATTGGACTCAAGAAACTTTAGAACTTTTGAAAAGAAAATTGAGAAACCTAAGGTCGCCGTACTTTCTTGTATGCGCGATGACTACAAAAACCTGGATACCATTTGGAATTCACTTGAAAAGAACCAGGCTGACCTTTTGTTTATGATCGGTGATAATTCTTATATTGATCATGGATTAAGTCCCTTGCTCAATGGAGTGACTCCGCAAAAGATATGGGAGAGGCAGTTAGAAACACGCTTAAGGCTTCCCGTTTTCCGCTGGAAGAACTTAGTTCCGGTTTATGGTGTTTGGGATGATCATGATTATGGCTTAAATAATGGAGGCGCTGAATATAAGTATAAGACTGAGAGTGCAAAACTCTTTCGTGTCTTTTTTCCATTGGACTTGCCGGAAGCTAAGATAGAAAAGGGTCCTGGTATTTCCTTTTCATTGCAATGGCAAAAGCAGAATTTTATTTTTCTAGATAATAGAAGTTTTAGAGATGCTCATTTTCACTTTGGTAAAAAACAGAGAAAATGGATTTCAAAGCAGCTTAACTCTCAATCTTTGAATTGGTTGGTTTCTGGTGATCAGTTTTTTGGTGGATATCATGATTTTGAGTCCTTTCAAGGGAGTCATCCAAAGGCCTTTAAACAATTTCTTAAAGAACTTAACCGAAAAAATCATGAATACCTTTTTGTTTCGGGAGATCGTCACTTAAGTGAGACGATGAAGCTTTCTGCGGCTCAATATCCATTTTTAAGTTATGAAGTGACATCAAGTCCTGTCCATAGTTCCGTTTACGAAGACGCACTGGAAAGACACCCCAATCCTAATAGGAGGAAAGGTGTCGATGGTACTTGGAACTTTATGACTCTTCAGTGGGAGGCTTCTGGAAAACCTGAAACGATTGATGTTAAAGCAAAAGATCAAAATGGTAAGCTGATCTTTGAAGACCAGTTATTGTATCCTTAATTTTTCAGGATACTTTCTAAATTCCTAAATCAAAAGTCACTGCCAAAAGTAAACTGTAATTGGTCTTATGAATAAAAAGAGGGGAGTCTTGGTTAACGGCCAGGCTGTAGTCGTAAATATTAAAAGAGGTTGATAGGTTCCAGCCCTCAAAAGGGAGCGTGTGAAAAAAACCGTAAATGAAGCCAAGAAATCCAGCGCGTGCGTGATAAGAGGGACGTGTGGGAGTTACATACTGATCTTGTACTTCGTAGAAATACTGCTGATACTCGCTAGATTGAAAAAGTGATTCGGCTCGAAAGGTTAACTCTCCTAGACCTGCATGTCGAATAGAGTGACGAAACCCGGGATTGAAAACAACACCACAAAAACGAGAGCGTTCAGCAAAGTTTGTGCATCCATTCAAGCGAATTGGAAAGCGAAAGAAAAGAGATTGAGTGGGGCTGACAAAAATAAAATATTTCATTTGTGGTCCGATACTTAGGAGCCAGTCGAGATCGGGCATGCCTTGGCGGACGGGAATGGATTCAGAGTCTGTGGGAAATTGGAATATAAAGTTCCAAGAAAAATCAAAGCGAGTGTTGGCGAAAACGTCGCCAGAGACTCCAGAGATCCGATCAATTCTAAAGGCACTGCCTCGATAAACGGGAAAAGGGAGGAAGCGCAGGCGACCTTGTGCCGCTCCTGGGTAGTCGTTCATCCAACCCGTTCCTAGTCCTATGCCCCATTTGGGCGAAACTTTTATTTGGGCATGAAGTTTAGGATAAAAAAGGAAAAAAAAGACAAAAAAAGGACGAACTGATAAGTTCGTCCTTTTGTCTTTAAAGATCCAATTATTGGCACGAAAATCCGGCTTTATTAAGATTGGATTGGATACGATCTTTTACTTCTTCGCAGTATTGAGTTCCAAAACCAGAAGAAGCAACAGATTTAGCTTCTCCAAACTTTGTATAAAAAAGTTCGCAGCCACCACCATCGGTTTTTTTAACTTCAATCACGCGAGTGTCCTCGTCCAGTTTACAAGTGGCCTTGCTTCCCTCAGATTGTGCGTCCGCTTGAGCGTTTTCTACAGCTTCTTTCGCTTCGCTTTTAGCATCTTCAGCTTTAGCCATGGCGTTTTCTTTTGTATCATTCATTTCTTTTTTCTGAGACGAGCTACAAGCTCCAAGACTTAACAATACGGCACTTAATACTAAAACTTTTTTCACAATTCCTCCTCATGATTCTTCACAGAATTTGTCTGACTGTTTTATTTTCTCGTGTAAAAAAGGATAAATCAGCTGATGCTGTCCTGAGTCACTGAAATTATTTTTCTAAAACTTGATTTCCAAAGCTTCTCTGAAGCTCAAAAATTGATGTCATCCCAGCCAATGTCACACTTATTGTTTAAGAAGAAGCTTTCTTATTTTCCTCAGAAGAGTTCCAAGGGTTTGAGGGAGTAACACTTCGGAGATGTAAGTCTCTTTGTGGAAATGGTATTGCAATATTGTTTTTGCGAAACTCTCTAACAATTTCATAGCGTAGTTCGGAGAGAAGTAGATCAGAAAACCAAAGCTCTCCAGTCCAAATTCTGAGAGAAAAATTAAGGCTAGAGTCTGCAAAAGTTTTAAGCACCACTGTGGGTGGGGGAGATTTTAAAATTTTATCATGACGATTAGCCACTTCCATAAGAACTTCGGTCACTTTATCTATATCGGACCCATAGTCAACGCCCACATCGACATGGAGTCTTAATTTGTCACCAGAGAAACTGTCGTTAACAACCTGTTTAGTGATAAAATCAGAGTTTGGAACAATCATTACAACATCGTCACGAGTGAGCACTAAAGTGGATCGTGCTTTAATATCTAAAACTCGACCAGATGTATCTCCCACTCGAACAATATCCCCTTTTTTGATAGGACGTTCGAGGAGAATGATAATTCCCGACATAAAGTTTTGTGTAATATTTTGTAAGCCAAATCCTATCCCGACTAAGGCAACCCCTCCAACCGCTGTTAGTGTTGTGAGGTTGATTCCAATGGAACTCAAACTAATTAGTATACCGATGATAAGAATAAAATAACGACTAAAGCGTTCAATAGAACCCTTAATGCCAGGGTCAATGTCTTTATAGAGAAGAGTTCTGTGTATAAAGCGTTCAATCCACTTGGAAAGCCATGAAAAGCCCCATAAGAGTGCTGCAAGGACAATCAAGCTTTTTAAGGAAATATCATGACCACGTAAAATAAAGAGAGGGTAGGTTACCCAATCACTCATTGTAGAAAGTATTTCGCTAAAATCCATGTGCTGTCCTCAATGTCTCATATCGGCACAGGCAGAGTTTTTTTTAATAAAAAGAGTAAGATCACTTATTTAACTGGTCTGATAGCGAGTGCTTTTGAGGTTTGAGTCTTAAGGTCGTTTCTCAAATAACTGTGGCATTGACCTTGGCCCAGGGTTGAGTAATATAGCCTATGCTTCAGATTTTAGCTTTTATCAGGTCACTTTTCCTTGTTTTGTTCGTTGCGATTCATACCGCTTATTGCTCTATTTTCGTCATTACCTTACTTTTACTAAGGGCTCCGCGTTCTTGGGCTGATTTCTTTATTGGGACTGTATGGTGCAGTCCCATGGTTATTCTTTCTGGTACAAAGCCTGAAATGAGTGGGGTGGAAAACGTTCCAAAAGATCAAGGCTTTTTGTATCTTTTCACCCATTGTAGTCATATGGATGTTCCTTTTTTATTTCACTGCACTCCGAAAAGTTTTCGCTTTGGTGCGAAAGCTTCTTTATTCAAAATTCCTCTTTTTGGTCGAGCGATGAAGTTGTCGGGAACACTTCCTATTACAAGAGAAAATAGAGAAAAAGTTTTTAAGGTTTATCAAGAGGCTGAGAAGAGAGTGGCTGCTGGTGAAGGTTTTGCTCTGGCTCCTGAGGGGGGGAGGCGAGTTGGAGATGAAATAAAACAATTTAAATCGGGACCTTTTATATTTGCTATCAATGCTAAAATGCCAGTGGTCCCTGTGGTTATTTGCGGTATGGATCGAGTGTTACCAAAAGGCTCTATTTTAATTAATAGAAAATCTTGGACCAGAAAAGTGGGGATTCGCTTTCTTCCTTCAATAGATATGGGAAAAGTGCCCATTGAAGACATGAAGAAGGTGAAAGAACAGGTTCGACAGTCTGTTGTAAAAGAATTTGAAGAAATGAAAAAAATCTATTTATAAAAATCCAGAAAAGTAAAAAAAAACTTTCTTAAAGTGAGTCCGTTTTATTTTGAATGGTTCGTCCTTCTCCGCTACTGTTGCGTTGAGCCTCTCCAGGATCGAAAACATTATCAAAGGAGGGGGAGTAACCCTCAAAACATCCTCTATTATTTTGTGGAGTTGAGACGATACGATTAAAATTGGCCATCAGACCGGTTTCCACATTCTGTCCCATACGGTACTCTCCTGTATCAAGAATGGTGAATTGAGAATTTTGTCGCAGTTTAGAGCGTAAATAATCCACCTCTTGTCTTTCAATCGCACAATGGCCAGGTAGTATGCCAATACAAGAATGACATAAATTACCGCTACCACCGTTGTGGAGGTTGACTGAAGGATTTTGATTACAGCGAGAGGAGCGCAGACGTTCTTGAGTGACGTCAGCAAAGCAATGTTCACTTGGACACCAAGAACTGGTAACACCTATCCCAAAAACATTGCGTGGGAAAAAGTTGATAGCTCTTTGATGATTAGCGCCAGGAGTGTCTTGATCATAGGATCTTACAATGGTTCTAACGAGCCCATTGGATTTTCTCCAAGTTTGGAAATCAATTCTGCCAGCACTTGTATCGGTATTGGTTAACTCGCCATTGCGTTGAGCTTCAAACACGGCATTGTAATTTGGGAAAGAGCGATTCATGGCTCTTATTTGAGCTCTTCCATCAGGCTGTAGAGAAATAGTTCCTCTAACATGATAGGTTCCTTGTCCTCGACTGCAACTGTTTTCAGAGGTGTCAGTACAATGAAGGAGGGGAATGGGGCCTGGCCAATCTTGAGGTTGACGACATCCTCCTGTGTTATTGGGAATGTAACGCACACACCATGAGCCTGTATCGTGATTGTACTTATACTCAGTATGACCACCAATTTTGAAACCTTGGTCATTGGCTGTGAGATTGAAAAAATCATACTGGTCAGTAGGGAACCCTGGTTTTCTAATGCGAGTTTCAGGTAGGCGGCATAAAGAAGGATCTTGGGTGCTCTGTCGTACAGAACTTAAAAACTCGGGGTCGCTATCGCGAATAACTATATGAGTGGGGCGACAGCCGGCCTGTTCAAAATGATTGTAAATTTCTCTTAAGGAATGGTTGGTATGAAGACGTCGAGTGACCTTTTCATTCTCTGCACATTCTGTTTGATCTTCATAGGTGGCTGTTACAATACCTTCAAGACTTGCGACTCCAGTTCTTCCATTGTCTGTGCCAGTGGTTTGAGGAGATTGGCTGGTGCAATTTGGGTCAGGAGTTAAGCGTACACGAGAAGGATCGGGGACGCGATCACAACCGCGGTAAGTAAAGTTAAGGTTGGCTCTTCTTAATGCCGCATCAATATGTGTTTGATTCGCATAAGAGCCTTGTTCTAATCTTAAAGAGCCATAAGCAGGATATAGAAGTCCAGTCGATAACAGGCATACACAAAACTGAAAAAAATAGCGATTATTCACAATTAGAACCCCTTAATTTGAGAATATTGAGATTGGGTTTCCCACTTCAATGTTAATGGAAACAATTATCGAGAGATGTCCTCTTAAACGCCAATACATATCCTATTTTATTTTAACTGTTCATGACATGAGAATGTAGGAACACCTTGCTCTTATTGTGATTTCCATCCAATGATCCAGCAACAAGTCGAGCGTCTTTCTTAAAAATATCAATAGCAACTTAGACGTTGAAATGGAAAATCTTAAATAAGTGTATGTGCATTCGTTTTTTATTATAATGAGGTAAGCCTAGTTAACTGAAGTTTATGAGTACTGAGCAATAGGTTGAATTAGAAAAGTTTATTTTTATTTAGGGGTTGATGAGTTGTCGACAGTCCCTAAGGTCACTGCGGAAAGAGTTAGGAATGAGTGGAAGTCGTGGATTGTTGTTTTTAGGAGCAAGACTAAGGTTGGGTTCATTGTGAAGATTCTGCATATAAGTAAGTACTATGAGCCTTTTAAGGGTGGTATTGAAAAAGTTATTCTTGAGCTTGCTACAGGCACTGTTAATCAAAATCATGAAGTGACCGTCCTTTGTTCTAATGAAACGTGGGACTACAGTGAGGAAATTATTGCTGGTGTGCGAGTGGTTCGCTTGCCAAGGCTATCTGTGGCATTCTCCCAGCCTTTAACCATGAGCTTTATGTGGGAAATTAAAAAATGGATTGATTGGGCGGATGTTGTGCAAGTTCATACTCCCAACCCATTGGCTGAGCTTGCCTGTGTTTTACAGGAAGAAAACAAGAAACCTTTACTCGCTACTTATCACTGTGATGTTGTCAGACAGCAGAAGCTTTATAAAGTTTATAAGCCTGTTTCGCACAAATTACTTTCGCGAGCTCATCAAATTACTGTTTCCACCCCCAATCACTTACAGTTTTCTGAGCCTGTTAAGGATTTTAAAGATAAGGTTGAAGTTATTCCTTTTGGTATTCGAGCGAAACATGTTCACAAGACACCGGAGATCAATAGGTTGGTTGCAAAAATCAAACAAGAATTCGGAAACTATTATCTTTTTGTTGGAAGATTAGTTCCCTATAAAGGGGTGGATGTTTTATTGCATGCTTTAAAACAAACCAATGATCGACTTGTCATTATTGGTCAAGGCCCAAGGTGGGATGATTGGTTTCAATTAACTCAGCATTTAAAATTGCAGGATCGAGTTCGCTTTGTTGGTAGAATAGATAATGATGATGAATTCGCAGCCTATATTCATGCTTCAGATGCCTTAGTTTTACCTTCGATTTCTGAAGCTGAAGCTTTTGGAATTGTTTTAATTGAAGCGATGGCTTGTGGAAAACCATTGGTAACAACGAATTTAAAATCAGGTGTGCCATGGGTGAACCAGAAAGGTGTTACTGGCCTACAAGTCGAACCGAAAAACCCAATGGTATTAGCTCAGGCCCTAAGAACTTTATCGGAAAACCATGAGTTACGTCAAAAAATGGGTGAAAATGCACGACTTCGTTTTGAGCAGAATTTTACTCAAGATAGGATGGTTAACTCATACTTAAGTCTATACGAAAGAATGATTAAGCCGTTAAAAGTGGCCGCATAATTTTACATATCTCTTTATGTTATTAAGTCCAGGTCTTATTTGCGTTTGTTGTTTGAAGGCTATGGGCGATGTTAGTCTAGTTTCATTAGTCTTCAACTAAAGTGTGTTTAGTCGAAGACCGATATCTTGAGTGTAAGTGTTTAATAAAGAAAGGGATGGGAAATGAAATCTCTCAAAAAAATTGGAATTTGGTTTGCGGCTTTTGCAATGTTTTTTACATCATTGATTTCACAAGCGGGAATGGATGTGAATGTTCGTAGAGCTGTTAGTTATTTAAACTATGAGGCCAACTTAGAGTCCCTCATTACAAAATACAAAGGTCATTTTACTTCAAAAGCGGATCAAAAGTATTTAGATCAACTGCTTTCTAAACATAAAGAAACTACTGATAAATGGCTATGGAGATTTGAAGTCCGCAGCGAAGATAAAGTGGCTTTGAGAATAAATGGCCGTGTTCAAGCCATATTATCTGAAATTGATCCTGTTGCTAGAACTTTTAAAGTTAACGGTGCACCCATTGCGTGGACGGATGGACAAAGTTTTGAATCTTTCTATAACAGTCTAACAAACGCTGTTAGTAAAAAAGCAGCACAACATCCTTTGGAAGCTCTTTTCTTTGAAAGGGCCCATGCGATATTACCACTGATTGTGGGATTGGTTGCTGGTGGTGCTCTCATCATGGCCAATGAGCAAGCGCAAGCTCATCAACCACAATGTGAGTATACGGCTTCAGCAGTTACTGCTCAAAGTTCATCAGGTAGTCGTTCTGTGCTTGCGAATGAATTACAACCTTATAGAAACAACTTTCGTGGTGGAAGATTATGTCAAGGTATGCCAAGAGACTTTAGACGTCGAATGGAGCTTGTTCGTCCCAACTTTAGAGATAATGGTATGTTCAATACTCGTACAAACACTCGACATCAGTATGATGAGAACTGTGTGACTCGTTATTCTGAGAGAATGGGTGGGCGTCCAAGAGCTGTTCAAATTTGTAAATGTATCCATAGAAAAATGAGCATTTGTGATCAAGGTGGTTGGAATATGCAAGAGCCAATGGCGACATCCACTTGTTTTACAGCTTTTAATGGTTGTCGAGTAGTGGATCGTCCCACACCGCAACCACAACCTCATTATCCTCCACCAGTGACTGACACTCCAACTCCTGATGTGGATTGTGATAAACCATCAGGTCAGTGCTCTGAGCCTGAACCACAAACACCTTATACACCAAATTATGATACTCCGACACCTGAGTATGATCAGAATAAAACGGACTCGGCTCGTTAATACTTTCTAATATTTTAATATATATTAAAAGCTCATCTTAAAGGATGGGCTTTTTTTATAATGTTTAACTGAATCAATGGACTGATATTTATTCGGAAAGTTTACTTTTAAAACTGACAACACAGTGAAGAATGAAGATCATATGCTTGAACTCATAAACTCGATGAGTTCAAGCAAGGTGAATTGTTTACCGAGAGATTTCTTCAGGTCGGGGAGTGGTTTGTCTTGTTGTTTCAGGGTAAGAGCTTTGTCCTGTGACACGTCTCCACCAATTAGAAATACCAGTAAAGATATTGTTGCGTGACTGAGTACTTTCTTCTTGTGTTTGGTTGGCAGCCAGAGGACTTGTGCCTTCTCCATCAGGTCTTCTGCACACACGACCGTCAGGTCCGTTGTATCCTCCCCATTGGAAGCTCATTCGATTTGTTCCTACACGTTGAGCTAATCGAAAAATCGCTTTAGCCCAATCTGTTTCCAGGCGAAAGCAACCGGCAGAAGCAGGGTAGCCATCAACAGGTGTGGCAGAAGTTCCAGCGTGGTAAGCATTACCCGTATTGTTAAGCCATACAGACCACGGCATTGGCATCCCAGGATAACTGGTGTTGTCCGAAGTTACGTGCCAAGCCGTAATATATCCTGAAGCACGAAAAGATTGATTGATAGGAAGGCCTCGTGTTGTGTAGGCAGGATTGGCCAATTGCCCTGGAGATGTAATAGCCCTCGTTTGACCGTTATAGGGGTTTCTAAAAACTCTCGTTTGACCGTTTTCATCAGTGTAGGTCACGCGTGTGTAAAAGCGTCCATCTTCTTCACAGCGAGTACTGACATTAATATTGGAATTCCGAGGAATATTAGCAAACTGTCTCGTCCCTTCAAACTCTCCCTCATTGAGAAGTTCAGGTCGGAAATTAGGGTCACCATTAGAAATGTTATTCACACGGCCACAAGTTTCAGAAAGATCTGATGTTCCATCAGACTGCCTTGTACAATGCTCTGTTAAGAATTGGTCAGCCTGACGAAGACGGTTGTAAACTTGGGCACGGTCATCGTTGGTCATTCTTTCAAGATCTTGAGGTCTTACTACTGGTGTGGGCTGTTCCTGAGCGATTCCACGAGATCCTTTTTTTGCCTCTTCCTGGGAGATGATAAATGCTCCCACCCCGAGAAGGAGGGCTACCGATAGGCCGAGAAAGTATTGGCCTTTGAGACTGGTTTTATTATCTTGCATGAATCCGCCTTTCAGCCCTCATTTTAGCGAAAAGTTGGCTTCTTTTTGAGAATTAATTTTGGAACATAGACCTTAGGACCCCTTTTATAAAACTTTTTATATTCTCAGTGGATTCGGAGCCCAATCATCCTTCCGTCATCTGGCCTAATCAAATTGGAATGTAGAGTGTTTCATTCTGATAAAACAAAACAAGTGTTTAGTTCGTCTGGACTTTTGCCGATAAGAAAGGACTGATTGCGATTGATTGAAGTTTCGACTTTAAAGCGGTCTTGAAGAAATTAGTATTTTTTGTTTGAGAGTTTGTTTACGAGTCGGGGGAGAGAGCTGTGCATTGGAATTCTATACCGCAAACCTTAATGGTTAAGGTTAATAAAATTTTAGAAGAACTCAAAAGTCATGATGAAGAAACTTATCAACACTGTGTTCGGGTTTCCCAGCTCTGTGTATTTATTGCTGAAGCCGCTGGCTTGAGTCACTACGAAAAATTACAGGCGCAGTTCTCTGGTCTTTTACACGATGTTGGAAAAGCTCGTATACCCTTAAGCGTGTTGAATAAGCCTGGAAAACTGACTGAAGAAGAGTATCAGCTTATGAAGAAGCATTCTCTTTTTAGTGCGGAAATGCTAGAGCCACTGGAAGAATCCCCGTTTTTTAGAGAGGTTCAAGTGAATGTTTTGCATCATCATGAAAGAATTGATGGGAACGGTTATCCACTACAGCTTATTGATGAAGAAATTCCATTTATCTCGCGTTTAATCCTTATTGCCGATACGGTAGATGCAATGACTCAGAATAGGGCCTATCGAAAAGGCCTCGCTATGTCAGTGGTCTATAAAGAGCTTAAAAAATTTGCAGGTACGCAATTTGATTCAGAGCTTGTCGATGTTTTTGTTGCAGCTCATAAAGAGCTTGTTAAGCAAAAAGGTGTTGAGCCAATACAGCTCCTGGGTCATTACAAAGCGGCTTAGATTTAAATTAAATCTTAATTTGTGGGGATAAGCAGCAAAAAGTGCTTTGTCGTCACTCTCCATTACAATTTTATAAATTTATTGTATACCGAAACCCTAAAGTCGTTCAATGACTCTTGGGGAGGCTCTGTATGGAGAAATACAACTTTTTATTTGTATCTTGGTCAGGTTTGATCGGTGACATCGCTTGGCAAATTCAAAAAGAAGGACATAACGTTCGCTATTCGATTGATTCTGAAACAGAAAAAGAAATCTCCGATGGTTTTGTGGATAAGGTCTCTCATTGGCGTGATCATGTAGACTGGGCTGATGTCATCGTTTTTGATGATGTCCTTGGGCATGGTGAACTCGCGGCCGATCTAAGAAAAAAAGGTAAGAAGGTGATTGGTGGAACACCCTATACAGACAAGTTGGAAGATGATCGCTCTTACGGGCAAGAGGAGTTAAAAAAATACGATATACAGATTATTCCCTACCAAGACTTCACATCTTTTGATGATGCTATTGAATACGTTCAGAATAACCCCGCTCCTTACGTTATTAAACCCAGCGGTGAAGCGCAGAACACTAAGAGACTACTTTTTGTCGGGGAAGAAGACGATGGCTCTGATGTTGTTCGCATGCTTGAAGCTTATAAAAAAGCTTTTTCTGATAAGATAAAACAATTTCAATTACAAAAACGAGTGACGGGTGTTGAGGTTGCTGTTGGCGCCTTTTTTAATGGGGAGGAGTTCATTCTTCCTATCAATGTTAATTTTGAACATAAAAAACTTTTTCCAGGAAACTATGGACCTCCCACAGGAGAAATGGGAACGGCCATGTTTTGGAGTGGACCTAATAAACTTTTTAATCTTACTTTATCTCGAATGGCTCCTAAACTTAAGGAAGAGGGTTTTGTTGGTTATATAGATCTCAATTGCATAGTTAACCATAAAGGTGTTTATCCGTTAGAATTCACATCTCGCTTTGGCTATCCCACTATTAGTATTCAACAGGAGAGTATGCTTACTCCAATAGGTCAATTTTTCCATGAATTGGCTAATGGTAAGAAAACGAAGCTGAGAACAAGACAAGGATTTCACATTGGCGTGCGTCTATGCATGCCTCCGTTTCCTTTTGAAGACAAAAAGACTTTTGACTCCTATTCAAAAAATGCAGCTGTGGTTTTTAAGAAACCCAATCGTGAGGGGGTTCATATAGAAGATGTTAAGCAAATAGGTGATCAATGGTTTGTTACAGGTTCAGTGGGTGTGATCTTAGTAGTTTGCGGTAGTGGACCAACTATGAAACAGGCCCAGGCTCAGGCTTACAATCGTGTTAAAAACATTCTAATACCCAATGTTTATTTTCGCAAAGACATTGGAGACAGATGGGCTGAGGATAGTGATCGTCTACATAGCTGGGGTTACTTGAGAGAGCTGTGAAGAATCACAGCTCTTTAGAATCTTTAATTTAAAAGTGCATTTTAACTTTTTTAAGAATATCCAAGGTGACTTCCGTATTGGGAATATCACCCAGTTCTAAAAGATCTTCCACGTGATCGGGGTTTGAAAGTCCTAACACAATTGAATGAATCTCTGGAAGTGATAGGTAAAGTCTTGTCACTTTATTAGAAAGCTTAGTTTCATCTTCTAATGAAGAGCATTCTTCGTTGAGGTAGTGGCAAATTTGATTGGTTCTTAAGTTTGCAATACCCTGTAAACTGTCTGTGACGAGCCCAAAAAGAGTGTGCATATTATTAACGTAAGTGATTTTCCAATGATTCCATTCAGGTGTATGAGGTAGGCTTTCAATGCTTTTTTGCATACTGGGTAGTATATGACGATGCAGGTATTGATTCCATTTCCACCAGTCACTGATTTTACTCAGATTATTTCTGAGGAGATGCCCCCATTTTAATTCCTTATGCTGGGGTAGTTTTTTGAATAAGTCTTTTTCTAATTCAACAACTTCCATCAGTAGGGTGTGCATCCTGCCTTTGACAGAAACCTCATCCTTACCTGGGAAAGTGATAAAATGATGAACCTTATCTCGATGATGACTGGTTAATGGACGGCAGGTGAGTACACCTAGGTCATGCATATGGGCGGCTTCAAAAAAAGATCTTTTATTTTGATTTTTGAGGAAAAGGGGGCCGGATTCAAAGAGATTAAATGGCACTTGAACGACTGAAAAATGATGTTTTTTAGAGATGGACTCAGCAATAGCCATGATTTCGTCAAGGTTTAGAAAGTCTTGAGCAATTTCTTTTTTCAAAAAGGCACTGGAACTAATACCGTAATGCGAAATTCGTCCGCGTGCGACTTCGACCTCAAGATGCTCAAATGCTCTTTTTAAGTAACCTTTGAAAGCCTCTTTTGATTTTAGAACTCTTAACAAGTGTTCGGGGTTTTGTAATAGTACAAGACTCACTTGATCTCTTTGTAATCTTCTTAAGGATAGTGTTAATTGTGATTCAATAAACTCAGGAGTAAGGCAATAGCTGAGACGATCATTGATTTTGTAGGTGCCGGGCATTTTATGACCCATTTGAGCTCGGATTTGCAATTCTTGCAGAGTGGCTCCTTGTACAACTCCCATTTTCGTACACAACACGATAGAATCTTTTTTATGGGGATAATGACTTGTGTACTCAGCCAGAGCTTCACCGATGACTATCTCTGAGGCTCCGTTTCCGTAAGCACCACTTGTATCAATGAACTCAATTCCACTGTTTAAAGCTCGATAGAGTGTCTCTTTGTAGATTCCATTTTCAGGTGTCAGTCGAAGGCTTCCAAAACAAATGGGTGAAACCATTAATTCGGAACGGCCAAGACGCCTTTTTTCCAGGTTGATTAGGCCTTTGTGAAAACTCTCTTCTTGATTTTTTTCTGCTGCAAATCCCATAGATACTTATCGGTTAGTTGAAGGAAAGAACCACACAACCTAAGTACAGAATACAAATAGGAGAGAGGTTAGAAGGGTTTGATATGAGTTTCCTCTAAAGAGTTTAAAGGGTATAGGACTATTGTCTACAATGAGTGTCTCACTTTGATGCTTATGAGTAAAAAGTAATACCGTTTAGTTAAGCTCCCAGTTTCGTTGACTGCGTCGTCGCGGTACTGTTCGTACAGCTTCCTCCTTGCACCTCACTGCGAACTTAACTAAAACGGTATTGGAGTACAAAGTAATAGCTGTTGGTTTTTTATCTGAGATTTATGAAAAGAAGGAGACAAGACAATGGTAGGGCCACTTGTATCATTGGAGCTTGAAGAACAGTAATCTGATTGTAATAAGGTTTTTTGTTCAGATTTGATATACATTTCATGGCGAGACTTTGGGGATTAACAATAGGAGCACCCAATCCGACCGTTTTTAGACGCTGTTGCATTTAAATTATTAAAGAACAGGTAACTCCCATTCTCTAAAAGCACTAAACATGGGTAGAAGTGGAAGGCCAATAATAGATGTGGGGTCAGAGGTTTCTATCTTATTAAAAAGTAAAACCCCATTTTCTTCAAACTTGTATCCACCGGCACACCCCATAGGTTTGTCTTTGTTAACGTAATTTTCAATTTCCTGAAGTGTTAAAGTATGCATGGTCATACGAGAAACGATAGTTTCAATATAGTGGCGACCCTTCCAGTGAATGGCAATACTGGTGTGGAGTTCATGAGTTTTTCCTTGGAGGAGTGTGAGGCGTTCAATGGCCTCTTTGGAACTTTTCGGCTTAGACCATGTTTTGTTCTCAAAGAGTAAAACCTGATCTGAACCAATAACAAGGGCTTCTGGATTTTCAATTGAAACCGAGTGACACTTTTCTTCTGCTAAATGAGCCGAGAGTTTTGTTAATGAATCTTGAAATTCATTTTCCAGTTTTCGTTCATCCACTGTCGGTGAGATGCAAGTGAAAGAGAGCTTGAATTTTTCCAATTGAGTTTTTCTAAAAGGGGAAGTGCTAGCGAGAATGATGGGAGGATAAGCCACTACAGTCCCCAGTCTTGTTTTTTTAGAAACGAAACTAGCTCCGATTTTGTTAGAGTTTCTTGTGTTCCTTCCAGTAAGTTTTTCAGTTCGTAAGTTCCTCGTTCAATTTCATCATCGCCAATAATGAGGGCATAAGAACAATTTCTTTTGTTAGCCTTTTTAAGCTGTTTAGAAATATTTCCTGAGTAAATCATTTGGCTAGGTATTTGCTCTTGTCTCAGTTCATCTAGAAGTTGAAACCGGTGGTCTTTTCCTTTATCTGTAGCAGCGATAAGTGCGAGTGTATGGTGTGGTTTTTTAGGTTTTTCTAGCAAAAGAGCAATCCTGTCGGTGCCGGCAGCCCAACCCACTCCAGGAGTGCTTGGCCCTCCCATCGTCTCTATTAACTTATTATAGCGTCCTCCAGAAAGGACGGCATTTTGTGAACCTAAGTGTGTTGTTGTGAATTCAAAAACGGAGTGGCAGTAGTAATCTAAACCACGCACGAGGAGTGGGTTTAATTGATAAGAAAGCCCCAGCTTTTCTAAGCCATTAACGACTTGTTCAAAAAAGCTTTTAGATTCTAAGTTAAGAGAATCAGCAAGTGTTGGGGCTCCAGCAACTATCTTTTGATCACTTTGATCCTTTGAATCCAATATGCGAAGAGGGTTTTTTATAAGCCTTTTTTGAGAATCTTCGGAAAGATCATTTTTATACTTTTCTAGATAGGATTTTAATTTTTCAAGATAAAGCCCACGGCTCTCATCATCACCAATCGTGTTAATTTCCAGTTGAACTTTTTGATCAAGCTGACAGCTTTTAAAAAAGTTCCAGGCAAAAGAGAGAACTTCAATGTCTCCCACAGGGTCGTCCACACCAATCATTTCCACTCCAAACTGTGTGAATTGTCGGTATCGTCCTTTTTGTGGGCGTTCGTGCCGAAACATAGGGCCGGAATAATAGAGTTTCAAGGGAAGATCGCGCAGTAAACTTTCTGAGATGGTCGCTCTCACAACACTGGCAGTTCCTTCGGGTCTTAGAGTTAAGGAGTCTCCGCTACGATCTTCAAAGGTGTACATTTCTTTATTAACAATGTCGGTTTCATCACCCAGTGAGCGTTTGAAAACTTGGGTGAACTCAAAAATTGGGGTCTGGATTTCTTGAAAGTCATAAATCTTTGCGCATTGAGAAAATTGGCGTTCAATTTCTCGAAAAAGTTGGGCTTCGTCACCGTAGATGTCTCGTGTACCACGCACACTTTGAAGTTTCATGATCAGGGCTCCTTTGACTTGTCTAAGTTATATACTTTATTAGCTTTTGAGTCCACAAAGAGACTTCATGTCGGACTAAGGAAAGTAACAATTTCAATTGTAATCTGATCCATTTCGACTATAAGGATGGACATGGCTCGTCTAAGTGTAAATGTGAATAAGGTGGCAACACTCCGCAACGCTCGTGGCAAAGATCTTCCCAATGTTCTGGAAGAGTCTCAAAAGATTATTTCCTTTGGAGCGCAGGGGATCACAGTCCATCCGCGCCCTGATGGTCGCCATATACGTTGGCCAGACGTGGTTGAACTAAAAGAAAACATTGATGTTGAGCTTAATATCGAGGGTTTTCCAGAGAGTCACTTCTTGGAAAAAGTGGGGCAAATTAAACCCAGTCAATGCACTTTGGTGCCTGATTCACCAGAAGTCCTCACTTCCAATGCGGGTTGGCGACTTAAAGGGAACGAAGAGTTGTTAAAAAGGACCATAGGTAATTTAAAAAATAAGGATATTCGAGTTTCACTTTTTGTGGATCCTAACAACATTGAAATGAAAGAGCTTTTAGCTTTTCGAGACCTCGGTGTTGATCGCATTGAACTTTATACAGAGTCTTTTGCCGATGCCTATAAACTGGGGCATCAAAGAGAAGAAATTCAGGCCTATAAAAAATGTGCTACGTTGGCTAGTTCTATGGGCATGGCTGTCAACGCGGGTCACGATCTTAATTTGCATAACCTCAGTTTCTTTTCCAATGAAATCGAAGAGCTTGCTGAAGTTTCCATTGGTCATGCGCTAGTCTGTGATGCTCTTAATTTGGGTTGGCAAGAGACGATAAAAAAATACCTAGCTTGTCTCACTCATTAAAATCAATGCTAGGATCTTGAGATTGAGTTTTTGTCATCCTGAGCGGAGCGAAGGATCTGGGTTTATAAAAGATTTTACAATAAGTTGAGTTGTTGTCGGTCTTTTTTCGGTGATTTTTCGTTGAGCTTTACGGTGAGACCGAGAAGACGAATGGGTTTGTTTTGATTGTAAAAGTGAGATTCTGCTAAGTCCAAAAATTCTTTAAGCTCATAAGGGCGTTGTTTTTCTAAAGTGGTGTTTTCAAATTCATTGGTTTTAAGTTTTATTCCAATAGTTTTCATTTGGTTGAGTTGAATATTGTTTTTGTTAATACGAAAACTGAGTTCGTCAAAAAGTGAATTGACCCAGGGTTTTAGCTTATCCCAAGAGTTAATGTCTTGATTAAAAGTTCTTTCTACCGAAATGGATTTACGTTTTCGTTTATTTTGAACCGGTGAATGGTCAACACCACGACAAAGATCAAAGAGGCGAGCCCCCCATTGTCCCCAGTAATGGACCATTTCGTTAATGCTTAACTGTTGAAGGTCTTGGCAAGTGTGAAAGTTTCTTTTTTGCAGTTGTGAGAGAAAGCTTTTACCAACTCCAGGTACTTTTTTTAAAGGGAGTCTTTTGATAAATTCCGGTATTTTTGCTGGGGGTATGGTTAGTTGTCCATTGGGTTTGTTCCAGTCACTGGCAATTTTTGCAAGAAACTTATTGGGAGCGATACCCGCCGATGAGGTGAGGTTTAATGTAGAATAAATTTCCTCTCGAATGGAGTGAGCAATATTTGTCGCTTGTCCATTGCAGTCTGAAGAGTCAGTCACATCAATGTAGGCCTCATCTAAAGAAACTCGTTCCACTATTTGGCTGTATTTCAAAAGAATTTGATAAATTTCAGAACTGACCTCACGGTATTTTTGCATTCGGATGGGTAAGATAACGAGATCGGGGCACATTTTAACAGCCTCTCGTGAAGAAAGAGCAGACCTAATTCCAAAACGCCTGGCGGGGTAATTACAAGTGGTGAGAACCCCTCTTCCTGAAGGGGATCCTCCTACAGCGAGGGGGCGGTCTTTGAGGTCGGGACGGTCTCTCATTTCTATAGCGGCATAAAAACAATCCATATCAATGTGAATAATTTTCCGTGAGCCAAAATCCATTCAATTAAATTACCGATCTCATCTTAAGATAGCAAGATCTGAAAAAAACCCTTTTATTAGTGACTTACAGAAAATGATAGCAAGATCTTGACGAAATCCTGACATCCGTGACTGGACTTAAAAGTGGAATCCCTTTAGAAACATAGTAACAAGTCGCATTGAAAGTCTTGTTTGGAAGGGGAGAAAACCCACTTTCAACCGTTATCAAAAGGATAAAAACCGATGAAGCCAGGTTTTTTTAAATGGGTGGATAAATTGATTTTCTCAATTGTATTTGCTTATGTGCTGGTATTTCTTGGATTTGGATCTCTTTATTTGTACAGCCTCTTCTTGGGAGCCTTGAACTTCAATATTCAAAAACTTTTCTTGTGGATTTCAGTCGGATTGAGCGTTTCCCTCTTAGCGAGTTTATGTAGTTGGCCCTTTGCCTTATCTCTTGCCACACTCATTGAACACAATCGTGAGAGACGAATTGTTAGACATATTTTGAAGCTGTTAAAATATTATTCAACCCTGCCTTTGATATTGTTTGTTTACATATATGTGGAAGTGATTGGTGATTCGGGTTTTTTAACAATTCAAAATCAGTGGGATCAAATTTTCTCCTCTTCTAATTTTGTCACTCAAGCTTTAGCATTTGCTATAACATTGATTCTTTATCCCTTAACCATATTACCTTTTTTTGATTCTAAGTTAACAATTGATGTGTTTTTTAAAACCTCTTTAGAGAGTGTCATTGATTTTGCACAGGCTGGATTGGTGGCCTTTGTTGTTGTTCTAGGTCTCTTTATTTATATTCTCCCAAAGATGGTTCTTTATATGGAAAGAAACCTCAAGAATGAAAAAAGTCTAAAAAGTTTTGAAATTATTAAATCAGTGGGTGGGACTCCGTGGGAAAGTATCCAGATGACTGTTATGCAGTCTATGAAAAATAGTTTTAACTCTATTTTAATTCATTTTACCAGAGTATGTTTTTTTGAAGGCTTAATTACTTATTCATTACTCCATTTTTTCATGTTTGATAACAATCCACACCATGAGCAGTGGGGAGCCAGTCTTAGTTCGATCTTTATATCCACTTCTTTGGATCCCAATAGGGTGGTTCACCAACTTATGGCTCTCTGTGGAGTTTTACTAATCACTTATTTCTTGTTTATACTTGTTGAAATTTTTCTGAAGAAAAAGGAGGCTCGCTCTTATGCCTCGTCGTGATTTAAGGAATAGAAAAAACTATTCCATGCTATTTGGCTTGTATATTCTTGCGGTTTTATCATTTATTTCATTGTTTACCTTTTTACTTGTGCTGTTTTTTCATATTTTAGTTAATTTATCTTGGGGTAGTTTTATTGATAATCTACCGGGCCTAGGAATGAGTATACAATTGGTATTATTATCCTCTTTATGTGCGTTGCCTATGGCCGTAGCCATTACTTATTTATACATAAGTCGCAGTCATTCAAAAATAATGCCTTGGTTTAAAACTTTTATGTATTGGTTGGTGCAAACTCCAATATTGCTGTTTGCCGTCGTCTTTCTTTATCTTCTTAATTCATCAATGGTGAGCTTAATAGTGGGACTTATTTTTTTAGCGACTTTCAAGTTGAGTCAACGTTGGATTGATATTTCCTCAAAAATTCGACTGCTTGAAATTCAGAGTATGCAATCACTAGGATTTAGTCGTCCTATCATTATTTATCATCTTTATATTAGAAGATTTTTTAAAAAGTATATCTATCATTTTCTTTCGGTTGTTTCTTATTTACTGGTGCTCGTCACTCCCTTTCTTTGTCTTTTTCATCAAAGCATAGAGGTGCAGAACTATTTATCAATCGACTTTTTTACGAGTATTGCAAAGGACGAAGAAAAGACAGCCAGTTTGGCTCTGTTCTTTGTCATTTTACACATCTTCAGATCGGTTTTAGATCAAAAAACAGGGTACTATGAGGTCGAGTATGGCTAAAACTCTTTTGCAAATTAAAGATCTAGAGGCTTGGTCGGATTCTCGAAAAATATTGGACCGTGTGAACCTTTCCGTTGAGAACAAAAAGATATTATCTATTATAGGCCCTCGTGGTAGTGGTAAATCGACACTCCTTCGATGTATTAATCGCTTATTTGAAGAGAGACTTGGAAATAAAGTTAAAGGTGAAATCCTTTATGAGGGTAAAAATATTTTAGGTCCTCATTATAATACATTAAAGCTCAGACGGAATTTTTCTATGATATTTTCTGAGCCAACAACATTTTCACATCTCTCTGTTTTTGAAAACATTGCTCTTGGAATGAGACTGAACCGTATAGAGTCTGGGGCTCATATTGGGGAGGCTGTTGAAAAGTCACTCATACAAGTGGGGTTGTGGGATGATTTAAGAAAATCCCTACACAAATCACCGCAAAAGCTGAGTCCAGGTCAAAAACAGTTAATTTGCTTTGCTAGATCTCTTTGCTTAAAGCCTAAGGTTTTACTGATGGACGAAGCCACAAGTCGGGTGGGTTTGCAGGTCACACTCACCATGGAACAATTAATGCGAGAGTTGTCTGAAAAATTCCCTATTATTTTTACTACCAGTTCTAGAAAGCAAGCGGCTCGTATATCCGATCGCACGGCCTTCTTGCTTGATGGTGAATTGATAGAGGTTGGAAAAACATCGGATCTCTTTATGAATCCTAAAGATACAAGAACAGAAGATTATATTACAGGAAGGTTTGGTTAATATGGATACGTTATTACAACAGTATTTAAACCGTTTGAAGTCTTCAATCAACGAGATGTCGGGTCTAGTTGAGGAAGCTATAGTGATTTCAACAAAAGCATTGGCGAAAAAAGATACCAGTGGACTCAACCGTGTCTTTGAGTTGGAAGAAAAAATCAATGAGTTTCATAAGAAGATCGACCGAGATTGTTTTAAAATTTTAGCAAGACAGTCACCCGTGGCTTCTGATCTAAGATTACTTTTAGTCTGTACTAAGATGGCAATGGACTTAGAGCGTATGGGAGATTTAGCCTGTTCCATCACTCATAGTATTTTTGATTATATGGCAGGGCAACCGGTTCCTGTAGCTAACGATGTGCCTAAGATGGCCGATCTTGTTCGTTTGATGGTTAGAAAGGGTTTGAGTTCATTTTTGCAGAACGATGAAACTGAAGCTTGGGAGGTTTTAAAGATTGACGACTCTGTTGATAAATACCGAGATTCGTTAAGTGCCTTGATTCGGCAGTCCATGAGAACAAGCAATAATAATATTGATGGTAATTTAGAGATTTTTACAATTATACGCAACTTAGAGAGGATCGGAGATCATGCAACAAATATTGCCGAAGAATCCATCTTCCTCATTTCAGGGGAAGACATACGACACAAAAAAATGGGAACAGAATCAAACGAACCAAAGGAGGGGAGCGGTGAGTTCTAAAGTTCTTATAGTTGAAGATGAGTTAGACATTGGACGTTTATTGCAAATGCAAGTTGAGAACATGGGCTATACGGTCGATCATGTGAGCTCTGGTGAGGAGGCCTTGGCACTTCTTAACCGTAACACCTATGACATCATGCTGCTGGATTGGATGTTGCCCGGTTTAAGCGGGATTGAGATCGCACAGCTTGTAAGGAAAATGGATAGTTTAAGAAATCTCGCTATACTTATGCTCACGGCAAAGTCAGATCCTGACAACATAGTCGAGGGCTTAGAAGCTGGAGCTGATGACTACATCACAAAACCTTTTAGTACTGATATATTAAAGGCTCGAATGACCTCTCTCTTACGAAGAGTGAAACGAGCAGACTCTCCTCAAAGTTTTGAGAGTGTTGAGAGTGTTCAGGATGAAATCGAGGTGGGGCCTATTCGAGTGTCTCTGAAAACATATAAAGCTTATCTTGAAGATGAAGTCATGAGTCTAACACCCTCTGAGTTTAAATTGTTGGCGACGATGCTTGAGCACCGTGGAAGGGTCCTTACGCGAGCCCGCTTGATTGAAGAAGTTCAGGGTGAAGGAATTTCAGTGATTGGTCGTACAATTGATACCCATGTGTTCGGATTAAGGAAAAAATTGGGTAAATATTCAGATCTTATTGAAACTGTCCGTGGGATAGGGTACCGAGTCAGGGATGATCAGTTTTAAGAAAGCAAAAATAGTGAGCCGAAAAGCCTATACTTGGTTTGTCGGCTTTTTTATATTTCTGTTACTTTTAGCAGGTTCCTTTTTTCGTTTTTATCTAAAAACCCATCTTGATGGGAATGATCCTAAGATCCAAGTCTTTTTCTCTCAGTTGGATAAAGTTTTGGTGTATTTTTTTTGGGGCCTTCTACTGATTGTTCTCGTTTATGGTTTTTTCTATGTCCGACTTTTTTTTGGTCCATTGAGCTCTCTCATTTCTAAAGCCAGCGCTATTCGCAAGGGTTCTCTCAATATTAAAAAAAGTGAAGTCATCAAAGAAAGTCGTGGTGAGTGGTATCAGTTGGATCTGTCATTAAATAAAATATGGAAAGACCTTAAAACAAAAAAAGCCGATGTGGAAAAGGAAAGAAATGAGTTGGAAGCTCTTTTAACAGCGGCTAATGATGCAATTTTAGCAGTCGATCGAGATATGAATATTAGATATTACAATGCTCCGATGGCTCTTTTATTTGATCAAAAAGAAGAAGGAAACTGGGGAAGAAAGTTAACCGAAATCCTACGCAGTCAAACAATAATCGAAGGCTTTAATGAGTGTTTAAAAACTCAAAAGTCTCAAAGAGTACAAGCTCAGCATGAGATGTCAGTGGATTCCGCTATTCACTATTTCCAGGTTTCCATTTCCCCTTTTTGGGATGAAAAGAAAAGTCGAACACGGGGAGCGGTCGCTATTTTTCATGATATAACAGATCACAAAAAACTAGAAAAAGTTCGCATGGACTTTGTTGCTAACGCCTCACACGAGTTAAAAACTCCTTTGACTTCCATTCAAGGTTACTTGGGATTGATTAAAGAAAAAAATGATCTCAATGACTCAATTGTCGAGAACTCTTTTTCAGTGGTTGAAAGTAATCTTTTTCGCCTTAATAAATTGATACAAGATCTATTAGAGCTTTCAAAAATTGAATCCACTGAGTCTGTGGCATTAACGAGTGTTGACACCAAAGTTGTTACTGAAAATGTTTTACATGATTTAAGTGGACAGATTGAGGATAAAAAATCAAAAATCGAAGTGATTTATGAAATTGAGAAAATTAAGGCCAATGAAGATTTACTTCAGCATGTCCTAATGAATCTGATTGAAAACTCCGTGAAGTACACCCAAGCAGAAGCCCATATAAAAGTGCGTTGGGGAGAGCTGAGTGGTGCTTATTTTCTCAGTGTCAAAGACAATGGGCCGGGCATTGAAAGTTATCATCAGGGTCGTTTATTTGAACGTTTTTATCGAGTGCGAGATGAACAAAATCAAAATGCCCGTGGTACAGGTTTAGGACTTTCCATTGTCAGAAACTGCATGGTAAAAATGAAGGGGAGCGTTGATCTAAAAAGCGCTCCTGGACTAGGCAGTGAGTTTATTTGTTATTTTAAAAAATAGTATAGTTTTCCCTATACTGCAAATTTAAGAAGCTTCACTGAGATCCAATATGGGATTGATGTAGCGTAAATCAATAATTTTTTCTTCATCAAGAAATCGAACGGTTTCCAGCATGTGGGTGTAAGCTGAGGCCAATTGTGCAGGGCTTGGTTCTGAAGAGTCTTCAAGCATTTGCTTAAGCTCTCTATACTTGTCTGGTCCAATAAGTGTAGAGTACTCTTTAAAGGCTTCAATTCCTAAGGTTTTAAAGATATTAGAACAATGCTGAGACACCATATTTTCAAATATGAGAGATAAGTGATCTTTTTCCCACTCCAAAACCATTTCAGGACTTATTTTTTTTGCTCTGATTAAATTTGCCCAATCAGGATCTTCCTTTTCAACCACTTCAAGAAGTTTTTCTTGTTTTTGTGGTTGGCTTGTTTCAATAAGTTGAAGAAGCTGTTTAAAGCCGCCTGGTTTTCTGTATCTGGCTAATATAGACATTCCGATTTCCCTCAAGTTGTTCCTAATTTTATTATCGGTTTGAAGTTTTAAAGAGTTTAATTTTGTGTCTCGTTTTAAGACAAAAAAATGAATAAAATAAAAATGAGTCCTTTTGTTCGCTTTGTCTGCATTCCTTTTGAGAGCGGTGTTTAAAAAAGAGTCAATTTAGATTGGTCTTTATAGATGGGATTTTATCTTTAGATAAACTTATTTAATTTATTTTCTTTTATAAGAATCAGTACTGGTTCGTTTTACTTCTAGTATCCCTCGTAACAAAGAAGGTAGACCAAGGTCTAAGTCTGTTTCTTTAGAGCCTCTCCAATTTTTATTAGAGAAGTGTATTTTCTTAAAACATGCTCTAGAGCTTAGGTGAAATTCTCATGTCTATATGTCTTAATGAATCACTTTTAAGGGGAGGCTTTTGTTGTTAAGATAAACTCAAAGCTCAACTTGGTTTGTGTTTGAAAAAATAGGTAGAGTCATAAGGGAAATGAAGATGAAAGCTTTGAATCTATTTTTACTTACTGTAACGGCTCTTTTTGTGGGGATATTTTTTTATTTTAATTCTACTGATTTATTTTTAAATAAAGCTTTTGAAAACTTTATTTCGCAAGAAGAGCAGATTGAAATAAAAAGTTTTTTAACCACCATCCATGGTAGTCAAAAGTTGCAATTGGCTGAATTAGATCAGATAGAGGAATTTAGTGAGACGAGCCGACGTAAAATTTTCTGGGAAAAATTAGAGCTCCCTCCTGTGATAGTTTCCGTTGAACTGCCAGTAAGGTTTACTTATTATATTGATTTGGAGAAGGAGTGGTCGGTCAATGAAGGGGAGTCTGAAATCATTTTAATGGCTCCACCACTTGAGTACAATCGACCAGCGACAGACTTATCAGAGATTAAAATAAACTACAAAAAATCCAGTTTGTTGCGTGATGAGGAATCCGTTAAGAACCGACTGTTTGATCGTCTATCTACTTATCTTGGTAATCGTGCATTAGAAAATAAGGCTCTTGTTCGTGAAACAGCCCGTAAGGAGTTACATGGACTTATTGAAAAATGGCTTGTCTCCCATCAGAAGAAGAAAAAGCTCAAAATATATTTTCAAGACCAATCAGAAGAACTGCTCTAGAAGACTTGTCGCCAAATGACCATTTTCTGTCTTACTCAACTTCAGCTCCCACTCAACCTATCTGGTATAGGCCTCATTCGAACTGAAGGTTTCGCGCCTTGAGCCTAACCGCTTGAATACAGCCTCTTTAACGCCACTCAGCTTTATTTAGTTTTTTTGGAGGGCTTTATGAAACCACTTTGTCTTTTGGATATTTTTATTGTACACAGCCTCTAATTCGTAAGTGGGAGAGGGGTTATGCGCTTTATTCTTTTGATTATGACATTGATTGTGTCTCAATTATCCTTGGCTGGTTTTTCAGACATTGATTTGCTCGTTCGAGAGACATTGGACCAAGAATTTTCTGATGGAGAAACTTGTCCTGATTTTTATAATGATTATTTTGATTTTCAAATATTTCAAAAAAACAATAAACTTTGTGAATTCTCTGTTTTGGCCAAAGTGCGTTTGACTTCTTGTTTTAGTTCGCAAGAAGAATCTCCCGTATTAGAAGCTGAGGTTTGTGTATTGAAAGAGGTCGATGGGACGTATGAGGGCCATTTTGTTGAGGCTTGGCGCTCTGAATAACTAATACTTTTTAGTTAAGTTCATTGGGAGGACGTAGTCAACGAGACTTGTTGCTTCACTGAAAGGTAACTCTTAATAACTTAATCTTTATTATCAGAGTTATTTTTTTCACTTTTTTTATTCAGTAATACTTCAGCCGTTAAGGTACTCATAAGAATTTCACGCTCTTCTTTCTTGGATTTTAAGAAGACTTGGTAAACAAGATTGGCACTGTTATTTTGAACATAAATCCATTTGGTTACAGAATCTTGTATTTTGAATTGAGGAAACTGAGTTTTTAGAGCCTCTCGAATTTCATCTTCACTGTATCGTATATTGAGAGTGAGTTCAGGTATGGATTTGAGGCTGTTATGAATGATAGTGAACTTCTCTGTGTCCCGCTCTTTTTTAATTTGTATTTTTGATAGGTAAACAGGGAATTCATTAATCACTTGCTGAAACTCAAACAGACCTTCTTTGTCTGTTGAGTTTGTCGGCATTAACTGTTCGGGGGGCACCCCTAAGGAAGATGCTGCGTGATTGGCTAAATCTTTAGGGGAGTCAAAGTGGTCTATATTTTCAAGACCCTCTTCTGTTTTTAAATTCAACGCAAGTTCACGGTGTTCTTTGTCGGCCGAATACCAGAGTATAAGTATAAGAGCTGTTATAAAGAAAAGAAAAGGCTTACCTTTTAAAATATCTTGCATATAAAAAGCTTAACAGATGAAAAAGTCGGGGGGTATTTTTATTTCCTTATTTAGGACTTGTTTTATTGAGGCTGGAAGACTTACGAACAATACCGCGATGAAACCGTCAACAAACCTGGTAGCTTTAACTGAACGGTATGACTTCAAAACTTTAACAGCTGTCTAAAATATGACACTCTAATTGAAATGAGTGGGTATAGAGAGGGTCCCATTCTTGCAAATTACTAGATTAGGGTATGGGGGGTGAACAGTAATCAGAGCTAAAGGAGACATTAATGTATTTAAATAAAATAAAGGTTGGAAGTTCTTTAATTTTTTCCTATCTCCTATTTTTTGGAAATATAGCACAAGCTCAAACTGTTGATGGATATTTTATTCGTACAAACCCTAATCTTAACTCAAGAGCCGTTGGGCTTACGGACTCTAGTTGCCAACTGACAGGACGTTATGATGGTAATATGCGCTATGTGCAGTGTGATCGTTTTGAAGGTTGGGTTAGCCGTATGGGGGTTGAGGAGCAGTATCGTCAAGCCGGAACTAGTACTCTTGTGAATGCTCCTGGTAAAGCCACAACGAATTCCACACCCCCTACATCAAGCAGTAATTTAATTGCCAATCCGGCAGTCTTCACTTCTTCAGGAGTGGGCAATTCCACATCGAGAGCAGAGACTCCCGCGGCGGCAGTGAGACCTGTTACTCCAGGTGTAACCGGATTGGAAAATATAACTAACTTTAGAGAGGCTATTTTAAATTTAACTACAAGTCGTGTGCAAGAGGCCCGTGTGATTCGAGCAAGGCAAGGACAGCGTGATAATGTTAACCTTGTTGCCTTACCAAGGGCTCAAAGTGCCAATGATCCTAACGGAAGTCCTTTATGTGGGGCCCATCAACCCAGTCGTGTTTTTA
>CAXREJ010000046.1:0-66782 GCA_964229765.1 Bdellovibrionales bacterium | reverse complement strand
TATCATTTTTATGGAAAATGATGGTAACCAAAAAGCTCGGATTTGGACATCGCCTGGAGCTGGTTTCTCTGGGGAAGAGCTTTATTTCTCTACTGGAGATACCACTGCTGATTTAGTTATCGACGAGAATGGCAACGTTGGTATAGGAACAGCAATTCCTAGCGCCAAACTTCATGTAGCTGGACCTGTTACTGATGTTGGACTTAAGATTTCCCACCCTACTACTGCTGGGATTGAAGGTGTTGATTTTACAGGACTCGAATTTGCGTATGGAGGAGGGAGTTCTAAAATTGCCAGAATTCTGGGACAAACTGTTTCAGGAGGTGGAGGTAACCTCTATTTTCAAACGCCAACAACGGGGACAAGCGACCCATATACAACGAAAATGACATTGTTAAGAAGCGGCAACGTTGGGATAGGCACAACAGGCCCAGCCGCAAAACTTCATGTTGATGGCTCCGGTGCAGGTGGAGGCGTTTGTGTTACGAGTGATGGAACCTGTGGAGCTGTTCCAACAGGTGGTCAGATCTCAGCAGAAACGACCCTCAATACCGGTGCTGACTATGCCGAGTACTTTACGGCAGAAGAAGACTTAACACCAGGTGATCTTGTCAGCCTCAACCCAGCTACAGGTCATGTAAGGGCTTATAGAGACGGAGATCACATTCTAGGCCTTGTTTCAACCGACCCTGGGGTCATCGGTAACTCTGAGCTTGCAAACCAATCAAATACCGTTCTTGTGGCATTGGTGGGTCAGGTTCCTTTCAAAGAAGCTCAAGTTATTGTTAAAAACGGTAAAATTTGGACACATGACCAAAAACCCGTTGGTTATTTACTAGCAAGTGGCAACGTGTACATAAATTTCAGTTCCGCAGACCATGAACAGAGCCAACAGATCCATGAACAGAGCCAACAGTCTCTTAGACAAGCTAGAGAGATCGCAAGCCTCAAGCAAGAAAATAAAGAACTGAAGCTTCGCCTTGAACGAGAAAATACAGAATTGAAACAACGCCTTGAGAACCTTGAAAAACTGCTAAAAAAATAATTTTTTGCACTTCTCCCCGTCAGCTTCTGTTGCAAATTCAAATAGTTAAATGTGTCTACTTGGAAATAGTAACACAAAACCAATTCAGATCATCCTCTACCCACTAAAAGCAGTCATTTTGGGTGACCATTTCGCCAAACAGTGACCACCTAAGCTATTGATTATAGGTTTAAGAATTCCTTCTATACCCTCTTTGAGTGACTTTTTTTAAGTCAAGTCACGCTATAATTTTTTCTATGGACCCTAGGGATGGCATAAGAAGAAAATGCACTGAGTGTAAAAACACTTTTTTTGTCTGCCAGCGATGCTGGAGAGGTCAGAAGTATTGTTGCGAACACTGCCGGAAATCAGCAAGAAAACGAAAGTTAAAAATCTACAAGAAAAAATATGAATCCTCAGAAAAAGGAACCCTCTCGAATCGACTCAGACAAAAGCGTTTCAGAAAAAAACAAAAAAGCGTAACGTATCACTCTTCTCCTAAGAAAAAATATCCACTATTCTTCCCGAAGATAAAAGTTAAGAACAAAAAAAGTTTATGTAGTTGTTGTCACAAACGTATCGATAACACCCTCACACTAGATGATCCACCTCTTTTTTTCTCTTTTCACCGATGGAAGGAAAGACCAAATGAGTCGATGGTTTAAAAACAAAGCATTATCTAATCATCAAGAGCCATACGTTGTGCGAAGAGTCCGTTCTAAAAAAATGAAAAAAAGAAAAACTTCAAGCTACAGAACATTAACGAGAGAGGAAACAAATTGGACAGAGCAAAACTTGATCGACAGATCAAAAAATTTGAAGAATATTTAGTCGTTGATCGCGGACTTTCTGAAATCACCTCAAAAGGCTACTGTCGCTCAACTTCGATCGCCTTGCGCAGAATGAAAAAAATGACGCCTAAATATGTCGATATAAAAAAGCTAATTAAGTGGATGCACGAGAAAAAATACAGTTATTCTCACATTGTAAATACATGCTTGTCGCTTGAACATTACACGCGATACAAAGGTGATGAGATTAAGCTTACCAGACCGAGAAAGCCCAAAAGAATTTTATCAGATGTTTTGTCAGAGGCCGAAATTTCCAAAATGATTAGCGGGTCCAAAAACATAAGGGTAAAAGCGATGATCTGCCTACTCGCTTATTCAGGACTACGAAACAAAGAGCTTTGTAATCTTAGGCTTGAAGATATTGACCTTGGAGCCAATCAGATTTTAGTCATTGATGGAAAAAACAGACAGGATGGTGTTGTTAATATTTCTTCTGAATGCACCAATGTTCTCATTGAGTACTTAAAATGCTTTCCAAGAGAGCAAAATGATTATTTATTCACAACTATTCCTAGAGGACGCAAAATGAAAACCGCTGACATCAGAAAACATATTAAACTGACCGCAAAGAAAGCAAATATCGACCGTAGAATTTTCCCTCATTTATTTCGCCACAGTTTAGCCACCAACTTGCTCAATAGAGGAGCTAGTCTGATGATGATCCAACAACAGCTCCGGCACCGATATATTGAATCGACTATGATTTATGTCTACTCCCGACCACTCAGGAATCGCAATGAGTATGATTTTCATAAGCCCGCCTATATGTGAGAAATGTTCCATTTTTTGTGTCCATAGTTTAGTTGATATTAAGGGACACTAAGAGGCCCCATTTATCATAATTGCTATCAATCTTACTAGAAGAAGCACAAACCCTACAAGCCAAGCTTTTCGAGCTACTAAACTGAACCTATATGTTTTTGATGTAATGGTAAAATTTAGTTCTAGAACAACTTCGTCTTTTTTAACTTCATTTTTTTGTTTGTTCATAGCAATTTCTCCTTTTTCAAGGCCACTAGCCCTGAAGGAGAAATTGTTAAGAACAAAATAGTCTCATAGCTTTTTGGGGACGATTTAATTTTTGTATCGGAATTCTCTCAAACTCTATTTTTACATGCAACTCAAAGACCTCCATACGCCGTTATAAGTCGACCAATCCGCAATGCATTCTTTTTCTTACCCTCAGCCTTCGTGCCTCCGGCCTAAAGGCACTGCGGTCACTCAGCCTTGCCGCATTCGCTTGACGGGTAAGAGAACGCATAAGCGGCTTTTGCCTCCAACCACCTTTCTTTTTGGGGGAAGGCTCTGGTGAGCCCCCAAAAAGCGGAAAGGCTCTCTAACAACCAACCGGAGGTATAAAATGAGTGCAACAAACAAAAACATTAAGAGTGTGAGATTCATTGAAAAATCAAACAGCTTACTTCTCAAGACTGAATCTGGAGAAACTTTTTTCTTAAACGTCAACTTGGCTCTTCACGAGCTTGAGATCCCATACACAAAGAAAAATGGCCAGAAGATTTCTAAAAATGAAATCTTGGAGATCAAGGCGATCTCCAAAGAGCTATATGTCCAGAAAATCAAAGAGAACAAATTAAATAACCAAAAGGCTTCCGCGTAATTCGCGGAGCCATTGGCTCGGAGGTGTAAAATGTCATTATGTAAAAGTCTTGGTTCTGAAAACTATGAAGCGCTAGAGAAAATTGCATTCCGAAAAACAAACCCCTTTTGCTATTCATGTTATCGGAAGGTTGAAAAACAATTTTGTTCAACTTGCGGGTCCGACGACAATATGAGGCTTTTTGAGGGCGTGGGTGTTGGCTATGGCACGTTGTGGGTTATTGAGCATCTTATCTCTGAAAACTGTGCTTCTGTCGATTCTAGCTACGCAGAGCAATCATTGAGGGACTGTTACCCTGAAACAGTTCAAGTCGGCTGGATTGAGGTAGACCCGATTGAAATCATCAAGGAGCAATACCCGCTAGACTTCCGCCTTGCCTGCGACGAATACTTGGACAGCCTCAGAGCTGATGGTGAAATCATCGAGGTGGACGGTGACGACTACTGGAAGACGATATTGTTGATTTTATCGGCTAGTCTGATGACCTGTAAGCTTTATAAATGAAATATAACACTTTCTATTAAAAGTGTTATATTTCATTCAAATCCTCGCCTGTAAGACCAAATTGGTCCTATTGGGATTTTAAGAACCAAAAAATAGCTTTTTTGGTTCTTATGGGTGACCCAAGGGCGAATCACTTTAAAAAATAGGGTATATGTAAACTCATGGTTTACCTTAGATCCACTTTTTAAAGTGATCTGTCAGTACGAACCAAATTCAAGCTCACCCCCCACCACTCGTTCAGTACTCAGTGTCATTATGAGAAAGTTTGTTTTAGGGGCAATTTACATACCCTAGGTATATAAATTAGCACTAAAATAAACCAACCTATTGACATCGGTTTAAATTGGGGTAAATTTATACACTATGGGTATAGGAATAGAATCTAAATTAAACCAGCTCCAGAGGATAATACCTCATAAAGGAGTGGTAACAGCGAGCCACCTTAAAAAGCACGGGATCTCCTCAGGGCTTGTTCAAAAATACCTACAGGGTGGGTGGTTAGAGAGGTTTGGCTTTGGAGCCTTTAAACGGCCAGGAGAACCTATCAACTGGGATTCAGCCCTTAGTGCTGCTCAGACTCAGCTCGCCATCCCCGTGCATGTCGGGGCCAGAACCGCTCTGGAGTTAAAAGGCAAAGCCCATTATATGAAATTCGGTAAAAAGGGTGATCTATTTTTATTCGGATTAAGAGGTGAAAAAAAGTTACCAAAATGGTTTTCAAATGGTCCATGGGAGAATGACTTTAAAATCACATACAATGACCTCTTTTCCGAGGCTCCAGCAAAATCCTTATCAAAAATAGATATCGAGGCCGGTTCTCTTACAGTTTCTTCACCTGAGCGTGCTGCTCTTGAAATGCTTTACCACGTGCCTACCTCGCAAACCTTTGACGAAGCAAGCCTCATTTTCGAAAACTTCGTTTCTTTCAGAACTAAACTCGTACAACAACTATTAGAAAACTGTAACTCTATAAAATCAAAAAGGCTTTTTTTATTTCTAGCGGAAAAACATAATCACGAGTGGTTTTCAGGCATAAATCTTTCAAAAATTGATCTCGGCAGTGGAAAGCGAGACATCGTCAAAGGTGGTCGGCTCGACAATAAATACCTGATCACTGTACCAAAATCACTGTACTCCAAAGAACCTCAAGAGGAACAAATATGAAATCTTCAAAATTTTATGAAGCAGCCAAACTTATGATGGATTGTATACCGTACGTCAGCCAGTATGATGATTTTGCCCTTAAGGGAGGAACAGCAATTAACTTTTTTATTCGTAACATGCCAAGACTGTCTGTAGACATTGACCTAACATATCTTCATATAGCAGATCGCCACAGCACCCTAAAAAATATATCTGATTTGTTGCACGAGATGTCTGCTTCGATTGAGAAAGGTGTGACAAGGTCTCGGGTCACCAAGATATCTCCCAAGGGTGAAAGCCGTATCAATAAGCTATCCGTTGAACGTGACTCTGTTCGAATTAAAATTGAACCTAACGAAGTCTTGAGAGGATCAATTTTTGAGCCCGAATATGTCACAATTTCTGAGGCAGTTCAGGACCTCTTTGAGTCTGAGGTGAGCATGAAACTTGTTTCTATACCGGACCTCTACGGAGGTAAGCTGTGTGCCGCTCTAGACAGACAACATCCGAGAGACCTTTTTGATGTTAAACTTCTTTTAGAAAATGAAGGCATAACAGATGAGATTAGACTGTCTTTTCTTGCCTATCTCCTGTCACACGATAGACCCATAAATGAAGTCATTAAACCAACTCGAAAAGATATCACTGACATTTTCAATCGAGAATTTGTGGGAATGACTGATGAACTAGTCTCCCTAGAGGAATTGAACGATGTTCGCGAAAGAATGATTTCACTGTTGAATGAACAACTCACAGGTCAAGAAAAAGAATTCCTACTCAGTTTTAAAAATGGAGAACCCAAATGGGAGCTTTTCCCAGTTAAGATTGAAAACTTGCCAGGCATCAAGTGGAAACTTTTAAATATACAAAAACTTAAAGCAGGGAACACACAAAAACACTCTGAACTGTATAACGAACTGAAAAGAAAGTTATACTCTTGAGTTCAATTTTTTGAAATCAAGAGCCCTTTGCAGCTTAGGTAATTCTTCACGGCATATTGCACTCTAAAATTACATCTGCGCTCGAACAGCCAATCTCGAATGCTCTTTTATGAATTGAGAAAGTTGCCCGGTATAAAGGAATTCCTTCCATTTTGCACTGGTAACTTTGCCATTCTTCTTGGCCCACAACTGCATCAACCGTTTCTCTTCAATATCCCAGGTAAGGGTAGAGAGCAGCAATCGTTGTTGCTGGTCGGCTGTCATCTCATCCAATAGAAAACAGATCAGAGTGTCTCGGTCAACTTTGCCACAATCACTTTTGGAACTGTTCAGTTTCGCAAGTGTTGACTGCATTTTCTTCTCAGTTTCTTGAGACAAGCGAACGACCTTTTTTGAATCATTCTTGGCTGCTGGTTTGTTACATTTTTCTTTCATTTCTGCACTCCTTTGGTGTTTATGTTCGTCCATGCGGCCCAAATCTAGAGGTCAACTTTGCAAACAATTCGTTACAAAGAGACTCTCTAACCAGTACAAATCCTTAATAATAAAACGAACCAGAGGATTGAGGATGAGGTCGGGGACATAATCCCTGACCACGCTGCCTAATTTCACAACATTCCCCTGTCCAAAGGGTGTCCACGGTGGGACATGTGTGGGACACAGAAATTCATTGAATATTCGACCTCGGTGTGGGACAAGTGTGGGACAGCTCGGGGTATTTCCGGGAACTTTTGGTCACTTGCTGTCACTTTAAGCAGCTAGCAAGTAGTTGTTATTGTTAAATAAATTAGTAATTTCAACAGTTTCAAAAGTCGCAGGTTCGAATCCTGTCTCCCCGACCAATTTCTACCCTGTTTACAGAAAAATTATCAAAGCTTTCAATTAGTTATAAATTTAGGTTTTTAAAAAAGCTCTATGTAGGGAATTTGGGAACTACGGAACTTGAGGTGAGAGTTCCTTTGATTCAATTTCTAGATTTTCTCCCTTGCGAAAAAGCATGAGTACACCAATGTAAAGATTTACCAAAGGAATGAAAGCAGTTATAGCCCACAAAGGCTCCATACCCAGATCTCTAATTCTCCTTACCATGAATAATAGTTGAAGGGGGCATGGAGAATCTACTTCAGTGGCTAATGTTTGATTTAGCTAAAAAATATAATCTTTTTAAATAAACATATAATATTTGCATATTGAAGTTACCAATCCCTAAACTATGATAGAATCCATTAAAACTAGACAAGTTCAATTAAAAAAGGTGACCTTAATATGTATAATATCAAAAATACTCTAGCTGCATCAATTCTTGTTTACTCAACTCAATCATTTGCTGAAACAACAGAAACTGAAGTCTATGAATATAATAGTAAAGAAAGTACGACCTATTACTTAGATAACGAAGAACTTGATCTTATAATGCCAGGACTTGCTAGGGCTTTAGCCAGATGTAAATCACAAAATAATGTTGAAAGAGAAATAATAATTGGTGACAATATTTTAGTATTTTGTTCTGAAAGTAGGGCTTATGTTGATTTATCGGATTTTGATGATCTTATCCATTTTGTTTCTTTCGAACTGTCTGCCCACCAACAAAATGGGCTCGAAGAGGATGGAGACGGACTATAGTAAAATAGATTATATTTACGGAACAAAATCAAATCATAAATTCTCAACAGCTCCTCATTTATCCGA
Source organism: Bdellovibrionales bacterium (assembly GCA_964229765.1). GTDB lineage: Bacteria > Bdellovibrionota > Bdellovibrionia > Bdellovibrionales > JAGQZY01 > JAGQZY01. The sequence continues at coordinate 59,012 of CAXREJ010000046.1, read as the reverse complement.
TTACGTATTTAATCAAACCATCGGTGATCATGTGGTTGGTACTCTCATAAGATATTCACCATCAGGTCGTTACGTGAACTATTTAATAGATCAATGGTCAAAGTCAGATGATGAGCTGACTTGGCATTTTCAATTCAAAAAAGGATTACAAACTGAAAATGGTCACCCCATTAACGCTAAGGGTTACATAGAAGGTCTAAAGAAAGTTCTAAAAATTTATTATGGACTTATGGGGCCTGATTTATTTTTTCAATACGTTGATGGCTACAATGAGTTTGTTTCTGAAAAAGCAAATGACATAAAAGGCTTAAAGCATATTTCAATTAATAAATTTTCAATGAGCTTTAAACGTAAACCGATCGATTTAATCGAACATTTATCAATGTCTTATTATGGTTATTACTCTTTAGATAACTTCAATCTCAAAGGAGAGTGGAAAGATAATAGGTTTATTGATTCATCAGGGCCGTATAGAATAAGTCAATTCCAAAAAAATGATAAAATGGTTGAATTGACTGCTCGCGATGGATGGTTTTCACTTAAAAAAGAGGCTCCTAAAACTGTTCGAGTCTTTTTTAAAGAATATAACGAAGCCATCAAACAATCAGGGTTAAAAATCATTAATAAGAAACTAAGAAACAAGGCTGAGATACCTAAGGGATACACTTATACTCGTGGCACACTCGCCAGAATCACTACCTATATTTTATCTCCCAACCGTTTTCCCTTTGACGACATAGATAATCGCCAAGCTTTCAAATATTACGTCAACGAATACATTGACAAAAATCCAATTAATTTATTATCTGCGCAGTCTACTAAAAAATTCTTTCCTTCATTTAAAGACAGCTTAACCACTGAAGTTCCCAAAGTAAGTAAACACAAAAATAAAAAAATAAGAGTTTACTTGCCATTTCATAAATCTGGGCCCAGTTCACTAGGGTTTCAATTTGATGCCGTAAACTATGCATTACACAAAATGAACCTAACACCCATATACGAAAACTTAGCTAATAAAAACTCATCTGAAAAGCACCAGATATTAGTTCAGAATAAGGAATTTAATATCCGATCAGGTTCAGTTATCACAGATTATGAGATTAAACCTAGTATGATATGGATGATGTTTTGTAGTAAAATGGGAATTGCATTTACTGACCCCAGCGGAGAACTTTGCAAATTAACAAGAAATTATAAAGATTCAGAAGACTCTGATATTAAAAAATACTCTAAAACCTTTCAAAACATATTAGAACGTGATTCAAGCGTAATCCCCTTATACCGATATGGCCCTGGATGGATAAGTTCTAAAGAGATAAAAAACACTAGTTTATCTCCAGTTGTTGCAAACCCAAGGTTTGATCAAATGGAGTTATAATGAATAAAATTGATCTTCGTTCATACATTCCACCAAATATAAAATTAGAGGAAAGCCTCATCCAGAACGATGGCAAAGAGTTAGGTTGGAATTACACGTTAGTTGATAAAGATCGAAAAGCCTTAGGATCTGGAACACATATTTTCAAAACAACAGCCAAGATAAAAGCTATTTCTGAATTTATTGAAAGGCACTTAATAAAGCAAGCCAGAGAAACTGATAAAAACAACCATTTCGGCTTTGATATAGATAATAGCTCCACTGGATTCGCCATTGGGCTCACAAAAGAATCTACTAAATTACGTTCACTTTTAGAGGCCATAGAAAGATGGGCACTTTCCTCATGGATAGATCATGGTAGAGCGGTTAAGGAAGCAAAGAAAATTAAAGAGTCTTTAGATCCTTTGTCTACTTTTCTTTGTCGTGAGTTCGATTCTTTATACTTTTATCAAACAAACTTTCCTGTAGAATTTTTAGAATCAGGTAAAGTTACATTTGGAGCTGTCTTAGGTATCAAAAATTCAGGAGTTTTTTTAGGTACAAACACAGCTACAGTTCAATCAGACTTATGGATGCAAGCTTGTATTGAATTGCATAGAAGTCTCAAAATTTATCAAAGAAATGGTAGGTTCAAAGTTCCTGAAGATAAAATCTTAAAAAGAATCGACTATTTTGGGTCAAATATGAAAGAAGCATTTTCTCAAATTCAATCTTCTAAGAATCTAGATTTTGACTATGGTCCTAGAGTTCAATTGTGTCGTGAGTTTGATTCAGGCACTAAAGGTCTATATTTTTACCGGTCTTTAATAAAAGACTGTTTACCCCTCTCCATAGGAAACGAAAAACGTTTCGTTTACTAAATTTAATGACATATAAAAATTCCTCAACAAAATTTTTACTTCTCTCCTTTATATTAATTTTATTCATTTACTTTACGTTTTTTTACATACAGAGCTTAAATGCAAATTCTGTACAGACAACTGTCAAAACTATGCTGCATAGTGAGATCGTCACCTCTAACCCGAATCAAATCGCTCGCACACTTGTTGACCTTGAGAATTTGGGAATAATACGCTGCACCGACATGAAACAGTTCATACCAAAGAACGAAATTTTTCTAGATAGCTTGGGTAAAAGTGACTGTAAAACAAATCAATGGTTGTTAATGGGCACTCGCCGATCAGCAGTATATGAAGGTCTAAATGGTAGCTTATTTAAATTAGAATACTTAGCTTTGAATCCAGCAAGTTATTACATATCTTTGTTACTTATCTATTTTTTAACAAGCTTGATTTTAATAATTATTCTTCTTCAAGTTAGAAAAATAGATAGAACTAACAAGGAAATAATACATCTAAAGGAAAGTCACGCCAACGAATTAAAACTATTAACCCAACAAGTTATACATGATATCAAGTCACCACTTTCACTACTAAAAGTAGTATCGCAGCTATTATCATCTAACGAAAATAAATATAAAAAGTACATCGTTAAAGCTAGTTTACGAATGCAAGAAATCATTAATGACCTTGAAAGAAGTCCGCAGTCTCCAAACCTTCAGAAGGTAAAAGTTAATAAGCTACATGAGATAGTCTCCGATTTAATTGATGAAAAATCCATCGAGTATAAAAATAAGAAAAATTTCAGGTTACAACTAGAGCAATTGCACAAGTTTGAATCTTATTCATTAGAAGTCAATATCATTGATATTCTACGTGTTCTATCTAACTTGATTAACAATAGCTTTGAAGCAACCATGGGAAAAGGGATAGTTTTCGTTCAAACTAAAAACGATACTCGCTTTTTTTATATCAGGGTTCAAGATAACGGCCCCGGACTTGATGATAAATATATTGATAGGATGACAAACATTGGCTTCTCTCAAAAGTCCGGCAGCAAAGGCCTTGGATTATACCATGCAAAAAATGTTATCATTGAACATCAAGGTACATTAAAAATTTATAATACTTACCCAGGACTTTCCGTCGATATAACCTTACCCATAATCTCTCTCGATTCCTGAAAATCACGATAGTAATTAAGTTTTTTCTAAGAAGTAATAAAAGTGAATAGTCATCTTTAATATCCAGCCTCTAGATTTCATTTAACTATAGTTGTACTCAAAAATTATATTTTCTTTTCAAATGCACCAAGCTATCCTGATCACTAATAACATCAATTTTTGTGATTTCAACGAACTACAGTTTTTGGATATTAACCGAGCACTATTCTTAGTCTTGTTTTAAATACTGATCTTTTAATTCTTTTATGGAATGTAGCTTTTCTATGACGACTTCTAATTTTGGGTAGTTTAGGGGAACTAGCTTGTAGTGATTTAAATGGTCCCACAAACAAAGTAAATGGAACTCACGGTAAGTTGGTTCTTGTGGAGTAAAGCTGGTGGCGTGACTTTCTAGCCAGACTAAACTTTTAGAGATCGAATCAAGGGATTTCTTAAAAAAAGTATATTGATCTGTTGGAACTGAAGTTCTACGGGCTAATATGACTTTTACCTCTTCCAACATTGCCCCATTTATAATGGCTCTAATATTTAAATCCATCACTTCCCTAGTTAAAACATTGTACTTATCGCTTTGATCTATTTTTCGCACCAAATACATTGCGATGTTGTCTGAATCAAAAACTTTATTATCTCCATCAACTAGAACAGGAACTTTCATTAAAGGGTTATTCTGAAAAGCTTCTTCGTTATTCTGGGCAACGTTTCCAATATCGATAAATTCATACTCTGTAGAATATAAATCTAATAGAATTCTTACTTTTCTTGTAAAATGAGATAAAGGAGTTCCATATAACTTCATTTTATTGACTCTAAAGCTAAAAAAGAGCTTTTTCAATTGTGTTTAACAAGAAAACCCTTCAGGTCCTAAAAGTTTCCAGAGAGCTTAAGATAATATTCCCTTCCTCTATTTGGTCCCCACGTGTGTAAACCATCAAAATGAGCATGATCATAGTGCCAATGCCAAGCCGATGGGTTGTCTCCATACTTAGCCTGTGTCTCATTTAACAAATTACTGACACCAAAGCTTCCAGTGTAATATTTCCCAAATTGATAAGAAATCGACGTATCCACAACAAAGTAAGAGGGGGCCTTTAAGTTTTTCATCTCATTGCCTCTGGTTTCTGGAGGCGGGAACTGATTTCTATCTACATAGTAATTACTATAACTTCCGTAACGAGTGAGATCTCGTGATCCTATCAAAGTCACAGAAAGTAAATGACTCCAAGATCCTGAACTGTAGTTAGACTTCACTTGCAAACGTCGTTCAATAGCCGCCGTAGGAAGTTTTTGAGTGTAAGCATCCTCGTAATGGAAAAATTCAATACTACCCTCCAACATCCAGTCATGAGTCATTTTATATCCTACTAGAAGATCATTGGCCCATATGCCATAGGCCTCATCCGTATTTCTATACAAAATAGGCTGCCCTTGTGACTCAAACCCGTAGGCCATGTTCTTCAAATGGGTATAATGCATTCCACCAGTAATATAGTAGTCTGGAGTGTTATAACTTAATGTATAAACCAACGAATGAGCTTTTTCTAAATCAGTAATATCAACCTGATAGCCGTTTTCATTGTTTCCATGCTGTGACTCAAAAAAAGTTAACGGCGAACGGTAACCAAGGCCATAGGAAAATCTTTGAGATAAATGCTCGGTAATATCATGTCTAATCTGATACCTTGGCGCCACAATGGTTTCATTGATTTTGTTAGTTAACTCAATCCAATCAACATCTGTTTTATCAATGCGAAGGGCTGTGTCCATTTCGATATTTTGAGAAAGCAGATAGCTATGCTTTACATAAAGAGCATTGGACACATTATCGAAATTATCTTTTGGTATGTTGTTTTGCACAAACAAAACTTCAGAGGCAGATCTTAAACGTTGTGTTTTATGGAACAAGCCTGCCTCTAAAATATGGGACTCATTCATAAACCACTTAAGGTTTAAATCAGTGATAAAAAGATTATCATTATGGGCATAATCAAAACCGTGTTGATAAATAGCTCTTTGTTCCTGACGAGCATAGCCCGAATTCCAAGAGAAAGTGAACTGTTCAGATAAGTACGAGGTCCAATGAATAGCCCCTTCATATCTATTAAGTGAAATCCAATCAGTGACTCTTAAAGGGTCTCCAATGAACTTATTTTCAATATTGCCATCAATAAAGTCTGTTTCTTGGGCGGGAATAGGTCTTACTTGTGTTGGCTTCTGAGCATTTATGGGGCCACCAAGAATGTTTAACTGTGACACTCCCAAACGTAAGCTCAAGTCGTTTTTTGCATTTAGTAAGTAACGGGCCTTAATAAGCCCACTGTAGTTCGACCTTTCTGGTGACTCTGCAATTCCGTTATCGTCCTCATCCCAAGCATTTGATAATGTGTACTGACCTCCAAAAGAAATTCCAAATCTTTTTTCAGTATTAGGAAGCGATAAAAGGACGGAATGGTTCTGTGCTGTTCCCCTAAAGTGATCATTAACAGAGAGTGAAGTACTGTAGACCTGCTTTGCTTCCAAGGGATCAATTGTTACTAAATCGAGAGTTCCGCCGATGGCTTCTGGATTCGTTAAGGAAGCTCCAGCTCCCCTCATAACATTAATTTGCTCAATGCCATTAACAGGAATACTGTCGACCCCATAAAAACTTGATACCGCAGAGTGAAGCGGCAGACCATCTATCAAAATTGAAGTGTGCTCACCTTTTAGTCCATTAATAGTCAATCGTTTTGCCCCACAATTAGAACAGTAAGTTTGAGCTTCCACTCCGACTTGGTCTTTAACTAAATCAGTGAGGGTTTGTCGACTCGGCTGAGAGAATTTCTCCTTAGAGACACGTTCTGTTGTAAATGTGGAGTAGGGATTTAAGGGAGAAGTCAGAGATTCTCCCCCATCAATAACCACTGTCGGAACATTCTCTTCCGCAACAGCAGCTAAAGCACCAAACAAAACAAAACTAAGAAAGAACAACGAATGAGCTGATAACATTAATGACACTTCTTATTCATGGTCATGGTCATGGTCATGGTCATGGTCATGGTCATGGTCATGGTTACTTTCGTGCTCGTGCTCATGACTGTCTAGCTCAAAAGTTGTTTCTTCAACACCCATAGCACGATAGTTTAAACAAGTTGGAAAATGATAATGATCTCCATGAGCTGTTGCTAAGCTAATCAGTTGAATATTATCAAAAACGTCTAATTGATCAGTTACGGGACTGTTCCCGCTTAATACCTCTTCCAAAGCTTCTTCAAAATCCTGACTGTTGGCATTTTGAGAAAACTCGACGCGTATATATTGTTCAAGTTCACCATTAGCCAAATACTCATTAATAAGTCCAACATCGACAGTTTCGTGGGCATCCTTAAGATTTGCAGAAAACAAAGACAAGGTTGTGTTAGCGGCATCGGAGCCAACATCAAAGTACATTCCTGTTTGAGAGTCATATCTATAAAACTGACCTTCTCCAGCATGAGGCCTATGGCCATCAAGTGTAGTGTAATCAACTTTCATCAGATAATGAGCCATAGACTCATGTCCTTCTTCCAAGTGATTCTCTTCATCGAGAGCAATATAAAAATCACAAGTACGACCCTGAGCATCTCTTCCCTGATATCTCACGGCAAGAGTCACAAGACTTTCCTCTCCATCTGAGTGTTCATCGGATAAGTCAGTATTTTTACTCATTCCAGCCACAGGACTGTTTGGACTATCAGCACAAGCTGTAACAGAAAAAAGTAGAGTGAATAAAGGTATTTGTAAAATTGAGAGTACTTTAAGCAAAACAGACCTCCTAGGGACCAGATATTATTGATGCAAATTATTTGCATTAAGATTGGATTGGTGTATATTGCAAGTAATTTGCATTAGCAAGGTTTTTTAATTGAAGTATTTAACTATTAGTCTGTTATTTCACATTGGGGCTCTGATCCTTCTTACTTATTCGCCGTTTAACTCTGCGAACACATCTTCACCCGTTGTGATTGTTGAACTCTATATTCCTCCTAGTAATGGAGCTATTGAAAATCAAACGAACTCCAAACCTTTAACAAAAAGTAGAAAGCATGAAACAAAAACACACTCGCCCCAAACTCTTCAAAAAAGTATTCAGACCCATATTGAAAAGCCCACTCGGAACTTAAATAAGAATAACAGTTTGCAAGCTACTGAAAACTTTTTGAAAAGTTCAGAGGGCAAACAAATGCTTGCAAGCTATGCCGAACAACTCAAACTTTATCTTGAGCAGAACAAAGTTTATCCAAGAATCGCCTTGAGAATGAAGCACTCTGGGACCGTTAAAATAAAATTAGAAATAAAAACCGATGGTGAGTTTGGTGAGATAAAAGTGGTTTCCCCCTCTCCATTTAATACACTTAATACGGCCGCTGTCGATCTTTTAAAGGGGCTTGGACGCTTCAAACCTCTTCCATCAGAGTTTAAAATGAAAGAAGAATTTATTATTCCGATTGCCTATCAAATCAAAGGCGCTTACCGATGATATATATTCAATACCTATTTATCTTCAATATTTTAGCTCAAAACTATGCCCGAAGCTTAACCGACGTTGAAACTTTGAATATAGACTCTTTAAGTAAAGAACTAACCATTGCTGTGATCTTTCAGCCCGACTGCCATGCATGCAAAAATCAAATGTCGGAACTCAATTGTCTAAAAGATAAGTACAAAATAATTCTCTTTGGAGCATTTGCTACTGAAAAAAAACTGCGGCAAGAATACAGAAAATTGAGAACAAACCTACCTGCCTTCTATGCTAATAATGAGGTTTTAAAAAAAATAAAAGTGACACAAAATCTCACGCCACAAATTATAAATTTAACGGAACAACCTACAATTGTTAGCTTAGGTTTTGAGTCTTGTGAAAATCTAAAAGCTCAGTTAATCAAAAATTAACTTAAACGTAGAAAATCTCTATTTTTTATTAGGAATAAAAACAGAATATATTCCTCTCAGATCTCCCACCTTAAAACCAAATGCCTTATCAGACTTGTAATTCTTCTTTATAAAGTTTGGTCTATCTTGAGCAGCACCATGACATTTTAAACAGGCCTTCTGCACACTGATTCTTCTAAAGTAGTAAAGTCCGTTATTTTTCTGACTCCAAAAAGAAATCAGATTTTTATCTTTTTCTAACTTTTTAAGAGCTAAATCTTCAACGGAATTGGGAGAGTTTTTTGGGTTTCGATACTTAAAGGTGGCCTGCTTTACCCTGTAATTTGTATTTTGCCCGTATTTTTGTAACTCACTACCAACAGGCTTACAGACAGCCACAAATGTCTCTTTTGTGACATGACCAGGGACAGCCTGAACTAAAGTTTCTCTTAATGTATTAATTCTCTCAATTTGATCAACAACATCTCCGCTCAAAGACTGTGCTATTAGGGGAAACTGCAAAACTAAAAATAAGAACTTCTTCATTTTCTATTCCTTTTCAGACTGAGCTTGAAGTATTTCATTCCAAGCTCTCCAGTCACCGATATTTACCACGTCCTTATACCCATTTTTCTCTAAGACCTGCTTAGCTCGTGTGGCTCTGCCCCCTGCCTCACAGAAAACCAGAATCTTTTTACCTTTAGGCACTTCATTAATACGGGAATCAAGTTCAGCAATGGGAATATTTTTTGCTTTTGAAGACCCATTTTGACTAAACTCTTCAATTGTCCTTACATCAAGACCCACAATCTCACCAGCTCCCACCCCCTGATTAAAAGACTGAAGCTCAGTGGTCGAGACTGACTTCTTACAACCCACCAGTCCCAAAATACATGCTATTATCGCTAACAATTTCATTTATTCTCCTTTTTAAAAGGCTGTAATATTAAAGAATCAATTCGTTGATCTTCTGGCCTCCTAAATATCCTTAGCCCTATCACATCTTCTTTTAGATCATTTTGTGAGTTCTCTTTTGCTGTCCTAAAAAGACGATCCCAAGTTGATAGAAAAAAACCAAAGTTAGAATTAGTCTCATTTTCAATAATAGAATGATGAATTCTATGAAAGTCAGGAGTCACAACCAATCGAGACACTCCGACTTCGATCCCCTTCGGCAATGAAAAATTGGAATGATTAAACATGGCGGAAAAGTTGAGTAAAATCTCAAATACAAGTACTGCGACCGGATGAATTCCAAAGAGAATAATAGCCAACCATTTTACCAAAACAGAAATAATTATTTCAATCGGATGAAATCTTAAGGCCGTCGTTGTATCTATACTTGTATCGGAGTGATGGACCGCATGCAATTTCCATAAAAAACTATTGTAATGGAATAGTACATGTTGTCCATAAATGACTAAATCTAAAAGTAAAATTGAAAAAATAATATTAAGCCACACAGGCATACCAATCATGTAAAACAAACCAAAACGATATGCTGATGCAAATGCGACAAGTGTCAGGGGAAACAAAAGTTTTACTAAGACAGAGTTCAAAACCACCAGAGTCAGATTATTTACCCATCTCCAACGATCTATTTCTCGCAAGTCTCGAAAATGAAACAGAAAGCCTAAAAAAAAGAATAAGCATAGTCCCCCTATAAAGAAAAGGAGACGATAAAAATCTTGTTGCTGTAAAACTTCATTCCACATTTTTTTAGCTCTTAAAGAAACCTATTAATGAATACACTAATCAACTTTATTTTCTTAAAGAGATTAACATATTTTACTCAATTTTCACTTTTTTCTAGCTTACAGGTTGATATACCTAAAAGCTGGTAAGGGGGGCACCAGCCAATTAAGCCTGTTAGCAACGGAATCGCACCCAGCAGAAACCAAAGGTTCGTTGGTCCCCAAAATGCCATTGATACCAACAATGTTCCCACTACAATTTTCAAAACTCTTTCTAATTTACCAATATTCTTAACCATAAAACCTCCTAATTTAAAATGTAGTAAAGTACTAGCCTCCTGAGAGAATTTGCTGCACGAGAATGGATGAGCCAGTAACAAGAACAAATATCCCAAAAGCTTTCTTTAATACCTTTTCAGAAACTTTGTCCGAAAATTTTATCCCTACAAATAGCCCCACAAGAGCCACTATTGAAGCTCCAATTAGCATCTCCCACTTAACTTGGTAAGATTCACTTAAAAGATCTGTTGCAAATCCAAACAACGAGTTTATTGTAATGACAAATAAAGAAGTTGCGACAGCGGCTCTCATATTTAATCCGCCCAACAAAGCCAATGAAGGAACAATTAAAAAACCTCCACCAGCCCCAACAAATCCAGTCACTACACTAACAATAAATCCTAAACAGGCTAAAAAAAGCAAATTGGCATCTTTTGCAGCACTTTCTTTTCGTCCGCGAATCATAGAAACAGAAGCCAACACCATCAAAGCAGCAAAAATAATCATTATTAATAAGTCTTTTGTAATTGTGATTCCAGAGATTGTGATTATTGATTCCGGTAAACTCGGCACTATGATCGCCCGTGAAAGCCAAATTCCAGCTAATCCTGGAAGGGCAAACGCAACTCCTCGATTTAAATTGATTTCATTTTTTTGAAAATACCTAAAAACACCAATAAGTGAAACAATACCTACTATAAAAAGAGAATAACCTGTAGCCGTAGCTGGACTCACTGAAAACAAATAAACAAGTATAGGGACCGTTAATATTGATCCACCACCTCCCATGAGGCCAAGGGAAAGTCCTACAAATAACATCGAGACATACCCTAATACGATCATCCGTCCGCCTTCTCCCCTTTACCCATTTGACGAAACGCAAACATCCCAATAAGCATCGAAATAACAAAAGAAATACTTGCTATATTTCCAGAGAATAAACTAACAACTCCAGGTCCTGGACAAAAACCAGACAGGCCCCATCCAACCCCGAATAGCAACGAACCAATTATTAATTTTTTACTAATTTTTTCACTATTAGGTAAAGAATAGGAACTCTCAAACACAGGTCCTTTTTGCTTATTCAAGGTAATATAGGCAATAGAGTGAATCGCAACAGCTCCTACCATAACAAAAAGGAGGGACGGATCCCAACTTCCCAACAAATCGAGAAAACCAATGATCTTATGAGGTTGAGTCATCCCTGAGACACCTAACCCCACTGCAAACAACACTCCTGCAATAAAAATAACAGCGCTTCTCAATGGAATCCTCCAAAATTAAATAAATGCTTTAAAACTGCAACTGTCGCAAAACCAGCGAGCATAAAGCTCATTGTCGCCACAATGGATCGCACGGAAAGTCGACTGACTCCACAGACACCATGGCCACTTGTACATCCGCTTCCTAAGCGAGTTCCAAAACCAACGAGCAAACCACCAAGAATGGTTAGCCAAATACTTTGATTGAATTTATTTATTAGTGTTTCCGATTGAAACAGAAGAAGATAAAGACCTCCAAACAAAAAGCCTAGCAAAAATATAATTTTCCAGCGACTATCTTTATTCCTAACCTCAAAAATACTTCCTTCTAATATTCCACTAATGCCAGCAATTTTTCCATTGAGACGTAACATCATTGTCGCCGACAGACCAATTAGAACACCACCCACTAAGGAACTTATAATTTCATAATTCATTTTGCCACCGGTTGCTTTAATTCATTCCAACGCAACATTCCTCCTGCCAAACTCATTGGGTGCTCAAACCCAAGTTCCAAGGCCGTCTCTGTTGCTTTTGCTGAACGTTTGCCACTTCGGCAAATAAATACAATTTTTTTTCCTTTATCAAAATTTTGTAACTTCTCTGGGAACGATTCATCTAATTCAACCAATACGGATTCTTTAATATGACCAAGCTCTCCCATATACTCTTCAGCCGAACGAACATCGAGAATATTCACATTTCCAAAGTGGGTTTCTGACAGAGATTCAACACTGACTTCTGGAATACCCGAGGAATTGTCACTTGGGTTCAACTCCTCAGAGTCTTTTAGACCACAAATCTTATTCCCAGGTACGGCTTTATCAATTTGCTTTGGATGAGGTAAGTTAAGGTTGTCCATAATTTCAATGAACTCATCCTCTAAAACATCAATATTTAAACGAGGATTATGCTTTTTTTCATCACCAATTGTGGAGTGTGTGTGCCCTTTGTAATCGTGAGCAGGATAGACTTGAGTTTGATCGGGTAAAGAAAAAAGTTTCTTCCTGACACTATGAAATAACTTACTCGCACTTCCTTGCTGGAAGTCTGTGCGACCACATCCTCGTATTAAAAGAGCATCACCAGTAAATACCCGCCCCTCACAATAATAGCTGGTACAAGCATCCGTGTGCCCTGGAGTGGAGATCGCTTTAATTGAATATTTACCAAAGTTTAATTCTTGGCCATCTTCGAGTAAAACATCGGCACAATCCACTTCAGAGGCCTTTGAAAGAACATATTTAGCACCTAATTTACTTCTCAAAATACCAGATCCAGTAATATGATCAGCATGCACATGAGTCTCAATTGCGTACCTAATTTTGAAGCCCAACTCTTTAATAAGTTTTAAATCTCTCTCAACCGTATCAATAACGGAGTCAATTATGACAGCTTCGCGCGATTCTTTATCTGCTAAAATGTAGGTGTAAGTAGACGACTTTGGTTCAAACAGTTGATAAAACTCTACATCACTCATTATCTTTCCTTTCGTTGCAATATTCTGTGCCAGTTGTTGGATAGCCTCTTTGGCACCAAGCCTGCACTCCGCCTTCAAGAACAACAAAATGCTCTCCCACTAATCCTTTCAGAGAGTCTGCTTGGTCCGTTACTAATACCATTAACTTATCTGGATTATATTTCTTTAGTTTATTTAAAATAGTTTTCATCGAACACCAAGTTGAACTTGGTATTCTTATGGAATTAAAAAGATCAAGCGATCTCAAATCCAGTATTTCTAAACACTCGATTTCTGTAGCCCAAACATCATGTAATGCTTTTGCACTTATAGTATCCATATACTCAGGATAACCAACTAAACTTACGGGGAATATAAGCTGGCTTACAATGTGTAAAAATTAACAAATGTGGGCTTTAAATTACTCTAATCCACTAAGAGAGGCCCTAAGCTCACCCTCATCAACAATTTCTATATTTCTCCCGTTTTGAGATATATAGCCATCACTTTCAAGTTCACCTAAAACCTTAATAACCGTCGGCGTTCGACTGGCTATGAAGTTGGCAATTTCCGACCGCGTCCAAAGATGATCTGGGTAAAGTTTTTTTAAAGTCAAAACTGCCGAAGCCACCCTCGTTTTCACATCAGCGTCAGTATTCACAAGCCTTCTAATCTCAGATTGGCGTAATTCTTTGGCTAATAACTCCATAACGGCAAAGGACTGCTCAGGGTTCCGCGAAAGGTTTTCTAAAAAAGACTCACGACTTAAAATGATGACAACTGTATCTTCTAAACATTTGGAGGTGGCATGGTAAGGTTCAGAAGCTAACATTGAGCGATGCCCAATCGTTCTTCCCGAAGGAAACACCCTTAATATATGCTCCTGACCTTGATAAGAAGACCGTAGTAAAGCAACCAATCCCTTTTCAATGAAATACACATTTCGAGGTTCATCCCCCTCTGAATAAATTATCTCACCCTTCTTAAAGAGCTTTTGAGATCCAGAAGAAAAAATCTTTGATAGCTTTTCATGATAAATCATATTCATTTCGACCTTACGAAAAAACTACCTTTTAAGCAATCCAAACTCTCCAAGATCTGTATTAAACACAATCGTATCCGTATTTTGAGATGTTGGAGACTCCATATCAGGCTTTAATGGAACAAATCCAATTGCAAAGGGCTTAAAAGACTCTTCCTCTTCACTACCTCTATTAAAAAAGCCAATTTGAATATCGTCATCATCTGATTTTTGATACTCCACTAGGTCCACAATGGAGTTTTCCACATCAGAATTGACAGTTAAATCAAATCCCATTCTGTTCTGCGAAGCTCCCCCCTCTTCGGGCTCAACATCCTGGCGTGGAGGCAAAAAGCCAATTGGCTCTCGACTTTCAGGCTCTCTATGGAACTCAATAGCACTCTCATCCCTACCAAAGCCAATGGCCCGTCGCTCAGTCATCGCTTTATGATTTGCATTGATGGCTTCAACCTCACGATTAACTCTCGTTTTAATTGCAAGGGCCATATTTTCATCATCTATCTGATAGGTTTTCTGCAACATTTCTATAATATTACTCACAACCGCCGCTTTCATATTTTTTATTTTATCACTTTGATTAAAGAAATTGACCTCTATAATCCTCTGTATTGCTAAATCGAAAATATGGTTGGATAGAACAACCATTGTATACATATGATCATTGGCTTGATCTCTTGTTTCAGCCTCAAAATAGTTTTTCTTTACATTTTCAAAATCTGAAATCAGCTTCATTTCTTGAGTAAAATGTGTTTGCAAAGGATTCACTGACTGAAATAATGCTTCACACCTATTCGCTGAAAAAGCATTTTGACTCACAAAAACAATTATAATGCAGATAGTAAAAGAGAATCCTCTCAGAATAAACATATCACCCCCCGGAGATCTTGAATTACAGAAGGACTTATCAAACTTTCTCCCAATTAACTTCAATTTAGATTAAAAAGAGAACGAATTATAAAAGTTCTAGGCCCACGCTTTATTGACATATAAAAAAAACACAAAAACACAACTCACTCTCTTATAGGCTCTATAAGTAGTGATTATGACACATGAAACCATCCACTATCCCAAGTGTAATCATGATAATATTTTATGGATCAAACAAACGAGGCTAAGAAATGAATTTAAATTTAGTGACCTTTAACATTCGCTGTTTTGGCTTTGATGGTGATTATTTTGGCAGGCAAAAAAGAGAGAGTCGCACCTTATTTATAAAAAAATTCTTAGAGCAGAATTATAGCGATACAGACTGTTATATTTTTCAAGAAATTATGAATCCCTTAATTTTGGATAAAATACTTCCTAAGAACTTTCAAATTTATACTTATCAGCATGAATATGCTCGTCATATGTATGTCGCGTTTGCTTGCCGAGAGCCGTTGAGAATTGATAATTTCCAAACAATTGATAACACAGCTGTTGACGATAAAAAATCAAGACCAGCCGTCTATGGTCAATTGATCGCTGAAAACAAAAGTAAGATTAACCTGATTGGTCTTCATCTAAAATCCAAATATCAATATACAGAGCTAAGAAAAAAGCAATGTCATGCCATTGCTAATTTTTTAGGAAAGCAAACTAACAGTGCTCATACTATCATTGCGGGTGATTTTAATAGTCATACAAAAAATAAAACTTTTCAAAAAAAGGACGATATCTCATACCTGCAAGATATCTTAAGCCCAACAGTTCATTGGGTCCAAAATACAACCCCCACTTATTTAACCGAAAATGAGGACATCACTCTTGATCATTTTTTTGTATCAGATCATTTAAAGCCGAAACTCTCTGTTTATAATTTAGAGGAATATGCTGAATATGGCGCCTATCGAAAATATTTTGATCAGATCTCAGACCATCTGCCAGTTAAGATCTCCACTGAAATATAAAAAGATGCATTTATGTGCATATTTACGACTTTCAATATTTGCATTAGGACTAGACGCTCTGATTAAAGAAGAATAAAGTCATAATATGAATATTAAATACAGAGAACTTGACGAAAAAAATACCGATGGTATTTCCATTTTATATATTGATAAATCGGATAGCCAAAACCATATTTTTGAAGAAGACCGAATTTTATGGAACCCTACTGATAAAGGGCTAAACTTAGCCAAAAAATCTCCTATTTCCATCGAAGAAAAAAAGATAGTTATGGTCGATTCAGATAAAAACCTATTAGGATTTTACTTCCTTGATCAAGAAGAAGGTGAGCATCACATCCTCACCCCCTACTATTCTCCCAAGTTCAATGATTTACCGCCTCCTGCGCCCAAAAGACCGAGGTCGAAAGGTCATGGTACTTCACTCGATAAAGAAGGATTTGATTTTTTTCTTAAAAATCTAAAAGAGTTTCTAATTTAAGTTCCGTTTTTAAATTTATAAACTGAATTACTATAACAGAACGAAATCAAGCCTGATCATTGGATTGCTTATACTCTTCTAACCGCTTTAGGAACTCTTCACGCTTTTCTTTTGATAAGCCGAGAAATGAAAGCTGATATATAAATTGACTTGGATCATCTGAATGGAGCTTTATTAATTTAAATTTTTCCCCTTCAAAAGAAAAGTTAGACCAAAAGGGAAGATATAATCCCTCGAACACAAAATTGACTGGAAAGGCTATATTTGAGGTAAAAACCATACCCCATTCCGATAGGGAAAGTATCTCAAAGCTAGTTTTAAATTCTACTTGAACAAGATTGTAATCCTTCTTATCTAATTTTAAATTATGATCTTTATGTAGAATCCTCGCAATTCGAGCTAAGAAATCTTCTCTCTTTGGCGGCTTAACAAGGTAGTCTGTCACCCCATACTTAGAAGCCTTTACCACATGCTTTTCATGTGATGAGCCTGTAAGCATAATAATTGATAATTTTTTTAATAGATCATTACGTTTTAATATTTCCAAAAGTTTAAACCCGTCCACAAAGGGCATTGAAACATCAAGAACTAAAATATCAATATTTTTACTGGTAACATCATCGATAGCTGTAAAACCATCAGAACAATGGTAAACATTCAAATCAAAACCCTTCAGGAAAGACTCGATCAATTCCCGAGAATAATCATCATCGTCAACTATAAGAATGTTCTTTTTGTCTTCACTCTGTTCCATTTAAATTATATTCGACCTTTATTTCCTTAGCTTCTATTAATACAGTCTTCACTTCTTCGAGACAAACACTATAAAGATTTTTTACTTTCTCGACTTCATTTGCTCTTGCTGCGGTTTCTAAATTTTGTAAATTTTCAGCCAATGAAAGGGCACCCATAGAACGACAACTGGACTTTAATCGATGACTTTGATTAGTTATATCGATCAAATTATGAATATTTACATCAATATTTTTAAAATCATTCAAATGACGTTCAAAAAAAGAGAATAATTTATCTAAAAGATCCATGTCATTTTGAAGCTCTTCATCAATAAGCACCTTTAAATACTCTCTATTTATAGACTTAGACATTGAGTGCACTCACTTTTTATAAAAATCTTATCTTTTACATTGTATAAGCGTTCTAATGATTTGACCAGTCTACATATTCACAACTTTATAAATACGATAACTTTAAGACCTTAGGACGAAGACTTTTATTCCAAAATGAAACTCTCCTGAATATTTGAATTTTTAATAAATGTTTCATCGTGAGAGACAACCAGTAATGCTCCTACGTATCTTCTTAAGATTGATTCAATAAATTTTATGTTCTCAATATCAAGATTATTAGTTGGCTCATCAAGAATAAGTAAACTCGGATTTGGCTCCAGCAAAAAGCCTAGAGCCAATGCTGCTCGTAACCTTTCTCCACCACTGAGACTTGAAACACTTTGATACACTTGTTCTCTAAAAAATAAAAACCTTGCAAGATGGTTTCTAATATCTGTTTGTGGGAAACCGGTGATATATTGAAAGTTCGACAAAAGACTCTTGTTCTCAAAACTAAATTCACACCCCTGGCTAATATAGATCTTATTGATTGGCGCAACTTTTATAGAACCTCGTGTTTCCATCTTTTTTCCTGCAATCGCTTGCAGAAAACTTGATTTTCCAGAACCATTATCTCCTTTTAATACGACTCTCGAATCACCTCTCATTATGAAATTGAGATCTGTTTTATATATCCAATTTGAATACTTGATATTGAAGTTTTGAACTTCAATAAGAGGCTTTTTTCCTGGTAGACTGGTACCTTCCATTTCACTGAATATGACATTTTTACTAATCAATTCATCATAGGCTAATTTAGCATTCTGAAGTGCTGCTTTTTTTCGATTTAGAGACTGAATATTAATTTTAGATGTTGTTTTTTGAGACTTATTCTTTAGTCCCCCTAACAATATTTTTGGAACACCTCCTTTACGACTTTCTCTTTTTCCACGACTGGATCTTTTTTCTTGCCGCTCAATAGATTGCTGCTGCTTCTCTTTTGTATTTTTATAATTTTTCTTGGCCTGCTCTAAAATCTTTTCATTTCTAATCAACTTTAATTCACTGTGCTCTAAAAAATCACACCATTCACCCGTAAAAGTCTCAAATCCTTGGTTAGTTAACTCTATAAAAGAGCTACAAAGAGACAAACAAGGCTCATAATGGGAGATAAGCAATAAACCACCACTAAAGTTTTTTATAAAGTCCATGATCAAGGCTAGCCCATTACTATCTAAATGGTTTGTTGGCTCATCAAAAATAATAAACCGAGAGTTCGCAACCTTAGCAAGTCGAACCCGTGACCATTCACCAGGACTTAAATTATGACAAAATTGAGCTTTATCAATATTAATAATTAGACGTTCACTTTTTTGATCCCAACTGTAATCAAACCCTAAATACTCTTGTACCGTTAGCTTTGGAGGTTTACAGCTTTGCTCAAAGTAATCAATGGAACCTTTCGTAACTATACCCCCTTGGCGGGGCTTATAATCACCAACGATTAATTTTGCTAAAGTGGACTTACCAGTACCATTAGAGCCAACAAGAGCGACTTTGCCAAAGGGAATCGTTAGATTCAGCCTTTCAAATAAGGCATTACCATTGGGGAATTCAAATGATAAATTATTTATGGAAATAAACGATGACATAGATAGATCCCTTCACAAAAGGAATTAGAACTTTACTGAAATGCTAATATAATTCTATCTATACATTCATAATATCTGGGTTGGCCCCAGACTTTACATTATAACTGTTTTTAAAAAAAAGACAACACCACCAATTATCCCAATATTACCTCAGTCTTTCTGATTATTTACAAAAATAGTCGCAAAGAAATCTAATGTTTGATCAGTGCTTTTAACTTTTTTTTAGGCTTACCTTCCACCCACTTTCTATTCGTTTAAATGTAGTTTTCGATTGAGATTAACCCATCATTAAACTATAGAGATAACTATACTCTAATCACTTTTAGATTGGCTCTACATGAAAAGAAAAAATTTAATTAATCTTCATCTTTATTTTTCAGGAATATCTTTAATACTTCTTTTATTATTTATTATCAGTGGTTCCCTTCATCTGTTTGGCGTCAATGAAGGAGAAGATCAACAGATCGTTGAAACTATAGAATTTCAAGGTCAAATTTATAAGGATGGGCTAGATAAGTTCTTACAAGCCTACTTAAAAGACAATCAAAAGAACTACTCCTTTGATTACACAAAGGGCAATGATCAACAAGTTTTTACTCGCCCCACAACCAGAGCCTATTATTCAATCCAGCACGATCAAGAGAACCACAATCTCAAAATCACACAGCATTTTCCTAACTTTAACAAAAAAATGATGGAGTTTCACAAAGGACATGGCCCCCAAAAAGCGAGAAAAATTGTAGCTTTTATTGCTATTATTTTCGCACTCGCTATTTTAACAGGATTATGGTTAGGATTAACGGTCAAGTCCTATAGGAAGATCACATTGGCCTGCACTGGTACAAGTCTACTTCTGGTGATCATCCTGTTTAATCTTTAAACTTTCATTATTAAAAGTGACGACTCTAATAAAATTTGGGACTTTTATTATTTATTCATCAAATGAACTGTTGTTTTCTCCAATAGCGGCTGTGAGCTCAATCCCGCATCTTTAGCAATAACAATAGCTTCTTCTGGTTTCATTGACTCGTACTGAACCAAGTAAGCCGCTAAAAATGATGATGCTCGGTTTCCACTTGAACAGTAAACTAACACTTTTCCATCAGAATAATTTTTAATAACTTGAGCTATCTTATCTACCGCAGACTGACTGATGTTGTTCTCTATCAAATAAGGATAATTATAAAAGGGAGTTCTACCTTGAAGACTAACCTCTTCAGGATTATAGGGAGAGTCTGCAAGTTCCTTGGTTGAGCGAATATCAACGACTGCTGATATATTCTGATTAGTTAATAGGGTTTTTAAGCTATTTTTGGAAGGAAACCCCGCCACCAATACTTTATCTTTATAATTATGTACTTTTAATGTTGTGACATTTCCAGGCTCAACAATGGTTTTACTCGCACATGCCGCCAGTAAAAACAGAATAAATAAGGACTTAATAACATTCATTCACTCTCCCTTTCTTGATATATTGACGTCCACTTTATCTGACTGTCAACCCACTGATAAAAATCAGCAATATTATAAACCATAGTACTTAAAATACTCACAAACTCTAATGAAGAAAAATCTTTTATTGCGAGCCTCCAATAAGTTGTCTATGTTTCTTATGTGAAAACAAATTTTTACTCATTACCATTTGATGAATTGTCAGATATTTGTAGCGAATACGGTCTTGGCGCTCAAACAGCTAGCTGGCTCTTCAATTGGCATTATAAAAAAAACAAGTCCTCAATTCTCAAAGATGGTCGATTAAGCCGTCATGATTCAGACTTTATAAGTAATTACTTCAATTTTTCAACACCAGAAATCTTTAAAGCCCACCAATCAGAAGACAAAACAGTTAAATTTTTAATTCAACTTTCAGATAATCTAAAAGTGGAATCTGTTCTCATTCCTTTTCAAAATAAATACACTCTCTGCATTTCCTCACAAGTCGGATGCTCTATGAAGTGCTCTTTTTGTTTTACCGGCACTCAAGGATTAAAGCGCAACCTCTTTACAGAAGAAATTATTGGTCAGTATTTACTTGCTAAAAACTGGCTCAATCAAAATCGCCCCAACGACAACCGTATTATTAATATCGTATTTATGGGACAAGGAGAGCCATTAAATAATTTTGATGCCGTCAAAAATGCTGCAAAAATACTAATCTCACAACATGGTATCAGTATGGCAGATCATAAAATTACAATTTCAACGTCAGGATATCTACCAGGACTAAAACGATGGAAAGAGGAGATGCCCGCAGTTAATATTGCTCTTTCCCTTCACTCTCCTTTTGACGAAGAAAGAACAAAGCTGATACCCATCAACCAACGTTACCCTTTAGGGGAAGTCCTAAAGTGGATCGACACCATTCCACTTGGAAAGAAAAGATTTGTAACTTATGAATATTTAGTGATTGCAGGGTTCAATGATTCTTTTGAACACGCCCAAGCCACAGGAAAGCTTTTAAGTCATAAAAAAGCCTATATTAATCTCATTCCTTTTAACCCCTATCCAGGGTCAGAGTACAAACGACCAACCCCTGATAAATTACTACAGTTCCAATCTTATTTTAAAGCTTTCAATATTCCAGTCACTCTACGAACGACAAAAGGTGATGATATATTAGCAGCCTGTGGTCAGCTTAAAAGTATTTAGATTCGTTTCTTAAATAGAATCAAGCCCCTCTTAGACTTTTCCAATAAAGAATTCTCAATATTTTTAACAAGACTAAGTCATTTATACTTCTTATTCTCTACCAATCACCGATGACTTTAAAAAAGATTGGGACTAAATTCTAACATTTCATTTTTCCAAAGAAGACTCCGTGCCTTTGGATTACATCTTGTTGGAGTCGGAAGGTAACATATCTCATCTTTTATGTGAGATGAAATTTTATTTTCTTCAAAAAAACCATCAACTAAATTAGAAATTCCCTTTTTATAACGACAATTAAAGAACTTGGGCGTGGTCTCAATTATCTTCTTTGCTTTAGGATCTAACTTTTTAAATTTAATTCGATTCTTATTATAAGCTTTAAAAAGTATTGTGTCCGACGGATCATTTGACTCTGAGTTTGGTACACTTACTTCATAAACCAAGTTCTGAATCATAATTCGATGTTTATTTAAAAATCTTTTTTTATCGGCAATCGACATTTTTTTCACATCATCTTTAGGATCAAATAAATGCTGCATGACTCTCCAAAAATGGTTGCGATTATTGTGATAATAGAATGTAGCCCCCTCAGGGGCTTGACCATTTAAAGTGCGAGCGCATATAGCCACCATAGTTCCAAGTATAATTAGGCGTGGTGGTTGGTCTGGAATGAAGCTATGAGTTTTATCTTGAGCAATAACCATAATCCCTTCCTAGAATATTTTCCTCAAAAATCAAGGATAAATTTATCTCAAGCGTCTTAAAGTCTTTTTAATACAAAACATAGGGAGCCACAAAAGCAAAAAAGGCACCTAATAACCATATCCCTGCAGAAATTGACAAAGACCAAACCGAAATCTTTCTTGCTCTTGCACAGGCCTCCGCTTGTTTAATATCAATAGAACAAGGATCATTTCGAGTCCTATATTGAACCAAGGCTGAAAGAGCTATCAAAGATCCACTTATTGTAAAAACCAACACCTTATACTGAGAAAGCCAAATGATTTGGGGTACGGTTGAAACAAGGCCAGCCATTGTAGCCCCCATTCCGAGGGCTACAAGTAAACTAGGCAAGGCACAACAAAACAGTGTGCCTGTTGAGGCGAAGAGTGAAAAATAAGCCGAAAGTTTCTGCATCATTCAACTCCGATAAACTTAAAACCAGCGTCAGTTACAATCTTTTGGATTATTTTTTCAGATAACATTTTGCCCTTTTGGAAGTGGATTGTGACTTTCATATTATCAAGATCAACCACCGTATCTTTCACTTCACTTCTCTTATTAAAGTTTTTCTTAATACCTTGCGCACAAAAAGCACAAACCATTCCCTGAACCTTAACTATGGCCTTATCCTTATTAACAACTTCTATTGATGCACTTCCCTCACCCATTTTATGATTGTGGTCAGGGCCATGATGCATATGCTCCTTATCTTTCAAGCTATCAGCTGCGTGTAAATTTAAAGTCGACGTAAATACTAATAAAGTAATTAAAATTGTTCTGATCATCTTTTTCTCCTAAAAGTGTATTATGTAATTAAATTTAGTCAGACCACGAAAGGATTGGCCGACTTCAAAAAGTAAGTTGTTATAAAAAAACCTCAAGAAGGGGGTGGTATCTTCAAGCCCAAACCCTTGCCCCCATTCATTACGACTCCACTCTAAAATTATCCATGAATGTAAGTCATTAAAGGATCCCTGATAGGGAGCTATTCCAGCTCTAATTAAACTATTATTAAAAGCTGATTTCTCACTATTCATAACCTGTAAGTGTTTAACTAAAAAATAGTATTTTCGATCTTCAATATCAAACTGAAGTCCAGCAACTCCACTCCCTCTCGATGTCTTATCAATAGAACTCATTCCTCCCCCTAGTAGGGCGTAAAGGTTCCCTTGATAAGAAGAGCCATTCCAACGCTTTAGTAAAAGGTTCGAGGTGAGAAAAGTCGCTTTTAAATCCTTGTCTTGAGGGCTCTGTACATGATGAACACCAAGCCCCCACCAATGTTGAATCGAATAATTAATTTGATTATGTATCACTACTGGAGAGTGATACCCCATCAAACCGACAGAGTCTTTAAAGGATACAGGGTGTGCCCAAACGAGCCCTGACCAAATAATCACTCCAAGACTTGCAAAAAGTCTAATATGCATAAAAGGAAACTCCTTATTAAATTGTTTCTGAAAGATAGTTATATACCCAGCTCATAAGGTCTTTTCCTTACATAAGCAAAAGACACATAGTTTAGATAGAAACATCCACAACTTTAGAATCGATGGCCAATTTATAACGAAGCATAAATGAGAGTTATTTGCGAGAGGTTTGCTTTAAATAAAGTGATTCAAATCTGTCTGCAAAAAAGCTATTGCTCAACGAGTGAGAATAGAAGGCTCAACAAGTAGCAAGTTACAATTAACCAGAAAATTTAAATTTTTAAATGATGAAAATAGAATAAAAGGACTGCCAATTTGGGACAAGAACCCTAAATCGGTAGGAAAAAGTAATGATATTAAAATGAGTAAATAAATTAATAAATGAAGGACGTAGCAACGTATCAGGAATGATTACAGAGTATAGCGTCTTGAAGCTACTAATGACTGACTTAAGATCAGCACCAGTATTAATAAGTAAATTGGGCTTACAAACATTTAATAAACAGAATGGACAATGATCCCTTGAGCCTTTTACAGAACTTTGATTCTTTTCTGTTTTATGCCTAACCGTACTACTGGCCTTATTATGATGACCATGATGGCTTATTTTCTTTTGAGTTGGGTGGCATGATCCCTCTCCTGATACAGATTGAAATTCCAAGCTAGAACAAGCATGAGCCAAGCTTATCTGCAAACAGAATGGAATCAAAAGAAAGACTTTTAACAAGTAGCTCATACATTAAGAATACGACATATAACCCGCAATTGCAACAAAGCTAACCCAATAGCTTTAATTAGCGAATGGGCGGATCATCACATCGAAATAACTCCTCTCTTGTCCCCTTTTCATCAATCTGACTTGAGGCCTTCCTAAAAGCCGTTCTGAGTCCCTCTTCAACCACAGGATGATAGAATGGTAATCTTAAAACTTCTTTAACAGTTAAATTCAAAGAAATAGCCCAAGCTATCAAATGAGCCAAATGTTCTCCATCTGGAGCCTGCAACTCAGCACCTAATATTTGACCATCATTTTTTCGAACATAAACATGAAGTAATCCATGCTCTTTCAGTTTTACGATACTACGCCCCTGCCCCTCAAAACTGACACTTCCGATAACAAAATCCTCACCTTTGTCAGTCAGAGTTCTATAAGTCTCACCCACTGTCGCAATATTAGGGTCGGAAAAAACAATATTTAAAGGCACTCGCCTCTTAAAGCAGGTTTCTTTTGTTGAAACAGCATTATGTCCAGCTATGATTCCTTCATCTGCTGCTTCATGCAAAATCGGACGATCTCCATTAACATCACCAGGGAGAAAAATATGAGGGGCCTCTTCCAAGCTCATTGTGTTTGGATTGACTTTTGGCAACCCTCTTTTATTTAAAGAGACACCTAATTTATCAATTTTAACTCGATCAATATTAGGAACCCTACCTACTGCAAATAAAATACGGTCCACTGAATATTCTTGTCCATCAACAGAAAAGCGAACTTGTCCATGCTCGTTTAAGCCCAAAGGATTCGCTGCTGAGAAGTGAATATTCATCTCTTTGCGAAATTTTTCATTTACATAGTTTTGTAGTTCTGGATCCGTTAAACCACCAATACTTTTATTAGTTGTACAGGCAACAACCTTTACACCCAAGCGATGAAGAGCTTGACCTAACTCAACCCCAATAACTCCTAATCCAAAGACTGCCACAGACTGAGGCAACTCCTCTAATTCAAAAAACTCATCCGTCGTAATAATATTAGCGCGATAGCCTTCCCAGGAGGGCAAAAGAAGAGGGCGAGATCCTGTTGCGATAATGATTTTTTTTGCTTTAATTACGTCCTCTCCCACTTGCAAAGTAGTTGAATCGATAAACTCAGCTCGACCTTTAATAAAGTGATCTTTCCAATCGTCCATAGGATTCTTCACCCCACGAACAAAGCGGTCTCTTAAACGACGAACATGCTCCATTGTCTTCTTAGGATCAATAGATAGGGTATCAGCACCGCTAATACCCATTTCTAAAAACTTTTCTTTTCTGGCAAAATCATTCGCCACCTGAATCAGCACTTTTGATGGCATACAACCAACTCGTGCACAAGTTGTCCCTAAGGGGCCATCATCTATAACCACATAACTATTAGTATAGCGGGCCACCTCTTTACGAGCAGTTAAACCCGATGTACCAGCACCAATAATTGCAACATCAAAAGATTTCATCTTAAACTCCAATTAATTACAAAAGTTTTTTAAGCTCTTCAGCTCCGCCAATATGTTTCCCATTCATGAATATTTGGGGAACTTTTGTCGTGCCACTCAGTGCTACCAATGTTTTAACACTATAGTCTTCATTAAGAATATGCTCCTCGTAAGTGTAGCCTTGTTTTTTGAGAAGTTCTTTGGCCTCATGACAATACTCACATCCATTCCGAGTGTAAATAGCAATCGACTTAGGAATTTCATAATCTGGATTCAAATACCTCAACATTGTTACAGCATCGGAAGTATCAAATGGGTCGCCATCCACTTCTTTTTCAATAAACATCTTTTCAATGACACCATCATTGACAAGCATTGAATAACGCCAAGTTCTAGCTCCAAATCCAATAGCTTTTTTATCTACTAAAAACCCTAATTTTTCAGAAAACTCACCATTACCATCTGGTAACATAGTAATGTTTTGAGCTGACTGGTTTCTTTGCCATTCATTCATGACAAATGCATCATTCACTGAAAGGCAAATAACATCATCTATGCCATTTTCCGTGAAGGCATCACGTAACTCGCTGTAACGAGGCAGATGGGTTGAAGAGCAAGTGGGTGTATAGGCTCCAGGTAAAGCAAAAAGGACCACTCTTTTTCCTTTAAAATAATCATCTGAAGTTTTTTTAACCCAAGAATGACCTTCGCGAGTTTGAAATGTAACTTGAGGGACTTTTTGACCTGATTTATCTTCTAAAGACATACTATTCTCCTTGTTAATTATTAATGCTTCTTAAACAGCTATGAAAGTATTATCGACCAAGCCTTAATAGTTGTTAAATATTATATAACTATTGTATGATAGTATTTAACTATCGAGGATTTCATATGATTACTTTAACTCAATTACAATACGTTTTAGCTGTATCAACGGAAAGACATTTTGGGAAAGCAGCCGCAAGCTGTCACGTAAGCCAGCCCTCTCTTTCAAACCAAATCAAGAAAATGGAAGAGGAACTTAATGTTATTCTATTTGATCGCTCTAAGAGCCCCGTCGTGCCTACTACAATTGGCATTGAAATTATTCGACAAGCAGAGATTATTTTGAAGGAACATGCTAAACTGGACCCTATTGCCAATAACGCCAGTATTCACCCCAAAGGCGAGTTTCACCTTTCCGTTATCCCCACTTTAGCCCCTTATATGATTCCTCTCTTTATTGGTGAATTTTCCAAAAATTTTCCTGACGTGCAGCTCACTATTAGTGAAAAACAAACAGAAGAGATTCTCAAGCAATTGAGCGATGACTCCATCGACGCCGCACTTCTCGTGACTCCTCTGCATGACGACCAAATCATAGAAAGGCATCTCTTTTTTGAACCCTTTTACGCCTACCTATCACAAGGACACCCTCTCCTAAAGAAAAATCAACTCAGTGAAAATGATCTCGACAGCCAAAGCCTATGGCTATTAGAAGAGGGACACTGTTTTCGTGATCAAGTTTTGAAAGTTTGCACTCGTGACTCCAAGAGAAGATTTCTAAATAACGTTGAGTTCTCTAGTGGAAATCTTGAGACATTAAAAAACTTAGTTAGAAAAAATGCTGGGTACACACTTTTACCTGAGCTCGCTTTAAACGATATGAATAAAAAAGAACTTCAGCAATATATCAGAAAATTTAAAAAGCCGATTCCCACTCGAGAAGTCAGTCTTGTTCACTCACGCTCTTTTCTCAAAGAGCCCATTCTCAACGCACTTGAAAATACCATTATAAATAGCCTTCCTAAGAATATTCGCTCCTACAAGAAAAAAGACTTAGACATCGTAGAAATTATTTAAAGAGGGAGTAACGCGTTGGCCACGTTTAAAAACTGATTAAGAAAATGAATAGATATGTAAAGGAAAAAAACTCCGTATTTCACTCAATAGAACTGATCTCATCATTTCTAAAAGCTAGGTTTTTTAATTAAATTCCTACAACTTTTGACAAATACAACTTTTTTTTTAAACATAAAGATTATGAAACAATTTCCAAGCATAGTTTTTATTGCCATAATTTTATCTTCACTCTCAAGTCACGCTTTATGCATTAAAGTCAAAAAAGCCAATCTCCGATCGGGGCCAAGCACAAAAAAACAAATTACTTGGGAAGTTTTCAAATATATGCCACTCGTAAAAGTAAAAAAACAAGGTCCTTGGTTTAAGGTCAAAGACTTTGAGGGCGACTACCATTGGGTTTATAACACACTGGTTACTAGTAAATTTAAATGTGCTGTTATTAAAGTAAAAAAAGCAAACTTAAGAACAGGGCCAGGTTCAAAATATGCCAAGGCCCAGGACCTTCCATCAGTAGACAAATACACCGTATTTAAACTTGAAAAAATTAAAGGGAAGTGGGCAAAAATCACTGATTCTTTTAATGATAGTTATTGGGTTTACCGCAGTTTAGTCTGGATTAATTAACACTGGTCCATTCTATTCTGTCTTAAATATTGCATGCCCCTCTTTTCTAATATCATTAAGTTCACTAAATACTCCCAAAACCATTGCTAAGTTTTGAGGGTCTTGATTAATCTCTACCCTCAACACATCTTCCAGCTCCATCGCTTTCAGAAGAACTCGGCCCATTATTTCTGAATATTGTAACTTTAAAGAATCATTTGTGGCATCATTTGGGAAAATCAAATTAGCTCTACCTAAGTTTCTCTGCAATTCTTCTGTGGCAAGAATGGTCTCCTCTGACAATTGACCTGACTGAAGACCCACAGCAATCGTTTTGAAGTTTTCACCGACTTCTTTCATCAGCACAGATAAATCAGTTTCAGCAAAAGCGTTTTGACTCAACATCAAAACTAGAATGGATAGAAAAATAACTCTCATCATACCTCCCACAAATCAGCGTTCTTTGAAACGTCGCCAACACTCTATACCTATAATGGGGAGAAGGCCTTCTGGCAAGCTTACCAAGAGGGCACCTCATTTTTTATATAAATCCGAAGCTGATCTCCTCTTAGATAGAATGGATTGGTTGCACAAATGAACTTACTTAAGATCAATAACATTTCATCTAAGCTTCAGGTTTACTTAAAAGCCAAAAAAACAAAAATTCTTCTTTTGTAGGACAATTTCAAGAGTTATTAAGGAACTCCCTGCCCAAAAACATTGCGCGTAGCGGTCTTAAGATTAAGACCATCTGAGTAATCAACTTCAATAGAATCGTTAAAGCTACCTTGAGATGAGGGGCTGAAACTAATATCAATAGTACACTGCTCTCCAGTTGCTAAAGTGGCCCCGCAAGTCCCCCCTAAGCCAGGAAATAGACCACCTGTAAACTCAAAAGGAGCCATCAACCCCACTCCAGCAGCCAGTGAAGAAGCTCCTCCGCCACCAATATTACTAACAGTAAAAATATGGGATTGAGTTTGTCCTATGTTTAACGTTGAATATTCAAAATAAGGCCCTTCATTAATAACTAACTGAGCCAGATCATTACTGGCTGTCGCTGCCAATCCTTGTATCAAATTGGCTGAGCCACTCCCGTTAGAGTAAGTTAATATTAAGGAGTCTGTGAAGTATTGAGCCACCGAAGGAAAGAACTCCACAACAATTTCACATGTTGCCGACACCTCTAAGGGGTTCAACCCACAACTACCACCAGTTCCAGGGAAAGTTCCTCCTAAAAAATAAAAAGGGGCTGCTAAACCAGTTCCCGAAATCTGTGAAGCAGCCTGTTCACCAGTATTAGTCACACTGATAATTTGCACCCGACGACTTCCAATTGCATGAGTTCCGAAATCCAAAGGATTGGGCCCTTCAATTGTTAAAAACGCAATACCACTTCCTGGCTCCGGCTCAGGTTCAGGCGTAGGAGGCGTGTATTCGCCCTGTACCAATGTTACTTCCTCTTCTTGCCCACTTTCACAAAGAGACAGCCCATCAGGATTATTAACTCCTGAAACCGTTCTCGTCAAAGTCAGGCCTTTTGAGGTAATTACACATGTCGGGTATTCATTTTTAATTCCCGTAAAATCAATTCCAGAGTTACAACTATTAACTTCACTCGCACAAGAGTTCACCTCTTGCCCAGACTGAGTACAAAGTATTGTACCTTGACCAGTCATTGAGAATAATGGTGTTTGATCACCCATCTCAACTAACCAGTTGTATGTTTTTGTACAGTCCACCCTTCCCAGCCGTTGTGTAACAACATTGGAATCAGGATCAAATGTAAATGTTGATGGAGTGACATCAATTGCGCCCCCATCACATGTCACTGCGATCATTGTCCATAATCCAGCAGCTTGCCTGCAACTAATCTCGATGGGTGAGTCCTCATTAATCTCTTCACAGGAAATTAAAAAACTTCCCAAGAACATTAATAAAATGAAAGTTCGTATCTGACTTACCAGTAGCATGACTATTAAAATATCGGCACTTTTCCGAAAGTTTTAAAAAACAGAGACCACTATGAGACAAAACTCGACTTTGATAAGTTAGACAAAGATCTTGCCATTAAAACTCAATCACCATGATGCTTTTTTTCACTAAAAATCAATTAGAAGACAGTCGGATAAAGAGGAAAACTCTCGTTAAAATAGTATCAGTTATCAGAAGTAAATGGACTCTTTTTTAAACTCTCTGATCCACCCATTTGAAATTGAGTGTTTTGCAGATGAAATTGAATCCCTCTTTTCCGTAATGCCGACGCTAACCTTTCACGCCCTTGAGATTTCAGAGCCCAAGCATCTGGTGGGCTCCCAGCCCAAGCAGCAACCCAACAAAGAATAGAATCTCGCTCCATATCCATAACCCAAAAAGAAGGATCCTCTGATGGTAATCGATGCTCTGAGTTCATTGCTTCCATAGCTAGCTGCTTAACTAACTCTAGATCGGCGGTAGGTTCAACATAAAACTTTATGTGAGCCCACTCTGAATCCTCACCCAGGGAAAGGTTTTCAATTTCTCTTTGTAATAAATTATGATTAGGAATGACCAACCTTCTCCAGTTCCAAACTTTGATCACAGTATGAAGGGTATTAATTTGTTCTACTGTTCCGTATTGACCATCAACAATGACAGTGTCATTCAAACGAATGGGCTGCGAAAATGTTAATACCATTCCCGCAATGGCATTCTCAATAACTGGCTTAGCAGCAAAACCAAACACACCCGCAATTAAGCCTGTGAGTAATGACAAGTATGTTGCCGGCAGGGCTGGTAAAAATGGAAGTACTATTAAGATTCCAGAAACAAATAATACCATTGGAACATAAAACCGCCGCATAAACTCAAATCGAGTTTCTATACTCTGCACTGCATTTTCCTGAGCCTGATTTGCCCCTAATGGTTCATTGCTAGCTGCTATGAAGTCCGCTTCGTCTGAAGGCAAAACAGCATCCGAAAAATCACTATGCTCTGCTTTTTGTACACGCTTTTTCTTCTCAAGTTGAATTGTAACCAACCCACGAATTAATAAAAAAGTGGATACAAATATGACAACAAACAAATATATATATACAGGCTCAATATGATCTACAAATTCCATAACTTAATCCAGGCTGCCACAGACTGACCTTAAAAAAAAGGATATTTTTAAAATATCCAACTGCGAAGCATCAGCTAATAGGAATCTGAATAATTGGCCTTAAACTCTTGATGCATTTTTTTATCCAAATAAGGATCTTCAACCGAATTCATTTCAATTTCCGAATATCCTGACTTTAGATCAAAAAGAATCACTGAATTATCATTCACTTCAAAGTGAAAGCGCCATGTTTTATAAGAAAAAATAAAATAAGTCTCTTTTGCTTTGACCCTCTTAATTTGATTATTAGTCGGCTCATATTTCAATTGATTTTCCAATAAATCTCGTAACGAATTACTCATTCGTTCTTGCAGCCAATTCAATTTATTCAAGAAGGAATCAGAATACTCAACTTGATATTCAACACATTCATTTAACCAACCTGATTCTGCCTCAGGAAAACTATCCGCATATTTAATATAGGGCTTAATATCTAAAATAGGAGTTTTATCAAGGAGATCGTGATTTTTTATAAAAAGGGTTTTATCTTTAATAGAATCCAATCTCACACAACTCAAGCCAATACCATTAGGCCTATAAGGAGAGCGTGTAGAAAAAACACCTCGCTTTTGCCCACCCCTTGGTGGCCTAACCATTGGGCTCCACTCTTTGTTCTTATGGAAATAATAAAGTACCCAAATATGACTAAAACCCTCTAGATCGCGAAGAGCATTCTGATCAAGGTCTTCAGACAAAACAATAGAACCCACACCCTCAGTCGCCAACACACCTTGTCTAGGCGATTCTGATGGCGATTCTGCCTTACCATGAAAGTACCCAATGGGTCGGAAATTTAATGAGTCCATTGTCTAATAACCTCACTGGTCACCATACTCATTGCAGTTGCAACATTGAGAGAGTTCTTAACTCCCATCATAGGAATTGAGAGAACTCCATCAACTTGACTCAATACTCTCTCAGTGAGCCCAAATCTTTCATTACCCACTATTAAAGCTAAAGGTTCATTGGCTTTGAAGTCATATAAAGAAGTCGACGCTTCAGCTGTCTCTAAGGCAAAGATCGAACAAGACCTTTCTTGGAGAATTGAAAAGACATCAGAAAAGTGATGGTGATGACTCCAGGAAACCCATTGGTCTGTTCCCATAGCCGTTTTCCTTACACCTTTATCATCAGGTGTTGGAGTGTAACCAATGAGAAAAATATGTTTAACTCCCATACAATCGGCCACTCGAAACAAGCTACCAACATTAAAGGCTGAACGTAGATGATCTAATACGAAATAGAGGGGGAAAACCTTTCTCTCAATCTCTAAACTATCATTAGTTTTCACTCTTAATACAAGATCATCCTTTACTGATATCTCAAGAAAGCGTTCTAATGGAATTGCTAAATCAAGGAGACTTCTTAACGTAATGGACTCACTAATATTTAGCTTGAGATCAGAAAGC
This sequence comes from Bdellovibrionales bacterium, assembly GCA_964229765.1. Lineage (GTDB taxonomy): Bacteria > Bdellovibrionota > Bdellovibrionia > Bdellovibrionales > JAGQZY01 > JAGQZY01. Next base: position 25,909 of record CAXREJ010000046.1, on the reverse strand, counting down.
TTTCTTAAATAAAGACTATCGGAACTTGAGAAATGTGCCCAAGTGAAATATTTTTTCAAAATAAAAAGTGACGATTGTCTTTTCTCTATGGCATCCCAATTTTGTTCAATTTCATAGATGAGGTTGAGGACTACTTGAGCTTGTCTTTTAACTGAGAGACCACCAAATTTTTTTTCACTATAAATAACAAATACTCCTATTGAGCCTTTGACGCTTCAACAAGTTCGGCAATCTTTTTCGGATCAACCCTCTGAGAGAGGTGTTCAAAAGTATTCAACTTTGAGGAATAAAGTGGCAAGTCTGTCAAACTGATATGATCCCAATTCAATTCATCAAACCCAAAAAGCTTTTCCACCTTATTAGCGTACTCGGGAAGAATTGGTTTCAGATATATAGTCATAATTGTAAAAACCGCAAGAATATCGGTGAGTATCTTTTGGGTCGTCTCTGGATCCTCTTTTATAAGTTTCCAAGGTGCCTTTTCATCAAAATATTGATTGGCCCTATCCGCAATTTCACGAATCTCAACCATCGCTTTTGCGAAATTAAGTTCATTGATCAATTTTACAATTGTATCAGCACGACTTTGAGCAAACTCAATAATAACTTGCCCTTCCTCTGTAGGGGTGCTTACTTGACCATCAAACTTTTTATTGATCATCTGTGCCCCACGAGAACCCAAGTTCGTAATTTTCCCAATAAGATCAGAGTTCACTCTTTGAGAGAAGTCCTCTAGGTTAAGATCTAAATCACCAAGGCCATTCAGCTTACAAGCGTAGTAATATCGTAAATGAGTGGGATCAAGATACTCTAAATATTTAGAGGCTGAAATGAAAGTTCCTTTAGATTTACTCATTTTCTCACCATTGACGGTGAGAAATCCATGCACAAAAATTTGATCAGGAGTTTTCAAACCAGATGCTTTTAGCATCGCTGGCCAAAATAAAGCATGGAAATAAACAATGTCTTTTCCAATGAAATGATAGATTTCAGTTTTCTGATCATTCCAAAATTCGTCAAAGCCTAACCCCTCTTGCTCACACCATTTTGTTAAACTTGACATATAACCAATAGGAGCATCCACCCAAACATAAAAATACTTATTGGGATATCCAGGTATCTCGAACCCAAAATAGGGAGCATCCCTAGAAATATCCCAATCCCTTAAATCACCTTCTAACCATTCATTCAGTTTATTACTCACTTCTTTCTGAGTATGTTTGGGAACCCATTCTTGTAAAAAATCCTTAAAGTCATTCAGCTGAAAAAATATATGCTCACTTTCTTTTTTAACAGGAGGAGTTCCACACAAAGAACATTTTGGTTTTTTTAAGTCTGTTGGAGAATAGGTGGCGCCACATTTATCGCACGAGTCTCCATACTGACCTTCAGATGAACAACTGGGACATGTCCCAATTACAAATCTATCTGGCAAAAACATATTGTCATGCTCACAATAACTCTGCTCTATAGATTTCACATTAATATGACCACCAGACTCCATCGATTTAAAAATTCTTCCAGCAAGCCTTTCGTTTTCAGGACTATGAGTGGAGTGATAAAAATCAAATTCAATTTGAAATCTTTTAAAATCTTCTAAATGTTCCTTCTTAGATCTCTCAATGAGCTGCTCAGGAGTTATTCCTTCATCACGTGCTCGAATCATTACTGGTGCACCATGTGTATCATCGGCACATATATAAAGGGCCTTGTGTCCAAACATCTTTTGATAGCGAACCCAATAGTCTGTCTGTAGATATTCAACTAAATGTCCCATATGAATGGAGCCATTCGCATAAGGAAGAGCTGAAGTTGCAACAATTTGTCTTTGATTTTTCATAATTTAAAACCTATCGGTGGTTATTTAAAAATGCCAGGGAAATTTAGAATAATCTTGAGGACGCTTTTCCAAGAAAGCATTTCTCCCCTCCTTGGCCTCTTCAGTTCCATAAGCCAGACGAGTGGCCTCTCCCGCAAAAACCTGCTGCCCCACAAGTCCATCATCCACTAAGTTGAAGGCAAATTTCAACATCTTGATCGCTGTTGGACTTTTAGTGTTAATCGTCTCACACCACTCAAGCGCTACTTTTTCTAAATCTTTGTGTGGAACGACTTTATTAACCATTCCCATTTCAAAAGCCTCTTGAGCTGTATAGTTTGCTCCCAAGAAGAAAATTTCACGGGCTCTTTTTTGGCCAACCATTTTTGCTAAATAGGCCGAACCATACCCACCATCAAAGCTCGCCACATCAGCATCAGTTTGCTTAAAGACAGCATGTTCTTCACTGGCTAAGGTAAGATCACAAACCACATGAAGAGAATGACCGCCCCCTACAGCCCAACCAGGCACAAGACATAACACAACCTTAGGCATAAACCGAATGAGCCTTTGCACCTCTAAAATATGGAGTCGCCCTAAGACGGCGCCCGACTCATATTTATAGCCTGAATCACCTCTCACTCTCTGATCTCCCCCTGAACAAAAGGCCCAGCCAGAGTCTTTGGGAGATGGGCCATTTCCTGTTAAAATAACCGTACCCACATCCGACGATTCGGCAGCATGTAAGAGCGCACGATATAACTCATCCACCGTTTGGGGCCTAAATGCGTTGCGAACTTCGGGACGATTAAAGGCAATTCGCACAGTTCCCTGTTTTATTGCTCTGTGATAGGTGATATCTTCAAAATTAAACCCTTCAACGGATTTCCAAGCTTCTTGATCAAATATTTCTGAAACCATGGGACAACCTTTCTTTTGGCACAATCTAGGGCTTTTTTGGCACAAGATACAGATCCTGTCTGCCAATCTTACTCACTGGAGCTATGCGCAATTGCCCTGACAACAGTGCTTTTGCTAGATTTTTAAAATTATCTTCGAGGGAGGAACGATGATCAAACTTTTGATCGCTTTGATTTGCATTTATTTACCACATTTTGCACAAGCACAGGCTCTTCTTGACCGACAAGCACTGAGCCAGAAAGCGGGAGAAGAATTCCTACAAACCCATTTTTTTGAAAACGGTCGTGGTATGACCATTTCCCCTGATTTATCGGTATTTTTCGGAGGTCTCACCAAACAACCCTCACTCTTGCAAGACCCTATCGTTATTAAAAAGTATGGTTTTCTTCCAGGAGAAAAACAGCGCTATGTGGGTGTTTTTGACGTTAAATATAAAAATATGAACCTGGCCGTACTTGGATGCACAGGTTGCCACTCTGGACGAGCCGCTGGAATTACGATTCCTGGTTTAGGTAATAAAACAATTGACCCTTACACAATTGGAAAAACTTTAGTTAAAGCTCAAAAAGTTTGGAAACACTTTATCGCAGATAAAATTGCTAATGACCCCGATTACGCCTATATCCACAGTAAAGCGATGATCTTTGCTGAAACTCTCGCCAATCCAGATGTTTCAAACCTCACCCGTGGCCTTGTCCCTGATTCAGTTATTAAAACTTTTTTTTACAGAGACACTGGAACTCCCTGGGGACCTGAAATTGAGAGGACTCAAGTTAAAGTTCCTTTTCTTTGGGGGTTTGCCGAAAAGCGAAAGGTGGGTGTTTTTGCTGACGCTTCTCTCAACTCAGAAAATTACGCCTGGGCCTTCGGAGCAGAACTTATGGCGAGCGATTCGGCTGAGCACCTTCGTGCATCTATGCCAAAGCTAAAACATGTTATTGATAACCAAGTTGCCCACTTCCTCCCTCCTAAATATCCATTTGAAATTGATCAGGCACTTGCCTTAAAAGGACAAAAATTAGTGGAAAATAATTGTTATGAATGCCACGGCAATCATAACAGAGATCCGGAGGGGTTTCCAATTTACGAACCTCCTCAACTCATACCACACGACCTTGTAAAAACAGATCCACAAAGGCTGGATTACGGAAACTCATTATGGGTCGACCTTGCTGAAAAAGGAAGTCTCTCCGACCTGATAAAATTCAACCGCCCATGGTTTGGCTTCGGTTATTATGCTCCTAAACTTTGGGGAGTATGGAGTCGATTCCCCTATTTACATAACGCCTCAGTACCCACTCTCTATCATCTACTTCTACCACCAGAAGATAGACCTAAAGTATTCTCAATGGAGGATGCTGGAGAATTATATCGTTTCGATAAACTTTACGGGGGACTAACAACCTATCGAAATCCCGTTATGATTGAGACACAAATTTTGAAAGCCGAGAACGGGGATCGAGACCTTTATTGGATTGAACGTGAAGAGCATTCAAACCAAGGACATTATTTTGATTTTATGGAAAACTTTGGTTACGACGACCGCATGGCTGTGATTGAATTTCTAAAAACTCTTTAGAAACTCTAACTTTTCTATAATTGTAGCGGCCTACAAGACTCATTTTCATTTCTTAACAATATGATCGCTAAGAATAAATGAGATCGGTCGCTCCTGTAAGAGCGACCAAAAAGATCACACGCTCCTGAAAATATTTGAGGATAAATACAGAGTTTGGTGATTTTTTAACAGTCTTTAATCGTTCTGCTCGCTACAATGAATTCTTGTTGTTGATAGAATATCACAATCTTTTTTTACAATAGAAGCTTCATAGCACTGGCTTCGTCCCTTATACTTAAGCTCAAAATAGATTGAACCATAAAACTCAGACTCAGTTAAAATTGTCACTGTTCCCAATTCTATCTCTGGCCTTTGAATAAAGTTGTCATGAACTGACTTTACGCAAGCTCCAAACAAAAAACTATCTGGAGTAGCAAGAGCCTGCTTTACAAAAAGGGATAAAAATAAAACAAAAATAAATTTCATATTTCCTCCATTGTATCCAACACAAGAAACTGTATAACGAGGTTTTCTCTTAATTTCACCCATTAATGAAAATAGCTATTTTTTAGTACAAATCTATGTGATTTTTTCAAGACCGATTTGCAAATTAATTGCGCACCTTTAATTTACATTCCATATTTACATAAAACAGCCATTTAGCCATTTCAGTACAAGTTACTTTATGAGATAAGTAAGTTTATAATTACTATAGATATAAATGATAAAAATGGACCTCAATGCAGTTAGGTTCTCATCATTTAACAAGACTTTTCCACTCTTCTTCTTTAAACCCAACCAAACCTTTTTCTCCAGCAAGCAAAAAAGGGCGCTTTACTAGTTTACCATTACTACTTAGCAGATCTATAGCTTCAGCTTGAGTCATCTTAGCAATTTTGTCTTTTATCTTCTTTTCACGATATACAACACCCGAAGTATTGAATAACTTTTTAATTTCCCCATTATAACTCTTAAGCATTTTTTTGAGCTCTAATTTGCTGGGAGGATTATCGACAATCTCTATAACATTATAGTTTATTTTCTTTTTTTCCAGAAACTTTAATGCCTTTTGACAGGTACTACATTTTTTATAGGAGTAAACTTTTAATGAAGCCATCAAGCCTTCTTGTAAGTTGTGTAAAAATAATAATCTCTAGCTTTCCAGGATTTCTCGCTCTGTAGCAAGGTCTCGTTTGTTTGCCTTCTCCTCTGAGAATTTCTCACCATAACGAGCTTTTAACTTAGTAATGTTTCTTTCCATAATATCTTTAAAGTCCACATCTAACTCATCGGCTATAATGGCACAGTACCAAAAGATGTCTCCCATCTCTTCTCGTAAGTTCACTTTATCCAATTCCTTGCCGTAAAAAACATGTTTTTTAAGAGCGTCTAAGAACTCACCCGCCTCAGTGGCTAACCCAATTCCTCCATGGAGAAGTCTCTGAATTTCAGTGGCCTGAAGTCTTCCACCAATTGCGTCAAAATCGCGCGATTCTGTTTTAATTGCGTTCTGAATATATTCCTTGGTTTCCATAACTCTCCCTTGAAACTTGAAAATACTACGACATTCGCTATAAGATGCAACCAATAGCGCATATCAAAAGAGGATTTTCTATGCTTTGCCCCTGCTCTAGTCAAAACGACTACAATCAATGCTGTGAGCCGATACTGCTTGGCCAACCTGCAAAAACGGCCGAAGAATTAATGAGGGCTCGTTATACAGCCTATACGCAGGTCAATATGGACTTTATTAAAAAGACCCATGATCCCGATACAATAAAAAAAACAAATATGACTGAAAATGAAGCTTGGGCAACTCAAACCCAATGGAAGGGTTTGCAAATTTTAAGTACCTCAAAGGGGGGCCCTGAGGATGACTGGGGACTTGTTGAGTTTAAAGCCGACTTTATAGGTAGCAATCAACCAGGCGTTCACCATGAAGTTTCTGAGTTTAATAAAAACAATGGGATGTGGTTTTTTTCAAAAGGAAAAGCCCCGGAAAGCTTTCAAATTATAAATACCGAACCGAAGGTGGGTCGAAATGATCCCTGCCCTTGTGGGAGTGGAAAGAAATTTAAGAAGTGCTGTGGCTAAACAAACTGGACAGGATCAATTGAAATCTCATTAATATGTATTTCTTTCGGTTGAGAAACCAACCAATAAATATATTGTGCCGCATTCTCAAGAGAGAGAACTTTCCTTCCTGGATTCTGATCCTTTCGGTTTTCTAACTTTCCAAAAGAGCAGTAATGAACTTTAGGTGATTTGTCCCAGACACTTTGCAAGCTTTGACCAGAACTTATCTCTCTTAACATTCTTTTTTCATAATGATACAAGTTATGATTACTTTTCTGAACTCTATCTGTTGTAGACCCAATATTAACAATTCTTTTGTCACAAAACCCTTTTGCCGTCCAATCGCAAAAAAGCTTATGAGCTAACACACTCGCATTAAAAAAATAGTTTGCATAAAGATTAATAAACAAATCGTAAGAATCAGCAAGATCAATAACTCTTTTTATAGTTCCATAAGGATTATCTTCAAAATCATAACCATTACGACGACTAACACAAAAAGTTTCATGCCCATTCACTTCAAAAACTTTGACAAGCGATGCACACAAGTCCTTATTAGGATTTCCAGTCATCAGCACCCTCATAAACTCCCCCAAAATCTTATTAAAAAACAGTTATGTTTTAAAACAAGACCCTATGAGTCAGCCTTTGTTCTTTTAGCAAAAATAAAGAACTGAGCTTATAACTAATCCCGATACAACGAGTGCTCCCAAACAGTAAGGGTAAATACTTTTTATACTAACATTTGCTATCGACAACAATGGTAGAGCCCAAAAGGGTTGAGCAAGGTTTGTCCAAGCATCTCCCCACGCGACAGCCAAAACAGCTTTAGCCAATGGTATATTTAAGTTTTTCGCTCCCTCGATAACAATAGGAGCTTGAACAGCCCATTGACCACCACCAGACGGAACAAAAATATTCACCAGACCAGCACTTAAAAAAGAATAAAGCGTAAAGGTGTTTGCTTCACTCATATTAACAAAAAAATAAGATATTTTTTCTCCAAGGCCTGACTTAACAATAACTGTCATGATAGCACCATAAATCGGGAACTGAACTAAAATTGGCACCAACTTTTCAGATCCTAGTTTCGCATAATAAAGATAATTGGCTAAGTTTCGATGAAAAAGAACTCCCAAAGTAAAGAGCAAAAGGTTCATTTCATTGATACCCATATGAAACTGAGTTTTTCCAAAGCTTATCAGTAAGAATGAAATTAATAAAAAAAGTAAAAGAGCCCAAGTCCATTGAAAATTATCAGATTTTTCCTTCTCAATTTCAAAATTCATTGCTTGTTCTTCTGATATAGCAACAACTGTCTTAACAAAGAAGAAATGATAAATCATGATCAATAATACAAATGCTAAAAATACAGATAAAAGCAAAAGTAAATTCAAATCAGAAAAAAGTGTTTCCTTTAAGTTTAAAGTCTTTCCCATCCATTCTGATGAAAAACCATCTTTCGTTGCAACAACAAGAGGAATAGACCCAGACAGACCTCCATGCCAAAAGATAAATCCCATATAACTAGTCGTAACTAATAAAGGGAAATGCAATCGAGACATCTTCTTACCCAACTCAACACACAGGAAAGCTCCTAAAATGAGACCCATCCCCCAATTGAGCCAACAACACAATGCCGAGACTGCAAAACAAACCAAATAAGATTGCAGTGGAGTCGATGGTTTACTTGCTATAAATTCTAAACACTTTTTAATCGCTCTTGTTTTGGCAAGTACAAACCCTCCCAATAGGATTAAGCACATCTGAGTTGTAAAAGCCAATAGAGACCACAGTCCCTCTCCCCAAAAAAGTAAATTTTGAGAAAAACTATATGGAGTGCTAAAGCTAGCTGTTATAAGTGTAATTCCTGATAAAATAATCGCAATTTGAAATGGATCTGGAAATAGATTTTTCATTCTTATTTTCATTTAAACACCTATCTATCTTGTCATTGTATTCAACTCTGAAGTGGAGATATAATCAAGCTCATGAATGCTGCAATATTAGTATCACTTATTTTATTATCCTATTTTATTGCTTATCGTTTTTATGGATCTTACTTGTCTGCAAAAATTTTCGACCTAGAAAATGATAAAAACCCAACCCCTGCCAGACTTTTAAATGATAACAACGACTACTCCCCCACAAAAATGTCCGTTCTTTGGGGACATCACTTCTCTTCTATAGCTGGAGCAGCTCCCATTGTCGGTCCTGCTGTTGCAATTATATGGGGCTGGGTCCCTGCGCTGATTTGGATACTAATAGGCACAATTTTCATGGGGGCAGCCCATGACTTTGGCGCCCTAGTTATTTCAATGAAACATCGAGGTCTTTCGCTCGCAACAATTTCTGGTAATTTACTTTCAAACAGAATTAGAAACTTATTTATCATTGTCATTTTGTTTCTTGTATGGATGGTGATTGCAGTATTTGCTCTCGTTATTGCAAACCTTTTTATTAGCTTTCCTAGCTCAGTTATACCTGTAAACTTTGAAATTATTGTCGCTCTTACCCTTGGCTACTTTTATAATCGCCACGGAAAAAACATCTTATTCCCAGCGATTATTGCTCAAATTATATTATTTTATACGATTCACTTAGGCCGTATATATCCCATTGATCTTTCTATATATTTTGCATCACCGCTACATGTTTGGTTTATACTACTCTTGATTTATTCTTTTATTGCTAGTGTCTTACCTGTATGGGCCCTCCTTCAGCCGAGGGACTATATAAATAGTCATCAACTTATAATTGGTTTAATAGGGATAATTGCAGGGCTCTTTGTATTACAACCTAAAGTTGTCGCCCCGCCCTTACAACTTAATCCGGTAGGTGCTCCATCATGGTTCCCCTTCTTATTTATCACCATTGCCTGCGGCGCCATTAGTGGATTTCATGGTCTCGTGAGTGCCGGCACCACAAGCAAACAGGTGAACTTATGGAAAGATAGTAAAGCTATTGGCTATGGTGCTATGCTTGGCGAAGGACTTTTAGCTATATTAGCTACCTTAGCTGTGAGTGCTGGCTTTTTATCAGAGGGTGACTGGCACAACCACTATGCTTCATGGGATCAAGCAAAGGGTCTCTCCTCTTCTATAGAAGCATTTGTCTTTGGAACCTCTCGCTTTTTATCAGCCATTGGTATTCCCGATGATTATGGAGCAACAATGATGGCTGTCTTAATCATTAGCTTTGCAGCAACAAGCCTTGATACTGCAACACGAATACAACGTTATATCATCGCTGAAGTGGGAGAGCTTATTAACTTTAAACCACTAAAATCACCATGGGTGGCTGCTGGCTTGGCTGTTCTTTCTGCACTTTTTTTAATGTTTATTGAGAAAAGTGGAAAGGGAGGACTACTCATCTGGCCCTTGTTCGGAGCCACCAATCAAATGCTTGCAGCCCTGACTCTGATTCTTATATGCGCTTATCTAATTCTTAAGAAAAAACCTATTAAAACTTTTTTTATTCCTCTTATCTTTTTACTTAGTATTACTATTATGGGACTAATACTTAATATTATACAATTTTTGAATATCAAAAATTATCTATTAACTACTTTATCGTCCTTACTTTTAATAATCGAATTATGGATAACGATTGAGGCTTTTTTAATTTTTAAAAAAGAAATGAAAAAACTTAAGATTATATAAAAAAAGCCATTCACCAATAATCTATCAGATATAAGTGAATGGCTTATTATTAAAAACAATTAGAACTACTGCAGTTGCTCGATATCTCTTAACAAGGAGTAATTGACTGAAGCAACCCAATCAGAAACATAATTTGGCCTTTTCTCGTAAACAAGAGATAAAGTGAATGAGTTTCTTTCTGCAAAACTAGTACTCTTTAACTCAGTCGCTATTTTCAAACTCACATCTAAAGTTCTCTGTGCTCTTTCACAAGTATAAACTAGGTTTCTATGATCATTTAATAACGATGTCGTAAAAAACTCACATTTTCTTTGTAAAACTCCATGGGCATCAACCATATCAGACAAAGCTTGTACTAAGTTTCTTTTCAACTCTTCTCGCAGCTCCGCATGTCCTTGAGCCGCACTTTCAGGATAACCAGCTTGCTCCATTAATATAGATGCAAAATCATAATCATTACGAAACAAATCATGGAAGGCCACTCTTACTGGACCGGAGGCATCTCTATAGTCGTACTCGTAATCATAGTTTGGATCTCGTGGCACTCGATAAACAGGATTTATCATAGATGTTGCTGAAATCTGGCGCATCGCGAGTTGTTGAAGTTGAGAAATTTTACCTCTTAAGTCACGCGTTTTATGACGAATATAATCAGGCGCTTCATCATCAACAAGGAAGTTCTCTATATCTCTTTGCAATTGAGCGACGGCAAGTCTTCCATCTTCACCAATACCACTTCTAATAGAGTTTTCTACGGCTCTAATTTCTTCAATAGCCCAATTTCTTACCTGTAAAGCGCGAATTGTAGCCTCTTGAGGAGGGAGTGGAGCAACATAAGTTACTGGGCGAGGTGTGAAAGACCCCGTATCAATCTCTGGTAAACTCACAGGCTCGTCATCTACAGTTGTTTCGCGAGCCGGATCTTCTTCGGCAATCTCAGGAGCATATGCTCTAGCGTAATAGTCATTCATTTCGTCTAATGACACATCAGCAGCTGCAATTCCATCCTCTGCAATATAAGGGCTCACTGGTGATTCCACCGAATCTCCAAACTCAGAACTCACGCTTGTCGGTATAACACGAGAGACTCTATTGAGATCATACCCAGCGTTCTCATTAAGACGCGTTAAATAATCCTCAGTAATCAACTCACAAACCTCACAAGTTTGAACGACTTTATCTATATAGTCCCCTGACCTTTCAAGAATTTCTAGCAATCTCTCTCGATGAACAAACAAGTTACTTTCTTTATCGAGGTCCGCCTTAAAGTCATAATAAGTACAAAGATTGTTAAAATAATTATTAATATCTTCTATCTTGTCATAATCATAAGTTTTACGAGCTTGAACAATTTTGTCTATACTAGAGAGCAATGCTCCAGCAACTTGTCCTCCGAGACTAATTTTTGCTCCCCATGGGCCAGCTAGGGCACCAACAGCTCCAGAGACTTCACTAATAACATTTGATAGAAAAGCTAAAGTTGTTTGCTTCTCTTCCTTATCAAAGCAAGCCGAATTTTTAATTAAGCCAGCCAAATTACCGGTATAATTAACGACATTGGTTACATATTCTTTGACAGTCTCAACTTCACCATCAGTTAATTGCCCTTCTCCAAAAACACCTTTTTCGATTAACTCAACAAAAGTCTTTCTATCATCAGTGATCAAAGTCTCAAGACTCTCTACTTGAATATTAGAATCATGACAGGCTTGATTCTGAATTGTGGTTTTAATCTCATTGAGTTGTGCCAGTAAGTCAGAATATTTTTTTGCTGGACGTGGACAAGGTAATACAGGTGCCTCAGGAAAACCTCCCTGCATAATCTCTGCTTTTTCTGGAATTTCAAAATCTTCAGTTGAACGTATAAAGCTTCCGTCTTGTGCCCAGGTTGGCCAAACGAATAAACTGCTTAATAATAATGCTAGTGTTAAACGACCCATTGTCTCCCTCCTCTTTGGGAGTAATATGGCCCAGAAATTAGCAAAGTCACATAAAAGGCTATTTAGAGTGTAAAGTTTACAAAAGCTACTATTTGAAGCATTAAATTATTTATATAAATAACAAGCTTTTCATGGAATGAATTTTATTTTTAATGGATATCGTAGAAATAACTAGAAACTGTATTGTTGAACGAGTTCCTCTCCACGAGGCCCAAGAAGAGTGATTTGCAAAAACAGCTTATCCTCAATTGGTATTAAGCATTGTAGTCTAACATTTTTCGATTCGTCATCGGCCGTACCACCTTGCCCATTACAAACACCTGAAATATCAAGAGTACTAAATAAAACTTGATATGTAATAGATTGCTCTGGATCATGAGCATAAGACATCGCTAAATCAAAAATATAGTGCTGTCTTTGATAAGAGTCGATTTCAACACTTACTAATTTTAAATCGTAATAGAAGTCCGGAGCTTCTGTATAACTATAAAAATTAATATCATCAATTTTTTCAAACTTTCCGCAGTTTTGAAATAAGAATAAGCATAGAATAAAAAGCCCTAAGGAGTATTTTTTGTTCAAAAAGGCTCCTCACTCTCTTCAGCGAAAGGAACTTCTCGTTCCTCTATCTCCACTCCCAGATTGTAAATTCTTATATTATTTAATGTCACGAAGGAATCAAAACGATCTGTCGACTCCACAGTGATAGCAAGATTAACACTCCCTGCTTCACGACAGAAGATGTGAAAAATTTTATTATAATAAGGATCAACCATTGTTGAACATGAATCATTTCCATGGGTAATCACACTAATGACTTTTTGAACACTCGCCCCTTGCACCGTAAATGGCAGCATGCGTTTAGCAACAAAAGCAGTTTCAGGGTAATGGGATACAACACTTACCTCTTGCCCCAAAGCAAAGTGACTAAATATACAAATAATGAAGACTAAAAAATACTGTATCATTCCAAAGTACTTTTCGGAATTCTTAAGACAAAAAATAAGTAACGAACCCTTCTACATACCTTAGACTAGTACAAGCAATAACAACGAGAACCTTCAATCAATAAGTTAACTCTACTTTGGGACTAATAAGAATATAGAACGGCTCTTAGGAGGGGCCTAAGAGCCGTAGAGGGCATTAAACGGGACTACTAGATTTAAATCTCTTTATCTGAAGAGCTTAGTAAATTTGAAAGAAAACTACCTTTCTTGGCTTTAACCTCCACTATTTTAGGTTGTGCGGCTTCCGTTTTTGGCAATAAAATCTTTAATTCTCCATTTGTGTAATCAGCTTCAATTTTTTCCTGATCTACATTCTTAGGAATACGAAATCTTTGCTCAAAAGAACCAAAAAATCTTCCAGTAAACTTACGAGACTCTTCCCTTGGAGAATTATTTTTTCTTTCTCCTGAAATACTAAGCACTGAGTCTTTCACCTCTATCTTAATATCTTCCTCACTCATACCAGGTAGATCTAAAGAAAAAAGTACAAACTTTTCAGTCTCTTCAATATCACAAGAAGGCCGATAGGCGTTGGTATTTTTTACGTCAAATAAAGTTTCAAATAGTTGATCAAATTCATTAAACCAGTTTTGAGAGAGTGAATTAACTCTCCACGCAGGCACTAGTTGCTTCATAGTAAACTCCTTTCTATTCTGTAATATAAGTCCAGACCTTACATTACTAAGATGGAGTCTCTTTCTAATTCGTCAAGGCGAGGGAATGCATTTTTTTAACTGGAACTTTTTGAAACAAGCTGTCTTTAAAGACAAAAGACCTGTGCTCTATTTTCCAAGAATGTGCCAATCAGCCAACTTTTTTAATTCTTTATCAAAGCCAAATAAATTTGACCTCATCTTTTAATAAACAACTCATGTCCCATTATAAGTCGTCCAGTTCATTTTTTTTAGAAATTAGATTGAACTTTGATATTCTAATATTTCTAGCGGTTACTGATAAGTAACCAAAATTTTCTAACTCGGGAGTACGTTTTATGAAAAATTTAATTATCGATTGGAAAGGATTCTCTCCTTCAACAGAGACACAATCTCAAACTGAAGAAATAATGAAAACTCTTAAATACATACTTCCCCCAGACAGTGATATAAAAATTTCTTTTGAAAAGTTTAATAAAAACTTTGAAGGACATCTGGTCGTTCGCTCTCCTTTAGGAGACTTTGCAGCACACACTGAAAACAAAGATTTATTTTGCCTGTGCAAAGCATTGAGAAAAAACTTAAAGCAACAAATCTTTAAATTCCGCGAAACACACCATCAGTGGTCTCGAGCCTCCTAAACTCAACAAATTATTTCTAATACCTTTCAAAATAAACCAGGTCTTGTCTCCCACAAATGCAGGACCTGAAACCTTATATTGCATTTCTGCACAATTATATTTTACACCAAAAAAGAAATCCTCTGAAATTTTATTTAAATAAACTCTCGTAATCACCCCTCTAAAAACAAACAACTCTGAATCCCACAACAACTAACTACTTGAAATTGTTTCAATTCAAGAATTAGAAACCAATCATACCTTAATTTTCACTCTGTTAATTCTAAGACTTATTTACTTGAGCCAAAAACACAGCCTCATTACACAGATATATAAGCCGAAATAAACATTAAACTTATCCAAGCTATCGAAATAGAGCCCTCTCACACCACCAGTTCTTCATTGAAAGCTGCTAACCACCAAAAGTCATCGGAAACTCTCAACTCGGCCCCAATAAACATTGGGGAATATCCCCACTTTCCTTTTGACATCCAGTGTTGATTTGCTAAAAACCATAAGTTAAATCTGAGGGCTCATTTTTAAAACAGCCCCACAGGTAACCGACTAGGAGATTTCAGTGGAAAAAAGCTATGGCGATACCTTAATTGAAAACGCTAAACTCGAAAGATTTGAAAACCGCACAAAGCATCGCGACTATCAGGTAGAGTTCACATGCCCTGAGTTCACTTGCCTATGCCCAAGGAGCGGTTTCCCTGATTTTGCAACAATATCAATTACTTACATCCCAGACAACTGGTGTGTAGAGCTTAAGTCTCTCAAACTTTATATTAATAAGTTTAGGGATGACCGCGTCTTTCACGAGGATGTTACCAATAGAATTTTAGACGACCTGGTGGAGCTTCTCGACCCCAAAAAAATCAAAGTTGTGGCTGACTTCAATGTGCGAGGCAACATCCATACAGTCATTTCGGCTGAGCACCGTCAAGAGGGTGTAAACCTGTGATTCTTGAGTTCACCTATCGTTTTGAAGCGGCTCACCGCTTTCTAAACACGGAGTCAACTCCCTGTATGACCCCGCATGGCCATACTTGGTATGCAACTCTTGGATTGGAATATCTTGGCAAGAACCTTAATGCCAATCAAATGACGCAAGAATTTGCCACATTAAAAGGGCAATGGAAGACATTGATTACAGAAACCTTAGATCACTCATATCTTCATAACATCAACGATCCAATCATTGAGGTCTTACAAAAGGAATCCAACCCAAGACTCCTCCCTTTTCCGGGAGACCCCACGACCGAGTCTATTGCCTTACTCCTTTTTAATAAAATGAATCTCTTATTTCAAAGCAACCAAAGTCAGAGCAACTTCCAAGTCAGTTTTATTAAAATACAAGAAACCCCAACCAACTCGATCACCTGTGGCCGAGAGTTCTACAACACTCAGAAAAATAATATCAACCTTATCAAAGGCTGGTGGACAGAAGCTCCACTCAATAGTCGTACTTACCATGGCTCAAACCTTTAAAATCAACGACTTGTTTTGGACGTTTCAAGGTGAAGGACGCTATTCTGGACATCGAGCCCTCTTTATAAGACTTCCTTATTGCAACTATGATTGCCCCTGGTGTGACACTGAATTCAACTCTTATAAAGATTGGCCATTAGATGATTTCCTGCAATTTATCAATCTAGAAGAAGCTCGATTTGCAGTTATTACTGGAGGAGAACCACTTGCTAATAAACAATTACCGTCTATCTTAAAAGTTCTCAAAGAATACAATTTTTATATTGCCTGTGAAACCAATGGTAGCTTTCCTGCTCCCATAGAGATCGACTTCGTTACGACCTCTCCCAAAAAGTATACAAAAGGAAAACTTCCAGAATACTATGTCGACCCATCTACTTTTGAAAGAACCTGTGAATGGAAATACGTTGTCGATGAAACCTTTAATTTTGAGGTTTTGAAAAGACATTATAATTATAACAAAGACGTCGTTTATTCTTTGTCACCAGAGTTTTCCCAAATGGATCAAAACTTAGTAAGAATCATGGACTTCATCCAAAAAAATCCCCAATGGAAAATTAGTCTACAAACTCACAAGTGGATCAACATTCCTTAATCTTTAATAGAGGCTCCCCTCATTTTCCGAAGCAAGCCCTCAAGTTGAATATAAAATACTTCGAACACAATAACTTAAAGTATTATTTGTACTATTGCCTTAAAGGCACTTTAAAATTTGAGATGATTTCAACAAGTACTCGCACTTAGAGTGAATATAGTAAGACATAACCAGGCGACATCAAGTTTCAACTGTAGTTAAAATGCAAAGAAATGAAAAAGTTTCAAACCTCTCCTGTCAACCTTGCACTCTCTCAATAAATATTTGCCCTAAAAACACCTTGATCATATACAAACTTAATCATGGGGAGGGACTTATGAAACTAGTCTATTTTTTATTTTTTGTATTTATACATAGTCAGCAATCCCAAGCACAGTCAGAAAATTTTCAAATTCCTTCACGTTCAACAATGGCAGAGGAGTTTAGATCAAGAACAGTGCCACTTAATAATTGGCTCAATACCCTTAATGAAGAAGGCTTTGATCTTATTTGCTTTGGAGAAACGCATAATAGTTATTTTAGAGAGCTTGAAAGTACAAAAATAATTCCACTACTGAACATAAATAACCTTCTTGTCGAAACACAAAACTCCAGAGTTGAAACAATCTTGTTAGATTTTAATAATGAAAATTTTGATAACGTAAATGTCACGGGCGCTACATTCACAAATGTTTTAGAGGAGCTATTCAGATCAAACCCACTTGTTAGCATTATTGGCATTGAACCTTCAAATGATCAAACCAATCAAGCAACATTATTAGAGATAGAACATATCCAAAACGGAACTATAACTGAGTATACAACAAGCCGAGACAGCATGATCGCTGAAAACATTAAAACCATTTTAGAGTCAGGGAAAACTCGAAATTTAGCGATCTATGGAGCTAATCACTGCAATTACTTTGGCGGAAGACTTGGCTTTGACACCCCTTTTATGCGCTTCTTAACAAACTATTATCAATCAACAAAGAAGATTATAAACGTTCATACTTTTCTCCCTGAGCAGGACAACCTTCTTCGAATCTACATGGAAGGATTTGGCTTAATTGAAAGAAACCAAGACACCATTCTATTCAACACAAAAAGTATTCCACCAGAGAACTATAATTATAACTTAGAACTCTTAAACCTACTTCAAGCCTATGACGTAATATTCTTTCCAGCCAACTAAATAGGTTTCTATACTCTACACTAAGATAATGTGGAGAGTATTGCCCCAGTCATTGTGATAACAGCACCTATTAACTTCCATTTATTAACCTGAAATGTTCCATCAAATAAGTCCCACAATAGAGATGCTATAATTTGTGCAGCAATTGTAATTACAAATGTTTGAGTTGCTCCAATTTTCCCAACAGAGACAGCCAAACCCATAACAAGAGAAAAGCCCAATAAACCAGGAAGAAGCCACCAAAGCTTAAAGTCACTTAAACTTCCTTGTAGATTAAACTCTTGGCCCACCCAATGAGGTTTCAAAAAAACCAACATGAAAAATGCAAAATTAAAAATGAGAAAAAACACACCATTGAAAAGTAAAGAGTTCGTATAACCAAGAGATTGAGCCACCTCTTTATTTAACCCAGCCTGAAAGACCCCGAAGGCTCCTGCCATTATTGATAATAAAACTGCTAGTAACAAAAGCTTCCCCTTTACCTTAACTAATTATATTCATTTTACATTAGCTCTCATAATGCCATCAAATTTCAAAATCATTACATTTTATCTTTCACAAGATCACTTAAGTTAGCTTACTTTTTAAATTAATAAACCGACTTTACTGTCAGTATTCAAATAATGTTACAGCTTTGCATTAATAACTTAAGAGGAAAGTCACCTTTCAACAGAAAATATTTATTAAAGAAACGTACTAAAAATACAGTTAATTTAGATTTTGATTTAAGATCATCTTAGAACAATCAATTTAGGCAAAAAAAAAGCACCCGTAGGTGCTTTTTTCCAATCTATCTAATTTAGTAATTAGAAGCGGTACATTAAACCAGCAGTGATTGTACTGAAAGAATCAGTTGCGTTGTTATCTGCATCAACGAAAGTTCCGTTATCATCAGCAGAATCCATTCTGTACTCAAGAACAACAGCTGCATTTTGATCAATTTCAGCTTTAGCTGTTAAAGTAATTGCAGAAAGACTGTTATCAGCTCCAACAGCACCCAAAGCAGCTCCAGGACCGTTATAAAGCATAATTCCATTGTCATAATCAAACATCTCATAACGAAGACCAAGACCGAACATTCCAAAGTTAGCATTAACATATGCTGCTATAGAAGTTGCAGTTGGATCAGTCGCACCACCAGCATCCTGTGTATTACTTAAATAGTTAATAGCGAAATCAAACATTTCGTTAACCATATAGCTTGCAGATATATCTAAGATAGAAACAGTGTAAGTAGTAAAAGGAACTGTACCAGCAGCACCAAAACCTTCACGACCAGTTACATAGTTTAAGTCAAAGTGTAAGTTTTCCATTGGATCGATATCAACAATTAAACCAAGAGTTTTATTGTCATCTTTTCTATCAGTATCTTGACCAGAACCGTTAGAAGCAATTAGTCCAACTCTCCACATGTCAGTTCCATAATCAACACCAAGACCAGTAGAGAAGAAAGGAGCTAAATTAAATCCCCAGCTTCTTGTAAACTGTGAGTTGTCCATATGGTTATAAGTCTCATGACCAACAGGAGATTCAAATTTACCAATCCAGAAATTTAATCCATAATCACTCATCATCTTATAATAAGCGTTCATTACGTTAACAGTGTTAACTGAAGTTACTGTACCGAATGCAGCGTTCATAACGTTCACGCCATGAGCAGTACTACCATAACCGATAGAGAGGTGAAGTTTAGACTTACTCCAATTTTTCTCAATATTGAGTTCAATTAAATCAATATTAAAATCATCATGTCTTCCAGCTGCGTTTTGCTGAGCGCCAGCAGAAGCATTCTCGCTATCGAAGAATTGTAATGATGTTGCGAAGTCTCCATAAATAGAGAATGGTTTTTTCTCTCCACCCATATCGTCTTGTGCGAATGCGGATACAGAGAAACTTAGTGCAGCTATTGCTACTATCAGTTTTTGGATCATAAGATGCCTCCTATAATAATTATCTTTGTTGCTTGCCTATACGTTTGCGTCTTTAAAGTTAAATTTCAACAAAAAAAAGAAAGGAGCTTTTATAGCTCTATAGAGTCAAAGAGGACATGTGTGACAAAAAGAGCACAAAGCTAATAAATAAGTTTCTAAGCACTATAGCTACGCTTTTAAAATTTGCTTTCTCCCAACAAACACCTCCCCACCTTCAAATAGACGAAAGCCGCTACTGCTGAGCCTTTTAAGGATGTGACTTTTTTGCTATCAAGAAAACACCCCCCCCTTTCTTGTATAGCTTTTTAGAAAAGCTAATGAACATGACAAAAAAGGTCTCAATCAAAAGCGCTGTTTAAAGGACACTTAATGCTCCGCGGCTGACAAAATTTTATTCGACTTTTGTCGCGGTGAATCTGTAGGAAGTAACTGTGATAACAACGAATTTGCAAGAAAATGGTGCAGAAATTCAACCGGTTCGCCCCTTTAATATTAAGTCTCTCGATCAAACTCCAGATTTTGATTTTGTAAAATGGAAAGAGAAACACACTCAACCGCTTGCTTTAGAAATTGGTGCGGGAGCCGGATGGCATTCAATTAACTGGGCAAAAAAACATCCCAAAGATGCCATTATAACTATAGAAAGAACTAAAAATAAATTCCTACATTTTCAGTCAAGACTTAACAACCATCAATTACCCAATATATTCCCAAAAAATATAGACGCTCATTATTGGCTCCCTAATAACCTTGCTCCTAACAGTATCCATAGCTTATTTCTTTTATACCCAAATCCTTACCCTAAAGAGAAACAAGCGAACAAAAGATGGCACCGTAACTCTTTATTTGAATTTATATTAAAAACACTTATTCCTGGGGGAAAGATCCACTTAGCAACTAATGAATTATTTTATGCACAAGAAGCTCATCTTTACATGACTGAATTTTGGAAGCTCGCTGTCTTTAAAAAGCAAGTAATCCATAAAGATAAAGATTTCACCCCAAGAACTCACTTTGAAAAAAAATATTGGCTTAATGGTGAAACTCTATACGATTTTATTTTTGAAAAAAAATAAACCTATAAACAATTATCCTCGGATACAACTAGTACGAAAACATAGTCTATTATTTTTCTTCTTGAGCTTTCTCAGCCTTTGTTTCTAGATTTTGTTTTGTTGAATCTCCATTGACTACCCTACCTAAAACTTCTTCTTTAAGAAACTCATTTTCTTTCTCATATGCCTCGTGAATACGGCGACTTAATTCTTTATAATCTTTTTCCATTATTATACTCCCTATTTCTGCATTAATTTTATGCCAATAATAATTTAAAGTCTGACTATGCTGATAAATATTTAATTTTAACAATCTCTAACATTATAAAAAATGACCCCAAACTCTCTTATGATCTGAATAGTCACTTTTTAAACAGAGAGTTTATCGATTAATATTGATGAGTTCCTTCACACATTTCTTCGATAAGTTTATTACAAAAAACCGGTAAATCATCAGGTGATCGACTGGTTACCAAGCCTTTATCAACAACCACCTCCATATCTTTCCATTTTGCACCGGCATTTAACAAATCGGTTTTGATAGAATCATAGGATGTTACACTTCTATCGCGCATAACATTAGCTTCAGCTAACATCCATGGTCCATGGCAGATGGCTGCAACTGGTTTCTGCTTTTCAGAGTTAAAAAAATCTTTTACAAATGAAACGGCTGAAGAGTTTTTTCTTAATAAATCTGGATTAATAACACCACCAGGCAGGACTAAACCATCATATTCTTGCGCCGAAACTTCAGATAATTCTTTATTAACTTTATAAGTTTGACTCCAGTTTCCATCCTTCCAAGCCTTAATGTCTCCGCTCTTAATAGAAACTATATCTACAATTCCACCTTCACTCTTGATAGCCTCCATGGGTTCACAAAGTTCTGATTCTTCAAAACCGTCTGTTGCTAATATTGCCACTCTTTTTCCTTTTAATCTTTCTTTTCCCATAGTTAACTCCTTGATTTGATAAAAATTGTCTCAAAGATTTGTATAAAAATATCCAAACCGCTTTGAACACTTTGTTTAAAAAACTAGACAATTAGCTACACTTAAACTGTAGCGACCCAAATATGTTTGATAAACTCTTTCGATTACTAAATAATTGAATGTAATGCGTTTTCTATCCGGACTTTTATTAATTTTAGCTGCTTCTGGGATTTTACTGTTTATTTCTCCACTTAAATATTACATGAGCCCAAAGCAAGACAGGCTGTACACCTTATGGCAACAGGACCTTTCAAAGCTTAATAAAGATTCAAAGTTCAGTAAGGTTTTCAACAATCTCTCAAAAGTTGAAATTCACTTTACAGACCCACAGGTTGCTGAAGAATTCTCTAATTTCAAAACTCCGTTCCACTCAAACTCACAAGGCCAAGGTTATATTTTAAAGATAAGTATAACTCGATGGATAGAAGAAAAAGAATATGGTTTTGTTGTTCAGCATGAGCTATTTGACCAGCAAAATGACAAAATGTATGAGTTCGGGAGAACCTATAAAGTGGGTCTCATTTTTTAAAAAATAATAACGATCATTTAAAATTAAATGTGGTCCAAACCTTTCCCCTTATTTAAAAATAAAAGTTACTTATTATAGATATCTATCCCTAAACAGAAGATTGAACCAGTATATGATTATTACTCAAATATTAATCAAACATAGCCTGTGACAACTAAAAACTGTTAGAATGCTCTCTAAATATTAAAATCTCTAAACATGTTTCCTCTTGTGCCCAAGATAAGTAACAAGTAAAACCGTTGTATGAAGGTCATTTTATTAGTATTAACTTTTTTAGTCTTATCATCTTGTCGTTCCACTTATTACAAGGCGTGGGAATATCTAGGGCATGAAAAAAGAGACCTACTAATCTCTAAACTTTCCACAACTAAAAAATCACAAGCACACACTAAGAAACAGGTCAGAGACATTCTTACTGAAATTAAAAATCGCTATGGTACAAAAGAGTCAGAAGTTGACAAGTTCTATCAACGTTTGAAAAATGATTACAACTCTTTTCACGACCAAACTATTAAGATTAAGAAAGAGGCCAATGATATTAGAACTATTGCTAATGATTTGTTTGAAGAGTGGCATAGAGAAGCACAGAGCTTTCAAAACAAAAACTATAAAAAACAAAGTTTATATAAATTAAAAAAAACAAAAGAAAGCTTTAATAAGTTATCAAAAAAGCTCGAGCAATCTGAGAATCAATTAGAAGGTGTTGATCGCACACTCAAAGATCAAGTTCTTTTTATCAAGCATAATTTGAACACAAGATCATTAATCGTTTTCAGTAATGAAATATCAAAAATTGAACTTGAAATTCAAACACTTATCCAAAAAATGAACTTTTCACTCGAAGAGACCCAAAACTTTGAGCTCACCTTAAATTAAAAAGGATTTATGACACAAATAGAAAGCTATAAAAAAAGCCTTAGAGACAAGATTAATCACTCCTTATTTTCCGTTATAGCAACGTCCATTATCCTTTATTTTGGCGCTCCTGTATTTATTCCTCTGTTTATTGCAATCGTTATTTACTTTACATTATCTGACTTTCTTCCTAAGCCATCATCTTCAATGTTAAAAAGATGGACAGTCTCTATCTTAGCAACATTAACTATTGCTCTGAGTTTTCTCAGCTTCTTATATGCTGGATCTGGTCCTATCTATAAAATTTTTCAACAAACTTCGACTAACCTCAACAAAATAGAACGTACACTAATATTTATGAGAGAGCCTATAGATCAACTGAGTCAAGCTGAGGAGAAAGTCGAATCTTTGACCGAATCGCGCTCAAAAAACAAACCTCTCAAGGTTTCTTTAGAAAAACAGTCATTCACAGGAAGCGCTTTGACTTTTTTTCAAGAGTTTATTGCTGATTTTTTTATGACTATGATTTTTTTAATTTTCTTCTTTGTGTACGGAGATCAGTTCATTGTCAGCTTCGCTCACTTAACACCATTTAAATATAAAGGAAGTTCAGAAAAGTCGATTCTCAAAGAACTGAAAAAAGCAGCTTCGCGGTATTTCATCACAGTGACATTTATCAATTTATGCTTAGGAACCTTGATTGGGATAGCTCTCTATTGCCTGGGTTTAAACAATGCGCTTATATGGGGAATTTTAGCTGGTCTCTTGAACTTCATACCTTACATTGGGTGTGTTGCGGGCAGTGCACTTGTATTCATAGTCGCATTACCACAATTCGATCTCGGCTGGCCAACTTATGTCGCTCCCTGCATCTACTTCATTATAAACTCTATTGAAGGCCAACTTATAACACCCGTGATTTTAGGTCGTACTTTTTGTGTAAATCCTCTTTTAATTATATTAACCATGGGTTATTTAGGCTTTGTAGGGCTCTTTCTGGCTGTCCCACTTCTTCTCATTGCGAAAGTTATTGCTGATAATACTTATTCTTTTGAACCATTGGCTTCATTTATGGAATGTCGCTTTGACACTAAATAACACTAAACAACTTCTCTCAGTTTGATAACCAAATATTTTAACTGTAGACCTTTTGGCACTGAATATTAACTTCTTTATTCTAACCAAAGAGAGCGCAAGCTGTACTATTTTCATCTTTCCTTTGAGTTCACACTCCACTCCAAAAAACTTATTGTGTATTTTTTTACATATTCACATGTGCACCTCGTCTATGACCGCATTTGTACACTTTTTAATGTAATAATTTATTTATTGAAAAACTTAACCAGATTGGGAGTGAATATTTATGAAAAAAGAAAACAATAACAAGCCAAAGACTCTGACTACTTCCTCCGGTTCTCCTGTCCCAAATAATCAAGACTCACTATCTGCTGGTGAAAGAGGTCCACTATTAATGCAGGACTATCAACTTATAGAAAAACTAGCACACCAAAATAGAGAAAGAATTCCAGAAAGAACTGTTCATGCAAAAGGATGGGGTGCCCATGGAACATTAAAAATTACCAACGATATATCAAAATATACAAAAGCCCATTGTTTAAGAAAAGGAGTCGACACACCTATGTTAGCTCGTTTCTCAACCGTTGCAGGCGAAAGAGGGGCTGCCGACCATGAACGAGATGTACGCGGATTTGCTTTAAAATTTTATACCGAAGAAGGTAACTGGGACATGGTTGGAAACAATACTCCCGTTTTCTTCGTTAGAGATCCCTACAAATTTCCCGACTTCATACATACTCAAAAAAGGCACCCCAAAACTAATTTGAGATCTCCAACAGCCATGTGGGATTTTTGGTCTTTAAGTCCAGAGTCTTTGCATCAAGTCACAATTCTTATGTCTGACAGAGGCTTACCAAAAACTCCAATGCACATGAATGGTTATGGTTCTCATACATATTCTTTCTGGAACGAAGATGGCATTCGGCACTGGGTTAAATTTCATTTTAAATCAAGACAAGGGCATGACTTTTACACCAATGAAGAAGCAGAAAAGATTACTGGAAAAACGAGAGAAGGCTATCAAGAGGCACTTTATAATAGCATCGAGAACAAAAAGTATCCCACTTGGGATTTTAAGATTCAAATTATGTCTGAGGAGCAAGCTGTAAAAATGAACTTCAATCCATTTGATCTTACAAAAGTTTGGCCTCATGGTGATTTTCCTCTAATTGATGTTGGGTATTTTGAACTTAACAAAAACCCAGAAAACTATTTCTCTGAAATTGAAAATGCGGCCTTTTCTCCATCAAATGTCGTTCCTGGAATTTCCTGGTCACCAGATAAAATGTTACAAGCTCGAATTTTTTCTTATGCAGATGCTCATCGCTATAGACTTGGCACTCATTACGATCAAATACCGGTAAATAAACCAAAATGCCCTGTACATCATTATCATATGGACGGAGAAATGAATACTTATGGTGGTGTGGCTACAGGTAATCCAAATGCCTACTACGAACCTAACTCATTTAATGGACCAAAAGAGAGCCCTTCAGCCCAAGAACCCTCATTATCTATTCATGGTGATGCTTATCGTTTTAATCATAGAGAAGCTCATGATGATTTTTCACAGGTCACGGCCTTGTTCACAAAGGTCTTAAAAAATGCTGAGAAAAAGCGTCTCTATATGAATATCGCAGGTGGATGGGGAAGTGTTCCAGAGGCCATATGTGAAAGACAACTAGCTTTATTTAAAAAAGTGCATCCTGATTATGAGTCCGGTGTAAGACAAACTTGGGAAAAAGTAAAAAAAGAGGGCAATTACAAACCAAATGCCGCTCCGATAACTGAGGAAACACCACAAGTAGTTTCACCATAAGAAAAACACACCAAGAACCAAAAACCAAGAACCAAGAACCAAGAACCAAGAACCAAGAACCAAGAACCAAGAACCAAGAACCAAGAACCAATAACCAAGAAACCAGAACCAAGAACCAAGAAACAAGAAACAAGAACC
>CAXREJ010000045.1:0-9350 GCA_964229765.1 Bdellovibrionales bacterium | reverse complement strand
AAATTTTTTGGCTAATAAAATTAAAGCTTTAAGAGGCTGGAAATGTCTCTTATTTCCTTTCAAGAACAAGACCAAGATTATAACGCTAGTTATTACAGACCATTGGGAACAATCTACCGCAGATGTCCCGAAGTTCTCGATCAAGATTGTTGAAAGAGTCATTGTATAAAAAATAGGGAGTCTGGAGACATTTTTCGTCAACTGACACCAAATACGAGTCAATACTCCTTTTTGCACTTTTCTCTTTAGAGCTAAAAGAACTCCACTTAATACCTTGTTATTACTTATCTTTTTCAGATCAAGCTCAATAGTCTCAATTTGAGAGATTCTGGCACTATCCTTGCTCTTTACATTTGTACGGTGAAGGTAAGGAAGGTAACCATGAACATCAAACAAGTTTTACTGTTTCTATTTTTTATTGTCGGCATGACTCTCATGCTTGGCGCCTGTTCTGATAAGGATTTTTCCGCAGCGCCTGGCTCAGTTTATACACAATGTGTGGATGTTAGACCTGAAGTTCGGTGTATAGAGACCTGCAACGACTCTGGACATTGCACAAAAGATTTCGACTACACGATCGGATCTTCTGCCCAAGAAAAAGATATTCTTTTTATAAACGATGTTTCTGGATCCATGTACTTTGAACAACAAAGAATGGGATCCATGTTTCCTAATCTCTTAAATAACCTAAGAGATGTAAATTATCGTGTGGCCATTACTACAACAGATATCAGTAGTGCTGACAATCCTGCTCACCCAAAAAATGGAAACGGAGCCTTCCAAGATGGGCGATTAGTTCCATTTACATCAGGTCGATACTTTTTAGATGGAACACTGTCAAATGAACAAAGTTTATTTGAACAAGCCATTGCCTGGGAACAAACTGATTTATGTGAGCGAAACGGCTATGATTATGACAGTCGCGGTAATGTTGTACCACCAAGTCAACAGCAATGTCCTTCAGGTGATGAGCGTGGTCTTATTGCTTCCTATATGACTTTCAGAAACAACTATGAAAACTTCATAAGACCCGTAGGCCACATGGCTGTTGTCATTTTATCGGACGAAGATAACGATGGAGACACTTCAAAAGGTGAGTTCCGCCACTTAGACACAAACATTGAAAATCCAAATAACTATATCGAGCGCTTTAGAGAGTTGTACCCTAATAAATCCCTCTCTTTTCACTCTATTGTTATTCAACCTGGCGACACTCAGTGCTTTAACCAGCAATTACAGCCTGGGCACCCTCCTGGACGATATGGACAAACTTACGCTGAGCTTTCATCGCTGACAGATGGAATCAGAGGAGATATATGCGCAAACAATAGCAACTACGCTTCTCAGCTCAATGCCATTGCCAACTCAATATCTCAGGCTCGTGACATTTTACCTTGTCGTCCGATCAATGACCAAGTGGATATTCAGTATATTCCAGAGCCAAGTCAACAAGTGGAAGTGATTAAAAACTTTTCTCAGAATGAAATTATTTTTCAAAACCTACCGGCCAACACTCAAATTCGCTTAAAGTACACTTGCCAATCTAACAATTAACAAAACCAAAAGCCTAAGATCTAAGATGAATCTTAGGCTTTCTTAATAAAATCAATTCGAGACTTCTGATGTTTTTAAAGGACTGATATGAACCCCATCTCGATCAGATAACCAGTAAAAGTTCATTGGATCCCTACTCCACTCTTCTTTATAGGGACTTATTTTACGAGTATTAAACTCCACAGTCCATCCCGTATTTTGGGAAGAAAAATCCAGGTGTAATCTTAAGCAACGCCAACTCGGATCCCCAACACTACAACGAGTTGATTTTTCATTAGTCATTTGAAGTTTTACATCTATAGGCATTTTTTTAAGTTTCTCGTCTTCGGTTTTCTGACTTATAAATCGCAAACTGAGAGCCTTCTCTGATTTATAATAAAAATTATTCGGCCACAAAACAACACTATCAAATGGTTTATTGTTTTTAACAATAATATATGGTCCCGTTCCCATTTTCTCTCCCCCCTTTTCTTTATAAGGGCTCATCTCTGGTCGAGTTAAAACTTTAGGGAACTTTTTCTGTTTTTTATTAAAATAAAGTATCACTTTAGAAGTTCCAACAACCTTCATACCATCAAAACGATCCAAAGAAATGGCCTTATCCATTCCTTTCAGTTTTCTAAAAAAAGAATTGAAGCGATTCTTTTTGCGAGTCTCATTAATTTTAAAAACAGAATACCAACTCCTTTTTATATCTTCTCCCGTCAAGTAACTACCATCTGAAAAGCGAGCTAATGGATTCAAACTAATTGTGAGTCGTTGTCTCTGAGGCCCCCATTGAAATGAAGTTGCAAGCAATGGATTTATTTCACCTTCTTTATTTAAATGAAACAAAGGTTGGTATTGAGATCTGGCAACCAATCTCTCTAGATCTGTGTCTAAAGCAGGAGGTAAAAGCTCTCCTATATTTTCTGGCACTTCAATATTTATCATATATTCTCTAAAAAGATGTCCTTCCATAGGAATATAATTATGAATGAGTGAAACTTCCTTGCCATTTACTTTGTTCACTCCGATTCTTTCTATGGCTTTATAGCTAGAACTAAAGTGAATATCCTCCATTACCCATGGGTCATTAATCCATACCCTTGTCTTAAGAGTCGAAGGATCAGCCGACTCAAAATAGTCTTGCATCATTTTGCAACTGTTATCTTCTTTAGTTCTTACTTGATCGACCCTTGTGGGATAATACTTTATGTATTCAACACCCTTGTTCTTTTTTTGCCCAACACAATTAGGGTCTATATGATTATTGTAATCCACAGAAGATTGACGACTGTTTACATACATTTCATTCAAGTCTTGCAGAGGTAATTTTTTTCCAAAGTGATCATTAAGTTCCCTGGAACTTAAATAACACTGCATGAGATTTACTTTCTTCTTCAATATTTTTATGACACAAAATCGACCATAAACATTATCTCCTCTGGTGACATGAATATCATAAGCATACCAAGGAGGTTGTTCTATATACCCATTGATTTTCCATGTCTTCAAGGCCGACGGAAAATATTCCTCTTTTACTTCAATAAAGTTATCAAATGTTTTCGTCTCATCGGGAGTGATTAAGTTAAACTTAAAACTTTTACTTATAGCTTTACCGAAAGGTTCATCAGAAAACCCCAAAAGTGAATTAATAAATCCGAGAGATTCCATGGAGCGATTCTCGATAAATCTATTTTTAGTTGAGGAACTAATTTGAGAGTCTTTCTCTAAAAAACAAGATGACAATAGAAATGTAGGTATTAACAAATAAATGACTTTTAAAAAATAGATTTTTCTCATCGCCCAACCCTTAAGTTCAAACTAACACACTTTAATTAAATCACTTATTTTAAGTGATATACCTGATGATACCTTTAAGAGACTCACAACTAAAAGAGCTGTGACTTTGAAACTGACCTCGTAGATACATTTGATACCTTTTAAACCTAGCAGAGATGATCTCAAAACGACAATAATTATGTTGTAATTATTATTTTTAAGACATTTGTCATTATTTACATTGTCTTACCCAATTATTTATTTGAATCATTTTTTATTACCCTAAGAGTAGCAAAGATCTATGAGAAGAAAGATTCTTCGCTATGCTCAGGATGACATTTCTTCTTGAGTGATAATTTCACTCGAAATGATATTTCTTGTCTCAGCCAGTCTACTCATTTAATGAAAATCTCATTCTGAATGCTCGTGACAAGCCGTGAAAGATGGATCCTTCACTTCGTTCAGGATGACATATCCATTTAGAATATTTTTTCTCTTGCAGATAAAAATGCGTTCAGTGCACAATTTAATTTAGGACAATAGTTTCTTCTCTAAAAACCTGAATCACACAAGGAGACTCGTCTCTTACTTTGTTAATGGCAACCTCAAGCTGAACCGGTGATTTTACTTTACATTGATTTTGTCAGTTTCCAGGCTATTTTTTCCAAAGCTTCCACTTCTTCAGCCCAGTAAAGATAATTTTCAAACTCGGGAAACAATTTTGGAAATGTAGGATCACTCCAACGTCGAGCAATCCATGCAGCATAATAAATAATCCTTAGTCCACGAAATGCTGGCATGAGATTTAACTGTTCTCGATCAAAAAGTCGCAACTCTTCATAACCGCTTAAAAAATCATTCAATTCCATTTGGTTACTGGATTCATCACTGGAAAATAGCATCCAAAAATCTTGCACAGGCAAGCCATTAATAAAATCATCAAAATCGACAAAGAAATACTCGCTCAACCCACCATAAGGATCTGTTTTTAAAATATTTCCTTTATGACAATCACCATGAATCCTAATAAGCGGCGCCCCCTCAATGCGATCTTCTAAAAATTCAAGAATATCACATGCAGCCGTTTCGTAGCGCTGCCAAACCTCCGGAACAACCCACTCGCACAATAAATCAAGATTATCCCATCCAAACTCTTCAATGTTTAAACTAGGCCGATGAAGAGCTTTGTGTTTTGCTCCAACATTATGAAGCTTTGCCAGTTGTCTGCCGATTTGCCTAAAATCTTTTGGCTGAAATTCTTGGGGCATTCTCCCTAATGCCTTAGGGAAAAAACTAAAAATCATACCATTAAGCTTTATAGTTGTTTTTCCCTCTTTTTGAATGGGAGCCACTACTGGAATTCCTTGATCCTTAAGCTCTTCTAAAAAACAATGCTCTTCTTTTATGGCCTCTTCACTCCAACGATTGGGGCGATAGACTTTAACGATAACATGGGATCTCTCCTCCCCCTCTAAAAACAAATCATAAACCCTGTTTTCATAGGAGTTCAGCTGAAAATATTGTCCTGTTGGATGCAGACCCCAGCTTTCAGTCGCGTGAAAGACTTGATCTATACTCAAGTTATAAAAATTTTGTGTTTTCACAGGTTTTAATGACATTGATAGGCCATTCCCCTGATTGCTCGACTGTAGGCCGTTTCAGCCATAATACGCACATAATTAGCGTCCAAATAGGAAGCTTTCGCTTTAAGGTCAGCCAGAGCCTGATCTCTCGCCCCTTTCTGAGTATTTGCTGTACCAATAACTTGCCCCACTTCCTGACATTCTCCAAGGGGATAATGGTTACTCACCTGCACACTCGCTCCTGGAGCACTTTGGCATTGCGAGAGCGCCAAACCTAAAAATAATAGACACACAGTCTTTCTCATAAAGCCCTTCCTTGACAACATCCCAAGGGTACAGCACAAAATAGTTTATGGATAGTCTGATTTCAATCGAAGCCCTCTCTGCTCTGGCCACTCTTTCCTTAATGGAGATTGTACTGGGTATTGATAATATTATTTTTATCGCCATTCTTACGGGCCGATTGCCCAAAGATCGACAACCTTTTGCCCAGAAATTAGGGATATCACTCGCCCTTATCACCAGACTTCTCCTACTTTTTAGCCTCTCTTGGTTAATGGGATTAACAGAACCTTTGTTCACATTAATGGAACATGGTTTTTCTTTGAGAGATCTCATTCTTATTTTTGGAGGTCTTTTTCTTGTCGGAAAAGCCACCTTTGAAATTCACCATAAAATTGAAGGTGATGACCACGTGGATTCCAGTAATAAACCTAAAACAAACCAATTCGGCATGATCATTGTTCAGATAATGCTTCTTGATATTGTTTTTTCTTTAGACTCGGTCATTACAGCTATTGGAATGGTCAAAGAAATCTCTATTATGGTTATAGCGATGGTAATTGCTATGGGAGTTATGCTTTTCTCCGCAAAGTACATCAGCCGTTTTGTAGAATCTCATCCCACCATAAAAATTCTAGCTCTTTCTTTTCTAATCCTCATTGGCGTTGTTCTTATTGTTGAGGGCATGGGTGGCCATGTTGGCAAAGGTTATATCTATTTCGCTATGTTCTTCTCACTCTCTGTGGAAATGATCAATATGCGTTATCGAACAAAACAAAAGAAAATTTCTTCACTATGAATATCGTTAACAGGGCGCAAGCCTTAGACTTATTAAAAAATCAAGAGGTCGTCGCACTCCCCACTGAGACTGTGTACGGCTTAGCCGCTCGTTGTGACTCAGAAAAAGCACTCAAGAAAATATTCTCCACTAAAAAACGCCCTTTTTTTGATCCACTCATCCTACATGTGAAAAATATCCAACAAGCTCAAGCCTATGGTGTCTTTGATCCTGTAAGTGAAATCCTTGCCAAAGAATATTGGCCAGGTCCCCTGACTCTTGTGTTGAAAAAAACCGAAAAGGTTTCTTCACTGGTCAACAACGGAGGAAGTACTGTCGCGCTACGTTCTCCCAATCATCCTGTTTTTTTAGAACTCATTGATATGGTCAATGTGCCTCTAGCCGCCCCCAGTGCTAATATGTTCGGTAAAACCTCACCAACAGAGGCACAACACGTGCTTAAAGAGTTCCTAAATCAAGTGCCAGTGGTTGATGGAGGAACTTGCAATAAGGGAATCGAGTCGACTGTGATCGAAGTTCTCAACGATAAAAAGATCATCAACATCTTAAGACCCGGAACCCTCACTGGCGATCAAATTGAAAAATTCTTAACAAAAAATAATTTTCAATTTGAAATAGAATATGCCACAAAAAATAAAGCCCCTGGTTTCTTAGAGAATCATTATCAACCCTCTGTCCCCTTTTTGCTGATTGAATGCGAAAGTGATGATTTTCAGTGGAATAAATTTAGCAAAAATCTCCCTCCTGAAATCAACCCGAAGGCTGTGCCATTGATCTTACCTGAAGATCCTAGTCACGCTGCTCGAAAGCTCTACTCAGAGCTAAGAGCCTTTTCTGAAAACAATACTCCCTTTTACTTTGTTTTGAGTAAGCAACGACAAGCTGACGGCCATTGGCTCGGCATTTGGGATCGATTGAAAAAGGCCTGTCATATTTTAGCCACTCAAAATCAAGAAGAATGGAATTTTTCCAAAAAATAACCCCTCCCACTAGAGCATTCTCCTTAAAAGTGAGAGACCTTTAACTTGTTGCATTATCAGTTTCCATAGACAATACATCCTTTCATTTTCTAAAACAGAACGAATGAACGCTCTGACAGCACTCGAAAAGTTTCAATCAAAAGTTAAATTTGAAATTGAGACCGATGATTATTTAATTAAAACCGCAAGCACTGTGGACGATTTGAAACTTGGTTTAAAACTAAGGCATCAAGTTTTTCTAGAAGAGACTCTCAACCGCACTCATGAAAGTGGTTTGGAGTTTGATTCCTTTGATCAAAAAGCCGACCATTTACTCATCATTGAAAAATCACAAATGATGGCTGTTGGTACCTATCGACTCATCCACTCTGAATACTCAAGTAGCTTCTACTCACAAAACGAGTTTTCTATGGATTCCTTTTTAAATCTCGAAGGTTTTAAACTGGAAATGGGAAGAGCCTGCACCCATAGCGACTACAGAACTGGCCGCACAATGGATCTTCTATGGCAAGGACTCTCTCGCTATATTCGCGATACTAAAACCAAGTATCTTTTTGGGTGTTCAAGCTTAAAAACAACTGACCCTGTTGATGTTTTTTCAGTGATTAAGTCCTTACAAGCTAAAGAAGGACATACCTTTGAGTTAGATATTTTTCCCACCAAAGATTTTGAGTTTGAATCTGCTGAAAACTATTTAGCTCAATCTCAAGCTGATCCAAAAATCTTACGGACTCTCCCTCCCCTTTTACGCTCTTATCTACACGCTGGTTCAAAAGTCTATGGGTGGCCTGCCTTAGATAGAGATTTTGCCTGCACTGATCTTTTTACGATTTTAGATTTAACCAGTCTTAATAAAAAGTTTGCTGAACGTTATAATCCATTACATCCAAGCCTTACATCATAACATTTGAAAGATCATTTTATTGCAGATGGTCTTTCTCATTGTGAGCTTCACAAACCCCATTTAAAAAAATATGAGAGTTTTATTCGATTAAAATGAAGTTGTCAGATTCATAAAATAAGCTCTATAAAAACGATGTTTTTTTAATTATGTGAGATGTCTATTTTAACACAGAAAAATCACTGGATAAGGTCTTGAGCAACACTCCTGAGAAAAACCAAAAAATGGCACTTTCAGGATTATAAACAATCCCCTCGGCACCATAAGAGCCGATGAAAATCGCAAAAAGACAACTCAGAATAGACAACTGAGGACCTATAAGCTCTTGTCTTGTTTCTTGTCTCCACGCTTTTAATCCCTTACCTAATACCATAAGGATAATAAGTGTAACTAAAATAAGACCCGGCAAACCAATTTCAATGAGTAATGTTAAAAACAAGTTGTCGGCAAAAAAGAAGTGTTTAGAAAAAAAACGATCATTTAAATTGGCTTCTTGAAAAGCTCCTGAGGAAGCCCCTGTTCGAGAGAAACCTGCGCCGAAGGGAACAGTCTCAATATATACCATAAAACGATCCCAAGCCCCTCTCCGAGCGCTAGAGAAGGTGTTCATATCAAAGCTTGAAAAACTCCTCTCAACAGCACGAGAGTTATCCTCATTGGAATCAACGGCGGATTCGATGAGCTTTGGAAAAACAACAGCTAAAAGAGCTACTACAACGACCGTACCGATTATGGATGTCAGACGCCGCCCTTTTGGAAAAGTAAAACGACTTGTAAAAAAAGTAACAACCAAAAAGGTCACAGCAAAAGCACCTTTAATAATGGCTGAGCGTACCTGACAGAGAAAAAGTCCTAAGCCAGCCAAAGGCAAAAATAACAGACATGAAAGTTTGACCCAATAGGATTGACTAAAATACAAAAAATAAAGAACAAAAGGAACAACTGGATATATGTAGACAGAGGGAGCCCCTGGCAGGTTCGTTAAACCAAAAGGTCGAAAGGCATACCTTTCGTATTTCATTAAAGCCAATTGATACCCAGAATGTATTGATATCACCGAATCAACACCAATGAAACCCTGATAGAGAGTGAAAAACAATTGAATCACTGCAAGAGCAATAAATAAAATAAAATATTTATGAATGTCTTTAATATTTTTGGTTAAATAATACCCAAAAAAGAAAAGTGTAAACATAGAAATATAGACTTTACTGCCAGCTAGACTGGGAACAAATCCTAAGGAATAGGGATTAAAGAACACAGCCCCTACCCATAAAAAGTGAATAAAAAACAATGGGCTCAGTGGAGGAAGTTTAAAATGATGAATTCCACTGTCAAGACTTCTCTGAATTAAAACCTTAAAGATCAATGCAATTAAAACAAGGTCGGCACCCAAGTGCACAATGGGATGATAATTGGAGACTATTTTAAAAAAACCTTGAAAATAAATAAAAATAAAAACAAAAAGCAAAGACAGTTCATTGGGT
>CAXREJ010000044.1:0-325727 GCA_964229765.1 Bdellovibrionales bacterium | reverse complement strand
AGGAACTGTGAAAGCCACTGCTTTTTCAGGTGATGGGTCGGCATTAACAGGATTATCAGCCAGTAGTGCGACATCGGGTAGTACGGCTTCAAACTATGTGATCAATACTGACAGTGATAACGCTGGTTCTGATGGGGGAGTTGATTTTCAAACAAACAGCAGTACAGTTGCGACAATAACCTCTACGGGTGAATTTCTAGGCACCAGCGGTTCAGCGAACGCTCCGACTCTCTCTTTTACTGGCGATACCAACACAGGTGTCTTTAACCCTGTTGTTGACACCCTCTCTCTTGCTGCTGGTGGTGTGGAAGGCTTACGAGTGAACACCATAGCAAGTGGAGTGAACTATGTAGAAATCAATCCTGCAGCTACCGGCGACGGACCCACAATTTCATCTGCTGGGGCTGATGCCAATATTGACCTCAATATGACTCCAAAAGGAACGGGCAATGTTCTGTTTCCTAACGGTAAAGTAGGTATTGGAACAGATTCACCAACATACCCTCTGACGATCGAAAAGGATTCAGCAGGTGCCAATGGCTTAGCTGTAAAGTTTGGGGGTTACAAACAACTCGATGTAACGGGGTCTGTCGTTTTAAATACATACCCATCGGCTGGACAAAAGGTTGAAATCAATACCTATACATCAGGGGGCTCTCCGAGAGTCATGCTCCAGACAGTAATGCCAGTTGCGGGAGAGCCAAATTTAATACTAGCTCAAAACTCTGGAGGAAAAGTAGGGATTGGGACGACGGCTCCTCAACAAAAGTTACATATCGATGGCCATATCTATATGGGGCCCAATAACATCAGTGACAATTTTATCCATTCTGGAAGTGACCTGGGTTTACAGGCTGACGCTGAAGTCAAAATTGTTTCAGACGTAAATGATATAGCTGGTACAGGGGGTGCCGACATCATTTTTGGATATGGTTCTTCAACTGATACTGATTCAAACACCGACTTTACAGCCGGTGAGCTAGGAACCTACCCAAGAGTTGAATTGATGCGGATTGATTCGGCCACTGGTAATGTGGGTATAGGGACTTCCAACCCCACCGAAAAGTTGGACTTGGGAGCTCCAAGCGGAACCGATGTTGCACTCAAATTATCTACCTTATCTGGGGTAAATTCAACACGTTCATTAATTGCAAATGAAGCAACCGCAGGTCGAATGAATTTTATTGCGGATCAAGGTCAGAATGGATCAAGTCGTGGGTTTAAGTTTACAGTGGGCTCAACAGATACCTTAAGTATTATCAGTAATGGGAATGTTGGTATTGGAACAACAGCTCCCGGCAGTAAACTTCAAATTAATGGAACCGGTGCCTCATTCCCAGCATCTTTTGCGAATAATCTTAAGCTGACTTCTGCTAATTATCCTGCTTTGTGGCTGAAAAGATCAGCACCTGATTTGGGGTTCCTAATAGGCGCAGATAATAATGGTTTGAATATTATTTCTGAATCAGCAGGAATACCATCAAATAGAGTGACAATTGATAATACTGGTAATGTAGGAATTGGGACAACAAACCCAAATGTAGAACTTGATGTGGATGCCGGCACAATTAATGCCGCTAGTATTTGTGATGAGTCCAATTCGAATTGTATCGATTTGTCAGCTGGTGTGCTGGCGGGAGGAAGTTCAAATACCACTGACAATGTTATTAACGCTGATAGTGATGGTAACGCTTCAGGAGATATTGATTTTCAGATCAATGGTGCAAACGTGGGTTCTTTTGAAAACAATGGTGACTTTCTCGTTGGCTCAATGTTTCATGCCGATGTCTCTTCGGGATCGCTCAGCCTTGCTGGCTCGACATCAAACGTGGGTGTTCTAAATATTTCATCGAATGTAAGTACAAAACCAGATATCTTCCTAGAAGGTAGTGGCTCAATGGCATCAGATACAAGTTTATCTTTTTTTATTGATGGTGATAATGATGAGACTGCGGCTAGCTTTTCAGTAAAGAAAGATTCCTACATTAACGGGGCTGGTACGGAACTTTTTAGGGTTCAAGAGGACGGCAATGTTGGCGTAGGAACAACGGCACCAACACATCGCCTACACGTTGCAGCTGTTAGTACAAATAGACAGCTCAAATTAGAAAGAACTACAACTAGTGCAAGTGTTGGTTATATAGGCACGAATGCAGACAACCCAATTTTATTTGATGTAGATAATGGTGATACTGTGCCAGATATGGTAATCAACAACTCTGGCAACGTAGGAATTGGGACAACAGCGCCAACCTCTATTCTAACTGTTGATAAAAATCAAAATACTTCAACTGTAATTAGAGTTGAAAACACAAATGGCGGTGCGTCCGCAGTTACAGGACTCAATTTGAGATCAGAAGATGCATCTCTTGGCCTTTTCGCTTATAGCACTACCAATGCCAGCTCGATTGGTGGTGAATCACTGGCTGATGCAGTAACTATTCGTACAGCTAATTCTCCTGCAGCGTCGAAGTTATTGATGGGAACGGGATCATCTTCACCCGTCCATATTTTGACAAATGATAACATAGCAATGACAGTGTCTTCTGCAGGAAACGTTGGCATTGGAACAACAAATCCGCAAGATGTACTCGATATTTATAATGAAGTACCAACAATAAGACTAACCGATAGCAACGGAGCCATTCCCAACGCTGTTGGAACCATTGAATTTCATGAGTCAAATGGATCAAGAATGGGCTGGGTCGGTTACGGCTCTGGTACTCATAATGATATCAGCCTGGTAAATGGCACCGTCAATGGTGACATATCAATGTTCACTCAAAGTTTACCGAGAATGACAATTACTAGTGGCGGTAACGTTGGCATTGGAACAACAAATCCTCTCCATCCACTGCATGTAAAATCAAGTGTAACAGATGGGGGAGATACCGGTTTATTTCTCTCAAGTAATGATGGTTCTTGGGTAAATGGTAGTGGTGATGGGATTTCGTTGGACTTTGGTCAAGCCACCCTTACAACAGGGAGAATAAAAAATGAAATTGTAAGTGGTGCAGGAAATTTTGATTTAACATTTTATACTTATAAAAGTGGTCTTGCGACAACACCAGATATGACTATTTCAGCTGTTGGCAATGTTGGGATTGGAACTACAGCACCAGTTAGAAACCTGCACATTCATAACTCCACTACATCCGATGGTCAGTTAAAAATTACAAATGCGGATACTGGTTCCACTGATGGTGACGGACTCACTCTAGGTCTGGATTCTGCTGAACAAGTGCTTATTTGGAATAGAGAGAATACTGATATGGCGTTTGCCACCAACAACACTGAGGTTATGAGACTTGATAGTAATGGTAATGTTGGGCTAGGAACTACGTCGCCTTCTGAAAAATTACACGTTTCGGGGACAGGAACTCAACGTATATTGGTAGAATCAACAGATGCTAACGATGGAGTCTTAGCGCTCGTAGGTAATTCAAAGCGATGGGAACTTGATGTTGATGGTAATGGAAGTTCTGGTCCCGCGGACTCCTTTCATATACTTGAGGGTGGAGTCGGTACTTCTAGGTTAAGCGTAGCCCCAGGAGGAAATGTCGGAATTGGAACAAATAATCCTGGATACAAACTTCATGTTAATGGTTCGGTAGCAGGTGTTGGGGCTTACAATGCCCTTTCTGACCAAAGGTTTAAAAGAAACATTGCAAGCCTTAACTCCCCTCTTGAAAGACTATTACAAATCGAGGGCGTAAACTACGACTGGGCTGAAACAGAATATCCTGATCTTAATTTCCCTAAAGGTCGAGACATGGGTGTGATTGCACAAGATGTGAAAAAAGTTTTTCCAGAGGCCGTTGTCGAAAGTTCAGACGGTGTTTTATCTGTCGCTTACTCTAAACTCATTGCCCCTATTATTGAGGCCATTCGGGAACTTTACGAAAAGTCCTTAAAGCATGATGAGAAGATCGCACAAAAAGAAGCTGAAATTAAAAGTCTTAAAGAGAAAAATCTTGAGCTTGAAAAAAGAATTGAGCGTATCGAGAAAATTCTTAATTCCACTCATTAACAAACTTAAAGAATTAAACAACTCTCATCAACCCCTAACTAAAGAGTTCTCTGTGGTTTAAACTCAGGCTCAAACTGCTCCTCAGCGGTAAAAAGACAGACTTTATTTTTTCCTGATACCAAAACTTGTGCGCAAGCTTTTTTCGCATCTTCAAGAAGTTGATCGGAATCCGCAGATAAACTGGGATACTCACTCACTCCAAAACAGAGTCTCAAGGGAGCATTCAATGAGCGAAGGCCAAGGGCTACCAACTGGCGACGAATGGTTTCCGCTTTAATGGCTGCATCCTCATAACTACAATGGGGCAAGACCAGTACCAATTTTTCATTTTCAATCTGACATAAAATATCATAAGGACGTAAATAGCTCTTAATTAATTCAAAACTCTTACTAAAATCTTTTGGTGACTCACCAATGTATTCAATATGAGTGACGATAACGGAAACAGGTAGCTTTAATCTTCTAGCCCTTGATACTTCAGTAGAAAGAGAAAAGGGAAGTTGCGACTTTTTCAATCCCACTTCAGGGTCTTTATCAACCTCAACCCCTTTATCCAGGTTTTCCAAAGAAAAGTTTCTCATGGCCAAAGCAAAGTATTGCGTCGCTTTTTTCAAATATTCATGATCTTCAAAGCTCACTGCCATAACAACAGCAAAGAACTGTCCGCCAAAAGTAATCGTCTGGAGAGCAAAATCTTCACAAGAAAATGTCTGCTCAATAGACTCTCTGACACGATTTAATTCAGCCACTGGCTCATCCTCAAAGCGAGGCTCAGAGAAGGGTATAAATTGTCCCCTAAAATAGTTCTCACCAGAAAAACTCGTTCGCGTCACTAGCAGCTGATTCTTAGATGGGTAATTTTTAAAATAGATAAATTCACTCTTAGGAAATTGATCCTTCAATTGACCTATGAACTCCTCCACCATTTCCGATTCAGTGGAGTAACGAATCTTTTTTAAAGCAATCGGCTCCACTTTTTCAGAATTTTCTGCATCAGACCGCTCCGACTCAACTTGTTGTTTGTAAGACTCAATTTTGTCTAAAATATTTTTCGTCTCAGTGTTTTTTTGTTCAGCTACAAAGCGATAAATATATTTTTCAATAATTTGGTTTAAACGTATTTCAACTTCACGCTCATCTGCCGCAGGCCAACTCCAAAAATCGTTGACTAAACCAGTATCAATCAGTTTTTGAACACCTGGCCAGAAATCTTTTGAAGCTAACAGTACGACCTGTACCTCATCAGAAGCTTCCCGTACTTTCTTTAAAAGCTCTCTAAATTTAACATTGAGTGGCTGATAATAAAGAACAAAGACATGGGGTAAGTCTTTTTGTAAAGACTCTAAAAAGAGACCACGACTGGAGTAAAATTCCACTTCAAAGTCTTTTTTCTTGAGATGCTCAACTATTTCCTCTGAACGATTGATATCTTCATCAAAGAAACAAACCTGAAACTCTTTTTTGTATAGATCAACTATGGACATCCGTATCCTTTTTCTTAGGGGCTCTTATTTTCAATTTTAATTGGCCGCTTTTTATCTCGTAAAGCCCATTTTCATCATGGGCTAATTCATCATTTGTCGACTCGTCATCGTGAGTTTCATCATCAGTCGTTTCTGCAGAAACTGCTTGTACATCCAAAATATCCATATCTTGAATATCGTTTTCTTCTTTAAAAGATAATTCTTTTAATCGAAACTCTTCAATCACTTTATCAAATGAAACAGCTTCTTCATCCAAGTCTTGATCGGTTCTTTTTTGATCAGACAACTCTACAGTTTCAATGTTATCAATTTCTAGATCTGGAGTGTTCTCTGAATGCCCCTCGACACTTGAGTCATTAAGAGCTGTGGTTTCAAATAATAAATCAGAATCAGCATCATCTTCAGTGATTTCAATACGCTCCAAAGTGGGCTCTAATGGCTGGATCTCTGAAGAACTATCTTTTGTGGTTGCAACAGCTGTTTTCGCAAGAGACTCTTGTTTCATCAAGTCAACCGACAAGCAAAAACCTTTCTTCGCCACAGTCAACCGTTGGCCATAAAACCATTGGGCATAGGCAATAATCCCATCAATTCCTTCCATCGACCCTTCCGTTTGAGAAAGTAGCGACGAAGCCTCTTGACTGGGATAATGAGAGCTACGTGTATCCACATAAATTAATTGATAGGATTTTTTCTGCTCCACAAGTTGGATTTGGATTTCTTTTTCATCCTCTTTCTCTAAAGCCAATACAGAATTCCCAACAAGTCTTTTGATAAAATCACTCATGTGCCGAGGAGCACAGAAGACTTGAGCCCCATCCTCCATTTGTGTTTTAACTCGAATACCTAACTTTTTTAAACGAGCCATCTCTTCATCAATAATACTCTCAACAAACTCTCCAAAGTCGAGAATCATGATTTTCTCTTCTTCAGGCTCTTCGGACACTTCTTCTGTTCCAGCCTGTCTTTCGCTATCTTTAATGGTATTTAATCCACTTGATTTAAATGATTTGGAAGAAAGAACTAATATGAAAATTAATATTGAAATCAAACTTGAAAGAATAAAATAGGTAAAAAATGTACTACCAACAAAAGACATATTTGCAATGTTAGTTTCTTTCAAAATCCAAGTTTGAGTTGTGGGAGCAAAATAAGCCGTCTGCACATCCATAGAATCATCAATTTCAGTGATTCGAGTTACAAAGGACTTTTCTGTTTTATTAAGATTTAAATTTTCCATGGAAATTTTGTTTCCACCCAAAAGGGGACGGAGGTCGGATGTTAAGAGGTGGGTTTGTCTTTCTCTATCCTGAGCCAAAGATCCAAAAAAACTGGAATGAAGCCCAAACACCAAAAATCCTGTTTTTAATTGATGTGACTCAGCTAACTCCACCGGCGCTATATAAACTAATTGCTTAGCCTCTAAAATTTCCCAATTTCTAACGGTCGTTGATAATTGATCAAATTTCCAATTATTAACTTCAGCCAAAATGGCTTCTTTACCCATTTCCCCTAGTTTTTTCCACTTTACACTCCACTCACCCTTTTTATCTTTATAAGCATAAGCAAAGTACCGAGCCCCAAAACGCTTCAAGGTTTCAATCGTGGATTGATCGAGGTAGGAAACAGAAGCTTCCAACTGCTTAAGTTTTTGCTCCAAGCTCTGTGCCGTCCATTGAGAAGACTCTTCACTTTTTCGGATATCATTTTCAATTGTTTGATTGCGAAAGAGTTGAAA
Source organism: Bdellovibrionales bacterium (assembly GCA_964229765.1). GTDB lineage: Bacteria > Bdellovibrionota > Bdellovibrionia > Bdellovibrionales > JAGQZY01 > JAGQZY01. The sequence goes on along the minus strand of CAXREJ010000044.1, from coordinate 318,475 downwards.
GCTTTTATAGCTTCCAATGCCACCACCAACAAATATACAAACCGCAAACAAAAGAATGAGATTTCGATTAATAGTCATACGCTTTTCCATCCCTGGCCCTATTTCGACAAAGCCCCACAACAGGCCAGACCTTCAGCCCATCACTATTATTCTATTAATATCTGACACCAAGAATCAAGCCTCCGGTTAATCAAAGGCTCTAACTACCTCCTACCATGTCAATTCCCCTGCTTTAAGCCTCTGACAGAGGGTTAAGGGCAAGTTCTTGACAATAACTGGAAAGAAGCCTTTTATGCGGAGCATGGTAACCACACACAATTCACATTCTCCTTCATTGAGTACTGATATCTTAATTATAGGAACAGGTGTCGCCGGCCTATCCACCGCTCTCAAGCTCTCTGACACTTATCAAGTGACCCTGGTTGCCAAAACCGATGTTTCTCAAACAAATACAGCCATGGCACAAGGGGGAATTGCTTCTGTCGTTGCCCATGAAGACCAATTCTCAGATCACGTTAATGACACTCTTAAAGCCGGAGCAGGCCTTTGCAATCCCGAAATTGTGAAAAAGGTTATTCACTCTGGACCCGATAGAATCAAAGATCTCGAAGATTGGGGTGTTCAGTTTGACTCTGAAAGTAACCCTTCACAACAAGATAAAAACCTTCATCGTGAAGGTGGACACTCCCATCGAAGAATTCTCCATGTTCAAGACCACACCGGCCTTGCTATTCACAAAGCTCTCCTTAAGAAAGTTTTTGAAAATCCCAATATAAGAATTATTGAAAATTGTATTGCTATTGATCTTATTTCTAGACATCAAAACCAAGAATTTAAAACCGGCGCTAATACATGTCTTGGCGCTTACTTCCTCGATATTAAAGAACAACAGTTCTTATCCATCTACGCTAAAAACACGGTGTTAGCTTCCGGTGGTGCTGGCAAAATTTATCTTTACACTTCCAACTGGGAAGGTGCGACCGGTGATGGTATTGCTATGGCCTATCGAGCGGGATGTCGAATAGCCAACATGGAGTTTATGCAATTTCACCCCACCTGCCTGTACCATCAAAAAGCACGAAATTTTTTAATCTCTGAAGCTCTAAGGGGTGAAGGCGCTGATCTTATTAACGAACAAGGAGAGAGTTTCACTTATAACTACGACCCGGCAGGCCCACTGGCTCCTCGTGACAAAGTGGCACGTGCCATTGATTCAGAAATGAAAAGAAGTGGTTCACCTTCTGTATTTCTTGATATTCGCAGCAAAGGTAAAGACTTTATTGTTAAACAGTTCCCTTTTATCTATGAACGCTGCTTACAATTAGGATTTGATCTTAGTCAAACACCTTTACCTGTTGTTCCTGCCGCCCACTATCTTTGTGGAGGAATTTTAACGAATGAAAATGGTGAAACCGACCTACCAAACCTCTATGCCATAGGTGAATGTGCCAACACAGGTTTACATGGAGCCAATCGATTAGCATCGAACTCTTTACTGGAGTGTCTGGCTTTCTCCCATTTTGCAGCAACGGACATTTCTAAAAAGTTTGATAAAATCCCTAAGCCCTCACCTGAACCATGGTTCTCTCCTTTGACTCTAAAAAAAGAAGACCCTGATGAGCTAATGCTTATTACTCACCTGTGGGATGAAATTAGAACTTGTATGTGGAATTACGTGGGCATTGTTCGCTCCAACAAAAGACTCCAGCGCGCTCTGACTCGTATTAAGAATATTGAAAATGAAATTGATGAGTATTACAAAAATTTTCAAATTCATTCTGACCTCATTGAATTGAAAAATCTAGCGACGGTTGCAAGATTAACCATTCAATGCGCTATCCAGAGAGAGACTTCTGTTGGCACTCACTTTAATGAAGACTCCCCTCTTAAAGACGATATCAGCCAAGAACGTCTTCTCAATCTTATTTACCCCAATTCTCTTCATTAGAGATTGTTCCACCTAAAACAAAACACCACTGAGTTAAAGTATCCTTTAGTTGCCCTGTGGCCATAAAAACTATATATTCCAGTTCATGTCTCGATACGAACAACGCGAATATTATTTTGATGATCCCGAAATGCCAAAACTCTTTATGCAGAGCTGGAGCCGCACAGACTTAACTCCTCAAGGCTGTGTTCTCATTACCCATGGAATTGCCGAACATTCTGATTGTTACGATCATGTCGCCAAGGCTTTAGCAGATAAAGGCTGGTTTGTTTTTGCATGGGACTTACAAGGTCACGGGCGCTCAGAAGGAAAACGTGGCTATATTAAAAGTTTTGATCTCTTCTCGCGCGATTTAAAGTTAATCATTAAAAAAATCAAAGAAGATGAAACTCTTCCCAGTGACCGCCTTCACCTGATTGGGCACTCCATGGGAGGGCTGATCACCCTGCAAACTCTTTTAAACAAACCACCGCGAATTCAGTCAGCGGTTTTATCTTCCCCTGCTTTAGGTATTGGCATGGAAGTTCCTAAGACTAAAGAAATTGCCAGCCGACTTCTTAATCAGTTTTGGCCCACTCTCACCCTCAATACTGAAATGCAATACCATTTGCTTAGTCGAGATCCAGAACAGGTCGCCACTTACAGTAAAGATCCCCTACGTCATAGCAAAATTTCTGCCCCCCTGTTTCAAGGCATGGTTGAAACCATGGACTGGGTCAGTCAAAATATAAAAGACTTAACAACTCCCGTGTTCATGCAAATTGCAGGTCAGGACCATATTGTAAAAACACAAGCCAGTCTCGATTTGTTCAAAAAAATTCCTGGCGAAAAGAAGCTCAAACTCTATGAAGAGAGCTTTCACGAGATCTACAACGATCTTAACAAACAGGAAGGCATTGACGACCTTATAGATTATTTAGGACAATAACCCCATGAAAAATTTATTGTTATTTAGCATTCTCTTTGGACTTTTGGCTTGCACAACTCATCCTCATTCAGAAGGTCGAGAAGCTTACATTCGTAAAATTGAAAAATTCAGCGCAGGAGACAAACAGTTTTCTGGCTTCTATGAGCAATTTGAGTTCAGAGCAACTATACTAAACAGAGACATCTCACAAACAATTCATAATCGACTCGATCAGTATTATGATTGGAGCGAAGACGAAGCCGCTGAAAAGTTAAGAGAAAGAATGGGTGATCTCGATACTAAAACCATTCTATGGCTTAGCTTTTTCACACCTGAGCGTAAAAATGATAATTTGGCCAACAAAGTGTCTATATGGAAAATCTATCTTGTCGCTGGTGGGCAACGCTATGAAGCTCAAGTTAAAAAGGCCAATAAGAACTTTAGTGAGGCACACTCGCTATTCCCATACCATTCAAAATGGGCCACACCCTACTACCTAGAGTTTCCTGTTCCAACAGATGAAATCACAGGTCTTCCATTAAAACTTATTATCACTGGTCCACTAGGAAGAAGGGAAGTTCAATTCCCCACAAATGGTAATACCATTTAATTAAGCTCCCAGCTTCGTTGACGGCGTCGTCGCGGTACTGTTCGCACAGCTTCCTCCTTGCGCCTGACTGCAAACTTAACTAAAGCGGTATTAAATAGAATCCTTAACTTAAGGGTAATCAACGATCCTTGATAAAAACTTTTTTATCAAATGGATAAACGGCCGCCCACTTTATGGCTTTGTCCCATCCGTTGTATTCAACTAAAGCCTCTGAGTATGTGGATATTTGTTCAAATGCTTTATCTTGAAAACGAGGATTCCCCGTTTTGTAATCCACAACCCAAAGGGTATCATCGACGATGCCCCACAGATCAATTCTCTTTTCTTCAAATGAATTTTCTTTCTCCCACTGATAACCCCACTCCACTTTTCCGTTGCGAATAAGGTCTTTAAAAGGGACATCGCTATTTTCCCATACAAATTCAATAGCCTCTTCTATTTTATCTTTCTGCTCGGGCAACCAATGTTGAGCTAAAGCCAGAACTTGCTCTCGATCAAAGTTTTTTAAAGACTCAAAGACTTTATGAAGGACAACCCCCTGTCGCCTTCTTTTTTGCTCTTGTTCAAAAGTTTCCCAGTCACCAAGATCACTGCTCGAAGGTTGTGTCGTTTCATCCGAAAGTGGCTCTAAAAATCGAACGCTTTTATCATCCCAAGGAACACGTATCTTACTATGTTCCTTCCCTTCTTGATAAAAAACTTTACTTGAGTTTTCTACCTCGCACCACTCAACATAATCCTCAGCACTTAAATCATTTTGTTGCCTCACTAGGTGTTCAGCCCAGGAACGGCTCTCAACTTGATGATGCCAACTTAAATACAGTTTTTCTCTGGCCCGAGTCATAGCCACATAAAGCACCCTTAAGGACTCTTCTTCCTCTCTTTTCTTCATCTCGGAAACCGTATGATATTCTAAGATGTCGCCCACGAACTCATGCTGTGACAAAAGAGGAACCCTAAATGACCAAAGTTTTTTCTGATCCCAAAAACTAAAATCATTAAAAGTTGTTTCCCTCGGTTTACGGTGCAAGAAAGGGAGGAAGACATAATCAAACTGTAAACCTTTTGAAGCATGAACAGTCATAAGGTTAATTTTATTGGGCTCAACTGGAGAGCTTGCATCAGAAGCATCTCCAATTTCTTCTAGCTGTCCCGCTTTAAACCCCTCATTAATAAACTGTAGAAGGCTCGAACCAGGTTCACGTGCCTTTTTCTCGATCATATTTAATAACTTCCAAAGATTAGCCTCACGTCGACCTGTGGGATCAATAAGATTGGAAAAATCGATTACGCCTAACTTAATCATTGTGTGCCTAAACACCCAAGCCAATCCTTCCACCTGAGTTCTCTTTTGAGCTTCAAACAATATTCGACCTGGATGCTCTTCCTCTTTTTTTGAGAAGTCCTCACGAAAAGAACTCCAAAAGTGAGACTTATCTTTTCCAATGGTCTCTACAATTTCCTCATCAGAAAGTGCCACCCATGGAGAGCGTAGTAAAATAAGAAGATTGTGATCGTCCCACGGATTGATTAAAAATTTTAACAAACTTAATGAATCAAGTATTTCTCTGCGCTGATAAAAACTTGAAGAGGCGTGGGACATAATGGGAAAGCCCATAGCCATTAAACTTTTCTGGAGTTTTTCAATTTCCTTCTTTGTACGAGTCAGAAGACAAATCTCTTTTGGGTTAACCCCTTGTTCAAGGAGTTGCAAAATTTGATGACCAATATGAAGAACTTCCGCGCTATGATCTTCAGTGCTATCAACAGAAACTGTGACAGAGGGCCCAGAATCGTTGGACTCTCTAAAAGGTTCCATTTCAGAGAATTCAGAGGACAAATTCGGAAAAAATTGGTTAAAAAAGTTCAGAAGTTTTTCTTGCGAGCGACGATTGACTCTACGGAACTCATAAAACCCACCCTCTCTCTCAACAATTTCTTTTTTGTTAAAAAACACTTCGCTACGTGATCCCCGAAACAAATATATGGATTGTTGCGGGTCTCCCACCATGTAACGAGACTTTGCATTCATCATAGCTTCAAGAATTTGAATTTGCAGTGGGCTAGTATCTTGGAACTCATCAATAAACCAGGTATCCACTTCCATTGAAAATTTCTGAATAAGCTCAGGCTTTTCCTTTAAAGCTTTGTAAGAAAAGTATTCCAGATCATTGGGCTCAATCGAAGACTCTTTCAATTTCTTGCTAATAAGATCCTCAATGCATTCTTGCGCAAAAATCATAAAGCTATCAAAGATAGCCAGAGAACGAGACCACAACTGGTCACTATAGACTTCCAGCCCATACCATTTTTTTATTCTATCTGTAATTTGAGTGTATTGTTTTTTTGAGTCCTCACTCCAATCAGGATTATTTTTAGTTTTACGAGGCTTTTTTAAGACTTTTGATTTTTCAAAAACAATGGCGCGCATTTCATTCCAAGGTTTTTTTAAGATTAACTCCCCTCTGAGATCTTCTAATCCTTCAAAAAACTCCTGCCACTTTTCACCTTCGACTTCCTGACTACCTTGCCTGATAAGATCACGTAACCTTTGAGCGATCTCCTGATTAAGCTCCTCAAAAAGTGATTCATAATCAGTGGAACTAGAGACCGGTGAACCTTTCTGTAACCAATAGATTTCTTCATAATGCTTTAAATGATTTAAAAGTTGGCTAAAGTTAAAAACATTTAAGATATGATTTTTAGGCAGTGAGGCTACTTTTTCTTTTAGAATTTGTTTTCTCCAAAAATCAACCGTTTGAGAATCAACCACTTTAAATTGATTAGGTAAACCTAAAACTTGGCCATATCTTCCAAGAAAGAGATTAAACAGTCCGTGCATCGTGGTAATTGTTAGAAAACTTGTGGATTTGACAAATTCAAGAGCTTCTTGTTTTTCCTCTAAACAGTAAATCAGTAATCTTTCTTTAAGCTCCTGGGTCGCTTTACGAGTAAAGGTGGTCATAACTGTGCGAGGCCACTGCCCAGTGACATTTTTGTGTTTTAAAGCCAGCTCGATCACCTTTCGAGTTAAGTTGTGAGTCTTACCCGCTCCAGCACCCGCTCGAATAAACTCATTTATATGTTCAAACTGGGGTTCCTGCATAATTTTTTCCAATCACATTTTTCACAATGTTTTTCATCCTCAGGTAGAGGCTCGATACGTCCCTGACTTAAATCTTTTATAATCCTCACTAAAATCTCTTGTGCGGACTCAAGTAATTCCAGTTTATCAGCCTCAGTCATTTTTTTTGATGGAAGGAAGTCAGGTGAAGCATCCACCGTGGCAAAGCCAAGACTGCGGCTCATGTCCTTTAAAACATAATAAAAAGTACCCACAACCTTCTTTTCTTCTTCATCAAGAACACCGGCCTCCAGTGCCATAACATATAAAAGTAGCTGGAGATTACCCTTCTTCACCCATGACGAGTACTGAGTCAAACTGCCACTTGATGATTTATAATCAAGTATGGCGTATTGATCCTGGTCGTTTTTATCAATCCTATCAATCACGCCACGGAAAGGGACTCCATCAGAAAGTCCCCAAACAATTTTGCCTTCTTTTACACTCAATTTTGTTTCTAAAAACTCTTCTGTTCGATATGTTTCAGTATTTGGATACTCTTGTCTCCAGGTCTTTTCTGAGTTTAAAAAATCAATGGTATTTTTAATATAAAAAGGTTTTAAAAACTCCCAAATGGCATCATTGTAGACTTCCATCTTTATTTCTTCGCGAGACTTATCCAGAAGTTGACTGATTTCCTCTTCGCTCAATTCCCATTTTTTATCGTTCACAATCAATTCGCAGACTTTATGCATAAGTCGACCACGAGTTAAGTAATCAATATCAAGATCCAGTTCAGGCAAAGAGTACAATCTTAAACCTTTCTGTGCAAAGAAGCGGAAAGGACATTTAAAAAACTCCCCAATAGAAGAGGCTGATAGACTAAAATAATCATAGGGAAGAAGTGGAACAGGCTCTTGCCCTAAATCTTGTTTCACTCTGGTCAACCTTTGGTCATTCGAATTTTCAGGAAAGTGAGATTCCATATCAGGAGACAAATTCATTAATTCATCCCAACGCGTTTGCAAAGGAGACTCTAGCTCCAGTGAGTGTTTTTCTCCAATAGCTCCTTCTATCCAGAAGAATGAGGGTGCCTGGAACTGACCTAAAAAGTCAGTTTCACTATAACAATAAAGAATTTCTGAGACTTCTTTTTTTTCAAGCCATACGAGACGATCCAGAATAATCAAACGATCTGTGTGCGGTAGATTAAATCCAAAGTTCATTTTTATGGACTCTATGTCTGTCCAATGCAATGAAGTATTAAAGTTTTCAAGAGTGTTCTTCTCGTTTAGTCCAAGTATCACAATTTTTTCAAACTTTTGATTTTGAGCTCCCAATAAGGAAGTGACAGTGATACCCCTATCCACTCCCTCGTAGAGATTTTTCTCTGAGCGAGAAAATAAATTTTCAAAAAAATCGACCCACTGTTCACGAGTGAGTTTTTCATCAAGGAAAAAAACTTCATCCAAAGAAGAAACAATTTCTTCGTAAAGATCCCGACTCTTATGTGAGAAGAACGGGAAAGACCACTGTAAAAACTCTGGTAAACTTAGAGACTCTTCTGCTCTCGCTTCAACTGGCAAAACATCACCAACCCAATCATTTCTCTTATAATCGCTGACATCATAAATATTAGAAAATAGAGTTTGAAATTGACTAAAATCGAATTGAGGAGACTCTTGTGACGAGAAAATAAGATTTTCACCATCACCCGATTGAATTTCTTTTAATGAAAGACGTAATTTAGAAAGCCAAATTTGAACAGCCGGAAATTGAGATAAAGGTGTCACTGAATTTTTACTGACAGGCACTCCTTCCACTAAGAAGTGCTCATGTAAAGTCGGCCAATAGTTTTCAATTTGAGGAGAAACAACAGCAATACTTTCCTTGGGAACCCCTTCTTCCAACCAAAGACGAATTTGCCCCACACACTCTTTAATCTCTGAAAGCATTGACGGTAGTTTCTTAAAAACCTTTTCTTTTAATATCTCAGGAGAGTTCATCTCTTGGGGCATACAGCGAGACAAAAGCATTTGATAGCATTCTTTATCCTGATAAAATTTAGGCACCACAACATGCACATCATTAAATCGACTGAGTTCTAGAATTAAATCACTTTCAATATCATCAAGCTCTAAGCTGAGATCAAAAACAATGGGACGACTTTCCCTCCAGTCAGACTCTAAGTTGAGAAGTATTCCCTTCATCCATTCAAGAGGGATGACTTTTTGTTCAGAAAAACGACGCCATAGGGATTGGCCTAACAAATACCAATGATACCATCTTTCTTTAGCCTCTTCTTTTTCAAGAAACCATTCTGTTAAAGCCTCTTCCCCATGAGAGTGGCAAAGCAAAGGAAGAATTTGTCCGATTGTTTGATAAGCTCTCTGAAAATCTTTACCATTCACAGGTAAGTTTTGCTCAGCAATAATTTCTTTCATCCATTTTTCAATAAGATATTGAGAAATATGGGGAGAGAGTGGTTTCCACATTGGATCGATAGCAATTAACTGTTTTTGCCAGAACTCACTGGCGCGCAGAACATCATCACTACAAATTAAAGAGGAGTCTTCTTTGCGTAAGAATTCTTGCATCCAAAACTTTGCTTGTAGATCATCCACAATCCACAGTGGACTCTCCGTTAAAATAGAACGAAAGAGTTCAGGTTTTTGATCAGAATTATCAATCAAATAACAGTTGAGCATTAGAAACAGAGCTTACCACAACAATCTTCTCAAAAGGTACCTACAGCTTTAATAACGCAATCAAGCGTCAGATTTTCTTTCAAATCCATTTGCCCTTTCTCGTCCACTTGTTGATCGCCCTTTTCACTCAATGCTTCGTCGCCACCATTCCATTCTTTACCTCTACCACCCTGATCGTCACCAATGGTCACCCTGCGTACTGCGAAGGGGCTAAGCATAATTTCCTTAAGTTAAGGATTCTTTTTTAATACCGCTTTAGTTAAGTTCGCAGTGAGGCGCAAGGAGGAAGCTGCATCACAACGATACCATCAGAGCTTAACTAAATGGTATGAGTCTGAGCAGACAAATTCTCCCCGACACTCAGGATGACAAATTTACAGCTCTATTCCCACAGGAGACATTAATGTTCATTTTTCTAGACACAATCCTACATTGATATTATCTGTTTCCTATGACAGAAATTCTTCCCTATAGCCCAGAACTGAAGCCTTATTTTTATGAAATCAATCACGAATGGATTTCAAATATGTTTAAGCTTGAGCCACTTGATCTAAAAGTCATTAAAAATCCTGAAGAAATGATTCTAAAGGATGGCGGCTACATATGGTTTGCAAAACACCCCACTTTGGGAGTTGTGGGAACATGCGCCCTTCGTAAAACAGGTGATGGCGAATATGAACTCACAAAAATGGGGGTTCTTGAAAAGGCAAGAGGGTTTAAAGTGGGAGAGAGCTTACTCCAATATGTTATTGATTTTGCTAAAAGTGAAGCAACAGTGGAACTTTGCTATCTACTAACAAATTCCTCTTGTAAAGCAGCCATTCACCTGTATGAAAAAAATGGATTTAAACACGACCAAGAAATTAAAAATCGTTTTGGTCAATCCTATGAACGTTGTAATATTGCAATGAAACTGGATCAATCTCACAGTTAATACCAGCTCTAAACGTCGGCCGAAATCTCTAGAGTGTCCACTTAACTTCATTGACGGCGTCGTCGCGGCACAGTTGGTTCCGCTTCCTCCTTGCGCCTCACTGCGAACTTAACTCAATCGGAACTGTAGGCCTTAAAATATATTTAAACGGGATCTGATTGCAAGATCGAGGAAAATAAAAGCAGAACCTTGAAAACCCTTAGGGACTGTTGATAAATTATCAACAACTCCTCATTTTTTATCAAACCAGTGACTGATAAACTTTATAAGTTTCTAGAGCCGCTTTCTCCCATGAAAAATGAGAGCTTCTTTGCCGTGACCACTCTTTTAAGCTCTCACGGTATTCTGGATTACGAATCACAGCTTTCATCTCATTTAATAATGTATTTCTATCAGTGGGATCAAAAAGGCCTTCTTTATTTCCCCAAACTTCTGGGAGACTTGTTACATTGGAGCATAAAACAGCTCCCCCCACTGCCATGGCTTCCACAAGTTGTAAACCGAAGCCTTCATAAAGACTTGGATAGACAAAAGCTAAAGCATAGGAATAAAGACTGGGTAAATCCGCATCTTCCACCCACCCTAAAAATTTGACTCTTTCTTCAATTCCATATTTTTGAGCCAATTGTCGCAAACCAGATTTTTCAACCCCACCTCCAGCAATAACTAGCAGGACATCCTCTTCCAATTGAGCAAAACTCTCAAAAAGAAAGTTTACATTTTTTCTTTCTTCAAAACCGCCAACGTAGAAAAAATAATTTTTTTGAATGCCCCACCTTTTTTGCAGATCTGATAAGCTCGTAATGTTTTTCTGATTGAAAACCTGATCAGAGCCTCCATAAATAACTTCAACTTTATCTGAAGGCACACCTTTAAATTTAACAATATCTTTTTTAGAATACTCACTCACTGTAATGATCTTATCACTTGCCAAAATGGAAGCCTTATGAAGAGCGACATTGTACAAAGATCGAATTGAGTACTTCTTTCTCAAAGGAAGATGATGCTTAAAATAGACATCATCAATTACATCATGCAAGGTCAGTACTTGTGGACAACTGGAGCGTAGAGGTAAACCATAATTTATAGGAGAATGTAGAATATCGACATTTAGGGCCTGACAAACTGCCGGTAATACCCTCTGCTCCCAATCAAGATAAAATCTTCCCTTCTTCTGAATAATTTCAATATTAGACTGATTAGCTCCAGAAAGAAGGCTACTATTTAATGAGCGATCGGTTACTAAAATCAACTCTATATCAAGGTGAGAAAGGGAGCGAATTAAGTTAGAAGTGTAACGACTCCACCCCCTCATTTGAGGGCCCCACAAAATTCGTGCATTAAAGGCAACTTTCACAGAAACCTCTTTGCTATAAACTGTGGCAACCTATATCTTAACAACATGAAGGTATCATCTCACAACTCATTTAAAACAAAAAGTATGATTTTAGAGATAAACTTACAAAAACGCTTTATCGCCTCTGTTTGCGAGAGTGATTTTTTACACTCGGACGAGACAGTTTAAAGAAAGAGAAACTGCCAGGATCAATTCCAAACTCAAAGCTAATTTGCACCATATAACGTCGGTCTTCTAATTGACCAGGATAAGCTCCCAATTCAACTCCGTAGGTAGCCGCATCGACTCTCATCAACCATAGGTCAAATCCAGCCCCTAAACTATAGTAACCTTGTTGAAAACCTCCACGAATATCAATAATGGGCCAACTAAACTCAATTCCCATATTAATTTTTTTGCCCAACTGCATCTCACTGTTGTTTAAAAAACGGTAATCAATAGTAGGTCTAATATCCATTAACAAGCTTTCGTAATTTAATCCCACTCCTATAATTTGCTCTTGTTCTATAGGACCTGGCGCTAAATTTGAACCTGTTGGTTCAAAAGAAGTGTTTCCCATGTCTCTCCAACTAAAAGCAATAGTCGGCTTTAATAAACCAGGAAAAGTCAGTGTTGCACCAAAATCAAAAGCATAGCCAACTCCTGATTTGTTCAGTTCGCTCTGAATACTTTCTGAGTCCAATGTTGCAATGGTCGAAACACCAACGGGCACTCTTCCACCTTGTCGACTGATACGACGAGCCTGTAACCCTATATCTAACATTTTTGGAACGAGATTCAGTCCCATTCCCGCAACAAAACCATAATCGACGCGATAATCAGTTTGAATATTGGGATAAACAGGATTGTTTACAAGAAAGTTACCATCCACAAGGCCGTAAGCACCAAAAGCAAAGCTTCCAAATGACATTAAAGATTTAGCTCCCGAATAGACAGTGACATCCTCTCCATACAGATCGTTAATAATATCATTTACATCACTACTATCTTCAGCAATATCTAAAAATTTTTGATAAGAATCCACAGCATTGGTCCCAAGTGCTGGGTCCATGATTGTCCATCTAAAACCACTCATTTTTGCTAAACCGGCGGGATTATAAAAAATAGAGTCCCCGTCATTGACCACAGCCGTATAGGCATTTCCCATTCCTAAGGCTCTCACAGAAAGACCTATATCAGCCCCATTGACTAATTGAGGAATAAATAAAAGGAGCCAAAGAAACTTTCTCAAGGACAACTCCCCACGTTTGCAAGAGCACAATCCCCAAAGTCGTTTCCACCACAAGAGTTAATTCCTAGATCACTTGACCCTATTGCAATCCTTAAGGCTTCTACTTCAGCAGGATCAAAATCCGCAGGATCTGTCGGGCTACAAAAAATTTCTAGATTAGGGTGCTCATCACAGAGAGCTTCCACCTCTTGTGTGGCCCCATCAATGTAACTTGTTCCAATAGCACCAAGACTCGCAATTGTAGTACCGATACTTGAACCAAGCTCTCTCACCATAGTGTCAGGAAAGTCCGTATTATCACACTGATCAAAGGTTCCATCTGCCGCTCCGTCATCATCCGTATCAGCCAAACTCGATAGTATTGTTCCAATTTTTGCTAAAGAGTTAAAAGCAATTAAAAGATTCTCATCTCCATTTCTTGCCGTTTCGTCACCAACAGCTTCTATGATTCCTTCTGCTTGTAAACAATCCTGGACATTAGCAGCTTGTGCTCCTGGAAAAGCCGACATTAATAATAAAAATATGGTTTGTACTGAAGAGTTTTGAATGGAATTTAAAAGAGTTAAAAATTCAAGCCCACAACGACCCGAGTATGCGGAGGCGTAGACTGGCACTCTCTCACGCACCTGCAAATAACTGGGTTCAATAGTTTCTAATATTTCAATGGCTTCACCATAAGACCGACTGTTAATTTTTTGTCTCGCCTCAAAGTATTTAGCTTCATCAGTGTCTTTATTGGCTATCTCATCAAATATGTTTTGAGTACAACCTATAGTTAAAAACAAGAGAGTGATAAAAAAACAATGCTTTAAAAAATTGCTATTATTTTCCATATTAAAACCTTATCCCTAACTTTAAAACACCTCGACGATCTCGTTCTGAGTAATTTCCGATTCTAACCATCTCTGAATAGGTGGCCATCTGCCATTGCAATAGGCCCGTGGCGTATTCAAATCCTGCTGTCCAATCATTGGCGTGATAGCCCAATCGAAAAAAATAGGCATCCCACATATTAATTTCGGTACCAACATGCAAGCGATCCATAGGGTCTTCAACTTCGTCTGTGCTGTCCACTCCTGTGTATTCAACAGTAAAGACCCCGCGTGATTGATTGCTATAGATAGGAAATAATGCCACTGCCACATCTATTGATTGTTGTTGAAAATTCGGTCGCCCATTGGATGCATTTCCAAAAAAACCATCACCAAAAGAAAAGGAAGTTCCACCAACATCCCGAACTAAAACTGTTAACGTTGGCAAATATTGCCAGGGTGCCGCCAATGTTAATCCAACATCAGAAGCAATAGCCAGACCCTCATTGGCAAAAGAACTGAGTGCTAAAGATTCGACAGCGGGATCTTTAGAGCCAAAGTACTCCACTCGATTAATAAGACGTCCTGCAAACCCGAGCTTTACTCGCCCCCCCCAAAAACTGAGATTGGTTGCTAAATTTAATGAATAATCATTTTGATATTGATAATCCATAGTTCCATCACTGTTTCTCTGGGCCAAGACTTCGTAGCGTCCCAAAACTCCAATTCCAAAGTTTGGAACCACAATAGATGGAAAAACTTGTCCTTTAAAATAATAAGGATTTTCTAAATTATCACCCAATTGATTATAAACATCTTCAGGAATGACAGAGTCTAAGGCAGCTGTACCCAACAAAGTCTCATGATCATCCAACCCTGTCGATAGCTCTGGATCTATTAACGTATAAAAAGAATCTCTCAATCGACCTAATCCGTTGGGATTAGAAAGAACAGAAGTTTCATCATTAACCACAGCAATACTGGCTCCACCCATTCCCATTTGCCTCACTCCTCGATAAAACTCGAAGTCAGCAATGACTGGGTTAGAGATAAGTAAAAGTAAAATTACTGTAAAGTAACGTTTCATAACCTCTTCCTTGAAGTTCTCACATAACCATCGGTCACTTGCTGTCTCAACTTGAGAAGATATTGAAGGACTTAAACTATGGTCTAGTCCTCCATTAAGTTCGTCCTGAAAAATATTTTTTCATACAACCGTCCCCTTTTCTCTTCCGCTCATTATCAACCTAGGGGCTGTTGACAATTCATCAGCCCCTAGCCTTTAAACTTTTTCTATTAGTTTTTTTGCACAAAAAAATCTAAATGACCTGATTCAAGAATCAAAGTTTGAGCCGCTTTTGATTTTTCAAAAATCATGACCAAGCCTAAGTTCTAACGAAAGTCTTATTCCTACTATGACAACTTTTATTAAAGGGAAATACTTCTATGATCAACGCTCTCGCAATTGATAAAACACTAGATCAAGATGAAACAAAAACAAACTAGATAATCGTCCAAGAATAGAATCGCAAAAACCCTTAGCACTTTTAGTAATTTTTTACTAAAATAAAAGTTCAATATTACAAGATTTACTATCTAAATATTTCATCGGAGGAAATATGAAAAAGCTCTTTGGATTCACACTACTTGCTCTTTCATTTATTTTTTTATCGGGCTGTGAAGATAAGAAGCAAACTAATTTATTTAAAGCTCAAGTCTGTATTGATCACGCAACAGCCGCCACTGTGAACGCCTGTTTGAATGATATTCAGGGGCAAAATTCAGAACGAGCTTATGTTCTTAGATGTTCAGCCGCTTTTATTTCACAAGGTATTGATGAGGACGCGATCGTTGATGCGCTCGAAAATATCGACGGTGGTGACAGCAACCAAAATCCGACAACTCCTACAATAGCCGCACTAGCCATGTCAGACACAACCACCTCAACTGCTGCTCTTCAGGTTTGCGCCCAAACAAACTCCAGTGTTTTAACAGCTCTGGCAAGCTTTGCTAATATGGCCACATCCATGAAAGAGCTTCTTGGTTTCCCCGATGGAGCCACTGCTGCCGATATTGAAGCCCTTCTTGATGATTACAAAAATAATCCCAACAACTATGACGATACTAAAAAAGAACAACTGGGCAATACTGTTATCGCTAGCCAAGAGAGCCTATGCAACCCTGATGATGGATATATGAAGGATGACCAAGCTTGCCAAGATATTAACTCGGCAATTGCTGAAAATCCGAATGATCCACTGGCAATTGCTAATGCCCTTCTTAACAAGATCGAAGAAGACTAAGTTTTTTAAGGATTGAACAAAAATTAGAATAAAGAGCATTTACCTGAAAAAATGTCGTTTAGCTAAGCCCACTCTGAGGCACGAACAGTAAACGACTATGTAAGGCTATCTTAAGGCTCAAAATAAAAAAGCCATGCTTAGGAGCATGGCTTTTTAGTTTGCACTGTCAATTTTATCTTATACAGAGCGAAGAGAGTAGTACTCGGCAAATAGGTTTGTATTAAAACCAAAAGGAATCGCATCAAGACCAGGAACGTCTTTGACTGTTCCCACTGTTTTTCCTTCTTTATCACCTTTATCAAGATAGTCTGGCATATCTAAACGAGGAGCATCTTTACTCTGGATAACAACCTGATGCTCATAAGACTTATCTTTTAAAGAGACAACATCACCAACTTTAAGAACCGCTGAACCAACACTGACTTTTTTACCATTCACACGCACATGACCATGGCTCACAAGCTGACGAGCAGAACGAATACTAGGAGCAAAACCGAGTCTAAAAACAGTGTTGTCTAAACGAAGCTCAAGAAGACCTGCTAAAGCACTAATCCAGTTCTTTGTGGCATTCCCTTTTTTAGCATCACGGATGAAACGACGAAGTTGCTTTTCACGTAGACCGTAGTGAAACATCACTTTCTGTTTTTCTTCCAATTGAAGAGCGTAGTTAGAAAACTTTTTTCTTTTGTTTCCCGCTTCTCCTGGTGGATAAGGACGTCTTTCTAATGCACCGGCTTTTCCCAAACCAGGTAACTCAGTTCCAAGGCGACGTTGAATTCTAAAACGGGCTTTGCTTTTATCTTTGCTCATTATTAACCACTCCAAATTGTTTCAAAGTGGTGTTTTATTACATAAATGCTACCACTTGTCACATAAAAAATAGACTTTTGAAGCCCCCCATCTCCCCCTATTTTGATTATAAGGCCTTATTTATAATTTTTTATGGGCTCAGCGGTCCTCAGACTCAATTTTTCAAGAAATACATATAACCATTTAATATTACAAAGCTTATTAAAATCTCAGTGAGAGCCTTTTCTCTGCTTTCAAAATCAGACCTTAAATAACTTGATTCTAAGTATCTAATATTACTTACCTTTGAAAAAGTTTCCGTTTTATTCCTTCTAAAGAAGGCAGGAGACTTCGCTTAATAAGATGATATCGACTTTAGATTTAAGAGGGCAGCTTTGTTTAGATGATAAAAAGAAAAATGCTAAGAAAGTTGGTAACGGTCCGAAGGGATCGTTACCTTGAATATTTTAGAAGTCTAAACTCATCGTGGTCATAAAGCGGCGGTTTTCAATTTCAACACCTTCAACACCCACTTCTTCACCGTAAGTGGCAAGATCCAACTTAAAAACACCAAACTCACCAGTAAAACCAGCTGTCCAATATCCTTGGTTTAATCCTGCTCTCCATCCCCCGCGAAACCAGGAAGCCACTTCCCACATAAACTCAACACCAAGGTGGATCCCTTTTTTAAGATTCCAGTTAGGATGAAGAATATCACGCACGTCAAAAGCCACCTTTGAACTCCAAATCCACCAACTTGGCAAATCCATAGCGTAACCAAGATCGATGGTTCTATGAAGGTTTTCAGGATCTCCCGTACCCTCACCTATTAAATTTAAATTAGTAAAGTAGCCATAATCACCAATATTTTTAATCACGATAGCTGCTGAAGGATTAAAACTTTGCCAAGGCCCCACCCATAAGAAACCGACATCAGCATCTAGAGTCATACCCTCATTAGCATCTTCAATATTGAAAATCTCATTATCTCCAGAAATCGAAGCAGCATCGACAATTTCATCCACATGCATTCTATAGATTAATTTGGTAGTAACACCCACATGAAATGAGCCTTTATTGTGCCATTTTTTGATTTGCCAATTTTTTGTAAAAGCAAAAGTTGTATCTTGAATCGCCGTTAAATTAATAGATGGACCCACTGTGCGATGAAGTCCCATATCAATTGATAAGTCCATTGGAATGATAGCCATCCCCCAAGAAGGTCTCGCCCATAAGAAACCCAACGATGGAGCCCTAACAGAATAATGTTTCCCATAGTTTCTTTGAATGGCATCAGAGATCGCTTGCACGTCATCAGCTTGATTGGTCGCTTCATCAATTTCATCATAAAAGTCTTTAATTTCTGGATCGACATCGGCTTTTAAAAACCAGTTCGACTCTCCTTTTTCTAATTGACCCAACCCAGCCGGATTGTAAAAGATCGCCGTATTGTCATCGGCAACAGCGGTAAAAGCTCCACCCATTCCATTGGCCCTTGTAGCCTCAAAGCCCCGACGAATACCTGAATACAGAGACTGTCCGAAACTCAACTGCGTAAAGAATAAAAAGATTGAAAATAAAACAAGCTTGTTTGCCATCCTTGACCTCATCCGTTCAGTTTTTCGTAGAACTTTATTGTCTAGAAAATCCACGTTGGCTGCAAGTTGAAAAATCTTTATAATTAACTCATGTTAAAAATCATTCTCTCTCTATTATTAAGCCTCGCCCCCCTTTCCGCTATAGCAGCCAAAAACAAAGACAACTGGTATAATGTCGAGAGTGATTTAGAAAAAGAAAAAGACGAAAAGTCTGAAAATTACCCTTACGATAGTGTTGATTCTCCTAAGGGGAAGCCCATCACAACTCATTCTTACTTCTGGAACTTAAGACCTAAGATTGGTTTTTCAGGTGGCTTTCATGCCGACAAAAGTGTTTTTAACAATAATCAGAACAATCGTTTTTTTATTAACACTCATATGCGTTTTTATAATCAACCCTGGAACCGATGGGTTGCCAACCTACAACTTCTCCAGAACAATACTTTCTTTATAAGTGCCAGTTGGGAACTGACTCCCAGTCGCAAAGCCAATCGCTCCTATTATGGTTTAGGTTTAAGTCATCGTCTTGTCTCCGAACAAGAGCTAAATAACTTTGTTGACCAAGAAAACTTTTATATCAACTTACAATGGGGCCGAGAAATGCTCATATCAAAGAACCGAGCCTGGTTTTTTGAACTTAGAGGTTTAGCTTCTATGGAGGATTATGTTCTTCAGCTCTCGATAGGTTATGAACTCTCACTTTAGATCGTATTTAAAGCACATAAAACTCTAGGGCTGTTGACAATAAGCTAATCTACCTCAACTACAATGAGGATTTTGTTTCTTTTCTTTATTCTTTAATCAGTTTATTGAAAACTTGATCGACTTGAGTCTTTAAGGAATTAAGATCGCCCGTATTGTCGATAACAATATCAGTTAACTTCTTTTTTTCCTCAACATCCATTTGATTTTTTAATCGCACTAAGGCTTCTTCTTCTGTCAGAGAGTTTCTAACCATCATTCTTTTTATGCTCAGTTCTTTTGGGGCATAGACCAAAATAACTTGATCAAACTGATCCCCTAGTTTTTTTTCAAACAACAGAGGAACATCATAAATCGCTATTTTATGGCCTTGTTTTGTATAGCTTGATTTTAAACCTTCAACTCTTTGTTTTACATAAGGGTGAACAAGAGACTCAAGCATAAGTAACTTATTTGGATCCGCAAAAACAATACTACCCAGTAACTTTCTATCAATTTCACCCTGTGAATCCAGAATTTCTGCCCCAAGTTTTTCTACAATTTTGTCTTTATTGTCCCTTAAGGCCTCATGAGCTATGTGATCTGCATCGACTATCGGTACGCCATGTTCTCTAAACATGTTAGCGACTGTTGTTTTACCACTAGCTATAGCTCCTGTTAATCCGACCCAAATCATGAATTTAGACTCCCATGTTTTTAACTATCTATCTTCCTCTATTAAAAATATATATGCTACTGATTGCTTAATATTACAAGTTAGGACAGTTTGAGATTCTTCGCTCAGAAATACCCCTTTAGTCAGCCTCTAGTCTTGTTGATTGTCTCGTCGCAGTACAGTTCGTCCAGCTTCCGCCTCACTACGAAATTAACTAAAACGGGAGACTCTCACTTGGTGACATGTTGCAATCAGTTTAACAGCCTGACTGACAACTCACTGAATTTTGAAAACAAATCCTATAACTGGATCTTTGTCCTACTCTCTATTTATTCCATTAGCTAAGAACTTGTTTGACCGATAGGTTCACAATAGGGAATTGAGCATTCATTTTAATTTTTTTCTCCACTAGACCTTATGTCAGGATTGCTTTTAATAGTTCAATTTTCCTTAAAATATTTAAATTCTCTTTTCAGGCAGCCGATATATGACTGTAGAGGAAATA
Organism: Bdellovibrionales bacterium; assembly: GCA_964229765.1. Lineage (GTDB taxonomy): Bacteria > Bdellovibrionota > Bdellovibrionia > Bdellovibrionales > JAGQZY01 > JAGQZY01. The sequence goes on along the minus strand of CAXREJ010000044.1, from coordinate 298,352 downwards.
CGTGAAAAAGAATTTTGAAACATTTGGAAATTACATTTTACTTGAAAAGCTTGCCGCAGGCGGGATGGCCGAGGTTTATCTTGCTAAAAAGTTGGCAGCCAGTGGTGTTCAAAAGTTTGTTGCGATAAAAAGAATTCTTTCACAGTTCTCTGATTCAGAAGACTTCATTTCAATGTTTAAAGATGAAGCGAAGATTGCGATCAATCTTTCCCATAGTAATGTTGTATCCATTTATGATTTTGGAACTGAAAACGGACAGTTCTATATTGTCATGGAGTTTGTGGAAGGGCGTAATTTACGTCAAATTCTCAATCGCATGAAAAGAGTGGACAAAGTCTTTACTATTGCGCAAGTGGCTCACATTATTAAACAAGTTGCTGCTGGTTTAGATCATGCTCATCGCTGTATTGATCCTACGACAGGAAAACCTCTCAACATTATCCATAGAGATATGTCACCTCAAAACGTTATGCTTGGCTTTGAGGGTGATGCAAAAGTTGTGGATTTTGGAATCGCTAAAGCAGCCCATCAAATTGAAGCTACACGTGCGGGCACTCTTAAAGGAAAATTTGGTTATATGAGTCCTGAGCAAGTCGAAGGCCAGTCTGTGGACTGTCGTACTGACATTTTTGCTCTTGGCATTATGACTTGGGAAATGTTAGCCAACCAGAGATTATTTTTAGCAAATAGCGAAATTAATACTTTAAGAAAAATTCGCGAGTGTGAAGTTCCAAGTCTCAGAAAAATCAATCCTAATATTCCCACTGAACTCGATCAAATTGTTAAAAAAGCACTCGAAAAAGAGAAAGTAAATCGCTATCAAAGCGCTGGAGATTTACAAAGAGACTTACAAGGCTTTTTAAGTCGTTTTGATCCCGACTTTTCTGTGCAAGATTTTAGTCAGTTTGTAAAAGGGCTATTTTCAGAAGAGATTGTACAAATTAGAAAAAAGCAGATTGTGTATGCACAAGTGACAGTCCAGTCTCAACAAGAGGATATACACGCTGAAGCGACACAAGTGTTAAACACGGAAAGCTTTATACATAAAGATGATATGTCTCTTGATAATGTAAGCTTTGCACAACTTCATTCTGAAAATAAGCAAGTTTCAGGAGATTCGGTCGTTGTACCCAGTGGAATAAATTCAGAAGAAACCTCTGATTACTCGACACCAGAGTTTGACGATGGGCATTCTCGGGCACAAAGAATTCAAATTGCGAAAAGAAATGCCCACCAGAAAGTACAAGAATATAAAAATCAAACTTATACAAACACAACAAATACATTAAGTGATATCGAAAGAAAGAATAGAAATGCGACAACCTTTACCGTTCTTTTTTCTTTAAGCTTTTTATTAGTCTTTTTTGCTTACATTAATAAATATCATCCCAATTTTAAGACTAAGTTCTGCGAATCAATGGCCAGTTACGATATTTGCCCACGCTCCATCTATATACCTGCTAATCTTTTACAAATTCATACCCAACCTTCTGGGGCAGCGATTTACATCAATGGTGAAAATATTGGTACAGCTCCTCATGATTTATATGTAAAAAAGTTACCCGTAAAAATTGGGGTTATGCTTGATGGACATAAAAGAACCACCCAAGTGGTCAATGAAATCCCGCAAAATAACCGCATAACCATCTCTATGCCCAAAATACCCACAGGATATCTTATTATTAAATCTGTCGGCGTTGAGATCTATATAAATGACGTCAGCGTTCCTTCTGGGCGCCGCCACCCTGTACCAGCCAATGAAAATGTGGTTGTAAGAGTGACAAACCCTATTTCTGGGCTATCTAAAGAGAGTCACTTTAAGGTCAAACCAGGCCAAACTTTGCAACAAGTTATTGACCCCCTTTAAAGCTATCGCTAATACCAGTATAAGTTTTCTATCAGGGGGATTGACACTTCATTATAGAGACTGTCGCATGGTCAGGTTCAAGGCGTGAAACCTTCATATTGAAAGAGACGTATACAACATACGTTGAGTGAGAGCTGAAGTTGAGTAACGAAGAAGATGACTGTTTGTCGACAGCCTCTTATAACATTACATTAGTAGACATGAGCTATGGCTCCTTTTTTTACAATGTAAAATGAAGCTTCAATCAAACCCACAAAACTATATTGGGAGCAAATTGTGAGTTTACTTAAAAGATTAATTGATCATAAAAAACAAAGGGCGGATCAAGCTGCTATACAATATATAAAAAAAGGACAACTCTACACCCTCAAATGGGCTCAAGTTTACGATCGAGTGGAACAATACTATAATGTTCTACTTTATCTTGGAGTCAAACCTGGAGACAAGGTCGCTCTTTATAGTAACACTAATAAAGAATGGGGTTTTTTGGATTTGGCTATTATGGCCTGTGGAGCTACAACCGTACCCGTCTACCATTCCTCACATATTGAAGAGGTGGAATTCATTTTAAAGGATTCAAAACCCAGTCTTTTATTTGTCGAAAATGAAGGTCTATACAACAACATACTTTCTCTAAAGATTGAGGACAGCTTTAAGGAGATCGTTTCACTACAATCTTTCCACAATCTGGAATCAACACCGCAGTTCCTTAATGAGCTTGTCGATAACCCCGATACCATTCAACAACTTACAGAAATCTCTATAAATAGCGAAGATCTTGCAACCATTATCTATACTTCAGGTACATCAGGAAAACCTAAGGGTGTTTGTCTTACCCACAATCAAATTATGAGTTCTGTTGCAGAGGTATTCCCTCTTCTTGGTGTGACGGATCGAGATAAAACGCTCACCTTTCTGCCTTATTCCCATGTGCTAGGACGAATGGAGCTTTGGGGGCATTACTTTTGTGGCTATTGCATCGGTTACGCACAATCTATTGATAAAATTAAAAAAGATATCACAAAAGTACAACCCACGGTGATCGTGGGCGTACCAAGAATTTTTGAAAAGATATTCTTGGGAATAAAATCTCAAGTAGAAATCTCAAAATTAAAAGAAGGTTTATTTAATCAAGCAATGAATATTGGAAAGGCAAATACTAAACTTCGACAAGAGAAAAAATCTCCCTCATTGTTTCAAGCTCTAAAATCTCAATTAGCCTATCAGGTTGTCTTCTCAAATATACAAAAAAAATTAGGGGGTCGACTTCGCTTTGCTGTTTCAGGAGGAGCTCCACTTGATACCGAGATATCAAACTTTTTTTCAGCCTGTGGAATCACTGTACTAGAAGGCTATGGACTAACAGAAACAACGGGCCCCGTTTTCGTAAACACACTCTTTCAGCACAAAAATGGCTATGTTGGACGGGCTATTGGAGATGTTGAGGTCAAGTTTGAGTCCGACGGCGAAATTTTAATTAAAAGTCAAAAAGTCATGACTGAGTATTACAATAATAGTGAAGAGACTCAAAAAGTTCTTACTGATGATGGCTTCTTTAGAACGGGTGACATTGGTGAACTTGATGAAGAGGGCTTTTTAAAAATCACCGACCGTAAAAAAGACTTAATAAAAACGGCTGGTGGAAAATTTATAGCTCCTCAAAAAATTCAAGGCCTATTTAGCCAAAACCCGCTCATTGGACATGTCCATATTCATGGAGATAAGGAAAAGTATGTGGTGGCCTTATTAACCCTCGAAAAAGATGAACTTTTTACTCTCAAAAATAATTATGAAATAAAAGAAAGCGACTTCGCAAGCCTATCTCAAAATGATCAAATCCAAAACATTGTGAGAAAAGCTGTCAGTCAAGTCAATGCCAACCTGGCTTCTTTTGAAACCATCAAACGCTATAAAGTATTAGACCACGAATTCACTATTGAAGATGGTCACCTCACACCCTCACTAAAAATGAAGAGACAGAAAATTGACCAAATGTATGATGACGATCTAAAAAAGCTCTATTTATAAATAGCTTCAAAATTAACTTTTAAATCAGCTGTATCAGAATCTTCTAAATCAATATTGGGAGAAAGAAATATGGCATTCTCTTCTGGACTGTAAGTCCAACCAGTCTCAGGATCATTAGGAATAACCATATCACCATAGGTTACTGTAATTGTAGTAACGTCAGGTAACTGATCCAAATAAACTGTTGAAACAGCTCTTACCAAGTTCTCCGCCACTTGTGCCATATCAGCACCGTAATCCGGCTCACACAAGCTAAAGACATAACCTCTGTCTTTATGAAGGTCTGCAAGAGCTCTAATTTTTAGTGGCCTTTGATTCTCTCCACGACAGGAAGGCACTGGATTTTCAATAATGGAAGCAACATAATGAAGCTTTTCTTCGCGTCCATTTTTCAACTGCAATAGATAGTCATAAGATCCTTGCACAGTGGCACTACTCTGATCTTCTGTATCAGTGAGGACAAAAATAGCCAGATTGGCTTCTTCACGATAAAAACCCGAATTGGCTCCCGTTAAAATACTGGGAGTTAAAGCCGCCATATGGATACTAAGAAACTGCTCGGTGACAGCACCACCCGTCCCTACTTTCATCATTTGCGCTAAGATTTTATTTCCTTCAGGAGTGTGTCTATCTACAAAGTTAAGACCGGAAACAACATGAAGTTTACCTCCATCAGCGACACTTCCCCAATCACTCATAGAGGAGGTGGTTACACCAATATGATAATCAATGAACTTTGTCTGAAAAAATCTCTCAATAAAAAGTTGAGCATTTTCAGCCAAACGCTGTTGGAAAGTGGACATACTCCCTGAATCATCAATAATAAAAAGAATATCTATTTTTGCATCAATAAAAATGTCATCTAGTTTTTTATCGGCTTTTTTCACTGGAGCAAAAGGAATATTTTTAACTGCGGGTTCAGCCTGACAACCTAAAAGAGCTAAAAATGCTAAAACTCTGAAAGTTTTTATATTTCTCTTCATAAAATTGATCATAGTGCTTTCTCCTTACCAGCTTGACAGCCTTTTGCTATGTCAATTCGATAGTTAGAAATTTCATCAAACCAAACTTCACCTTGAAAGGGAAATTTAAGAGTTTCACGGCTTGTACTTCCTGTTGTTCCTTTTTGAACTTTTTCTTTTACATCCTTCGTATCTTCAATCACACGGTCACTGAGAGCCAATTGTTGAATCAACTCCGCCTCCACAATTTGCATCTTCTTTAAGACAGAAGAAATTTCCTCAATCTCTTCCTTCGCGAGGAATTTAACTCTATTAAGAGATGCGGTGTAACTGTTTCGAGCTTGGGAAAGAACCATCTTTTTAAACCTCTCCATCTTTGCTTGAAAGCCCACTAAGGCAGTTCCTTCACTTAAAGATTGAGAATAAAGTTTTTGAGCAATTTGACCTTCCTGACTCAAAGCCACATGCCTCTGCACTAGATAAAAAAGTGCCTCATCACGTGTGGAGTATCTTGGAAGAAGTACTCCTGCCTCACCAAGTGTATCCATCGATACACGCGTTTTTTCCAACCGAGCAAATAAAGTTTTCACAGCTTTTGACTCAGGAGTTTCTTCTAAGTCTAACAAAACTTTTGTTTTTCTTTGAAATCGACTCCTAAACTCTTTTAATGTTTCCGACACTTCGGTGTAATCACAAACTTTTAGATGAGCCAAGCTAGATAAATAAAAAGTTTCGGGCCCTACATCAGGCTCAAAAGCAGGGGTCATAAGTGTTTTCATATGAGCCAAGGTATTTTGAGGTTGTCCAAGTCGAAGCTCTGACCAGCCCATTTCTTCCAATGCTTGAAACCAATAATCTGATTTTTTACTCACTTTTTGGTAATAGCGAATGGCTTGTGACAAATAACCATTTTGATAAAGCATTCGAGCGGCTGTAATATCCATTAAATTAGTCGAAATAGGATTATTTTCTTTAACACTCTGAAGATGTTTTAATAGCTTTGCCGCCTTAACATCTTGCCCCTCTAATAAGAGAGAAGTTATGTAACGCCACTCGGTCCAATTTCTCTCCCAAGAATTGGGTGGAGTTTTTCTTAAAAGTTTCTCTAATTGGCTAAGAGGCAGTTCTTGTTCAAACTCTCTTGCCATAACAGCAACTTCAGCAGAAATTCCAAAAATATCTGTCCACTCAGAGGCCCATCTCACATCAGTCAGCGACCAAATTTTATCCTCGACTTGCATAGTCGACTGCCAAAGCTCAACCATATCTTTGTTAATCTGCTTTGGGTGGGTCTGAAATAAAGTTTCAAGTCCGACTAATTTTAAATTATTTTTAAACAAAAGATAGCCGTAAAGTGCTTTCCCCGTATCAGACTTTGCAAAAGATGTTCCCTCAAAAGCAGAAGGCCACTGATAAAGTGCTTTTTTAACTTCTCCTTTTTGTAAGAACTGAAGAAAAATATTTTGCTCTGCCGTCGGCCTTGAGATGATTGATTTAAATACTGACGGTTCAGCAGGTACAACCTTGTCTGAATTTACCTTTGCCCCTCCATCTAGAACATCTAAAAGGTCATCAGCTTGAACAACAGGGCTTAATAAAAAAATTGTCAGTAATGTTTTGAACATTTTAGTCTCCTAAAGCATGTATCCAAAAGAAATTCCAGCAACAGTGGTCTCAATATTGACAGGGCCACCAAATCTTTGAGCTTCATAGTATCTTTGTCTGATTTGCAGTCTTGTGGTTAAGTGTTGTGAGATCCAAAGTCCAAGCCCCGCACCAACAGAATAGGTATTCGTTTCTCCTGAAGTCAGCTCAATATTTCCGAACGAAACCAGTGCATACATATCAAACTGTAAAACACCCATATCAAACATATTGATTTTTCCATAAATTGGAGCAAATTGGCCCACAAGTTCGTAACCTGACTTTGGAGCATCAACATCGGGAACCAATCTATCGTTATCAATGATAAACTGCCCTTCACGACTTAATTGATTGTAAGCTTGAAAATAATTAAGCCCCACTGTCCAACGTGGATTAATATGAAAGTAATAATTAAGATTCAGGTTTTGAGTTTGTAAGTAAGCATCTCCACCAATAACATTATTATAACCGATATTGAATTCGTGACGAAAACGCCTATCGACCACTCGATTCTGAACAACCGTTACATTTTTATTAGGTTGAAGTTTTTGTGCTCGATCCATCAGTACGTCATTACCACCAAGAGAATCAAAATCTTCCATAATGCCAGCCAATGCGGAGGCATTAAATAGGAACAGTAGCGAAAGACTAAGAGTTAATAATTTCATTGTGCCCCCTTCTGGATGACATTGATGACTAAATTAGCTGTCTCTGTTTGATGATTCATTGTGTTTTGGTCATAGGAGAGAACTGTATTTTTTGCTTCGATAAATAAGAAATTCCGTCCAGGCATCGTTGGAATCCAACGGACGGAACATCGAGCTAGTGATTTTTTAGCTCCCTTTCCACCTTCACAAAGGCATTCAGCCTGTGTGGGACAACCTCTAACAAAGTTAGCAGTCACTTCACCTTCTTGCCCAGGGTCAACCACTAAGAAAGAATACTGACCTTGCTCTCCGACAGTAAAGTTCACTTCGTCTCTATCCATAAAGAACTGGGGACGATTGGCTTTTGTAAAAACATAAAAATTAAAGTTCTTAAGATTTGCAGGTACACCTAATTGAGAGAAGGCCTGCACCTCCACTCGAAAAAGATCTGAAGAACTGGTAATATCCGACATTTCTGGTGAGGAAAGGTCAACCGCCGCATTGAATCTCCATAGAGTTGGGTCACCAGAAACTTTTCTTCCTTTTTTATCGTACTCGATAAAGTGAGCTCCATTTTTATTTGTAGGAGAGTAATTGCCAACAACTAATATGGGACCGTCAGATGAGACTTCATCTCTAACATAAATTTGGAAAGCTTTTCGATCTCCTTCAAAGAAGGTATCACCTAAATTATCAATTCTTTCAATAACAGGAGCTTCAGCGCTTCCTTTAACTATATGAAAAACCAAATCTTTGCGACGCTCCTGAATGAGCCCTTTGTATTCAGCCAAAAGAGTCACACGTAATACATGACTTACAACCAATCCACCGGTTACGTAGCCTTCTTCAGGTTGAAAATTAAGTTCACGAGTTTGAGGGTTGTAAGTGGCTCCAGGAAGCTCATTCTCCAAGTCTCTCAACTCAAGTCCCTTAAAAATGAATTCTGGATGTAAAAGTCTATAATCAATACCGACATTCAGGGATTCACCCTCTCGAACAACGAAAGTGTCTTTAACGTCAACTCTCATCACATCTTGTATTGGTGGTATTTGAACTTTATTTCCGCCTTGAGGCACCGCATTTTTAACATTCTCTTCTTGCCCATCAAAAGGATCTTGATTCCAACCACTATGACAAGCACTGAGTCCCAAAAGACCAATTAAAATTAAAACTCTCATCCTCTGTCTCCTTTTTATCATTTATCCTCTCCCTGTTCTCTTTAAGAGGAATGGATAAGAGACCGGAACCTCTTGATTACCGGCCGGTATTGGGAACTTCCATGTTCTGAGTCGACGAAGAATACAATCCTCCACCGTTTTATTATTTAAAGATGTATTTTTAACATTAGCGACTTTTACTCGACCGGAGCCATCAATCACCCAATTGACTGACACACGTCCCGACAAACTGGCATTCAATTGCAATCCTTGTTCGTAGCAAAAACGAATCTGACCGATATTTCTCCTAACAACATCAGCAATCAAACTGCCGTCAAGACCTCCATCCACTGTCGCTTCCTCTGGAATGGGTATCAGTGAAGCTCCCGTAGCACCAATCAAAGACACAGAGCCAAAACCAGCTTTGCCACCACCTTTACCTTTAGTACCATAGCCTCCGCCACCCTTGATGTTATGACCTGCCCCAAGAGGTGCTGCAACCATACCTTTTGAATAAATACTGGTTTGAACACCACCACTGCCTTGAGAGCCGCCCATTCCCGGACCAGCTGTTGCTTTAACAGCTCCAAGATCCAAGCCACCTTTTTGTTTACTATTTTTTAATTGTCCGAGGGCTGCTAAAGCTCCCCTTCTCTTCCATCCTTGCTTTACACTTTGTTTTTGAACAAGCTTTTGAGGTTGAGTTGGCTGGTTTAAACTCACAGTTCTTTTTTGTACTTTTGGAATACTAATTTTCCTCTTTACCACTTTAACGATCTCGCGTTTTTTCTCCTCTGGTATTTCCTGAGCCAATTCCTGACTGGGAGCAAAAACGTCTGTCAAAAGAAAACCAACAAGTAAATAAGCCACTAGTGCTAATACAGAAGCTATCTTTATATTCTTACTACCATCTTCATTGGCTTCTGTAAGAGTGGGATTAATTTGTCTGGCATCAACAAGTACTAAGGAACCAAATTCTCCCAGTTGCATGGAGCTTTTTTGTAAATCGCTACCTTTACCTTCACACACGATATCAAAAGGAACTTCCTTCTTCTTTAGATGAGTCAGGGTGTTTAAAACTTCAAGTCTCTTTGTATCTCTTCTAAAAACAGCAAAGACTCTCTCTGGAGACTCCCAAGGAAAAACCCTTACAACTGTACCCAACTTATTTTGGAGGACTAAACTTTTTGACATGTCTTACCTCAATTCCTTTTTGCTGATTTCTTAATTCGATCTTTAAAGTCTTTTCTCACTTCGAGAAGTGCGTCTAAAACCTTATCCTGTTCAACAGTCACAACGGCTTCATCAGAAAAATGATGTTTACCTTGAACAAGAATTTCATCAAAAGAAATTTCTTTACTCTGACGAGTTTTCTTTTGAGTCTTTTTAGGTGCAGCCGTCAGACTCATTGGCAAAAAGAAGAGAATTAATAGTAACGTCCATTTACTTATCATAAAGACCTCTCTGCTGTTTCAAATCCTTGATCAACCATTCTCAATCGTGAATTCAAGTAAATAATCATTGGTTTATTACCACGAGCTGTTTCTAACTTTATCAACTCTCTTAGAGCTTGTTTATTTAAAGGATTATCCTTCACTCTTTTACGAGCCATTTCTAAGCTAGCAAAAGAGGGCATTTGTCTTTTTTGTTGACCACGGTAGACAACACTCATCCAATTCTTTTTGTTCTCTGGTGCAATTTCTTGAATTTGAGCTATCTGAGGCCCTAACACCTTTTGAACTTCTTTAGACGACTGATGAAAGTTTGCAAAAACTTGCTCTAGAGCACTTTCATTTTTCCATAATTCATCCACTTTAAACTGAATCTCATCCGCTTTTTCCTTATAAGGTGCCGCTTGCTGACTGAGAAGAGTTAAGTACTCCTGTTGTTCAGACTCACTGAGTCCCTTAGGAGTTGGCAAGCTTAATAGATCATTAAAGAAACGATTATATTGATCTCTCAACTCACTTAAAAATAAACTTTGAGTGAGCCAATCACCAGTCTGAGTGGCTTCCGCAATGACTTTTTCAAAAGAAGTTAATCGATTCATTCGTTGCTGAAGAGTTGTCCCCACTTGTGAAGGTCTTTGATCTAACTTATGAGCTTTTAATCTCTGTAATGCACCCTTACCCTTAGCTAATAAATGGTCTCTTCTAAGAACATGAGCCGGCACCGTGCCTATAAGATCGTATTTTTTATAAAGACTGAGCATTTGTGCTGAGGTCTTTTTGCCTTGGTAGATTTCAAGAAGAAGACTGGCAAAAAGGTTTTTATCTTTTTGCAGATAAGGGACACAAACCGTTTGCTTAGAGCCAAAAGTTTTTGCGTCCTTAATAAGCTTAATACATATAGAATGAGCTAAATCAGCATCTTTTGCTGATTTGAGATAGTTATAAAAGTAATGACTTGATTCTTTCTCTGCAAGATCGGCTAATCTTGCTAACTCCAACCAGTCCGTTTTGTTAATTTTTTGATAAGAGCTTAGTGCTTCATTGAAATTCAATTGCAACTCGCTTAACCAAACTTTATTTTCAAGTGCAAACAGACGCTCTTCCTGCTCAAGATTATTCATAGCGAGATAGGAGCGCAAAGCCGTATTCAATTCATCAAACTTTTTGAGCTTTCTTGCTAAAATAATTTTATTTTTAAGATAGGTTTTCTTCTTTTCTGGAGAGGCACTGGCCACATCAAAGCGATTTAATGTTACCCAAGCTTTCTCATTAGCTGTTCCTTCGCCAGAAAGTTGAGCGGTTTGCGAGAGAACTGACTGGCCCGCCAAACTCAAAAAGTGAGTTCTATTCTGCGGAAAAAGTTGAGCGAATTCCGTTGCCCAGGCCTCAATTTGCGCATCTTTTTTCGCCAGAACTAAAGAGTCCAAAGCCAATTCAGCTGATTGTGTTCTTAATTTTTGTGGCGTCTTTTTATTTTGAGCTAGCTCTCTGAATTGATTAGCGGCTTTTTCCGTTTCACCATTATCATAAGACTTTTGAGCCATTTGGTAGCGAATCTCGGGTGCCTTTTCCAAATTTGTACTTCTTTGTAAATAAACGTTTTGAGATTGTGCAATCCAACTTTTATTTTTAGAAAGTTCTGCAATTTCTATCCTACGCAGCAGTAAAGTTTCTTTTTGCTCATTTGACTCAGCTAGGTCGTAAGCCTTCTGATTCCAATCATATGCTTTTTGCCATTGTTGAGCCTGAATGGCGGCTTGAGAGGCCAACTCAAAAGCCTTGCCATCATCCTTTCTCACCATGAAGTAACCATCATAAGCTTCTATCAACTCGGTCGACGGTTGTTTTTTCTCCATTCGATTCCAATCAAACACAAGTGATCGAATTCTAGACTTTAACTCTTCACATTGTTTTTTATTCTGGCAGCCATCCAATGAACTCCAATTTCTAAAAGCTCTTTTTAAATAAGGTAAAACTTCTTGTTTGCTTTTACCTTTCAATTTGAGACCGGCAAGATACACAAGGCCTTCCATTCTCACTTCAGGATTTGAGGTCTTCTCAATAACTAATTCCCAGGCAGCCTCAGACTGTTGGTTTCTTCCCAGTCTTTCAAGCTCTTTAGCTAAAAAGGTTACATTTTCAATCTGACTTTTTCGTGGACTTAATTGAAAAACTTTTTTGACTTCAGCTATACCAATACCGGAGTCATGAGCTAAGAAAACAGTATAATCCTTAGCAACCTCTTCCTTAAAGTCTTCATCAACATTGACAACATTGTTTGAATTTCTTGTCAGTAACTTAGGAGAGTTCAACATTTTTTCAAGAGTTGAGACTGCTGAAGAGATTTCACCTACATTGTATCGACACCATGCCAGACGAAAAGTCGCGAGTCCTTTACGAGCAAAGTTCTCATCTCTCACCGCTTGTTCATAGTGTTTTTTTGCCTGAGAAAACTGACGTTGCTTAAAATAGATTTCGGCTAATGAGAAATGAGCCTCCGCGGCTCCTTTACCACTAGCAATGACTTTTTGATAAAACTGTGTCGCCTTACCATTTTCACCTAACACTTCATAAAGGTGGCCAACCTGAACCATCACACGGTGCTTAGCTTCATCCTTGAGAGTTGGTAATACGTACTGATAATACTCAAGAGCTTTACCACGATCTTCCTGACCAGCACGACATTCAACACAGCCTTTTTCTAAATCTTCCTTCGCCAAAAGCCGTCCTCTTTCAGCATGAAGATCAGCCAAGCGAAGTGTCAATTTTGCTTTAGTTGGGCTCCCCTCTGGAAGTTTTAAAAAAACTTTCGTTAATTTATTAATAAGCAACGTTTCTGTTTTACCAACAGAATCAGCTAAAGCAATTTCACTCATAAAGAATGAGAAAATCAACAGACTCAATAGTTGGCTTCTCTTTTTCATACTGAACATCCTTGTCCCCTATTTTTTTATGACAGCAAAATTAATATCACTGTAGCCAGCGTGACCACCAGCTTGAATAACATGGCTAAGTAAACTGTATGTTTGCCTACGATCCGCTTGTATCGTCATCGCACCAGTGAACTCAGTATCAGGATAATATTCCTCCCAATTTTTTTTCACGTCGATTAGCTTCTGCACAAGACCTGCCATGGGAATTTCTTTTTCTTCTATGAAAAGCTTATCCTCTTCTACCTTAACCACAACATTCCTTTCCAACTCAACTGACTGTGCTGCTGCTGGAAGTTCCATTCCCTCACTCATATAGAGAAGTTCACCCGTAGTTGAAAAATTCACTAGTAAGTAAATAACTAATACTGAAAAAGTATCAACGAGAGAGGTCAGCATCACTGTTGCTGCCAAATTTCTTTTCGGTTTATTTTTAAAGCCAAAATTTCCTGTAGAAGCGCCCAATGGACGATAATTCATAATGCCCCCAATATTTGAAAAAGACTCTAAAGTGGTGTGACACCTAGATCTTTAATACCCTTTTCTCTGAACACATCCATTAATTGAATAATGTCTTCAAAAGGGGTTTTTTCAGCAGGTCGAATCAAAGCCATTTCTAGCTGATCAAACTCTCCTGTCAGTTTTACTAAAAATTGTGAAAGCTGATCGTAATCTGGTTTCCCTTCAATACTCGCAATTTCACTGCTTCCAAAAGACTTCGCGATTTTAGCTGGGATGTGGCGCAACTTAAACGTCAGTTTACCATCTGTTTCCATTACAACCCACATTTCAGGCTTTGGCTTACCTTCTTGAGCCTGCCCTCCAATAGCCTGCTTTACATCCATTGAACCAATTTGAATCCAAATTGTGGTCAATAAGAGAAAGCAAATACAAACGGAAAGCAGAGAGATGAAAGCCACTAAATCCACTTCTGTATTAAGTGGTTTTTTTTGTAGTTTAGACTTAAACACTATTCGCTCCTACTGGTTTTTAACAGTGGCTTCGACTCGCGCTTGTCTCGTTTCCATGGGATTAAAAGAATAGCTTAACCAGTTATAAGCTTTTAAAGCCGCTTGGTTTAAGTCATCTGTTAAAACCTGTGACCGGTTGGCTAGAATAGAATAAACAAGCAAAGTTGGTATTGCTACGATAAGACCAAATGCAGTAGTATTCATAGCTTCCGATATACCGTTAGAAAGTAATGTGGCTTTCTCCATCGGGTTAGCCTGACTCACGGCTGCGAATGATTTAATCATCCCCGTAATTGTCCCCAAAAGACCCGCTAGTGTTGCTACGTTGGCGATCATTGCTAAAAAGCCAGTTCGCTTTTCAATAATCTCAGTTTCTTCAAGAATGACTTCTTCCATTCTTCCCTGAATTTCATCTTTTCCACCCATATTCATTGCGGCTTCCGTTCCAGCAGCCACTGTTCTATTTATGGAATCACTTTCATTAGATTTTGCTTGGCTAATAACCGTTTCAAGTTGACCTTGACGAATGGATCTTTCAAAACCGAGAACATTTTTTTTATGATTTGGCTTTCTTTTAACATACAAAGCGATCACTCGTTCTGCGATGATGGCCAAGGCAACAATTTGTAGCCCTAGGATAAACCACATCCAAACGCCCCCAGTACTAAATGCTTGTGAAAGTGAATTTAAAAAGCTCACGACATCCTCCTTAATAAGCTAACTCGAAATAGGACTCTTGTTCCTTGTCCTATCTAATACACAAAAATCGTCCCACTCGTCCGAAGGCCAGTCAAATGAAACATTGACGAAATCTACACAATTTCCAAAAGTTATCTCATGTTTTAAGATAAAGAAAGATTCTTAAAGAGGCGTCAGAATTCTCGAATGATACATCGGACAGTCATTTCAATGTAGAGTTTTGATAGTGATTTTAAACTCTAAATGGTTTTAAAAGACTCTGAGGCCTCATTGTGAACTAATCAATGGGTTTAAAAGTTTTAATTTAAAAATACGAACTTACAAAGACTTTCTTGCACAACCCGCTATTTCAACATTCTTATTTACAGAAAAAATTATTTAACGCTCTAAAACATTTTTTACAGTTTGAAGAATATTGGCCACTAAAAGACTAAGGGCCGTTGACAGTTCATCAGCGCAATGAGGGTTCAAAGCCTCAGTCATTTTGAGTTAAGCGCAAGCTGAGCTTTATGAGGTGTATACCAAATACCTTAAGTGATAGTTGTAGTTGAGTCATTCAGAAGATGGTCACTTGGCGACAACCTCGATGATTAAAACACTGGGCAATGATGAAACTGGCTATTGGTTAACGAACTAAATCTATATAGAAGTTAAAACCAATTTGAATAAACGGATAAGATAAGTCTAAACTTTTATCCGTTCCATCTTCATACTGAACTTTATCACCTTCCTGGTAAATGCCAGAGAAATTCTCACCACCGCCACTGTACTTCCATTCGGCAGGAAAACTATAATGATAACCCAACAAAAACTCTACCGTTGTTGTATCAGTTAAAACAATCTCTCCAGAAACACCAATCATCGCATAGTAAAGCTGAGCTTTATATTTTTCTGAAAATTGACTCTGCCCAGAAACGAACGGCTGTCCCTGTGCTGTTACACTGTAGTCATTTTCAAATTGAGCCCATTGGTAACCACCACCCAATACAAGTTTCCACAAATGAGTGGGCTGTTCTGCAAACTGAATGTCAAAAGCAAAACTCGGTCCAAATAATCTTCCCTGACTAACGACACTGAAAAGAACATTACCGGAGGAGTCACTCCCCAGCCCTCCAGAAACATCATCGAAAGTTTGAACTAAAGCTCCTACTCGCAGTCCCATTCCGGCACCACGTAGATAGAGCCCAAACTCCCCGCCATAAGTAAAATCAAATTTATCTCCGGAATAAGTCCCTACGGACTGCCATTGATAAGGATCACTTCCCAACTGCGACATCCCACCTCTCAAATTAAAATAAGGAGCCACTGTTTCGTTATTAAAAGAAAAAAGACGAGCCTGAGCCAAACTTGGAACAAAATAAAAACCTAAAAATAGAACTTTAAATAAAACGGGATATCTTAACCACATAGACACAGCCTAACACCTCCATGTATCAATATATTAGGAGATTTTTTATTAATATGGAAAAACACTCTTAAAGTGAATTATCTCACGCTCACTTTTCTCACTTCATTTTCCACAAGCCTTTTTGAAAATAATTCTTGAGTGCAAAACAATATTACATTGCTTTGCAGCATAGATGGAGTCCTAAATGCCAAAAAACCACCTCAACTCAAATATATGAACTCTAGAAACTAAAAACGGCCTGGCATGATCCTTGTATTAGGAAGAGTCGAAGATCGAATCTAAAAGGAGTATGGGACATGAATACAAAATATATAGTGGGAATTTTTGCCTGCCTAAGCATCCTGGTAACAGCTTGTGGGAGCAGCAGTTCAAATGATGATGGAAACACTCAACTACAAACAGAAGACCAAGCATTGGATTCTTTTTGCTTAAACTTTCCAACAGCGACAGCTTGTCAAACTGTACAAGATGAAGCTGGTGACATGGGTTTTGATGATTATTTTGGTGGAAATGACAATCTTTACGGAGACTCTGGCTACAACGGTGGTGCGGGAATGTGCGGATGCCAACAAGGGCAACGTCCCATTGTTTACGGAAACTCCAATCGTTACGTGCGTGGTTGCGAACCTGAACAGTATGAGCGCTACACTCGCGATGAGACTCGTTACCGTTATACGAGAAGACATGGACGTGAGTCATTAGAGTACGAGAGAGTTCAAGAAGAACAGGAAACTTATCGTGGTGGGTCGA
Organism: Bdellovibrionales bacterium; assembly: GCA_964229765.1. GTDB lineage: Bacteria > Bdellovibrionota > Bdellovibrionia > Bdellovibrionales > JAGQZY01 > JAGQZY01. Next base: position 281,838 of record CAXREJ010000044.1, on the reverse strand, counting down.
ATGGCTCTGACAACTGTTATGAAGCTGCTGGTCGTCGTTGCAACTTAAGAGACCCTTACGCCTGTCAAAATGGTGGTTCCTATGGAAATGGTGGCTACAACGGTGGATATAGAGACCAGTGTGTACGAGTTCCTGGTACAGGTTACGGATACTGTCAATCAACTGACCGCTCACATTACTAAGATAAAATAAATTCAGCTATTGAATTACAACCTTAAAGCCCTTCTTTTTGCAAAGAAGGGTTTTTTTATTTCCCCTCCCCTACCCATTTTCTTAAGATTCCTATAGAACTAATAAGTAGAACACTTTTTCACAGGGCGCGAGGAGAACATCTATGCTTGAAGCTTTAAACAAACCAAACACGCCAGACAACTCTATTCCTTTTGACAAAATTTCCAGTCAAGATTTTGCCAATGATATTGAGAAGGCCATCGAAACGGCTAAAAAGAATATCGAAAAAATTGAAAATGAGCCCAATCCTAACTTTGAAAATATCATTGAAGCTCTCGAGCTTTCTTCAAGTGATCTCGACAAAGTGACCACTGTTTTTTTTAATCTCTATCACGCCTGTACAGATGATGAGATTGACAAAGCGGTTGGACCTGTTTCAGAAAAACTCGCCCACTACAGCAATGACGTCCAACTTTCTGAAAAACTTTTTAAACAAGTCAAAACTGTTTATGACCAAAAAGATCGTCTTAATCTCAATGCTGAACAGTTAAAACTATTAAACGATTCCTACGAGGGGTTTACTCGTAATGGTGCTCTACTTCCTGAAAACAAGAAAGAAGAGTTGCGTGCTCTTGATCAAAAAATGGCTTCTTTAAGCCCACAATACAGCCAGAACTTACTTAAGGCGACCAATGCTTTTTCTCTCAACATTACAGATAAAGAAAAAGTAGAAGGACTTCCTGATTCTGTTTTGGCTACAGCGGAAGAAGAAGCTCATTCTAAAAAGCAAGAAGGTTGGACCTTTACATTACAGGCTCCATCCTATCTTCCTTTTATGAAATATATGAAAGACCGCAATCTGAGAGAACAAATGTGGAAAGCTTTTAACTCGCGCGCTTTTTCTGGTGAAACTTCAAATCGTGAACTCTGTAAACAAATTGCCGAACTGAGACATCAAAGAGCCAATCTCCTTGGTTATCCAACTCATGCCCATTTTGTACTTGAAAAAAGAATGGCAAAAAATCCTGACAAAGTTTTTGCATTCTTAGATGAGCTTAAGGCGCCGTCATTCAAAGCCGCACAACAAGATCTGCAACAACTCAAAGACTTCATGAAAGAAACGGAAGGCGTCGACTTTGATTTAATGCCTTGGGACTTCGCCTATTATTCTGAAAAGCTTAAAAAAGCACGCTACGACATTAGCGATGAGGAACTTCGTCCCTACTTTCCCGTTGAGGCGGCAACACATGGAATATTCATACATGGAGAAAAACTCTATGGACTCCATTTTAAAGAAAACAAAGCCATTCCTGTTTACCATGAAGATGTTAAGGCCTTCGATGTTCATCGCGACCAAGAGTACATTGGGATTCTCTATTTAGACCTATACCCCCGAGAAAATAAAAAATCGGGAGCATGGATGACCAATTTTAGGGAGCAAGGCTTTAATGGCAAAGAAGTACTCCGTCCTCACGTTAGTATTTGCTGTAACTTCAGCAAGCCCACCAAAACTCAACCATCCCTTCTCACTTTTAATGAGGTACAAACACTTTTCCATGAGTTTGGACACGCACTACACTCACTGCTTTCTGACTGCTACTACCAGTCCCTATCAGGTACCAATGTACTCTGGGACTTTGTAGAGCTACCTTCCCAATTAATGGAAAACTGGACTTACGAAAAAGAATCGCTCGACTTATTTGCTAAACATTATCAAAGCGGTGAAATGATTCCCAAAGAGCTTGTTGAAAAGCTGAATAAAGCTCGTAATTTTCAATCAGGATATGGATCATTAAGACAAATCAGCTTTGGTCTCGTCGATATGAATTGGCACACCGACATTAACGGAAAAGATCTTGATCCTCTTGCAATAGAAGAACAAGCTCTTAAAGATTTACAACTCATGCCGAAAGTTGAAGGCACTAACTTTTCTGTTGGTTTCTCTCATATTTTTGCCGGTGGTTACTCAGCAGGATACTACAGCTATAAGTGGGCCGAAGTTCTTGATGCGGATGCCTTTGAAGCTTTTAAAGAAAAAGGGCTCTTTGACAAAGATGTAGCAAGTAAATTCTACTCAGAAGTTCTCTCTAGAGGGGGAGTTGATGACCCATCAAAACTTTATCGCCAGTTTCGCGGCAAAGATCCTGATACTAAAGCACTTTTAAGAAGGAGTGGATTAACTTGAGTTCATTTAAAAATATAGCCATTGTTATTCGCAAAGATACACCTAAAGCGCTCAGTGAAGCTAAAAAACTCGCACAGTGGCTCTCTGAGCAAAACCTTGAGGTCTTTTGCGAACCTCAGGTCAACCTTTGTGATAAATCTCGCGAATTAAATAATGAGAAAGACTTTGATAAAATTGATCTTGTGGTTGTCCTTGGTGGTGATGGCACTTATCTGCAAGCGGTTAGAATGCTCAATGGACGGCAGACCCCTATTGTAGGTGTAAATCTTGGTTCTCTCGGTTTTTTAACAGACAATCGACTTGAAGAACTTTATACGACCATGAAGTCCACTCTCAATAACAAAATGGACTCGCGACCTCGCTCGGTATTATCTATTAACATTAATAGTAATGAGAAATTTTTAGCACTTAATGATTTAGTTATTGAACGAGGCGAGAGAACTCAACTACTCAATATCGGTATTTTTTGCGACAACCAACTGGTCACTGAAACAAAAGCCGACGGAGTTATTGTCTCCAGTCCCACTGGCTCTACCGCTTACAATCTCGCTGCCGGTGGTCCTGTACTTCACCCCGAAACAAAGGCCATAGTTGTTACCCCTATTTGCCCACACAGCCTAACAACTCGCCCCATTATCTTTCCTGACGATCGAGTCTTAGAATTTAAAATCATTGGGGATCGGGGCCCAGCTCTCTTAAGCGTTGATGGTCAAAAAGCCATGGAAGTGAACTCCTCCCATAAAATTATAGTAGAAAAAAACCAACAAGATCATTATATAATCAGACACCCAACCCATAACTTTTTTAATCTCTTAAGGGAGAAATTAAAATTTGGAGAACGTGACTAATGTTAACAGAGTTAAAAGTTTCTCACTTTGCTATCATTGATAAAATTCATATTCATTTCAATGAAGGTCTCAATATATTAAGTGGTGAAACCGGTGCTGGTAAGTCTATACTTATTAAAAGTCTCGGACTTCTAATGGGAGCTAAGTCTTCCAGTCAGGACATTAGAAGTAATAAAAACTCTGCCACAATTGAAGGGGCCTTTGAAATCATTGATCGCCCCGACATTATCGAAAAACTAGAATACATGGGGATTGAAAACGACGAATCAAAGTTGATCGTTCGTCGTGTTATTCAAAAAAATGGCAAAAGTAAGGTTTACCTTAACGGTCATCTCTCAACAGTTTCTGATTTAAGAAAAATTGTTTTTCCTCTTGTTACTCTTGGCAATCCCACAGAAGCTCCACTTGTTGAAATAACAGGACAGCATGAAAATAAGGATCTGATGTCTCTGAGTTACCAAATGGATACTCTCGACCAGTTTTGTGGCAATACAAAATTGAGAGACGAAATAAAGTCAATCTATGAGCAGATCATCGATTTAAAAAATAAAAAACAAGAACTGGAAGAAAGATCCAAACAAAGAGAACAACAAATTGATTTCTTAGAGTTTCAAATTCAAGAAATTGAATCTTTACAGATCACTGAAAAAGAGGATGAAGAATTAATTGAAAAAATTAAAGATTTAAAAAATCAAGAAAACTGGCAAGAATGGATTCATGAAAGTATCGATTACCTTCACGAATCTGACCGTTCAGCTCTTGCCTTAATCAAAAAAATTCTTAGGAAAGCCCCTGATCACTCTTCAGTTTTCGATATTAAACAAAGCCTAGAAGAAGCTTCCACTCTTCTCGAAGACGCCGCTTTCCAATTACAAAGTAAACTAGATTCCAATGACCGAACAGATGAGTCTTTAGAGGACCTAGAAGATAGACTCTCTCGTATTAGAAAATTACAAAAGAGATTTGGTTCAACTGTTTCTGAGATTCTTATCTCTTTGAAAGAAATGAAAAATGAACACCGTGAATTATCCAACCTATCTGACACTCTTGAGAAAATTGACAGTGAGATTGAAGTCAAAAATTCTGAATATAAAAAAGTCGCTGATAAGCTCCACAAAAAAAGAGAAGCGGGAGCAGGTCTTCTAGCAAAAGAAGTTAATAAAGAGTTATTAGATCTTAATATGAAAGGGCTAGAGTTTTTAGTGAGTGTTGAAATACAAGAAGAAAATATGTCCACTGGATTTGATCGTGTTTCATTCAAAACTCAAACAGGAAAAAAAGACAAAGCATTTGAACTCTCAAAAGCAGCCAGTGGTGGAGAACTCTCACGTATCCTGCTTTCTCTTAAGCAAGTCATTGGTGCTAACCAATTTCCACGCACTTTTTTATTTGACGAAGTCGACACTGGAGTGAGTGGCCCCACCGCTGAAAAAGTCGGAGCCAAACTCAAAAACCTCGCAAAATTTCAACAAGTCATCTGCGTCACTCACCTACCGCAAGTGGCCTCATTTGGAGATTATCACTTCTACATTGAAAAACAACCAACCAAAGGAAGTGTTGAAATGTCTGTGATACTTCTTGAAAAACAACAAAGAATTGAGGAAATTGCACGCCTTATTTCTGGAGAAAAGATCACAAAAACCAGCTTGGCTCATGCCAAGGAACTCTTAAATCATCTGAATTAAAGTTGAACTCTTAGTTCTTAGAAGAACAAGGGTTTAAAGGCTCATTACTCCAATCTTCTTTAGAGCCATCTTCTACTTTTTGATCTTCCATAAAAGTAGGTATTGAAACTCCATTAAGCTCTATCTCCGTACAGCGGAGCTTATGATTGTCACTTTTAATTTGTGATAGAATTCTTGCATCTTTTGTTTGATCGAATTTAGCCACCCTTAGAAGGTCCTTCTTTTTAACCCAGAAAACCCCTTCCCCAGGTCTTTTCACTGAAATTAGCTCCACCAACTCTAAAGAGGAATTGAAGCCTAAAATATAAACGCTACCTTCACCCTTCAAACTCAATCCCTTAATATATTCTTTGTTTTTATTCTCTTCTGCATGACTTAAGGGTGAGTAAAAAATTAAAAGTAGGGTTAAAATTTTTAACAGATTCATTGAGCACTTCCTGTTCCTAGATCAAGTCTCTGTGATGGAGCCTCCGTGCGAGGACGAGGTCCTCCTCCTCCACGACAAACGGTTATAGATTGTCCTATAGACTCTTTAACAAGGTCCCACATAGCACAAGGGACGGCGATACACCCTCTTGTTCTCCAATGAGAAGTGCAGTTTCCTGACTTATGAATCCATTTTCCAGTGCTCCAGACACCAGGAAGACTCATCGCCACAGCATCATCATCGTAACGATCAGTCCGAGTTTGAGAATTAGTTTGATACCTTCCAACTCCATCAGGGCGATCAATGGATTGGACAACACCCGTACCTGTCGGATTCCATGAAGGGTTCCTACCGACACTCACTCGAAAACAAGTCGCCCCAACACACATACAATTAGAGTTGATATCCACTTCAATATGAGAACTTCCTGCACAATTTGGCATTCTTTGACACTGCGAAACTCCTGTACCCAGTGTTCTTACAACTCTTTCAACAATTCGGTCGCCAGTATTTCTCAAGCGTTCAGTCAAAGTAGGACGATTGCTATTAGCACAGGCCGACCTGACTTCTGCAATACGAGTGCGGCAATAGCTCTCAATATTGCTGGCTCCACGTAAATAAAAAAGTTGCTCACAACTTCTATAGGAGTTTCTTGCACTGATACACCTCTGAGACTCACCGTGATGCTGTGCCAAAGAAATATTAGATAATATCAGAATAATCAAAACAATAAGCCCAAAATGATTTTTAAACTTTATCAGAAACATCACTTCATTCTATCAACAATACTAATAAACTGATCTTAAAACCTAAAATAATCACGATATTAGTCCTGAACAATTAACACCTTCCATTGAACAGAGTTAAAAAAATCAGTCTTTATTAGAGTTTATCTAAAATTGGATTGCGCTTGATTCTTGATATCCAGGGGCCTTTTGAAATGAATTTCTTTATGTTACTACGATAATGATTTAGCTAAAGCTAAAGAACTCTTTGTAAACGAGCTTTATAAATCATCCTTCAACCTCTAATTATCAATAGGCTTGAGTTTTTTTTAAAATTTAATCAAAATTTGCAATTGATTTATTATCTTCAAAAAATTTCTTTTTAAACTGCATAATTTTACGAAAATCATTTTTATTACCTAAACTTTTATGGATTTTTTCTAAGAACTCTGACTCGGACTCTCTCATACGATCAATACCCGCCTCTACAAAGTTTCCATTTATTTTGGATAATTGAGAATCAAGTTCTCTGATCAAATTAGCCTCGTGGGCAATAAATGGAACTAAATTATTCTCATCAAGCCTCAACTTATGAACAAAAAACTCTTGCAAGTCCAATATCCATTTCTCGCGATAATTCTTATCCAACTCAATCTTAACATAGTCTTGTGTGAACAAAACACGATCAACATATGTCTCCTTAAAGTCTAAAACCTTTTGAGGATGATACTCTTTTGATAAGTCATTTTCCTTTTTAGCCTTCTCAATCTTTTGCTTTGTTAACTTTTCTTCATGAGCCGCAATGCTGCGTCCTGAGTCAAAAAAGAGTCTTTGAAATGTTGGTGCCAGCGTTAACAGTATAATAAACCCTAAAGTTACAGCAGCACTGAGCGTATAAAACTTTTTAACATTTTTTTGCTCAATAGATGGATCAATTCCGGAAAAATCTTCTGATTCTAGATCTAAAACTTCATCAAGCATAATAGCATCAATTGTTTTCTCGAAAATACTTTCAACTCTAGTAATCTCAATGGAGTCTTTTAAAAATGGTAATATTCTTGCACGCAAAACATCTTTCAAGTCTTTTCTCAACAACAGAGAACGCTTTCGACTACGCTCACTTTCTTCTTCATCAAAACGTTTTCTCTGCTCCTCAGTCCTATGAACAGCCAATTTTCTAATTTCTTGCAACTCAGACTCAACCTCATCTCTCTTCTTTTGAATTTCAAGGCTGAAGGCTTCTTTCTGACAATCCATCTCAATCTGATTTTCCTTAAGAAGATTTTCAACTAATTTATGAGCCTCCTCAATGGACTGCGATGACTTCAACTCAGCTTGCTCTATAATTGATGCAGCCTCTTTTCTCGTATCAGCCATCAAGGTTCTTTTTTCTTTTTCAATTTCATCATCAAATAAACTTCTACGTTCTTTTATCTCTTGATCTAATTTTAACTTTTCTTCAGAGAAGTCTTTTTGTATTTTCTCTTTAAAATCTCGAAAATACTTATCAGCTTCAACCTTTATATTATTATAGTAATGATTCGCTTCTTTAGTCTTAGCTTTGGAATAATTTTCAGCCTCTGCTCTTTTTAGTTCTTCATATTGAATAGCTTCATTTTTTTTATCATTCGCATTCTCTTCAATCTTTATTTGCTTCTCTTTAGCTTCTGTCAGTAGGCTCTCAGCTTCTTGTTTAGCTTTCTCAATAGTATCCGAAGCTTGCTGGCGAGATTTTTCAATTCTACTTTCAGCCTCTAACGTAGCACCTTTGATTATTTCTTCAGATTTTACTTTGGCATTACTTATAATTGATTCACTTTCCTTTTTTGCCATTTCCTTGTCAGCCAGAATGTTTTCTTCATTTTCTTTTTCTAGTTTTTGCAAATTTTCAATATGCAACTTAAACTCTGACTCCATCTCATCAGTTCTTTTTCGCTTGATTTTAGTCAATTTGAATAAATTATCCTCAGCTTCTATAATCTTTTGATTTAATTCATCCAACCTTTTTTCAGAGAACTGAGCTTGTTTTTTATTTTTAATCAATGCCTCTTCAGTCTCTTTTAGTGATTTTTCTAAAAAGTTCACTTCGGATTGTTTTTTGGTGATTGATTTCATGGCTTCATGAATTTCATTAGTGAATTTTTCTTTTTCACTTTTTAACCTCGGAACTTCACTTTTTAAATCTCCAAGAGCAATATCTCTTTTTCTTTCTAAATCGAGCACCTCCGATTTTAACAGATTAAGCTTTGAAAGCTCGTCACTATAAGCTTGCTTAGACTTAATCGTTAGTTCTTCGTTCTCTGCAAAAACTTTTTTCAATTCAGTAATATCATTCTCAAGATTTTCACTCAGGTCACGAAAATGACTTTCCTTGATAACAAGTTCCGCATTTTCTTTTTTGAGCTTTTCATTTTCTTCTTTTGCTACAGTTAAAATTTCAACTTTCTGGTTTTCTGCATCAGTCAATATTTTATTGCTAATTCTAGTAGCCTCTTCCCTAGAGTCTCTCTCTATTTTTTCGCATTGTTGTTCCATACTCAGAACTTTACTTTGAGCTTCTTTTAATACGCTCTCCGCTTGCATTTGAGCTGATTCAATTATTTTATTGGCTTCTAAATGGGAGGCCTCTCTAATCTCTACAAGCTCTTGCTCTAATCTTAACTGCTCTTCTTCAGCAATTTTCTTTGCTTCTTGTATGAGTTCTTGGGAGCGAACTTCAGCTTCTTTAATTTGTTTTTCTTTATTAAATCGAGCACTCTTCGCTATATAGGCTAAATTATCAAATATATTATCTACAGTCTGTGTGGCTTGCGATAAAAAATGGGTATGATTATCAGTTTGAGTGGATTGATTTCCAGAGATTGTAAAGTCTGTGTTGCCACGCATCTTTAATTCTTGCTTTTTTTTGGCAAGCATTAACTCTTTTTGCTCCAAGACATCGTCTATGACTTCTTTATGCAAGATTGCCGTAATACGAAGAACACATCCTTTATTGGAGTCTATATATAAACGATTTCCTGTTTTATACTCATACTTAACATGAGGCTCTAACCTCTCTCCTTGTAGATATGTGCCATTGGTTGAACCTAAATCCTTCACATAAATCTTATTATCTTCAAAGTAGACTTTTAAATGACGACGACTGACAACATCAGAAGGAATAGACAAGTCACACTCAGGAGTTCTTCCTAAAACGAATGACTCAGACTTTATATAAGCCTGATCAGAATTTTTCTTGAGTTTGTATTGAACCCAAAAGTGTTTAAATGCCATAAATAATTACCTAGTGTTCTATCTTATCGGCATTTATGATCTTTTTATGAACACATGAATCAATAATAGCTAGTATTAGATGCAGCTAATGATCTTCTAATTAACTTCATACAGGATTTTGGTCCTGCAAAATCAATCTTCAACAGTTCTAAGCGACCCTCTGCTGTTTTCTTTTCCTTTTACCAAGGATCAGATCCTCATTGAGTGCTTGCTCTGCCAATACTTCATCAGGATTTCTATTTGCATCAAAATCCACCACATTTTCTGGCAACTTATTATCAGCACTTAAGTGCCATAGACAATCCAAAGCCGCCTCTAAACGGTCAACAGCTGAAACAAATATTTTTTCAGGCGCCATAGCGGCATTAAAAAATGACATCGAAACAGACAATACAATTCCAACCAAAGATGTGCTCATAGAAAATGAAATTTTCAATAGAAATTGATCCATGATGGCTTTAGAGGCATCAATATCTTTTAAATCCATGGTTCCCAAATCAGGAAGAGCTTTCATAATTCCGAGAAAAGTTCCAAAAACACCCAGAATAATAAAAACACCAGGCAGAATGTTTATAACATCATTCAAGGTAGAACTAGGAAAAATCCCCAAGACCTTACTAAAACTAGGATTTCGAGAAAAAGCTTTTCTTGTGGTTGTGAACAATTTCGGATGATTAGATTCGTTAAACTTAATGTGCTTGAGTGGCTTTAAAATATCATGCACAAAAAAGGCAGCACCTTGCTGAATTAGAAACAGACGATCGGTCACAGTCATTACAAAATCTGGTTTTCTTCTTTTCATGGCAAAACGAACTCTAAATAGTTCATAGTATGTTTTTTCCATTAAAGACTTTACTACAATAAAAAATGAAACATTTGAGCTAGGATTTCTTTCTTCCATAAAAAGATCAACTCGCTTTTCAAACTCTTTTGCAAACCATTCTTGCCGACGCACAGTATAGTAAACAAGACTACGGAGAACGATTCCCGCGAGGAACGTAACTATCATTAATGGTATTAGCCAATAAGTTGCAAAAACAACCAATGTATCTACCAAACTAGGGTTATGTATAGAAGGTTCTATGAACTTCTCCTTTAATTCTCCATATTAAATTTAATTACAACTCTCTGCGATTTTTTACAGTCAAACTTTGCACAATACTCTTTGTGAGACATACTACTTAGATCCCGATCTTTTGAACCTTCAGATAAAAAACTACGTCCGGTCACTTTGACCATTGGAAGAATTTTCTTTTGATATTTATATTTCATTTTTTTAGTATCAAAAATATAGTCAAAAATGGACCTTGCTCTATAATAACTTAAATCTAAGTTATAATTTACAGCCTCTTTATTATCTGCTTCCAAGCTAATTGGATTAACGTATTTCCCTTTATATGTTGGAGAAGCATAACCAATCACTTCAATAAAACTAATTTTTTCTGCTGTCTTAGAGTCAGAAAAAAGAGTTTCCGAATAAGCTGGCATGAATTTCTTGAGAACCTTCTCCATTCCTGGCTTAATTTGAGCTCGACCTGTATCGAAGTATTCGTCGCCAAATTGAATAATGACATCACCCGTTTTAGAATCAACCGAGGCCTTCAAACCTGATTTCGCAAGATTTTTTTTCATGTTATATATTAGCTTTTTTCTCGCATTAGCAATTTCTTTCATCTTTTGTAAATCTGAAGCCAAACGCTGCTTTTCTCCTGACAAACTTTTTGCTTTTTCTTCTAGATTTTTTGATTTTTCAGCAAGAGACGCTTTATCCTTACGTGCTTTCTCCAATTGGCTCTGAACACTCTGAACCTGAGACTCCATGTTTTGAATTTGAGATGCAAGTTGAGTTTCTTTTTCCTTAGATTGAGCTAAAAATGCCTTTTGTTTTTCAGCTTTTGCTTGAGATGAAATCTTTTCTTTAGCTAACTTTGCCTGAAAGGCTTTTTTCTCTTTCTGCATTTGTTCATTAAAACTCTCTCTCATTTGAGCGATGTTTTGAATAACCTGCTGTTTCTCTCTCACAAGCTGTTGCATACTTTTTTCTTGTGTCGCAATGGTTCTTTCAGCAACGCGTAACCTCTCTGTCGCTTGCTTTATAACCTCTTCATTTTTTCTAATTTGCTTTTTCGCCTTCGCATTAGACAGTTCTAACTGACTCACTTTTAGTTGGTTTTGCTCTTTCATTACTTTTAGTTGAGCTTCCATCTTGGCCTTGGAAATTTTTCTTTTTTTATAGGCTTTCTTTAATTGCGCCATTTTAGTTTGCAATGACTTATTCAAGTTCCTAATCTTAGCTTCACTTTTTACTATTTCGATACGACGATCTTTTACATTCTGTTCTAACTTATTGATCTCTTCTTTCTGAGAGTCAATTTCTTCAAAGTTCTTAGAAATTGTTTTGTCTCTTCTTTTAATATTCACAGATGAAACTATGTTAGCTGTGATTATATTTTTAATCATTTTTTGATATCGGTTTAAGGCCACTTCTTTTTTCTCTAACTGATCAGCAGACTCTCTTAGTTTTATTTTCTCATCACGAGCTTCTTCTCTCAAAAGCTCCATTTTTTTCATTAGATCTTCATACTGAGCCTGCTCTTGCGCTGACGCCTGGCTTGTTAAGTAATCGTCTTTTTTATTTTGATAGAATGCCAACTCTTCTTTTAATTGGTCCCTCTCTCTAATGATCTCTTGATGCTTAGAGTAACTCTGTAGGTTGCTGGTTCCAGACCTTAAGCTAGCGACTACATAAAGTAGCAAGAACACTAAAGAAAGTACCATGAAAAGATCAGAATAAGTGGCCCAGTGAGTCCCCTCTTCTTTATTTTTGATTCTATCATAGTCAAAAGACACAACAACTCCTTATAGATGCACTCTATCGGCGTTATGTTCGTGTTTCTGTTGGGACAATCGGCCTATTTCAAAAAAAGTAACTATTCAGTGATTCTAGACTTCTAACCTATAAACTCAATTTGATACATGCCGATGCTATAGGTATGAAAACACTAATAATAAACTTTCTTTTACTGACAATTGGCTATACAGCTTATGCTGATCAATCTGATGCACATAACACAATATATACAAAAAAGATCAAAAGGATCATCAACGCCATCAACGTTGGAGACTTTCTTTCTGAAGAAGAATATCTAAAAATGTTGCAAACAGCCTGTAAACGAAATGCTTGTAATTCAGTGGAAAAAGAAACTGTCATTGATGTCGGACAACAAATTATTCACTGTAAAATCGAACACCTAAAAGTTCATGGTATAGAAAACGCCGATGCCATTTCTATCTGCAACTCGACTAATGCTATGATTGGATGTGACTCTCTTGCAACACCTTTGTTAAGAAAAATGTGCTACACTGGGAACAACTATAGCTTACAAGTTTTAAAGAATAAAGAATACCGACTGCTAAATAGAGTTCCCGCCTCTAAGGAAAATTAAACATTTAAACCTTTGAGCATAATCACTCACTGAAATTTTTAGCCACCATCAACTGTAAACTTTACTCTCTATCTTGAAAGCATCGCAAACAATTTCTGCACTTAGCTATAAAGCTATGTAATGAAAGCATTTGTAAAAAAAGATCCCATCATTTTTATACTTAAAGGGTTCTACACAGGATGGATCTCTTTTTGTATCGCAATAAGCCCATGTTACGCTAGCGAGTTCATTGCTCCTCAATTGAACAAAAACGCACAAGAAGGTTTACCTTTTTTCAATACAAACTTAGGACTCAATGGGTCCTATACTATAATATCTAATTCAGGATATGTACTAACTGCACTTCACAATATTACCTTCTGCTTAAAGACTAATAATTTTTACTTAAGACAACAAACCCCCTCTGTGACAAATTTGATTAGTGAGAAAATTATTACAAATACTATCAAGAATAAGAAACTCAACATTCCCTACAAATATTATAAGATCAACAAATCTGTTTTATCAAAAGGAGTGTTTTGTCATCTGCCTGCCAACTCCCCACAAGCTTCCCATAAGTTAAAAGTCATTTTTCTTGGAGCGAAAGGATGGATCCCCGCTAAAGATATTTTTGAATTATCAAAAAGGTATCCACAAATCTTTCATCAATTGAGACAAGATGATTTCACTGGAGTTGGCGACATAGGAGACTTTGCACTCTTACAGTTCGTAGATAAAAATAATCAACCACTTAATACAAAATCAATGCCTTGCCTTAAGGTAACTAATAGCCTTCCGTCTAATTTAGACCGAGTTTCTAACTTTTCTTTTCCCATCTTCAAAAGATCTCACCACCAATCCTTTTACAACCTCCATTTTACCTCAGGAGTGATTTTCGATTTGGCATCAAATCCGTACTTACCATTAGTGGATAAACAGTGGTTAAATCCCCGCACAATGACCAGCACCATTGATGCTGAAACTGGTTCTAGCGGATCGTCTCTTCTTGATCAAAATGGACAAATCGTTGGACTCGTCCATTTAAAACTGTCTGATTCAGAAGACTATATGATGGGGACAACTGCTTTTATTCCCTCCGCAGAGATCGTGGCTAAAATGGAAGAAACACTTGGAACAAACTTTGTAAATCAAGAAGTCCTCAATGGATGCAAGAAAAACTCAGACATTGAAGACTTGATTCATGACTTAAATTTAATTCCTACTCACTCAATGTGAATTTAAAGCATCTCCCTTACTAGAAGTCCTCCTTAAAGAAAGGCCTCAGGGGACTGGAACAACGTTTTTATTGGGTGTAACAACTTCTCCTTGCTTACCTATATCTTCGACCGAAACCGTAAACTCATTTCGTGGATAATAAACCAATAGGTCTCGCTTTTCCCCTTGAGCTTTCAATAGATCCACCTCAACGATTTGACCAGCAGGCACAGGGACAATCTCAGGAATACCAGCAAATGTTCCACTATTTAATGTTGTATCAATCTTTAAAAACTCTCCTAGTCCTTCTCCGAGATAATCATTACGATCAATTACATCCACCCCATTAAATGTTACTGAAACTCTCATTTCTAATGAATGAGTCTTCATGTTTAAAGTCTCTAACGGGACCTCTATTAAAGCTACAGTTGAATGAGAGAAACCAAGCATACCTGCTCCACCTATAAGTGCTGGAGCAAAACTAACAGGCGGTCTTTCACTTGGCTGCGTGGCAATCACTTTATTATAGTCTTGAACTATTTGACTTAAAACTTTTGCATCAAAAACCAAAGTACTCAGGGGAGGTAGTTCAATTCCTTGTAGACCTGGTAAGCCCAAGTTATTACCCGCATAGACTTCCCTATCCACACTCCCATCACCATCAGTATCTATTTCTAAGTTAATGTCGCAAGTACTCCAAGCTGTGAGAGGATTATAAAGTTTAATCCCCACTTGCATAACAGGTTTTCCTTCTTTTTCTAGAATTCTGTAGCCAGCCGACTGAAGATCACAAGCGACACTGGAAGAAAGATCAAGACTGCTATTTTTTCTCTCATCATTTCCTAAATGATTGAAGAGTAAAGCATAGCCATCATGGTCTCCCACATTAGAGAGACTTAAGCGAAAGGAATCTTCATTCACTTGGATTAGCTCATCCACCTTAATGTTTGTTGTTCTGTTAACAACACCTAATAATGGAATGTGCCCAATTAACTCACCACTTTTCTTTATCGCAATTTGAGCATCCACCTCGAGGGATTCTTCAGCTGGCGGGAGCGTCACGACATCCAACGAAACAGTCCTTCTTTCTCCTGGCTCTAATTGAAATTGATTCGTCGACAAATTAACCTGTAGGTTCTCATGATTGACTGGACTCAACTCAAACTGCACTAACTCCTGGCTATCGTTAAAAATCTGAAATTCTCTATTGATATGTGTTTGTGCACCTACATTGAGTTTTCCAAGAGAAATTCCTGGCTCCGAGAAAACCAAAGGAGTTGTGGCTGCTTTATATGCATCAATTCTACCAGCACCTTGTCGAGAAACCGGATAAACATTTCCCTTGTCATCATCAATTAAGACACTGGTATTCATCATTAATGATTTTATATCTCTAGCCTGTAAATCTTTACGGTACTGTACTAATAATGCTGCAACCCCTGCAATGTGAGGTGCCGACATCGACGTTCCACTGTTCATCACAGCTTGATCACCAGATCCTACTCTTGCAGATATAATATTGTAACCTGGAGCCGTTATTTCAGGCTTAATCGCGGAATCTAGATCTCGTGGCCCCTGAGATGAAAAAGGTGCTAACAGGTCAATATATTCTGGTCTCTTGAACTTTTCTGAAGAAATAAAATCAACCGTCGCTGGTCCAGCCTTCATATCCTCTTTAATTAAACTTCCCAAGGACTGAGAAATCATAACTCCCGGGATAGGAAAAGTCTTATCTCCATCCATATAGATAGGATTGCCTGGTTCATTATTAACCATGACAATTCCAATGGCACCCGCTTGGTAAGCTCTCTCCACTTTATCAACAAAAGAGACATTTCCTCTATCAATCAAAGCAACTTTACCATTTAAAAGTTCAGCTTGCTTCACTTCCAGATCTTTATCCGCTAGACCAATATAAAAAAGTTCTCCTGATACAGGACCCAGTGTTTGAATTGGAACCGTTAGTTTTCCCTCTATCGTTTCAACGATTGTCTTTGGTTGGTTAACGGTATGAAATTCCACTCCATCAAACTGCCAATTGTGAGGCATATTATCGACAGACCCCGCCACTGAGATCGCATCATCAGCCGTACTGGGTGAACCAACAATACTGTTAACAGGGCCCGCATTCCCTGCTGCTGCTACAGTAACCACTCCACCATTTACTAAATTAGAAATGGCTTGGTTATAAAGTGAGTGAGGTTTTCCAAAGGCAACACCTAAAGACAAGTTGACTACATCTAGCTTATCACTTAAATCCATGTCCCCATTAGGGTCCGCCGCATACTCTAGAGCCGCAATGATAACAGAATCGCTCGTTCCACCGTCAGGATTATCTCCAAACACTTTAAGAGCGTATAGTTCAGCATCAGGAGCCGCTCCATCATAAGTATTGACTCCATCACCAATACCCGCCACCGTACCAGCCACGTGAGTTCCATGGCCCGTGCGATCAATAGGGTTACTATCTGGCACAGGAATTCTATTTACATAAAGATGGGAGTTTGGCTCAAACTGTACTCCTGCAAAGTCATAACCTCCAACAACTTTGTGATTTGGAAATAAAGAAGTACTTCCACTGGGATCAAGAGTCTCGAAATCCGAAATACTACCTGAGCCACCGAGCATTTTGTGAGTATAATCAATACCAGAATCTATAATCCCCACTTTTATACCTTGCCCTCGCACAGGTATTATTTGACCAGACTCATCACTCACGCTGAGTTGATCATGAACTCGCGTGGCCCCAATAAATGTCATTGTATTTTCCATGGCAAGAGAACGACTTGCTTTCTCCACTTGCGAAGCAAAGGTTTGTGGCAAAGCAAAAGACTCATCCGCCTCAATAAAATCCAATGGCAATTGACTGATTTCCTCAGCCAAACTCTGAGGAGCTTGAATGGCCAAAGCATTCAAAACCATTTTATATCGATACAAGACCGAAATTTCAGAGGATAAGTTTTTCAACTGATCCTCAAAGGCTTGCTGCTCCTTAAGGATTTGAGCTTGTAAATCTTTATCCACTTCAAATTCGCCACTGGCGTTTCTTTGGACTGTCGAGAGCAGCGCCGGACTCTTCAATCGAATAAGAACCATAAACATAGGTGTATTGTTGGGGAAAACAAGTTCCTCATCCTTAAATTTATCACCAATGATTGGGTCTCCATTACTATTTACTGGACCTCTATTCCCCGAATCATTTGATTTCTTACAAGACGAAAAAATAAGAGAAATAGATAACAATAAAAGAATATATACTTTCATGATCCCCCCCCAGGGATTTCCAAAAGAAATCATAATAAGATTAGAATGGAGGCCTCTTCCAAAAGCCTTGAACACGCTTTTAGAGCAAATAAACCTATATTAAAAATGAAAAATCAAAATGACAGCTATCGAAATTGCTTATGTAAGCCTAATAAATAGTCTTTTTTATATTTTTATGATGCCTAATTGCCCTATATTGAATCTGAATAGCATATGCATAATTTAAGATAATTTAAGAATTGTATATTAAAGTGGGTATTCGTTTTAGCAATTAACAACAGCGCTCAAAATAACACTTATCTCAAACTACATTTGGGTACATCTTAAATGGAACAACAAATTCGTCTCCACGAGTTGATAAGATTTATTTTTTATTAAATTCAAAACCATAAAACAAAAAAGGCCAAAAAAAGTAAATGAACTGGTGTCCCAACAAAAGTGAAAACATGCATAGAAGACAATAGAGCCCTACCCATAAGGGAAGACGTAAATTTACCAAAAACAATGCCAATGGAGAAATTAGCTCAATGATTAAAACAAAAGTAGCACCAACTTGTAATAGCCAGCTCATTTCTAATACTCGTTCTACCAGATCAGTAACTCCACTGGCAGCCCATGTTTTAAAAAGAGTGCGATTGATAGATAACATCAGCAGTTGATTTGACTGATCCAACCAAGCAATACCAGAGTTCCTCAATTTTGATAAACCGGCAGAAAAAAAAGGCCAAATAAATATAAATCGCATAACCATTAAATGAAATTCAATCACCTTTGTCTCAATTCTTTTTTGGGAGAAAAGCTTAGGTATGCTCAATGGAGCTATACACAGACCAAAAAGAGAAAGAGGTATAATGCTATCAGCCCAATGATAAAAACTAAAGTTATAGCGATAACCAATTAAAACCGAGGAGCTGATTAAAGCAATCCATATACAAAATCTATAACCAATACCTAAAATATAAAAAATTAAACTTAAATTTGTTGCTAGGATTAATAACGCTAAATCATTGGGTTGAAAGTTAATATTTTTAAAAAAGAATAGGCTGTGCCTAATATTATCGGGATAATATAACAATGAATTAAAATTCGTATTATTAATAAAAAATAAGGCATTGAACACAATGAGCAGTTGTGACACCCCAATGAGTTTGTAAGATTTAGGGCGTAACACAAGAGTCCTTCTCTACAATTAAAAAGAGTTTGGAACCAGAACTCATTTGTCGTTCCTTAATAATTATTTTACTTAAATTATTATCTTCTAACTTTTTAGTAAACATTTGACAGACATTTAAAAGGCTATTCATTTTTATAATCGAAGTAAATACATATTCCGTATTAAATGGATAGAGAATTTTCTCAACAGATTCCCTTTCTACAATAAGTTGGTCATGAAAATCGTAAAAATCAACAAGATACAGCTTTGTTGTTTTCCAATCATTATGAGAATACATAGAAAAAGTTATGACAGGCCAAAAAAAATGTTCACTCTTGAAGGCAAATACAAATATCTCAAAAAAAATAAAAACTAAGAAAATTAATTTTCTTGTAGTTAATTCTATATTCGACATAAATCTATTAAATCACATTGTAGAATAAAGAGAGCTGGCTTTCGCACAGCATCTTTCAAAATAATAATTACAATCAATTAGACACAAACTATCAGTTACTGTAAAGTTCACTCTCTATTAATAATCAGGTTAATAGCTCAAAGAGGTTTCATAGAGTTTTGGACACACAGTATTCCACAAAGTTAAATCAACCTCTGTATAGTAAGATTTCCCATTTACCCGAAACCAAGGTAGTTTCCTGGGCTCGTGAAATAATAGATACATACAACCCGACTGACTTCGGAAATAACAGCGGTAAGTTTTTTTCAAATTACGAAGTCTACTGGTTTCACAAGTCCAGTAATCTGCCTTTAATCAAGTATTTCTTAAATTCTCTAAAGAATTATGAGGACGAATTTGAAAAAGTTTATGGAACAAAGCTTGAACTCAATCTCTTAATGCTGACTCATATAAGGGATGCTAGCCAACCATCCTGCATTTTTCATCGTGATGGGTATTTTTGGGATGGTATTTTTCACCTCTCCATTCTAGGGAACTCAAAGATTGAGTATTCAGATGAACATAAATGCCCTTTAGAGAGCACGACTGATGCTAAAACTTTATCGTTTCCAAATGGTTCAATTTGGTTTTTTAATAGCTCTAAAATTTATCACCGCATAGGATTGCAAACGGGTGAACGCATAGAGCTGTGTGCCCCTCGACTAATGAGGGAGGACTACGTTAATCGTAGTTTAAAAGATTACAAAATGAAAGCTGATGGTTTTCTTGATGGGACAAACAAAGGCTGGCTAGAGAATAAAGCGATCGCCAAGAAGCACATTCTTAGTGCAGCAGAGGCCAATCGAGCGAGCAACAACACAATTACCCGGTTTGTCGATGATAAGTAACAAAACTTTTGAAGTGATTAATCTTAATTTAAGTGAAAACAAACCTTTTGTTAAAACGTTTGAGAAGACGATCGATGAAATCAGTGCCAATCCAAAGGATACACTTTGGAAAAACTATTCAAATTTAAAGAAAAACTACTGTAAATACGATACTTTTGATGTCCTTATCTCCGAATCAGCACGGGATAAAATCATAGCTTTTGCGGCAACACAATCTAATTTTTTTCCAGCCGGACATTTACGACTCCTCTCTCGATCATTTGTACACTCTAATTTTAGATCTGAAAATAGAATGCCGACCCATTCAAGTCGTACTAGTTTTTTAAGCAATTACATACTCCCACAACAATTAAAATGGGCCATGGAAAACAACTACAAAGGTGTATTTGTATCATTTCAAAATTATAAACTAAGAAAGTTTGCGAATCGTTGGGCCGAAACTATGTCACAAAAGTCCGATTTATTTGGGCTGCAATGGAAGGTTCTAGAGGGAGTGTACCAAACTTGTTCAGACTTTAAATCCCCTAGCTGTTGGCAGATAATTGTCTGGGCTGCTCTCAAACCCGGATATTCCTGTGAATTAAATTTTAGAGCCGAAGACACTATCACTGAAGAACCTAATTAAATGAGAAAATTATCGCACTCTATTAAGTAAGGGAAGAATCTCTTCTCTCAGCTTTATATCGCGAAACTTCCACAAATATCGATCCACATAAAAATGATGATAGATAACCGCTCCGGTAAATCCGTATGAAAAAAAGAGAAAGATCACACTGAAGTTGGTCCAAAACTTTGAAGAAAGACCTATAACTTCTAAAAGTTGATCAGGCATTATTGCTAGAATTTGCCAAGAGAAGATTGAAAAAACCACACTGAATAGAATTGTTAAAGTCCAATAAAAGGTTGAACTTGATACCAAAAGTTTTTCAAAAGATGAATTCCCAGTGTCATTTGTTTTTTGATTACGTCTATTATTATAATAAGTTGTAACTAAGTCTGTATAAAAGAAATTATGACGAACAGACTCAAACAAAGCGGACCCTAAACTTAAAGAGCCCACTAGCGAAAGTAACCTTGACCCATAACTACCCAAGAAAAAACTAAAATATAAATGACGATTCCATGCTTTTATACCCTTAATAATTGAAAACATAAGAAGTGAAACTGAACAAATAATAGCTGTAATATATAAAATTAAAAAATAAGGTCCCTTAAAGTCGATTAATGGGTAACCTAAAATTGTTTTCATTAGAAGAATGTTATTTAGAAATACAATTTCGCAAATAAAAAAAATAGGAACTATTATTCTCAAAAAATAATTAGTTACCTTTCTAGAGTCGATGTCTGGAGAACTTACCAATCCAAGAATTCCTCGATCCTGCGAATAGTTGTGATGAAATGTTAAGGGATTTGTTGCAGTCAACAATAGAACTATGAAAACACCCCACACAGGAGTCGTTACAAAAGCAAGAGAGCCAAATGATAAAAATGAAATAAGAAATACAATAAAGCCGTTACGTATGAATATTCTATTATACTCGGCCTCTCCATAGGATCTTTTTAAAGGAGTATTGAAGTAACTCATCCACCAAGAAACAATTAAATGAGGAGCGCGAAACAAAAGAGCCACAAAGGCTCCTAAAAAAGTTAGTTTTAGAAAGAAATCAATTGAGTTTTGAAAGGTCAAAGGAAGCAAAAAAGACGAAAACAATATAATGGCAATCAAATATAAAATAACTGATGGTCGCCACAACACGGTTGAACTTGAGGTAGAAATACTAGTTGCTAGTTTTTCGGGTAAGGGTTTTTCTTGCTTGTTTAATCTTACCATACAACTCTTTTCGACTTTCACTATTCAAAACCTCTTGCTGAATGTTAGAGATAGTCTTTTTAAAACCAACTACATCTTGAAAACTGACAAGGTTAATACTTGAACTCTTAGCTAGACCTTCAATTTTATCACATTCTGAGATTATCATTTCTCTTTCAAACCTTGCTGCTTCAACAGCGCTTTTACTAACAACATCCTTTAAATGTTGAGGTAAAGAATTATAAAATTCTTTATTCATCACTAAACTAGTCAAAATAACTCTATACCCTAAGTTATTTAAAACTTTAATTTGGTCAGACTCACTTATATACTCGACAACATCACCACAGCTCAAATCACCGATATCGACAGATTGTTCTTTAAATAAATCATCAAGAAACTTAAAGTCCGAAGTGGCCTTAAAAGAAGGAGAAGTGTTACCAGAAAAATTATATTCTACGTAAGTTGCCCCTAAAGCTTCCGTAATTTTTTTACTCAAGCTTCCTGGCCAAGGACTGTACTTTAATCCTTTAAAATCAGAAACTTTGTGGAGTTCTTTTTGCCTTGAAGGTATGACTAAAAAACCACCACTGTATGTAAAACCAAGCGCTCTAATTGGTCCCTTATTAATTTTCTTTAATAGGCTCTTACCTATAGGTCCCTCAAGAACCGAAGCAACGTGCTCATTTGAGTCAAATAAATAAGGTAAATCCAACACGAGCATCTCTGATGCATATTGACGAAGTGCATAGCTATAAATTTGAGTCATTTCATATTCATTGTTTTTAATTTTTTCTAGCGCATCTTTTCTCAAATGAGGTATGCGATCTTTATCTAATCCCCTCAAAGGCTTAGTTATAATTTGAACATTAATCTGCCCTTTACTTTCTTTCTCAACTAGTTTCTTAAAATAGTTACCAGTACTCACAAAAAACTTCTCTGGCTTATGAGCCATCACCCATCGTAATTGAAATGGCTTTTCTTTTTTTTCTTCTGTTGCCTTTGCATAGGTACTGATACTCAAAAAGCCCAATATAGCACCAACTATTATCAATTTACTTTTCATGTCAGCTCTCTCTCTTCAACAGTTACTGAAATACCATATTTTTTTTCAATACTACTTAGGTCGATCAATCCCTGCTCTTTCTCCCGTACATCTAGTATGACTTCTCTCCATCTCCACGCGCTCTCAGAATTACGGACATGGTATACTTGAGTGAATACCTCGTTATTCAGTTCACTTTTCATTTCAAGAAGATCTCCTGTTGCAATAAATCTTTGGTTAACACTTCCAAAAGCATCTACTTTCTCAAACTTCTCTCGGTTTTCTAGAAATTCTATCAAGCTTTTAGAGCCAAACGATGAAACAAAAATAAATCTCCACTCAACAGGATGTTGTGAACGTCTTGGAATGAGCTTTGGAAAATCTATTGTCCCCAATAACACCACTACAAATTTAAATATAAAATGTCGCCTGAACATATTCACCTCGGTTAGTTCATAAGTTTATTTGCATAACAAATAAAAAACAAGAATCACTTGCTTAAACATTCTAAGAACTAATGCGATTATTAAAATATTCAGAGGTCAATAACAATTGACCATCTTTTAAGGAATTTAAATTGCGTTTGAGATAAGGCGAAGCACTAAATTTCGTTACATGATAATGCCTCGTCTCATCGCCTTTTTTCGAATAAGTTGATTTTTTATCCATAAAACGAAGAACTAATGCGCCTCTATAGTCAGGACCATTATCTTGGATTTTATTAGAACGGTGAATAATATATTTATCAAAAAGTAGTGCATCCCCTAGTCTAAAATCTAAGCTAACGGCATGAGATTCTAAAAAACGAAGAAAATATCCAGTATTAAGAGGTTGATGCTTTAAATCGAGATAATCCAAATAGGAAATGCTTTCGCCTTCCTCAATTTTTTTGCTGATGTCATTAATAACAGCAGGCTCTATATACTCATACACAAACTTTCCAGATAACTTGTCTTTAGGAACACAGGTGATACCCCCACCAAGTTCTGCCTCTAGAGATACAAAGGGAATCCAAAGTGAGCATCCATAATCATCAATCTGCTGGGCGCCAAAACTATAAGTGCCTACATGCCATGGGAAACCATGACTTACACCTTTTTTAAGTTCGAAATAGATTTCTTGGGATAAAAATAATTCTTTTTGCGTAATAATCTGTACTTTATTCAACAGATCTAAAGATTCCACGATTTCACTGATCTTTATTTGGACCTTTGAACTCAAATTATAGCTAAATCGACTTAAGAAATCTGGAAAATCATGAGTTAATCCCTCAACATCCTCTTCAATCAAAGCTCTTAATGCAGCAATTTCATTGACTGAGAATAAATCCTGGAATTTATAAATCCCCGTCTCTTTTGCTTGTTCTTTTGAGCTAAAATTTTTTTGCAAAAAATAACTCCTTAATTTTTCAATCGAATATCACCAAAGGCACTTTCTAAATCTTCGTATGAGCAACCAACATTGAGCACAACTCTAACTTCATCAGAATTATTTGTAACTTTATGAGGCCAACCAGTGTTAGTAAACCAAATCTCATTATGCTCTAAATTTTTAGATTCAATCTCTTGTCGACGTTTAATACACCAAGAGGAGTCACCAGTTAGTATAAGATGCAAACGACATGATACCGAAGTATCAGTATCTATGTGCCAGTCCAGAACCTCTCCTGGCTGAAGAAGTGAAAAGCGAGCCCTGTAAAATTCAAGTCCATTTAAAACACTTTTCAGCTCACCTATTAATTGGGGATAATTCTCAATAACATAATCTTCTTCAAACAGTCCGGAGGTCCTAGCACCTTGTATTAAGACTTGCTTATAACTGGACGGAAAAAAATCACATAAAGGAGATGCCTTCGACATATTATAACTATCTTTTTTTATGTCATTAAATACAGTTGAGGAAGAATAAAGAGTTTCTAAACATAGTTTTTTAAAATCTAAGTCAAAATTCCCCAAAAAAACATAATTTGGTAATTCACTTCGACGAGCCCCAGTACCGCGCGCATGCCTCTTGTTGAGCTTGGGATACTCCTCATTGAACTTAAAACGAGAACTTGATAACTTCATACAGCCCATACTATTTGCTATAAATCTTTTTTTCAATAAACACTGGAAAATATTTATTAGAAGATAGGGACTTATGATAATTCATCTATGCAACCAAGCTTCAAAACCTCAGTAATTTTGAGTTAAGGTCGGACTGACTTTATGAGTTGTGTTCAAAGTCACCTCGAATATAGTGAAGGTGAGCACATCTCAAAATTGCGGGGAATTAAAGCGGCAGTGACTTGATGAATTGTCAACATCCCCCAGTAAGGATTAGGAGTTACCTTGCAACACAAATCGGAAAATAAATCATCAGAACTTTTATTTTCTTACTTAAACCTACCTAAATTGGAAGTTAAACCCATCTTGACTCTTATAAAACATGTAAAAGAAGAGGAATGGATTTTTGATAATTATCGTAATACACAAATGTTACCCATTTATACCGAGAGTGGTCTCACAAAAAAAAGAGACATTATCAATAAGGGCGGTAAACTCGACTGGACTCCCTTTGCCCCCAAGGAGTTAATACAATATTTTGAACAATATATTTTTCCCAAAATAAATCCATTGGGACGAATTATGATTTTAAAAACAAAAAGTGGACAAAAAAACACAGAACATATCGACTGCTCGAAAGAAGCATTTGAAATTCCTCAGCCAAAATTAAGAATTGTATTACAAGGCAATGTAGACTCCCTATATTTTATAACGGCTGATAAAAAATCATTAACTCCTTACGGCAATGGAGAGAGTTTTAACGGAAGACCTTTTATTATAGATGGTCGCTGGCCACACGGCATGCATAACCATTACCATGGGACTAAATACACCCTTTGCCTCGGCGCGCCATGGATAGGAGATGGCCTAAGTCATTTTTTAAAATCAGTCCAACCACATCAACTTATACGTCATCACTTCAAACTTCCCCAGGATTACGAAAAGTATTTTGAAACATCTGAAACACGTAGAATAAAGCTCAATAATTAGTTAGAGAATAAGCCCTACTCTTCAAGTAAAAAACTTTATTGACCACCCCCTCTAACGATACTGCCACCTTGCATTATGAGTATCCTACAAGACAATCACTGTGTTTACAGATAAATCTAGACTGATGAAAAGCAGAGTCAAATTTTTAAAACTGGCCAACCAAAATATGGGAAGTCATATTCTTTTACTCTTACAGATAATGGCTCACTTGGGGTTGGCTCATCTACTTTTTTACGGAAGTCTTTTTCAATGGGCTGTTGCATTTTCTATTTATTTCTTAACAGGCTGCTTAGGCATGAGCATCACCTTCCATCGTCTATTGTCCCACAAAAGCTTTAAATCTCCTCGCTGGTTTAAAAACCTTGGCATTGCATTAGGCACAATTGGTCTAACGGGCTCTGCTATAGCTTGGGTCGCTGTCCACAGGGAACACCATTGTCATCCCGACAAAACTGGTGATCCTCATAGCCCCAATATTAGCCCATGGTGGCAGATTCAGTTTTTTAGTATGTATCACAAACCTCGCCTTAGAATCGTTAAAGATCTATTAAAAGACCCCTACATCGTATTTTTCCATCGCCATTATTTGGCTATTCAAGCCCTATATGTTCTCCCTTTATTTATTTTATCTCCATACAGTGTCGTTTACGCCTATTTAGCCCCCGCCGCATTATTGTGGCATGGAGGTAGCTTCATCAATACACTTGGTCACATATGGGGATATCGTAACTATAAAACTAGAGACAATAGCAAGAATAATCCAATACTCGGCATATTAATGTGGGGAGAAGGTTGGCACAACAATCACCATGCTCGGCCTAATTATAAATCTTTCCGAAGAAAGTTTTGGGAGCTCGATTTATCTGCTGCCATCATTCACTTTATTGAAACCAATCCTAAAAAAACTATTAACTCATAATATAGTGTTAATTTTTTGAAACATCGTAAAGTAAGGAATAGGGTCCAAAAAGTTGCTTTAAATACTCTGGCTTCACTTTCTTATTCAGTACCTTTACTAAAAGTAATTCAGAATATTGACTCTGAAATTTAGCTCTTAAATCCTGGTTAATATCTAGCTTATAAGTCTCAGCCAATGATAGAAATGTAAAAGTTCTCTTATAATCTAAATTTTTTAGCAGATACTCTTGCAACCAATCTAGTTCTGACTTCTCAAGTTTACCTTCAAGATGAAGTTTTAAGACAAAGGATGCTCCCTTTAGAACATCTACATCAATACTTTCTAAACGTCTTAGAAAGCTTTTTAATTCAACTTTCTCAATTGTTAGACCAATAATCTTAGTGAGATGGTAATAATACAGCTTTGCAATTTCACCATTTAAGCTCTGAAAACATTTCTTCATATTTTCGCGCCCCTGAATATAAACTTCAACTAAGCACTTATACAGACGGCCCATTTGAGTAAAACTACTACTTCTCTCACCCAAAAGCTTCTGCACCTCTGAATACAATCCAAACTCTATCAACTGCCCTAAAATATGATCTTGTTCATCTGGCAACCCAGAAGACTCTTGAAATGATAAATTGAGAAGTTTAATTAATTTTTCTTTTTCTCCCAAGAAAGACTCCCCTGTCTCTAAAGATAAGTATCTTGTCGCCTTAGGTAAAAAAGATGCATAACTTTTATCAGTAACAAATTTTTTATATACCTTTGAGTCATTCAAACATTTAGTCTGCTCACAACTTTCTGCTAATGCTTGAATCAAAGTCGTTCTACTCAGACCATCAGCTAATGCAATCTGATCTATAATAAAATTAAGTCCATGGGATAATTCAGATGATAATTTTAAATAGTACTCTAAAATACTCTTGTCTAATGGCTTTTCCGTTAGCTTCACTTCAATCGCAATTCTTTTTTCTAGAATAAGCAATTGCTCTGATTTTGGTTTTTTTTCGAGATTAACCAGAAACATCGATTGGGCGATCAAAAAAAGTGAATTAAACAATAAGAAAAAGATCATAAGACACATTAAACTTTTTAAGCACAGTTGTGTAGAATTATCTTAAAAGTTAATAATCTTAAACCTCTTTATTTGTGAATAATGATTCTCAATTCACTTCTTTAAGATCTATTTCTTGTTTACTGAATGTTGGAAACATAAAGTCTGGCCTCTTATGGTGCGCCCTTCGACTCTTCATCGCTTTGTTACCATATCCAATTCCCATCAGTAATGCTGGCTCGCGAACTAAACCCAGTATATTTTTAACTTTATCAGCCTCAAAACAAGAACAGCAGCCAGTAGATAACTCTAACAATGTCGCAGTAAGATTTAAATAACCAGCCGCTATACCAATCGCTAATTTCTGGTCATTCTCAAGGTTTATTAGACTTTGCTCAGATATATCTTGATCATTAGTCTCAGTATTACGTGGATTATTCTTTTTAATGATATCAATCAGGTCCAAAGGTTCAAAAACAACAAGAAGGTTTGCTAAAACCTGACTATTTGTAGTTGTTAATGAGGGGTCAAGCCTATAAGTAAAACCATAAGTTGCATCATGCACCTTTTCTATAATTTCACGGTTTTGAATAAAAGTAACTTTATAGAATGCAATATTCTGTTTACTAGGACATTCTGTGACTGCTATTTTTAAACTTTTGATAATATCGTCAGATATTTTTTGTTCTATATCCCAGTTTCTCTGACAATGCTGACTTTTTCTGATGGCATTATTTAGCTTTTTTGTATCCTCTACTGCATCTAACAATTCCATCTCCTTTGTTATCTCTCTCATAAATAATACAAACTAAGGCTCTTTGTTTCAATTAAAAAACTTTTATCTTAAGAGGGTAAAATATGAGACTTGCAAATCACACAAGCACCCAACTAAAACTTAACACTGACAATAAACTTCTTATTCAACAATCAACGAGCCGTTCAAACACATATTGAACTGTTTGTTTGCAAATCTTGATATTTAAAACTAAAACAAGGGAATCATTGCAATAACTCACAATAGAATGAACTTTTCTTGTATCCATAAAATAAAGTTGATTTGGATTAAATGGAACCAATCTATTATTTAGAGTTAAGTGTAAAGAGTTAATAGAACAATTTATTAATGAGATGAGTCTAAATGTTTGATCACTTTCGTGATAATTGTCTCTGTGAGGCGGAAACAGTCCCCCCTCATCTAATTTCAAAAGATGACTTCTACCAATATGCTTTTCAATATCTTGAAGTGGATCTGAGAAAACTTTTAAAGTACTCCAGTATGGAGTGGGAGTGTTAAAACTTAACTCATTGTATTTAGTTCCATTTTGTAGATTCCATTCCCTAATCGAGTTTAAATCAATTTCACCTGAAACTTCACCATTCAGGGAAAAGAGGCTCAAACCATACCTATTCGACCAACTTTTAGATTTATTGTATTTAACCCACTCAGGATTTGAGTCTGACAATTGCTGGAAAAATACACTAGGGTCAAAATGAACTCTAAGAGGATAAAAATCACCAAGTGAAGTCAATCGAGTATAAAAATAATCTTTTTCTAATTTATTTTCAAACAAGCCCATATTCACCAACTGAATTTTTAATTTTAGAAGATACTAGAATTTTATAAAACATTTGCATTGAGAATAAATGCAAAAATTAAAATCCCTTACTGTATACACTACATTATCATCCTTAATTTTAAAACCACTAAGGAGGCATGGAAACAGTTCCCATCCTAGATTTGAATAAATTGGTAGCCTGACTCATCCAAATAAAGCGCTTGTGGCTCATCAAACCAACTACCAAGGTTAATAGCGACAACTTGCTCCGCTTCTATATTTAATTTTTGCTCATCTCTTACATGAGTATGTCCAGCTATAAATAAATCAAAGGGGGCATTCTCCCAGACACTCTCAACGTAGCTCTTCATATAGT
This sequence comes from Bdellovibrionales bacterium, assembly GCA_964229765.1. Classification (GTDB taxonomy): domain Bacteria; phylum Bdellovibrionota; class Bdellovibrionia; order Bdellovibrionales; family JAGQZY01; genus JAGQZY01. Next base: position 252,385 of record CAXREJ010000044.1, on the reverse strand, counting down.
CTTTTACATCTTTCTCATGCATGGCTTTCTGTTGAGATGTATACTGCCGACTCGCTCGACTCGCCCTCTCTCCAACCCAACTCACAAATGAGCCTGGTATATTTTTCGCTATGATTTTTACAGGTAAAGACTGCAAAGTGGACTTTAAAAAAAGGTAACCTTTATCATTAGGGTTCATAAGGTCACCGTGCTCAACTCTTACGCGACAAGAACCTAAGTTAAAAAACTCAGGCCCATCATGGACCTTTACCCCAACTTCCTGTTGCCAATACTTTTTCAAATACAAGTCATGATTACCCTCGAAGTAATGCACCTCAATCCCTTTACGAGCAATCACTTTGATAGCATTCACAATTTTCGGAAACTTTTCAATAAAATAGGAGTGATCATAGATCCACAAGTCAAAAATATCTCCCACCAAAAAGAGATGAGTTGCCTCTCTATTTCCGTTTTCCAGCGAATGCAAAAAGAGCAATAGTTTTTCACTATTGCTCTCGCTTTCACTCTTTAAATGGAGGTCTGATATAAACCAAGCTTTCAATTATCCACTTCTTCATGCTTAGAAGATTGTTGTCTACGAAGATAAGTTGGAACCTCTAGATCATTTTGATTTAAAGGCATATCCAAATTGTCTTCCCCCTCTTCATGTTCAACTTCCATAGAGAGTTGCTCTGGATTTGTTTGCCTAGCATTATGAGCCGTTTGCTCTTTATAAGCTCTTGCTTTTGCCATCAAAATATCACGTGGCAAGGGCTTTCTTTCAGGAGCTGGTTCTGGTGGAGAAAAAACTTGTTCCATAGCTGGAGGCTGTTCCACTCTTTGTGGCTCTTGCTGAGTGTTCTCCATCACAGAATTTTCCTCAACAGGCTGTGAACTTTGCTGAAACGGAACTTCATGCCTTCTTTCTTCCATAGTCGGTTGTTGCTGTGGAGGAATCGGAGGCAAGTCTTGCTGAGAGTGCACCTGCTGTTGAGGAGGCTGCTGCTGATACTGATGATGAGCTGGCTCCTGATAAGACACTGACTGAGGCGGTTGCTGCATCGGTTGAGGCTGCTGATAAACACTCTGCTGATAGTTTTGTTGATTGTTATTAGACATGGCTTGTCTCGCCACTTGCATTTGCTGTTGCATAATTTGCATTTGCTCATGGGAAGATGGTCGAGTGCTTGGATTCGCCATTAAGTTTTGATGAAAGCCTGTAGCGATCACAGTGACTCGCACACTATCCCCCATGTTTTCATCAATAACAGCACCGAAAATGATTTCAGCATCCTCATGAGCGGCTTCAGTAATCAACGTTGAGGCTTCATTCACCTCGTACAAACTCAGACCACTACCACCAGTCACATTAATTATAATACCCGTTGCCCCTTCTATTGAAATATTCTCAAGAAGCGGTGAAGAGATACTGGCTGTTGCGGCTTCAATAGAACGATTATCACCTTCGGCAAAAGCTGTTCCCATAATGGCCATACCTTGAGCCGACATCACAGTGCGAATATCAGCAAAATCCAGGTTAATAAGACCACGGATGTTAATAAGATCAGAAATTCCTTTTACTGCCTGTAGTAATACTTCATCCGCTTTTTTAAAAGTTTCTAGTAATGGAGTTTTCTCACCCGAAATTGACAAAAGTTTTTGGTTAGGAATAACAATGAGTGTATCCACATTTTCTTGAAGCTCTTGGATACCAGCATGAGCATGACGCATTCTCTTTTTTCCTTCAAAAGAGAACGGTTTGGTCACAACACCAATAGTTAAGGCTCCTAACTCCTTAGCTATTTTAGCTACGATTGGAGCTCCTCCGGTTCCAGTTCCACCACCCATTCCGGCAGTAACAAAAACCATATCTGCGCCTTCTAAAGCTTCTACAATTTCATTGTAGGACTCGATGGCCGCTCTTTTACCAATTTCAGGGTTAGCTCCAGCGCCCAACCCTTTTGTAAGCTCTCTACCCACTTGAATTTTTTTGGTCGCTTTATGAGGTTCGAGGGCCTGGCGATCTGTATTCGCAACTATAAACTCGACACCTGACAAACCTCCTTCGATCATAGTAGAAACAGCGTTGTTTCCGCCTCCACCAATACCGACGACTTTAATATTTGCACCGATGTCTGTTTTTTCTTCTAATTCAAACATATATTTCCCCCGATTATATGGATAAGGTCTTACTCATAAAGTTTTTGACCTGTTCCCAAGTTCCACTCGTTTTTTTCGATATTACATTTGGTTTACGATTATGATTCACACTGGCTCCGAACTCTTGGTCACAACCAAAAAGAAGGGTACCAATAGCTGTTGAAAAAATTGGGCTATTATAAGCCTCTCTCATTCCAATAACATTTCGAGGGACCCCTCTTCTTACTGGAACATCAAATGTGAACTCTGCCAATTCAACCAAGCCCTGAAGAAGACTACCTCCGCCTGTGAGAATCACGCCGGCGCCAAGAGATTTTAAGACATCCCACTCACTCAATTGATTAAAAATAAGGGACAAAGTTTCTTCAGCCCTCGCCTCTAGAATACGACTAAGTTCAACACGAGGCACTTGCCTGGATTTGCGTTCACCAAGGCCAACGACATCCACAAGCTCATCTTCTCCAACCATATCAACTAATGCTGTCCCATATTTCTTTTTAACAACTTCAGCACTATTAATAGGAGTTTTCAAACCAACGGCTACGTCTTGAGTGAAGTTCAACCCACCAACAGGTATACTCCCCACATGAGTTATGCATGAATCTTTGTAAACAACGATTTCACAGGTGCCACCGCCCATTTCTACGACAGCCACTCCGATTTCTTTTTCATCTTCTTGCACAGTCGCTAAAGTGGAAGCATATTGATCCAATACAACTTGCTTTACACGTAATCCTGTTTTTTGAACGCAGTTGAGAATATTACTTAAGCATTTTTCAGAAATTGTAATCAGTTGAGCATCAACCTCTAGGCGCACACCTTTCATAGAGATTGGAGTATCAATACCCTCTTGCCCATCCACCGTGAAGGATTGAGCCAAGGCATGTAAAATGCGACTTTCTTCAGGAAGGTGAATGGCTTTGGCAACTTCTAAAACGCGATCAATATCAGATTTAGCAATTTCTTTACCACTTACTGGTACGAGCCCACGGGAGGCAATCGCTTTTACACCTTGTCCTCCCACAGAAAGATACACGGAGTTCAACTTAACTCCTGCCATTAATTCTGCTTCTTCCTTTGCTTCAAGAATGGCTTTTTCTGTTTCAGCCATATTGACTATCTGACCTTGACGCACTCCCGTGTTTTCCGCCTTACCCACACCAATAACTTCAACGTCACCTTGTGCATAAGTCGCAATAGCCATCACGACCTTTGTCGATCCGATGTCAAGTGCTGCAATTATTTGATTTCGATTTTCTCTCATCAACTCAACCTTTGGTTCGCTATTAAAAACGGGCTGGACTGTCAAATAGTCCTATACTTAAGAGCTTAGGAACGCTTACGCGGTCTGACAAGGACTTTTTTCGAGAAGCTTGCATCAATGACGCGCGCCTTTTGTTTTTGACTCTTGAGATAATCCATCACTCGCAAAACTTGCAAGGCTTTGGTCTGTATATTTTCAGTTCCAAAATAAACAATCACATCTTCATCAATTAAATTAAAACTTAATCCACTCACTGAATTGTAATCGACTTCTAAGATATTTTCCTTTGCTAGTGGGCCGATGCTTGGAACTTTACTAAATAAGTTCAGAACTTTTTTTAATTTTTTAGGGTCACTCAAAATATTATTGTTACGCAACAAGGGAACTGCGGGCGCCAAGCTTGCTTTTGTCTTAGGCATTTTACTGCCGTTAACTAAAATGGGATACAAATTATTCTGCTTATCAGCAAACAAAAGAGCTGGCTCATGCAATTGAATCAACGTGTCGACTCGATTCGGAAAACGACGACGTAACTCAACACTTTTTATCCAAGAAATATCTAAAATTTTTAGTCTCACTTCCTTTAAAGAAGCACCCCAAATATTCACACCCTTCAGAGGACTTAATGAAGCATTAATATCACTTTTAAGTGACCTTAACAGCGCTTGTTGATTGGAACTGGCTTTAATCGTAATTGGTAAACTCTCAATAACAAAAAACTCTTTTTCAGTCCTTAAATACCAACCTAAACCTAAAACTAAAACAAGTGGTAAAAATACAAGACTGAAGCGTTTTAAAATAATAAGCCATCTCATACAAAAAATTGTAAGACCTTTTATTAAAGAAAGAAAGGACAGTTATAAGAATTATGAAATATCTACGAGCTTGTTGCTTCGCCATCAGATTTCGATTGCAATTTATGTTGGAACAATAAAAACAGTGTAGCGAAGTCTCACTTTCTAATGATCTCAAAGAGTGGTTCACCAGTAACACTCACAAACATTCAAGATTGTTGATACCTCTAAATGAATTTTCTAAAACCTAATAGTCTATATAATGACATTCTTTTTGCATTTGCACCCATGGTCAGAGAGAATACACCTATGAAACACAAAGTTCTATGTATTGATGATGAAACCCATAACTTAGAAGCTTTAGAGCGCTTACTGAGAAAACAATATGAAGTTGAAACTGCAACCTCAGGACCAGAGGCACTTGAAAAGCTCAAGAACAATTCATTTTCCTTAATTATCAGTGATCAAAAAATGCCAGAAATGACCGGTGTTGAGTTTTTTATGCTAGCAAAACAAGAACAACCAGAGGCGATTAGAGTTTTACTAACTGGATACACCGATCTGGAGTCTGTTATTAATGCCATCAACCAAGGTCAAATTTATCGCTACATCACTAAACCCTGGGAACCGGAAGAGTTCTTAAGTGTCGTCAAACAAGCTATCGAAGTTCATGAAATGAAAGGCCTTATAGCCAAACAAAATAAAGAACTAATGAAAGCCAACGATGAATTAAAAAGTCTAGACAAATTGAAAACTGATTTTATGCTTCTTGTAAACCATGAGCTCAAAACACCCTTAACAGCTATCTTTAGCTTCTCACAACTCCTTAGTGAAGAGTCCCTAAGCCCTGAGCAAAAACTTTATGTGGAAAAAATATCGAAAAACACTCACAGATTGCAAGATTTAATAAAAGACACTCTTCTCATCACTAAAATACAAACTGATCAGAAGATGAATACTAAAGAAGAGATCGAGTTAAAACGACTGTTAAATGAGCAATGGGCTCTAATCGAATCGGAACATAAAAATAAAAATATCACTTTAGAAAAAGACAACGACTCCCCTTTTCCCCAGAAAGTGAACCAAAAGTCTCTCGAAATTATTTTTAAAAAATGCTTACACAACTGCTTTGTCCATGGAAAATCAAATAGTACAGTTAAAGTTTCCATGTCCGACAGTCACGACTCTTGGTCACTCACATTTACAAATGAACTCATAAAAGATCTCGAAAAAAGTCCCGAGGCATTACTCACCGCTTTTAGTACAGACAAAGAGATTTTAAACCACTCAGGCGGTGCCGGTCTTGGCCTTGCCGTTATTCAAGCCATAGTAAATTTATTTTCTGGTTCAATTGACATAAAGACCCAAAACAAGATGTTTAGTATACAAATAACCTTTCCCAAAAGCTGATGACTTGACTCCTTGATTATTTGTCGTATGTACAAAGTTCCTCATTTATAATTTAAAGGACAGATCATGAGACAAATATTTGATGACGGTATAGAGAAGTTACTTGAAAAGCTCGAAGGCTGGGGAGAAGGACTTATTGGAATGCTTCCTAATCTCGTCATTGCCCTTTTCATTATTTCTGTCTTCACTCTTATCAGTCGCTGGGTTTATAAATTGATAGAAAAAGTGCTCGGCAAGTCTCAAATCAACTTAAGTCTTATTCACTTAGTTTCTAATAGCTGTCGCATAATAGTTATTTGTCTTGGAATTGTTTTTGCTCTAGGAGTGCTGGAACTTCAAAAAACAGTCTTTTCACTTCTTGCAGGTGTTGGAGTTATCGGCTTAGCTTTAGGATTTGCCTTCCAAGATTTAGCCTCTAATTTTATTTCAGGAATTATGCTCGCCATTAGGCAACCTATTAAATTAGGTGACCTTGTTGATATCAATGGCACACTGGGTACTATTGAAGAAATTAACTTACGTGAAACTGTCGTGCAAAATTTTAGTGGACAGCAAATTTTTATTCCAAACAAGGATTTCACCTCTAATAAGTTTACTAATTTTAGTCGTTTCGGGAAACGCAAAGTACAGGTTAATGTTGGAATTCATTATGACAACGACCCTGAGCAGGCCATTGATATTATCGAACAGGCTTTAACAAAGGTGGAAGGTGGATTGGAAGATCCCCAACCAAAAGCTTACGTAGGTTCCCTTGGTGATAGCAGTGTCAATCTGTTTGCATTCATCTGGTATGATTATCCAAGCGATCATCTATTTTATAAAATCCAAAGTGACTCCATCATACAAGTCAAAAAAGACCTAGAAGAAGCTGGCTTCACTATTCCCTTCCCCATACGGACTCTGGATGTTTCTTCGGATTTAATAAAAGAAATTCGCACGCCCAGCTCAATAACGCCACAAAGCTCCCACCACCCAAGCTGAGAAGTTAATTAAACGGTATTCAAGTCAAACAACTTTTGAGAAGTGGTAGTATAAAAAAACAGATCACATAAGTCGTACCCTCATCTTCCTATATCTTGCAACCATGTCCCCATTTCAAATATCTTTAAAGTTAAGAGGGCGATGCATAGCTTAATCTAAGCTATTACAATGATGATAAGTACGAAAATATTTTAAATTCGAGTTGAGGACTGGCCTAAGAAAATGAGGACACTCCCTAAGCTAAAAAGGCTTAAGATTTATATTTTTGTTGAAAACTACAAATTCCATTCAATTCTTTTTTAGGAGTTAAAAAGAATCATGCCATAGTATTTCTTTTAGGAGTATTGTGAATTATGTCTTTAAAGTCCTATATTGAATTCATTGGAGGAGTTTGCCGCAACCCTAAACAGTTTAGCACTCTGGCTCCAACAGGCCGCTATCTTTCAACAAAACTATTGCGACACAGTAATATAAATCATTCAAAAAACATCTTAGAGCTTGGTTGTGGATCAGGAGCAATCACTAAAGAAATTGTCACTACTATGCCCACAGGCAGTCATTATTGGGGAATTGAGTTTGATACAAAGCTCACCGCCTTTCTACAAAAAAAGTACCCTCAACATCATTTTAAATCAGGTTCAGCTGCCAATATTACAAAATTATTCCCTCAAACAAAGTTTGATACTATTATATCTTCACTGCCGTGGACTATGTTCGACCACAAAACTAAGAAAAAAGTCTTGCACGAAATTAATTCATCATTGAATAAAGAGGGGCATTTCCTACTTTTTATAACAAAACACGTTGATAAAACTCAAAGTGCTAATGAATTAAAAGATTTGATAAAGGCGCTTAATTTAAAACTACAAAAAGTGGAAAGCATCTGGCTTAATTTACCCCCTGCAAACATCTATCTTGTCACAAAAGGACTTTAAATGATTGAATCAATAAACCCCAAAAATAATAAAAAAATTAAAAGCTATGAGAAACTAAGTTCAAACACTCTTAAAGAAAAATTAAACCTCGCTCATGAAAGCTTTTCCCAATGGAAAAAACAAGACTTTGAAAAAAGAGGGGAACTTTTTATAAAACTCGCCAAGGTATTGGAAGATAACAAAGAGGAGTGGGCAAAACTCATCAGTGATGAAATGGGGAAACCTCTTAAACAATCAATTTCAGAAATTGAAAAATGCCAATGGGTTTGTCAATTTTATTCTGAAAACGCCAAATCTTTTTTACAAGCCGAAGAAATTCGCACCGACTTTTCAACTTCACAGGTTGTTTATTCGCCATTGGGTGTTCTTCTTGCCGTCATGCCTTGGAACTTTCCTTTTTGGCAGGTATTCCGATTTGCAGCGCCTTCACTTATGGCTGGTAATACTGCACTTCTTAAGCATGCGAGCAATGTGCCCGGCTGCTCACTGGCTATCGAAAAAGCTTTTACATTAGCCGGATTCCCAGAAGGCGTTTTCCAGTCATTATTGATTGATCAAGAACAAGTGAGTGACTTAATTTCTAACCCTATTGTGCGGGCCATTACACTCACTGGCAGTACAGCCGCAGGCAAAAAGGTTGCCGCTCAAGCGGGAGAGAATCTCAAAAAAACAGTTTTAGAACTTGGCGGAAGTGATGCCTATATCATTCTTGCCGATGCAGACTTGGAACAAGCTGTGGATAAATGCTCCCAAAGTCGACTCTTAAATACCGGGCAAAGCTGTATTGCTGCAAAAAGATTTCTTGTACACAAAAGCCTTTATCCCGATTTTATAGAAAAAATGAAAGTTGTTTTTGAAGATAAAAAAATTGGAGACCCTCTCGTCACTGAAAATGACTTAGGCCCAATGGCTCGTGCCGATCTAAGGGATGAGCTACACAAACAAGTAGAGGCTTCCATAGCCAATGGGGCTGAACTTATTACGGGAGGAAAAATCCCTCAGCAAAAGGGGGCTTTCTACCCGCCCACTATTTTAGCAAATGTTAAACCTGGAATGCTGGCCTTCGATGAAGAGTTGTTCGGTCCAGTGGCGGCCATTGTTTGTATAGAATCCATTGAGGAAGGTATTGAACTTGCCAACCAATCTCCCTATGGATTAGGTGGTGGAATTTTCTCTAAAAACACTAAAGAATCCTTGGAGGTGGCTTCAGCTGATTTTGATACAGGTTCTATATTTATTAACGATTTTGTTAAGTCTGACCCGAGACTCCCCTTTGGAGGTGTAAAAAATAGTGGTTATGGTCGCGAATTATCGACTATGGGAATAAAAGAGTTCGTCAATGCAAAGACAATCTGTGTTTTATGATTTATTGCAAATTACCGCAATCAATGGACTCATATCCTGTAAGTTTGATTTATTCTCTGGAATTGAGAACTTTATTCCACCAAGTGATCAAAAGACTTTCGCTTTATTAAAATTTTTTTATGAAAGGGGCTGAAGCACAACTCAAAATGACAGGGGCTTGAAGTCGCAGTAGCTGTATGAATTGTCAACAGCCTCTAGTATTATAAATAAGATAATGGTAATGATAAACAATATGAACTTAAAACTTGGTCACTTTTTTTTTGTAACTTTATTATTGGTGGCCTGCCAAGGTAAAGGTATCAAAAAATCTGGTAAATCCTACGAACCTGTTTGCGGTCCTTTTTATATTCATCAATCCCATTTATCTATTTTTAATCAAGATAGCTTTACCTCTAATGAAAAGCTTTTAATTTGTGGATCAAACACACCTGGTTGGAAAAATCCCCCCCATTACCAAGTAAAGAATTTCATACAAAACTTCTTAAATCAGAGAGGCTACTTTAATATTAAATTTACAAATGACAAAGATCGCATTCTTATAGATCCCGGAAAAATATCAAAGGTTGAAACTATAAAGTTCCACAAAACTCCACCGAATTTCTTAGAGAATCAATTTGTAGGTATCAAAGGTCAGCCCCTTTCTTCCCAAAATCTTGATCAGATAAAACAATGGTCAGAAACCCGCTTGCGCTCACTGGCTTATCCCTGCCCCGAAGTGACTATTCGAGCAAAACCCACCGATAACAGCGTCGATGTCTATTTAAATCCTAAAAGTCGCGAAAGGGTGTCTCAACTTACGCGAACAAAATTAGATGGTCTTAATCCAAAAACTTTATCACGATTTGATGCCTTTCAAATAAACAATCCCTACAAGGATGAGAACTTTGTTCTTACCTCAAGAAGGTTGATAAACTCAGGGCTTGTGGATTATTCGGATTTCCACAACCATTGCGATAATGAGGATCGCCTTGCGCATTCATTTAGCCAAGAGATTACTTTTGCCAAACCTCGCAAATTTATTTTTGCTATTGGTGGAACGACTGAAGAATATCCCATTTTAAAGTTAAGTTGGGAACATAATCGAATGGATTACAATGCTTCTCAATTTACCTCAGAGTTGTATGCATCCTCAAGAAAGCAATCACTCAATTCTAATCTTCGATGGTTTCCTTTTAATAATTCTCCCAGATTACATTTAATTCCCGAAGTCGAAGTCGCTCGTTACTCGGAAGATATATACGAAGCACTATCAGAAAAATTAGGTTTGGGCTTAGCCAGTAGTATTGATACTTTTACCAAACGCTTTCGTTGGCAACTTTCTCCTACCTACAATACAGAAAGAACCTTTCGTGGTGAAGGCCCTTTACATACCAGCTATTTCTCGTTGGATAGTCAATTAACACTTATGAGCCATGATTTTGAATTTTATCAAAATGCCCCAAGAAAGGGTTACTTCTTGGATTTGAATTGGACCTCAAGGCAAAGAGGCTTAGGATCAAGTATCTCACTTAACCGATATCTGCTTAATGGAAAATACTTAATGAACTGGGGAGGCTTTGACCCTCCTCTTATTGTATTTGGTCTGCGCTACCAAATAGCCTTTCTCGATATCGATAATATTGACGATGCGCCAACAAGCAATCGACTCTTTCTTGGTGGTGATGATAATTTGCGAGGTTTCCCGAGAAAATCGCTTAACAATCAAGGTTTTGGATACTCTTCTTATTTTTATGTTGGTGGTGAAGCAAGATTCCTTCAAATTTTACCTTATCAGTTTCAACCTTTTTTATTATTTGACGTGGCGAAGGTAGCACTCGTCGATACAAACTTTATTGATCCACTGCTCACTTCTGCTGGACTAGGAATGCGTTGGCAAAGTCCTTTTGGCTCATTTCGATCAACACTGGCCTACGGAATGATAGATGATCATAAACAATTTGCATTAGGACCAACCGACCAATGGAAAGTTTTCTTTAGCTTTGGGAAGGAATTTTAATGAAAGTGATTAAAAGAATTCTCATCGTTCTGATTACCTTCATAACTCTACTCACAACAACAGCTCTGGTCGTTTGGTACAATCTCGATATATTAGCAACACCAACGATTTTATCTAAATTACAAAAGAGATGGCTCCCAGAAGCTTCTATAGAATGGAATAAACTAGAAATATCCATTGCTAATGACACTTTTTACAAAAGAACACTGAAACTTCTCGTAACAGAACCAACTTGTTTAAGATGGAAGAGTAGTGAGCTTTGCCTGAACCAATTAGATGTTTTAATCCCTATGACTCTAAAGTTACCCTTTCATTATAATATCGAAAAGTTTGTGATTGTTTCAAATAAAACGACCGTCAATCTTGACGAGATACAATCGCAAGAAGAAATCCCTTTTACTTTTAATATTCACAATCAATTATTAACATACAAATCAACACTTAATTTAATTCTCAATAATCAACCCGATTATTTTAATATTAAATTAGAGAACCTTAAGATTCACGAGAGCCAAGCTATTCATGATTTAAATATAACTCTCAATCCTGAGGTTTTTAATCTCACTTACAAACAACCCGAAATGAAACTTGATTTTGCGGGCACGTGGGAGCAATTAAATAAGAAAGAGGCCAGTTTAAACATGAAAGCTAAGGTTGAGCAACGTGATGTACACCTCATCTTTCAAGCTCAATTACTCGCTGATGTTAAGGGCTTCAATCAATTGCAGCTTTCAGCCAAAGATAAAAGTTTGAAGAATGGCCTTGAATACTTTGACGAACTCAAACTAAAACTTAATCTTAATATTTCAGAAGATAAAAGCTTATTAACTATTAGAGATATCAACTTTAAACCCGACTACGGATTTGACCACCTTGTTGGAAAATCTTGTCTTATTGAGTTTAACTCTAATGAAACTAAAAGCACAAACTGGGACTGTAAAAAACTTCATCTTACCCGCTTTGAAAATAGAACCCTTAAGAATTTAAAGACTGATATGAAAGCTTTTAAAGAAATGCTTTCAAACCTCGATGTTTCATTTAACGGCTACCTCAATGAAAAGAATCTTTTTTCACAAGAAGAGGAAAAGCTAGCGAATATAAATTTTAAAGCCGTAAGTACAAAATCAAAATTATTAACTTTAAATATTGATAGTAGTATTGATCTTTATCAATCCACAAAAAAGTTAACTTGGGAAATAAATAAACTAGATACCAATGTACACATTAAATCTTTTGCTGAAATTGTAAAAAAACTTGATGGTGGACCCTGGGCAGTACCAATGCCACTCAATGCACTTGATGGCGAAGTAAAGTTTAATATTGAAAATATCGTTTCTACTAAAGAATACACTAAAATAAAAGCCAAAGCTGTGTTAGAGCTTCATGGAGAAGGAAATCAGAGAGTGGATTTAGTGGCTGATGGTCACTATCAACATAATTTAAATAAAGAGATACCCCATAGCTTAGAAGCGGATGTAATCTTAAAAAAAATCATTTTCCACTTACCACCTCTTGATCCTATTAGAGGAATCCCCGCTGTCACTGCCGATTCTCGTGTTAACGAAAAGCCAATAAGAAAACAAACCACTCTTGATTATAAAATTAAAATAAAATCGGAAAAAAAAGATTCCATTCAATTGTACTACAAACATTTTGAGCCTTTCTTAACCTCTGGCTTCTCTGGACAGTTTTCAAATGAATTCAATCTATTCAATTTTGATATTCAAAAAGCTTTTGATATTTCTTATCTCCGTCGCGTGGTTAAAGTCGAACGTTTTAATGTTAAGAATAATTCGACTGAAAAAGATAAAATCTATATTGACGGTCGCATGACCTATCAAGCCTCAGGTTATCTGATTTTCATTGATTTAATTGGTAACATCGAAAACCCTAACGTCAAACTCTCAAGTCAGCCTGATTTAGGAAGAGATGATATAATCTCCCTTTTATTATACAAACGAACTCGAAGCGAGCTTACTTCCTCCGAAAAACAAAATGTGGGCGGTGCTGATGCCGCTCTCACCGATCGCGCAATAGGCCTTATTGGAATATGGGCTTTTGCCTCAACTCCAATTGAGAGTATTTATTATAATTCCCAAGACCGGAGCTATCAGGCACAAATTGGTTTGCCTGGTGAAGTTAAACTAAGTCTGGGTACAAACTGGGAAAGCACACAATTTGTTGGACTGAAAAAAAGAATTTCAAGCCGGTGGTCAGTGGTCACTGGATACGAATCAGGAAATGAACAAGCTGTCGGCAATATTTTCTTACAAAGAGAGTACACTTATTAAAGGAATGATTATGGCCAATCATGAAACTAACTCACAGCCTCAAAGTTTTTTGAAAAAAGGACGGTTTTTTCTGAATCTCATTATTCAGCCCCTTTTTTATGATCGCATTTGGGATGGTGCTGCTGCCCTGTCGTTTTATCTTATTTTATCCTTATTTCCTGGTGTCATTGTTTTACTGGGACTGGCAACGCTTCTTCCACTTAATGATTTTTTATCGGGTTTTTCAGACTATGCACTTATTTATTTACCTCAGAGTCAACTTGATCTCTTTGAATCCGTTGTCAATGATATCGCAGGCCGCGACCAAACCGGACTTCTCTCTATTGGTTTTTTATTTGCACTATGGACAGCCACATCGGGTGTTGGTGCCATCATTCGTCAATTAAATGCCGTTTATGAAATATCAGAAAGACGTAATATTGTCAGAGTCCGCCTCATTTCCGTAGGGATCGCATTAACACTTATCTTTAGTTTTTTACTCTCCTTTATTGTGCTTGTTATAGGCAAAGGCATTACCACATTATTAGCGGACTTTAATCTTATTCCATGGACCTTAAACCTTATTCTTCCCCTGATTCGCTATACTCTCGCAGGCTTAGTCGTTTTTGCTATTTTTGCAATTGTGAATGTACTAGGACCACATCGGAAAAAACGTGGATACGTCGTTGTCCCTGGCTGTATTCTTAGCTCCATTCTTTTCCTACTCTCTTCTTTTCTTTTTGGAGTTTATCTTAATGAGGTCGCTGACTATTCTGCAACTTACGGCAGTATTGGAACGGTGATTGGACTTTTAATGTGGCTGTATTTATTTTCGATCAGCCTTATCATGGGCTCTGAGTTCAATCACAAACTCGATAAGAGAAAAAAAATCAGAACTGGCATGTCGGCATCCTAAAATTTATCAAGCTCTAGGAGACAAGATGAAAACAGTAGGAATTATTGGAGGGGGCTTTGCTGGCCTCAGTCTAGCGAGAAAACTAGCTAACCACAAAGATATAAATGTTACTCTCATCGACCGTCGCAACCACCACTTATTCCAGCCACTCCTCTATCAAGTAGCGATGGCAGGACTTAATCCATCTGAAATTGCAGAACCATTTCGTAAAATTTTAGGAAGAAAGAAAAATATAGAAATTCTTATGTCTGAGGTCACTTCTGTTAATTTAAAAGAAACAAGTATTCAAATAGAAAATAAAAAACGAGTTTTCGATTATTTAGCTATAGCCTGTGGCTCTCATCATTCTTACTTTGGAAACAATGACTGGGAAAAATGGGCTCCTGGTTTAAAAACATTAGAACAAGCTACTGAAATCCGTAGAAGAATTCTTTTCTCTTTGGAAGAAGCCGAAAAAGAAGAGGATCCAGTAGTACAAAAAAAATGGCTGACCTTTGTTATCGTCGGCGGCGGACCGACAGGTGTTGAGTTAGCGGGTTCTATTTCTGAGATGACTCGTACAACACTTTTTAAAGATTACAAACATGCTAATTTAAAAAATACAAAAATTCATATCGTTGAAGCTGGAGAACGTCTACTCAAAGCTTTTCCTCCATCTCTGTCTCACAAAACCACTAGAGATCTAGAAACACTTGGAGTTGAAGTTCATCTAAAAACTCAAGCTAGTCATCTAGGAGCAGAGGGTCTGAAATTAAACGATCAATGGGTTGATACAAAAACAATACTCTGGGCCGCAGGAGTCAAAGCCTCATCATTGGGTGACTGTCTTGATGTTGAAAAGCTAAAAGATGGACGTATTATTGTTAAAAGTGATTTAAGTATCCCCAACTACCCGAACACTTTTGTTTTAGGTGATCAGGCAGCCTTTCTCAGTGAGAATGGCGACTACCTTCCTGGACTAGCGCCAGTGGCCCTACAACAAGGAGAGTTTTTAGCTAAAAATCTAAAAAAAGAGCTCAAAGGCAACAAGCGAGACTCGTTTCGATACTTTGATAAAGGTATTATGGCCACAATTGGTCGCTCAAAAGCTGTCGTAAAAACAGGGTCCTTGGAGTTTTCAGGTTTCTTTGCATGGTTAGCATGGGCATTTATTCATATTGCTTACCTTGTTCACTGGAAAAACCGCTTTTTTGTCCTGTTACAATGGTGCTGGTCCTATTTTCGCTTTGGCAAAGGAGCTCGCTTAATAGTTAACAAGTCTTGGCGCTCTTATGGAGACAAGAACAAAGAAGAAGTTGAAATTGGGTCAAGCTGATTGACCTCATTTCTTTTTGCCAACCTATAACTCATGTAAAATTAAATAAGTTAATTTTTAGAGAACTATTTATCGGATTAAATATCCGAATTTGACTATAATATTTGATAATTCTGGTCAGAATGCCTTCTCAGTTGGCCTTTAATCTGCATTCTGATCACAATTATGAAAATAGTCTTCTTTTATCTTCTCACTTTTTTCGCATCCCCCCTTTTTGCAAAGGATATTTATCTTGCTATTGGTGAAGCCCACTCCTTTCCTAGCCACGAGCTGCAAAAGCTTGTTATTCACAAAAAGGGACTGTTAACAATATACGACCATAAAAATAGTGTGACCATAACAGGAAAAAAGTTAGGAAAAACAAAACTCAAAATTGGTAAAAACATTTATTGGATCCATATTCTTCATCGCAAAAAGTATAGAACTCTGAGAACACTTAAAAAATGGATTCAAGGTAAACGTGGACCGGAAATTGAAGTAAAAAATAAAAGGGTCACTCTAAAGGGTCGCCTTTTACGTGTTGATGATTTATTTGATTTGTCCAACCACTGTGATGTTACCTGTGAGTACATAAACCAATTAACAATGGATGACTCCATAAGAAAAGAGTTTGAAGAACGAATTTCAGAGCTTTTAAAAAGAAATAATTTAACTATGGGTAAAATTGCCCATAGCCCAACATTAAACATAGGATTTCCAAAAAAATTGAAAGAAAACAACGCACAACTAAAGAACCTTTTAAATCCCTATGGAATTGGTATTAACTTCGATTCCTATACTTTTTCACAAGGACAAACCATTGAGATTCAAGTCTATATAGCACACTTAAAAAAGAGTTTTTTAAGACAATGGGGTGTTCAATGGCCTAACCAGCTCTCCGCGACCGTGGCACCTCACCAAGCACCCAGTCTTGGCTCTATTCAAATAGCTCTCAATGCTTTAGAGGCCACCGGAAATGGTAGTTTACTCGCATCACCCACACTTGTAACCGAATCTGGAAAGGAAGCTATCTTCCATTCCGGCGGTGAGTTTCCCATACAAACACGCAGTGCTTTTAACAACTCCGTTGATTGGAAGCGATATGGGCTCTCCTTAAAGACCACTCCTCAAGGCAATGCTCAACATAACTTAAATGTAAAAATTGACTTAGAAATATCCACGTTAGATCACAGTCAGGCTGTTAATGGTGTACCAGGACTAAATCGTAGTCATCTTAATACCGAAGTCACCATGGAAAAACCTCGCCCTATTTTACTCTCTGGTTTTTTTCAAAAAGGTTCTGAACAAGCTCGATCTGGTCTACCTTGGCTAGCACAAATCCCCCTATTTAGCCCCTTATTTTCCACCGGCCAGATACACAATACAGAGTATGAGCTGGTTTTTGTCTTACTACCAAGGTATTACGAAAATGACTAAACAGGAAATTATCCAAAATATCTTTTCTGAATATAATCCTTTAGAAAACATAGAACACAAACTTTTTAAACAACAACGAGAAAATGAGTTTTCGTCTTTTGTGAATGATAAACTCGATGATCTCGATAAGGAAATCCAAACAAGAATTAAAGCAGAAATTTTTCATTGGGGACCAATAACATCACTTTTAGAAAAAGAAGATCTTTTTGATATTATAATTCAAGGACCTCATAATATTTTTTATGAAACATCAACTGGTATGCATCGCTTAGATGACTATTTTTTGTCAGATATCTCGTTTCAAAATTTTATTGAACGCTTATGTCATGAAACTAAAATCGTGATCAACCAGAAAACTCCCTTTGCAAATGGTAAATTCAAAAATTTTCGAGTCCATATCTCCACTCCTCCCGCTAGTCAAAATGTGAATATCACCCTAAGAAAACACAACACAAAAACAATTTCGCTTCATCAACTTATGGAACAATCTTTTCTCAACTTAAAACAAAAGGAGTGGGTTTCCCGAATAATAAGAGAAAAAAAGAATTTCCTTGTCATTGGAGCCACCGGCTCTGGCAAAACAACATTTATCAATTCTATACTTAATGCACTTCCTCCAACTGAAAGAGTGGTTATCACAGAAGATACAGATGAACTTATTAATCCAAATCCGATCTCAACAAAACTTCTATCAAGAGAAATTGGCCCTGAAACACTGGATAAGTTCTCAATGGATGAGTTGGTCAAACAGTGTCTAAGAATGCGCCCAGATCGTATAGTTGTGGGTGAAGTGAGAGGAGTCGAAGCTAAAGACCTCCTTCAGGCCTTAGCCACAGGACATTCAGGCTCAATGGGGACCCTACATGCTCACAGTGCTCAACAAGCTTTAATTCGATTGGAAATGCTTATACAAATGGGAGCCCCCCAGTGGAGTCTTTATTCCATTCGGCAGCTTATTCGTATGAGCTTAGACTATTTAATTGTTCTCAATGAAAATCGCTTAAATAAAGGAATAAAAAATGTTTTTCAAATAGGAGGACTTGAGAGTTTTGGACTCTTACTTGAAGAAGTCGATTTTTAACAACCTATTTTAGATCTTTAGAACTCTGTTCTTCCTAAGCGTAATTTTTAGGGGCTGTTGATAATTCATAAACCCCTAATAAAAATTATCAGAACTGCAATTGTAAGTTTTAAAATCGTAGATGAAGCGCATATCATGAAAGAGACTACTAGCACTGCCAGGTAATATTTCAATCTTAGAATAAAGATTTTTATCAGCAAATGTATGATATAGATTTATGTCATAACTCATGACAGGCATGGGAGTCTGGTAAGAGCTATATGTTCCACTCACTAAAACGTCGAATTGTTTTTGTAAATAAGGAATTTCTATAAATATAGAACCTTCTGCCACATTAGAATTTTCATCCAACTCTAAAGAGCCAAATGAAGATACAAAATCAGAATAAGGAGCATTAGAGTCAGACTGACAATCAAATTCTATAGTTTTTGCAAAACCATTAATACTAAAAATGATAGCATATATAAAAATAATTTTATTCACACTCTCTCCCCTTTTGTTTTAAGAAGTATATTTAATATACGGTTAGCAGTAAAATACAAAAACATTTAAAAAGTACTGCCCATAACATCTCTTGATGCCATTTGCGCTTTGGCCCCATCATAATAGAGTAAATTAATCGATGCTTGATCACTTCCCTTTGAATGAGAAGGACTATATTGAACTTCTATTGTGCAACTTCCCGCAGCACTAAGGCTTGTTCCACATGTTCCAGATATACCAGGGTATTTCCCTCCAACGAAGCTATAAGGAGAGTTCAGGTCAATTGCATCAAGACCCGTTGCCACGCTGGTCCCAATATTTGATAGCGTAAAAATATGAGAAATCGGAAGACTATTTTTAGAATTTAGACCAAAATTGAATATGGGTCCATCCGAGAAAATTAGAAGAGCTGGACGAACACCAACACCATGAATACCGCGCTGAGCAGTCACAACAGATATCCCGTTATCATATTCGATAGAAATACTATCAGACATTGGTCCAGTTGTTTTTGGTGAGAATTCAACGACAATCGTGCAAGAAATACCAACACCAATATGAGTACCACAAGTACCACCATTACCGGGGTAACTCCCCCCTAGAAGCTGGAATGGACTTCCGAGGCCAACAATATCTAAGACTGTCGCAACTTTGTTTCCAGAGTTCACAATAGTAAAACTATGAATAGCACTTGCGCCTTCCACAATTATTCCAAATTCGTATGGATTTGACTCAGAGATGGTTAATAAGGCCTGATCTACCTCAGGCTCCAAAGCATTCAATGCGTTTTGCAAAAATCTGTTAGCTTTTATAAGCTGTGCTTGTGAGTGTTCATTATTAATTAGACTTTGATGGATTTCATCCATTGCACCAAACAAATGTCCATCATCAATTCTAGTGAAATGATTAGCAAAAATCTGCTGATAAGAAAATAACACTACCAAAATAATTAGAGTACGTGACACAAAAACCTTCTCTGTTCATAGACTAAAAGATTTTTGTAACATGCACTCTCTTTTTGTATCAATTGCAGAATACCGAACTAGACTAACGACTTAGTTAAACATAGATAACTCTAAATTTTAAATCTCTAACTGAACCTATTTACATTACACAGACTTTAGTAAAACAAAATGTCAGAAGGCCTTAAATTGTTTTGTCTAAAAGACGATATAATTGGAAACCTGATAGGAATACTATGCAATTATACAAAATAAGTTCTTTTCTATTTTACTTAACTTTCTTCTTTATACTTTTTAGTCATCGTAAATGCTTATCTCTCTCAGCTCTTGATAATACCTGTGTACAAGGGGCGGGCCGCACTCCAGGAACAATACCCAATAGATTGACCGCAGTCGAAGTTCAAAGATTTGGAATTTGGATGAGTGCCGTTGCTGTTTTCGTAGAACTAAATGATAACGGAGTACCTTATAATAGAGAGGGGATGATGAATCTCATTCCTAATCTAGGTTATTTTAACTTTATTCGAGCGACAAACTGTGACCCCGGTTTATTTGCTGAACTCAACTCAGAAAGAAGACGTTTACAACAGATAAAAGTAAATCAGTCTTCACTTGGTTATCGGAATTTACTTTTATCTAGATTAGATCAATCTTTCAACACAATACGGGAACAATGCAAATTTCAGATCACTAATTATAACAGAGGAATCTCATCGATTACCAGAATCAGTAGTAAATGAAGAAGTTCCTAGTGGTTCGATGACACAGTAAACAAAAAATTGCCATTCGAGACGGCAATTTACATCAGTACAGCACTTTTTTATTTTCCATATTTTCAAGGTTTACCTCTCATTGACAAATATCTCGCTTCAGTATCGTCAGTACATTAATTAATAGCCTGTTAGATCTTTCACTGAACGGCAGTGAACTTATACAAGTATTTAAACACAACTCAAAAAACTAAATTTTCCGAGAGTCTTCCTTCAACAAACCTTTCTCATCCTAAGAGAAAATTTATAGAGCAGACGTAATTATTCTTGATTAAACATATTAGAGGGGACTCATTTCTCTACGCTACATAACGTCAATTGATGACACTCTCTAGTTTCAGAATTCAACCGATGAGTCCTTCACTCTTGTTCCTATAGAAATTTCAAATCAATCTTAGTGAGTGAATAAAAATAAAGTTTCCTTAATCCTTTCCAGTGGACTGCATTTATTGATTTTTATATCTATTACTAGTTTGAAAAAAAATGGGAACACCGATGGGGAACAAGAAAAAGAAATTGAAGTCGTTTTTGAGAATTCCATTGAAAATGAAATAGAGCCAACTCATGTAGAAAATAAAAGTAAAAAAATATTAAGAGAAACTCAAAGAAAATAAAAAAATGGACAACAAGAGAACGTTTTCATAATTTTAAAAAGTTTTCGCCCTCTTTATACGATTCCAAATATCAGAGTTCTACCGAGGACTCTGTGAACAATGAAGATGGATGGAACGATAATCCTGTTATGAAGACTTTGAATTCCATCGATTTACCGGAATACAGTGAAAACCATTATTTCTTCTCCTATCTTAGAGAAAAAATAAACCAGGCCATTATTTATCCACAAGATCTTGCCGAACACAAAATCACCGGTAAAATTTGGGTTAAGATACTTATTGATCCATCAGGACGTCTTCTACAGATTATTGATACTTCTCACAAACAAGTTCTTTTGGAAAGCTATGTGATAATTAATCTTTATGAAACCCTAAAGAATCAATTTCCGAAAAGGATTCGATATACAAAAAATAAAAATTTGGCTTTTTATTTAAACTTTGATTTTTCAGTCTCATCAGTACAAAGCATGCCCCCATTACACTATGCAACCTCTATGAAAAATTCCATAAACTTTTATCGACGCGCGAAAATACCTAACTTTCTTGAAGAACTCTCATCTGATTACGCACGCTATATACCTCCAATCATACCCACCCCTGTTGGGCCTATCCTTGATTTTGCGCGAGTCTACACAATGATTAAAGCCTGGCCTGACATCAGTCCACTAGAAAAAAAGAAACAAAGACTCTATCTAACTAAAGAAAAATTAGACAGAATCCTTAAGAAAACAAAAGCAAAGTGGTATAAAAACCAGTCGTCTCATTAATAATTTTTATGTCGATGGCTTATGACTTTCCAAGCATGCCTTTTGAGAGGTGAGTAAGAGTCATAGCTTGTTTGATCCAAATGACGAGTAACGAGGGAACATTTTAAATTCGATTTAAGCAAATGAGTGCACCCCAATACCCTTAAAATAAGGATTCTATTGAATACCGCTTTAGTTAAGTTCGCAGTGAGATGCACAAGGATAATGCTGTAGGATCTATACCGCGACGAACGCCGTCAACGAAACAGAGGCAACTTAACTAAACGTAATTAGAACGCACACTCTAGGGTCTATTGTGTGTATCAAAAAAATCAGTCACCCTTTGCAAAGCCTGATTTCTATATTCGTCTGATTCTTTAAATATTTCATGAAAAGAACCTTCTAAAGGAAGAAATGAACAGAGTTGACTATTATCAAAACGATTCCAGCTATTAACATCATCACAAAAATTTTGATGGTTTGATAAGTCCGTTTCTCCACTTGGATACGGGGTATAGGAGCGTAGATCATTTGTTCCAGTGATTATCAAAATAGGAGAGTTGGGTAATTCTTCTATTTTCTTTTTAGATCTCATCTCTCGTAAAAAGAATGACGAAGTTAACACCCAGTTCATTGTTGCCCCACCAAGACTGGGGCCAGACCAATTTTCCCTTTCGCTATAGGTGTCTCGAATATAGGGACGCCAGTCAAAGTCATTCCACAGAAAAGACTTAATGTTAAACCTCTCTTCACTATGGGTCATAACGCCCTCATTATTGGGAGTGAAAACAAGATTATTAGAGTGATAGTCACCAAACATCTCTTCATTGGCATAATCGTCACATCCACCAAAATAACAAGCCAAATTAGCTCGTGCTCGAACACTGACCTCATTATAAATAAGCTTACTAAAGCGAGTGACCTCGCGGTCTACAAAGCTTAAATAGTTCACACGTATCATCGGCCCCATTAAGGAAATCGCAGAGAAATGGTTTTCTAATGGAAAAGATTGTAGATATCCTAAGGCAATTGCTCCACCCATTGAACTCGAAGTCAAAAAGAAAGGCTGATTTGAATACTGTGGATTTGCTTTGGATTCCGCAACAACATGGTCAACAACCCTTTTAAAGTCATTAATGTAGTGAAAAAAGTTAACAATGTGACCTTTACTCTTATTTTCCAGTAAGCGAGGCGCTAACCCCTGCCCACGATGGTCAATTACATAAACAGGTGAGTATCCCTTATTAATAAAGTCCCAAGCGGTTTCGTAGTACTCAGGTGAAGACTCACTCCTACCAGGTGAAATCACCATAACTCCTTTATCCCCAAGGTCACAACCAAACTGACTAAAACGAACTTGATATTCACCCCGCTCTTCTCTCGGTACTGAAAAGCCCGTTTGAAAAAGTCCATTGGGTCTTGTCCTCAGCGCTTTCGGAACAGTTAAGGAACGAACCTTCCAAAAGTTTTCACCTGTAGAGGCACAGGTTTTACCATAGACGAGAGCTTCGACAACCTTCTGATACACTTCTTGCTCTCTTAAAGCATAAGAAGAAGTCCCATATACTAAGACTGTTATAAAATTTAAGAATAGAAAGTGCTTTTTCAACGAAATTGGCATGGAGTCCTCAATATCTAGATTGAGGATATAATAATGACTTCTCAATTTCAGACAAGGGTGACTGTAATGATTACTTAGCGAAGTTTAAGAATCGCGCTCTCTTCTTGTAATTGAGGCAATAAGGAACTCTGACAGTCTTTCCAAGGCCGACCTCAATTGGTGATTCAAATCTGACTTCCTATTATGAGCTTATGTTTTTCTATCAGGTACTTGAGAGAGAATTACACTTCGTAATCAATATAAGAACCCTTAGGAACATCATCGACCGGCCCTTTTTCAGGATTTTGAATTTCTTGCTCAACTCCAACAAGGGCTTGGCTTCTTACTGATCCTAATTGAGCTTCGTTGTATAAATCTTCCATCCCACGGGGATTTTGTGGAACATTATCAATATCAACCTTCACTAAGTCGGCCTGAACCTGCAAAGATTCATTCACAGGCGAAGTGTTTTGCTCAGGTAAATTGGCAACATTTTCCATTGGCTGGTTCATATTTAATGGAGAATTGTCGACAGGACCCGTTCTTTGGGGCATTGGAAAGAAATCATTTTCAAAGGAACCCATCATATCAATACGATCCTGAACTCTTTGTTGTCTCTCAAAGTTTCTTTGACGGTGTGCTTTAAGAGCTCCATCCACAGCTGACCGGTGCCCACGAGAGGCCTTGCCCCGTTCCCACAGTGGTAATGCTTGACTGTTCATACCGATTTTATCCATAGGCTCCCCCTTCCTTGGGTTACAGTCATTAGATCGGAGCTTAGTGTCTCAAAATGAACGAGACCTTTGGCTTAATTTGCTAGTGCCTCCCCTATCTATCCACAACAAAGTTTTTGCAAACTCAATATTTGAAATTTTTTCGCTATTTTCCCAAGAAGACCTCAACTTCAGAGCCCTATGATAGCTTGTCCTAAGTTCAGGACCAGTTCAATGAGTTTACGTCATAACTGTTGGGGCTCATTACGTTTGATAAATAAGAGCTTTGGGACTTTCTATAGGGGGCTAAAATATGAAATACTTTTTCCTTTTAATTATCATTTCTCTTTATTCTTTTAATTTATTTGCACAAGTAGCCACAAACGATAGTCGATGCTCCAAAACAAACAACCAAGATATTTTTGAAAACCCCACAAGAATTGGAAACCAATCTAACAAGTACTCCGGTCAATGTATTGATAGTGATCGCTTTCGTAATGCTGAAGTTATCAATAACAATGAAGAAGAAATTCAATTTGCAAATTACCAACATCAAAATTCTTTTTGGAAAGCCACAATTAATAAAAATAGTGTTATTAAGGCCGTTTATTTTCAAATAGTACGTTTCAACGTGGTCTCAGGTATTACGGCGGCTCATACCCAAATGCGCTTTGCTTTTGAAGAACCAGAAGTTTTAAAACTGGAATCTCAGCAAAGAACGGAAACCACATTTAACTCTGACTTGATCATCTCCTTTGAAGCTTCCCGCCCAGAGGGAGTTTCCTATAATTTTGCACATGGCGCTGTTGATAACTATCTCTCTGTTGCTCGCGTTGTTTCAGGCGCTCAAAGACTCTCAGAAAGTACTGAAAATATTATTGAACAATATGAACTAAATATTTCTCAAGAAGAACGTATGCAGTTACTCATTAATGGAATTGAACTCAGTGATAGTACAAAATTCAATCGTTTCTACAATACCATTAAGCCCAATTGTACCACCGATTTGTTTGATCTTATTGACGCTCTTCCAAGCCAACAATTAAAAAATCCCGAGCCTTTTTTAACTGTGATCTCTAATGACCCTATTGCTGGCCCCTCTATTGAAGGTTTAAAGGAAAGAAATCTATTACTCACACGCTTCGCCAATTTGAGAGATGAGGTTGAAAGAGGAGAATCTAAACCACCGACAGATGAACCTTCCACCAAAAACTCTCTTAGTTTACTAGCCGACATAGAAGGTTTTCCTTATTCACTTATTTTTGTTTCAGATGGTAAGATTCGCAATGAACAGGTTTTAAAAAGCATCAAAAAGATGGCTTATCAAGTGGCCCCTCAGTTGGTTCAACGCTTAGGAGCCAGCCTAATGCTTGCAGAGGATCAGGCCTCTTTTTCTCTTCTCGGTGCCCTTGAAGAACTCTCCCCTCTTTTAAAAACTGAGCTGGAAAAACTCAATGACCAACTACCGAGTGAAGACTCTCAGGTGTCCCTCTTTTTTGCTCCTTGGAATGGCTCGGGACGAACCATCAATGTACTTAAGGAAATAGATGTTGAGGCAAGACTGCCCTTTGAAACTTATGAAGCTGACTTTGATGATATCGACCCACTTTTTGAAGGCCTCGGTCGAGCTGTCAGTATTAAAGGTCAATCAAAAGAGTCCTACTCTCTACTGGGAATGGGCATTCATCTCCATTTGAAGAAAAATGACAGTCAAATTTTAATGCAAGTTCTTGGGCAACTTGGCCCCTTAGTGAAAAAGTTCGACCCTATAAAAGAAACGGAACAAGCTGACCTGTATAGTTTTAATATTCCCAACTTTACTCGCACCCCTGAACAACCAATGGTACTTTTCAACTTACAACAAAGTTCAAAACAAAATGAAGCCAATTTTAATCTTGAATTTGGGCCTTTTTCAGGATTGATTCCTCAAAGTAAGACTTTTACAACCATGGGAACTCTTTCTGTTACCCCTAATTCCTGCACAAGAAGGGCGATGTCGACACCTTTTCTCGAAGGTGAAGTGGCTATTCTTGGCTGGCTTGGTAAATGGAAAGATGTCCAGTTTCATGTCACAAAAGTAGATTTTGATTTAAAGGAACAAAATGCAAGAAAAGTAGACGTGACTCTAAAAACATTGGGTTTTGTTTGCCTAGATAACCATGAAGATGCCGGAGAGGCCTTTACTGAAGAAGCTATTAAACAAATTTCGACATTAAAAGAAAACCACACCCAAAAGGGCTCAAGCCTAGGACTCTCCATTCTAAATAGTTTTCTTTCTAACAATGAAGAAAACGTTTTATCAGGATTGAACTAGAGCCTGTCGTTTGTACTGTAAGCTCTTTATTAGCTTGAGCTAATACTACTGATTGAACCTCACAAGTTGTCGCCAATGCGATATTCAGTGAGATAAGCTCAAGCACAGATCCTATTGCTAGGAAATCAAACTCTGTAGCTAGACATAAGCCCGTATTGAAGATCACTTTAATCAAGAGTACTCACAAACCTCACTCAAACCTATTCTAAATGAATATCTAGCCTATGCAATCCAAGATCAATAAGTTACCTTGAATATATGTCTTTTCGATTTTTCTTAATATCAATGTTCTTGTTTGTGTCCTGTAAAAATAGCCCGGAAAGAGGATTGAGTTCTGAAACCACTATTAATCCTAAAGCAACAATGCCAGATAATTTTGATTTAACTATTTTGCCCCGCCCAACTGATGTTGCCACTCCTGACTTTTCTGGACCCGAAAATAACCTTTGTTATAATTACGCTAATTTACTCGTCCGCAATGGACTGGCTCAAGCCGACGAATCTTGGTATCAAGAAAGCCAAACTTTTTTAAACAGCCAAAATAATGATTTCAATAGTCCTGTTGGCAGAGAACTTCTTAATCGTGTTTACAACCATGGAACAATCGTCATTCACCACACAGCTGGCACAGGGTCAGCCTCTGATGTTATTAATTATCATATGCTCCCGCAAGATTCCTCAGGTCGTGGCTTCAGTGATACAGGCTATCACTTTTTAATAGAACAAGACGGTGATATTGTCACAGGTCGCTCATTAGCTCAAATGGGGGCCCATGTAATGCAAATACCTAATCGCACTCAAGACTGTGCAAATAACCGTTACTATATGGATCTCGATCCTGATTATCGAAGTATCGGGATTGCTCTGATTGGCCATTACTACCACCGAAGCACTCCTCCACCGGCTCAAATCAACTCTTTAAGAAGATTGATTCAAAGTCTGCGCGAGAGATTTAATATTACAGAAGTGGTACGCCATAGGGACTTAAAAAATACTGCCTGTCCAGGCTCTATCGGAGAACTACAAGGCATCTATTCAGAACCGAGCGAAGAAACCATCAGAGCTCGTCAAAACAGTGATTCTCCTTACCGCATACCTGATCGGAGGCTTATATGTTATTCCTGCCAATAATTCTAATTTTTAACTTATTTGCTAAAAATATTGAAGAAGTTCAAGTCGAAAAACTGATCACAAAATATTTAAACCAAGCTTCATCAGGACAGGTGGATCAAAAGCTTTATAGCAAAGAGTACAATCATTTTATTGAAGGCGATAAAGAGGTTTTTTCCGTCTGTAAAAAAAATAAATGCCATTACAAAATGAATCTTACCAAAGTCGACTCACAGAAATTACTTTGGTTAGCTCGGATCAAAACACAATACAAATCAAAAAACTCCACCCATACCGTCGCGCACAAACAAGGCTGTTTTTATGTAAAGAATATGAGAATGTACGCCTACGTAGAAGACTGTGATGGACGGTAATTTTCTGACCCTATAGGGTTCTACTGCGGTCCTAAATTATTGGATTCCTCTTCTTCTACTTGGATCTCAGGGTACAAGGCTTGAATCGCCTCCCTATCGTATTCCGTTAACTCCCTAACACCAGAGTAACCCATTATAGAGGGAGTCGAATCATCAAATTGATGATGGAGTCCAAAAAAATGACCCATTTCATGGGTAATCGTTCTTTTATACCTTTCCAGTATATAGGAATTAGAATAGACCGTAGAATCAGAGAGAGATAAATTATCAGGCAGGCTCTCTTCCCACTCGGATTCTAAAAACATAATATCACCATCAACAAATTCACTCGTCGTGTAATTAACAGTCATAGTCGCAAAGGCTGCCGTGGCCATTTCTTTATAAACAACAATCCAATCTTTAACATGAATAATACTTTGAGTATTGAGATCACTAAAAGGGGGACATATTTCCACATCTTCACTGACATTATAATTCAGACGTCCCTCAAGAACTTCTTGTCTCCAAACTAAAGCAGCCTCATGGGCATGCCTACTATAAAGAAAAGAGGTATTTTGATCACATACAGTCACATTCAGATCTTTATGTTGATCCCATGCAACCTTTACTCCGGGGCCATAAAGATATTTATAGATTGTATTTAATTGAGCTTGTAAGAAACCTGTTCCTTTTACTTTAACGAACTCATAGGAAATAAGACTTGGGTTATTTTCAGGACTTCCAAAACGGACTAACAGACTAATAGCACTCTGATCATTTTTGACTGAATAGTGTAAAACCTTTATTGTTTCATCCATGGGAATTTTATGAGTACCGATTTGCATGGCTGCCAATAAGTAACTATCTCCATTTTTTTGAAATTCAAACTTAGTTCCCTCATCACTCTCTGTTTCCTCTTCTAAAGAGAAGTGTTTTGCTGACTCAGCATCATCATTTATTTCTTTGAATTTATACTTCTTCACGGAATCTGAAATTTTAGAAACCAGATCCGAGTCAGGAGCGACTTGTCTTTGTCTTGCCGCTTGCATTGAGTCTACAACCTCTTGTTTTTCCTCAAAAAAACCACGAATATTCACAACCCACTCTTCATCTAGACTTTCTTCAATGATCGCTGCGTTGATTCCAGATTCTGAATCCATAACCGTTCCCTCAACGAAAACCATGGGATTTCCCTTCACTGGAATTAATTGTGCCGACACGGGAGCTGAATCATTTTTTGAAGGACAGGCAGAAAGAAAAAGAATCATAATTAAAAAACAAATGGATTTGAATAATGGAATCACGCTTACCTCATGGGAATGTAAAGAAGACCCATTATACATTTGAATGAGATTCACCAAATAATATTTATCTCATTTAGAATTTTTTTTAATCAAAGCCGATTTTTGTCAAAAAGTTCAACAGCTAGATCCCTCTTTATTTTGTTGCCATGTGGGTAACTAATGGATACAGGGGACTCTCGATTGAGATGTTCCAGACCCTACAGCTAAGCCTCAGGATGACTTTGAGTTTTTCACAATATGGCGCCTAAAAAAAGAAAAAAGAAGCGATCACTCTATACTGGTCATTGAGTCGAGAAGATCTAAACCCTTCCATTCTCCTTTTAAAACTTCATTATTAAATCCTAGAATTTGCTTCAATCCTATTTTTTGATTAACTGAATGCCTAACTCCAACAATTGGTGAGAATCAACTTTGGATGGAGTTTCAGACATTAAACACTGGGCTTTGGCTGTTTTTGGATAAGCGATCACATCACGAATCGCTTCTGTACCCGCCAGAATCATCACTAAACGATCCAGTCCCCAAGCAATCCCACCATGAGGAGGCGTTCCATAGGTGAGGGCCTCCACAAAATAACCAAACTTTTCTTTAGCCTGTTCATCACTGAGACCCAGTGCTCTAAACATAGCACTTTGAATATCTTGATTGTGAATACGAATACTGCCACCAGCAAGCTCATTGCCATTGCAAACAAGGTCATAAGCTTTTGCTTGTACATTGATTAAATCACTGGACGATCCAGACTTAAGCATTTCAACATGCTCTTCTTTCGGCATAGTAAACGGATGGTGGCAAGCCACCCAACGATTTTCTTTATCGTCATAATCAAGCAGAGGAAAGTTAACCACCCAACAAAAATGATCTTTCGACTTATCAATCAGCTCAAACTTATTGCCGAGCTCATTTCTAAGAAGACCCAGAGCGCGACTCACGATGGCTTTGGTATCCGAAACGATAAGAACTGTTCCAAATCCCTGCGGACAAACTCTTTCATAAAGGGCTTTTAGAGTCTCTTGTGATAAAAATTTGTTAACTGGAGATTGATACTCCTCCCCTTCTTTCTTAATCCAAACAATACCTCCAGCCCCTTCTGGCTTGATCAGTTTAATCCACTTATCAATTTGAGAGCGAGATATAACTTCTTTCACAGGAAGACCGAGAGCCCGTACCACTCCGCCATTTTCGATGGTGGAATCAAAGACTTTAAAACCACAGCCTTTCACAATGTCACTGCATTCGACAATCTTCATCGGATTTCTCAAGTCAGGCTTATCTGAGCCGTACTCATTCATGGCGGTTTCGTAGTCAATACTGGGAATTTCCCCAATTTCAACGTCTTTAATCTTTTTCCAAATGGTTCTTAGAAGTTTTTCGTTAACAGCACGAACATCTTTTTCATCAACGAAGCTCATTTCAATATCAATTTGTGAAAACTCAGGTTGACGGTCCGCTCTTAAATCCTCATCACGAAAACAACGAGCAATTTGAAAATAACGATCCATGCCCCCAACCATAAGAAGCTGTTTTAAAGTTTGTGGACTTTGAGGAAGAGCATAAAATTGACTTTGATTGACCCGCGAAGGCACCAAATAGTCACGAGCGCCTTCAGGTGTACTTTTATACAGTATAGGAGTTTCCACTTCCCAAAAGCCTTCTTCGGTCAGGGCATCACGCACCACTTTTGTCACTTCATGCCGCATTCTCAAGCAACGTTGCAATTCAGGATTACGCAAAGAAAGGTAACGATATCTTAAACGAACCGCTTCAGAGATATTAGGATCACCCACAACAAAGGGAGGAGTTGCCGCTTCAGAAAGAATTTCACAACGACCCACCTCAATCTCAACGGCACCTGTTTTCATTTTTTCATTGATCATACCTTCGGGACGAGCCTTCACAACTCCCTCAATAGCAATGACAAATTCATTACGGAACTTTTTAGCCATCGCCGTCGCTTCTTTTCCTGGGTCCAATACAATCTGAACCAGGCCTTCACGATCGCGTAAATCAACAAAAACAAGGCCTCCATGGTCTCTACGACTATTGACCCACCCCATTAGCACAACAGTTTGGTCCTTTTGCTCAATTCCCAAATCTCCACAATAATGAGTTCTTTTCAATTCACTGACAAAGGCCATGGTCTACTCCTATTAAAATGCCACTCTCTTAGAGCACTTGAACGCTCCACTTCTTTACTACACAACTCCACAACAATCATCACTCTGTACTCAAAAATACTGTAACGACGCCAATGGAAGGTCTAGGTCAAATGGTCGTGAACGTTCACAACAATTACTCTTCATAAATACCGAGTTTTGGTGGACAAAACAACCGATTCATTCTATTCTCCTGAGCTATGCCAAAAGTAAATATTGATTATAATTCGCCCCTAGAAGCCCAAGAGACCTACGACAAGGTCAAAAACTTTCTTGCCAATGATGAAAGCATCAGAAAAATCGACTCCAGCATCACGGCCGATTTTAACGACGCTAACAAGTCGGGCGACCTTAAAGGAAGTAAGTTTAAAGCTCGCATGAGCGTACAAGAGGCCGGAGATCAATCGAAAGTTTCGATTGAAGTGGACCTACCTATGCTTCTAGGCGCTTTCAAAGGACAAGTTAAGTCGACAATTGAGAGTAAATTAAACAAAGTTCTTGGGTAATTTCAGCCTATGGCCAAAAGATCAAAAAAGAAAACCAGGGGGAAAAAAGCAAAAAAGCTTGTCGCCCAGGTTGTCGATGATCCTAAAGGGAGTCTTGACTCCCAAACCTCTACTCAAAATCGCCGTGTGGCTGAAGTGGTCGAAGATGACCCAAGCCCCTCTTATTCAACGGAAAAACTTCCCGCACTCACCGATGGCCTGAGTCACTATATGGAGGCCATACAAAAATACCCCCTTCTATCAAAAGAAGAAGAGTTAAAAATTGCAAAACGATACTATGAAGAAGGAGATCCTGAAGACGCGGAAATTCTTGTTACTTCCAATCTACGCTTTGTAGTGAAAGTGGCTGCCGAATACTCTCAGTTTGGATCAAAATTGATCGACCTCATTCAAGAAGGAAATGTGGGACTGATGCATGCCGTGAAGGAGTACAATCCTTACAAAGGAGCCCGACTTATCACCTATGCCGTTTGGTGGATCAAAGGTTACATTCAAGATTATCTGATGAAACAACACTCTATGGTGAAAATTGGAACCACTCACAATCAAAGAAAACTTTTTTATAATTTAGAAAAAGAAAAAAACAAATTAGATCAAATGGGTGTTGAACCCACAGTGGCCTTACTCAGTGATCGACTGGGTGTGCCCGAAAAAGATGTCCGCCTTATGGAAAAGCGCATGAGTGGAAAAGATCTCAGCTTGGATCAACCCGTGGGCGAGGACAATTCTTCAATGATGATCGACTTTGAAGAAGGCGACGAAACAGATATTAGTGAACAGCTTATTGAAAAAGAGGCCCTCACCCAATTAAGAGTGGCCCTTGATAACCTCAAAGAAAAGTTCTCTGATAAAGAACTCTTTATCCTTGAAAACCGATTACTCAATGACGAACCCAAAACACTGCAAGAAATTGGAGATGAATGGGAAGTCACCAGAGAAGCCGTGAGACAAATGGAAGCGCGCTTACTTAAAAAAATTAAAACTGAACTGACCTCACTTTGAAAAGGAGAGAACATGAATCCCTGGCATGATGTTGAACTAGGAAACGATATTCCCCACAGCTTTCCCGCTATCATTGAGGTTCCCAAAGGTTCTAAATACAAATATGAACTTGATAAAAAGACCGGTCTTATAAAAGTGGATCGAGTTCTCTTTAGCTCGGTTCACTACCCTGCCAACTATGGATTCATTCCTAGAACTTACTGTGAAGACAACGATCCTCTCGATGTACTTGTTCTTGGCCAAGAGCCCGTCTACCCTCTCTCCATGTTAACAGCAAAACCCATTGGACTTATGAAGATGATCGACCAGGGAGAGGCTGACGATAAAATCATCGCCGTCCATTCTCACGATCCTGAGTATGCTCACTATGACTCTATCAGTGAACTACCACCCCATCGACTTGATGAGGTTCGTAAGTTTTTTGAAGACTATAAATCTCTAGAAAAAAAGAAAGTGGTTGTGGAAAAGTTTTTTGGACCCAGCCACGCTATCAAAAGCTTAGAGGATGCGATCAAACTCTATAAACAAGAGTTTCCAAGCAAATAAAGAGCTAAAGAACTATCAGCAGGTCTAAGTAGCAAACGGTAAAAACTGCAATAGCAAAGTATCAGGTCGACAGTCACTATCCTACTTTAGGCGTTTCACTCTTTTCCAGTGTGGACTGAAGTTTCGCTCTTAATCTAGCAATGGCATGAGCATGCAACTGTGAAACACGGGACTCAGTCACTCTTAAAACTCTACCAATCTCTTTTAAGTTTAAGTCCTCATAGTAATAAAGAGAGAGAACCAGTCGCTGTCTTTCTGGCAACTCTTCTATAGCACCTGTGACCACATCCTTCACAAACTTAACGTTGAGCTGACTGTGCGGATTATTTAACTTACAACCATCAAGAATACTAAGTATGGATTTCTTATCAACACTGCTAAATGTCGGCGCTTCATCAATTGACAGGACACTCACCGGTTTAACTTGGTTCATTAAGTCATAGAGTTCTTCTAAACTCATTTCTAAGCGATCTGCAATTTCCTGATCTTCTGGGGAACGACCCAATTCTGACTCTAACTTGACGATTGTTCTATCGAGAAGCTTTGATTTATCTCGAACCGAACGAGGCACCCAATCTTGGGCACGCAACTCATCAAGAATCGCTCCTCTTATTCTAAATTCAGCATAGGTTTTAAACTTATTGTCTCGACTGGGATCATACTTATCAAGAGCATCCATAAGCCCAATAACACCACTTGAAATTAAATCATCAAGCTCGATATTGGATGGCAATCTCATCGCAATTTTTTGCGCTATGAATTTAATTAACGGAGCGTACTCCATTATCAACTTATCCTTCTGCTCTGTGGTTAGAGCATTGGGCGCTTCCTTGTACTTTTTCAAAAGTGCATTAGACATAATAAATTAATCCCTCATTTAAATGATACCAAAAAGCTCACTACCTCAAAAGTCCATTTCTCAAGCAGCATTGATAAGTTGATTCCAGAAAAACTGTAAACTCCCATTCATTTCGCCTACTTCCTGCTCTCCAATCACTGAATCCGCTATTCTTTTCAAGGCGATAGCCGAGGCAGCACTTGGTCTTGCTTTGCAAACAAGCTTAGCATCAGCCACCTGTCTCAATTTGGGATCCAATGGAATGTAGCCAAGGTAACTTAAATTAATATTTAAAAATCGACCGGTAACCTTATTGATTCGGGTGTAAATATCTTTAGCTTCTTTCTCTCCTAAAACCTTATTAGCCACCATAGAGAAACGAGAAACCTTTTTATTAGTATGAAGTACCTTCATTAGTGCATAAGCATCTGCCATACTTGCTGGTTCCGGTGTAATAACCACAAGAACATCTTGAACCGAACTATTAAGATATTGAACGTTTTCATCAATTCCCGAAGCCGTATCGACAATTAAATAATCATAGGTATTATTTAACATAGACACTTCATCCATTAGCATTTTTCTTTTATAGACATCAATAGAGCGTAAATCTGTCATTCCACTTGAACTTGGGAGCACATGAATATTTTTATGGGCTTTTACAATGATATTTTCAAGAGGCTCACCATGGTTAAAAAAGTCTTCCAAAGTTTTTTGTGGACGAATTCCTAGGAAAATATCAATATTTGCTAAACCGATATCTCCATCCAACAACAAAACTTTCTTCCCCATTTCTGCTAAGGTATAAGCCAAATTAACAGTTAATGTGGTTTTACCAACTCCACCTTTTCCAGATGTCACACTAAGAGTTCGTGTTTGTATTTTATTGCTGTAATTAAATTCTGCTGTCATTGGCTCTGTCTCCGTTCTTTTTGGTCAACTTAAAAACTAAATCTAAAACTCTCTCTCGACTGGCGGATTCAAATCCGTCCACAACATCAGAACCAATTCCAAAACTATGAAAAGGCACCGAGGCTCTCTCTTGAATATTGATCAAAATTCCGTGTTGAGAGGTTTGATCAATATTTGAAACAATAATGTCATTGAAATCAGCCACTCGAAATCTCTTTAAAACTCCCCCCAAATCATTCTCTTTTGTAAGGGCTGAAATAACGAGATGAACTCTGTGACTCGACTCTAAACGAACATTAGCAATGGATCTCATAAAATCTAATTCTTCAATATTACTTAAAGATATTCCTGGAGTGTCGACTAAGATTTTATCGTAACCTTGTAATTGATTTATTTTCTCTGAAAGTTGCCTAATGTCTGAAATAATAAAAACGGGAACATTGAGAATACGACTGTAAACCCTTAATTGTTCAACCGCTCCCACTTTATTTAGGTCTGTGGTCACAAGAGCGACATTTTTATGTTCATGCACCACTAGATGAGTGGCCATTTTAACAAGAGCGGCTGTTTTGCCTGAACCGTGAGGACCTACGAAAAACTCAACCATTGCTGATTCATCAGAAATCTTAGTGGATGTTAAAATCTTTTTTGCAAACCAGGAGTCAACAATTGACTTCTTTACCTGACCAGAACCCACTTCTCTACGACACTGCTCAGCCCATTGCTTTGCTATTTCACTTTCAACACCACACTTTCTAAGCCGCTCAATCATATTATCTAAAGCTGAGGGAGGCTGTACACTCTTGTTACGAACAGCGCTGAGAATATCATCCGGCAAAAGCTCTTCTGCTTGTTTTTTCTCCTGAAAAAATTGAGAGTTTAAACTGGATTTGAAAGCTTCTCTGGCTGCTTGCTTGACTCGTGTTACATTGCTTTGTGGAGGCTCATTTTTTTGCACTAACTGCGGCATTGCTTGAACTTCTTCATATTCAGTATCGTCAATTTGAATATAAGGAGTCGATGTAATTTGTCGATTTTTCTCTTGGTATTTTTTCTCCGCACCTTGGTACACACTTTCGATAAACATTTTCTGTCTTTGAGCCGATTGATTGACAACTTTCGACTGAAAAACAGAACCCAGTTGTTTTGCCGCCAACTCTTTTTTGCGATACTGGTTTTCTGTGACTGCCGCTACCACAGTGAATCTCTTCGCCCCAGGAAGTGATCTTTTCGATTCCTGTGTTGAGAGTATTATAGCATCTGGGCCCAGATCACTCTTTACTTCTTTTAAGGCCTCAATAATGCTCGAAGCTTCATACTTCTTAACCTGCATGGATATCCTCCACTGTTCCTACTGTATTAATTGCGACATCAGTGCTCAGCTCACCATGAGAAAGAACAACCAATTGCGGAATAAAACGATTTACGAGTTTAAAAATGTGACGACGACTCATAGGACTTGTTAATAAAATCGGCTGTCCTGCCACCTCTGGATGAGATTCAATTTTTTCTGCAATAGAATTCACCAAACCATGTCCATAAGTAGGGTCAAGAGCCAACTGAATCCCCTGCTCTGTTTGCAGAAGTGATTGATTAATTATCTCCTCCACTTCAGAACCAAGGTTAATCACATGGAGATTATCTTGATCGTCTTTTAGCTTATTTGTAATTGATCTTCTAAGACCTCTTCTCACTGACTCTGTTAAGACATCAGTGTCTTTAGTGGTTTGACCTTCATCAGCTAAAGTTTCAAAAATTGTGAGTAAATCTCGGATTGAAACCTGTTCACGCAGCAAGTTTTGTAGAACTTTAACCACTTGTCCAAGAGACAATGTATCTGGGATAAGATCTTCAACCACTTTTGGATAATTCTTTTTAAAGTTATCAATGAGTTTACTAGCTTCTTGTCTTCCAAAAAGCTCATAAGCATGTTGTCGTAGAATTTCTGTGATATGAGTCGCCACAACTGTCGGGATATCCACAACAGTATATCCGGCTACCTCAGCATCTTCTTTTTGTTTCTTAGAAATCCATAGAGCATCTAAGCCAAAAGCCGGTTCCTTGGTTGGAATACCTTCAATTTTTTGTGAAGTATTTCCAGGGTCCATTGCAAGCAGACAATCAGTTTTTAACTCACCACCAGCTAATTTATTTCCTTTAAGTAAAACACGATATTCCCCTGGCTTTAATTGTAAATTATCACGAATATGAACAGACGGAATGACAATCCCAAGATCAAGTGCAAATTGTTTTCTAATGCTAACAATACGCTCAAGAAGATCTCCACTTTCTTGCGATTCAACCGCATTGATGAGACCGTAACCAATTTCAAGCTCAACCATATCAAGTGGTAATAAGTTTTCGATATTTTCTTTCTTGGGCTTTGAAGCCTCTTCTTGCTTTGCTTTTTCTTCATTTTGTTTTTCTTCTGCTTGATACTTACTAATGACCCAAGCAATACCACCAAGAAAAAAAGCAATGAGTGTAAAAGGAATCGTAGGAAGTCCTGGTACCAAACCAAAAGCAAAAACAGAACCGGCGGCTACCGCAACGGCACGAGAATTGAACAGAAGTTGACCTGCCATTTCTGCACCAATATTCCCTTTAGAATGATTGCGCGTTACCACGATACCAGCGGCAGTTGAAATAATAAGTGCTGGGATTTGACTGACAAGACCATCACCTATTGTTAAACGAGTGTAATATTCAGCAGCTTGACTGGCATCAAGCCCCATCTGGATCACACCAATAGCTAAGCCACCAATAATATTGATCGCCATAATGATGATACCCGCAATAGCATCACCACGAACAAACTTACTGGCACCATCCATAGCCCCATAAAAATCGGCTTCAGCTTCAATTTCTTTACGCCTTTTTCTCGCTTGTTCTTCATTAATCAAACCAGCATTCAGGTCGGCATCAATAGACATCTGTTTACCTGGCAAAGCATCGAGAGTGAAACGTGCAGCCACCTCAGCAATCCTACCAGAACCTTTTGTAATAACGATAAAGTTAATAACAACTAAAATAACGAAAACAATAAAACCAATAGCGTAATTATCTCCAACCACAAACTGACCAAAAGCGGTAATAACGTCTCCGGCAGCACCTACGCCTTCATGACCCTTTGATAAGATCAAACGAGTCGAGGCCACATTGAGTGAGAGTCTAAAAAGAGTTGTGATTAACAATAAGGAAGGAAATACAGAGAACTCAAGAGGACTATTGACATAAAGAGCCACTAAAAGAATTAAAAGTCCAATTGTTAATGAGCCTGTCAAAGCTAAATCGAGCATGATCGGAGGCAGCGGAATAATCATGACTGCTAAAATAATCATGAGACCGATCGCCATCATCAGATCCGTATTGCTGGTGTATTTTTCAAATCTCTTTAAGTACTGAAATAAATCATCCATTTACTTATTTTTTCCTTCTCAGTTTGAATACGTAAGCGAGTACTTCAGCCACAGCTTCAAAAAGCTCTCTGGGAATTTGTTGGCCGATTTCTAAGGTCTTAAAAATTGTTCTTGCTAAGGGTTTATTTTCCACAATCGGAATATCGTGTTCGGTTGCTAATTCTCTGATCTTTTTAGCCACCTGATCAGCTCCTTTAGCTAAAATAATAGGAGCCGCGTATTTTTCAGGCTGATATTTAATGGCAATAGCTAAGTGAGTCGGGTTTGTGATAATGACATCGGCCTTAGGAACATCATTCATCATTCTTTTATTAGCCATTTCCTTTTGAATTTTCCTAATACGAGCTTTTATTAAAGGGTCCCCTTCCCTAGACTTCACTTCTTCTTTGACCTCTTGTTTGGTCATCTTCATTTTTTTCTCTAAATCAAAGCGCTGGAACATATAATCAAGACCAGCCAGAACAGTCATAACCCCACCAATGGTAAGAGTCGTTTTTACGACAAGTGTTCCAACGTAATAAAAAATTTGCATTCCCTCTGAGTAAATAAGTTTTGGAATGATAGTGACTTCACCAACAAGGGTGAAATAGATAATTGTTCCAACCAAACTAAATTTTATAATGGCCTTGATACCTTCAGCCAGGGCTTTCAAACTAAACATGCGTTTTAATCCTTCTATGGGATTAATTTTGTTCACGTTTGGTTTCAAAGCCTCTTCTGAAAATAAAAAACCAATTTGCAGTACTGTAGATGCCGCTCCAAGAGCAAAAAGCATAATGTAAACTGGCAAGGTAATCATAAAAATTTTAGTTAGAGCATAACGAAAAGCAGGCATAATATCGCCATTTGCAATAGTCTCTAAGAACTTCTTCCGATAAAGATCATTATAAATTTCAAAGAACTGTTCAATGAAAAGGCGACCCATAAAATACATAAGCAAGGCTAAACCGAATAATGCCAAAGCAGACGAGAGTTCTCTCGTCTGCGCAACCTGCCCCTGCTTGCGAAAATCTTCTCGCCTCTGGGGAGTTGCTTCTTCGGTTTTTTCCTGATCGCTATCTTGAGAAGCCATCTAAGCACACACCTCTAAAAAACTCTGAGATATCCAAAAAGGATCTCAGAAAATTCAACAATTTCCGTCTTTAATGCATCAATAAAAAACGGAAGCGAAACAATTAAAACGCCAAGCCCTAATAAGGCGTTGACAGGTAAACTCGTAATCAAAACATTAATTTGCGGAACAGCTCTTCCAATAATACCTAGAGAAAAATTAACAAGAAGAATCGAAACCAATACAGGAGCCGATAAAAGTAGAGCAACCTCTAAAACTTTTTGTCCCAAAAGAGTAAACT
The DNA here is from genome assembly GCA_964229765.1 of Bdellovibrionales bacterium. Classification (GTDB taxonomy): domain Bacteria; phylum Bdellovibrionota; class Bdellovibrionia; order Bdellovibrionales; family JAGQZY01; genus JAGQZY01. Next base: position 212,803 of record CAXREJ010000044.1, on the reverse strand, counting down.
CACCTAAAGAACTTAAACGAGGTAACAGTACATTGAGTGGAACCATACGGAAACTTTCTGTTAAACCAATGAGAAAGTAATGATGACCTCGGATTGCCAAAAATAAGAAGGCCGCAAGAAAATAATAAAGCTGATTCACTGTTGATTGTTGCACATTGAGTGCAGGGTTAAAAATTTGAGCTGAAGACAACCCCATTGCCATACTAATTAGCTCTCCAGCCACTGCAACAGTGTGAAAAATCAGTGTGGTCAAAAAACCCATGGAAAAACCAAGCAATAGCTCTTTAGCACCCAATCCAATTAATGTTTGATACTGAACAACTTTAGGATAAGTTTGTGGATCTATAATTGTAATACAAATAAATGCCATCAAAAGTGAGAGTAAGGCTTTCAACGGAGCAGGAACTCCACTGCCTGAAAACAATGGCCAAGACAAAAAGAAGCCCAAACATCGGAAAAACACCAATGCAAAGGCAATTATTTGATATTGGTCAATATTCAATAAATTCATCTACTCTCTCACGTAAGTGTGAACGTTTTCATATAAATCAATTGTGTAAGACTTCATGACATCTAACATCCATGGACCTGCTAAAACTAAAACCAAGGCCACAATAATCATTTTAGGTATAAAGGTCAGAGTCGCTTCGTTGATCTGTGTAATCGCTTGAAAAATTGAAACAACAAGACCTGTTATCAAAGCTCCAATCAAAAGAGGGGAAGCTAAAAGAGCTGTTGTTTTTAATGCGTTCCCACCAAGGGAAATAATTAAATCTTCATTCATAGATCACCCAAAGCTTTTAACCATAGAGCCCACAATTAAGCTCCATCCATCAACAATCACAAAAAGCATAATTTTAAAAGGCAGTGAAATAACCACAGGTGGTAACATCATCATACCCATTGCCATCAACACACTAGCAATAACCATGTCGATAATAAGAAAAGGTAAATAAATAATAAACCCAATTTGAAAGGCTGTTTTCAACTCTGAAATTACAAAAGCTGGGATCAAAACCATAGTTTCCACATCCGCTCTTGTTTCAGCTGATTTTTGCCCTGCAAGACTTAAAAAAAGCTTCAAATCTTCTGGTCTGGTTTGTTTGAACATGAACTTTCTTAGAGGTAGTAAACCAGATTCTAGTGCCACTTCTTGTTTAATTTCCCCATCGAGGAATGGTTTTAAAGCTTGTGTATTAATCTCATTAAAAGCAGGTCTCATAATAAAGAAAGTAAGAAATAAAGATAAACCAACAAGCAATTGGTTAGGAGGCATTTGTTGCGTCCCGAGAGCTTGTCTTAGGAAAGAGAAGATGACTATGATCCTAGTAAAACAAGTCATTAATATAAGAATGGCCGGAGCTAGAGTCAGAACCGTTAGCATTAAAATAATCTTAATACTGTCGACAATTTCCTGTGGATTGTCTGTACTTTTTAAACCAAGGGATACATTGGGAACAGAAACTTGAGCCATAGACTTAAGAGGAAATAAAACTAAAACAAGGAGACCGAAAGTCAAAATTAAGAACAAATTAAGGTCCCGCTTGCTGTTATTTTGTACTGCTATCGCTCGATTTTTCATTAGATGGAGAACCTTTCAGTCACAGCTTTTTTGACATCATCAAGTCTTGAAACAGAAAAACCATCAACTTCTTCTCTGTTTTCCTTAGCAATAGGCTCTTGTGAACTTTCAATTTTTTTCTTCAATGAATTTGAAAATTGTGGCTCTGTGTACTCAGGCAACTCATCTTCCATCAAAGAAAGAGTTTTGATATGGTTAATGTTATGGTCTGTAACACCTAAAAGAATGGTTTCACCAGCCACTCGAATCAGCATGAGACTTTTCTTCTGTCCTAAAGGTTTTTGTGTGAGTACCGTGATATTCTTAGCAATTTGTGAATATCCCTTCTTTTTTCCCATTTTATTGAGCAAAGTAAAACATCCAGCCATCATAATAAGAAGAACAAAGACAGCCATAATCATTTTATTAACTGGTGACACTCCACTTTCTTTTTTCTCATCTTCTAATGAGCTGGTCAGTGGAATCTCTGACTCTTCAAGCTTTGCGATCTTCTTAGGCTCGATTTTTTTATCTTCCGTATCGTCAGTGACCTTTTTATTTATCTTTTCAAAATACTCCGAAAGCTTAGACTTCTCATTGACATCAACCAGCTTACTTTCTGCCGCCAATAACGAACTTGAAATCGTTGCTAAAAATAAAAATACGAATATTTGAAAGATAAATGACCTCACCCTTCCCCCTACTTCAACTGCTCAACACGTTCTTTTGGCGATATAATATCAGTCAAACGAACACCAAATTTTTCGTTCACAACGACAGCTTCACCGCGAGCCACTAACTTATCGTTGACCAAGATTTCCATAGGTTCACCAGCTAACTTATTTAACTCAATCACACTTCCTTGACCGAGATTTAACAGCTCACTCACCACCATGCGAGATCGTCCCAATTCAACTGTCACTCGTAGCGGAATGTCCAAGATAAGATCCAGGTTATTTCCATCCGCTTTATGAACCACTTCACTATTGTCTACACTTTCAAGTTCGGGAGCTTCTGCATTCAAAAGATCCGCGAGGTTTTCAGCTTCATCAGCCATTGTCTTTCTCCTTAATAATAGGTTTTGTAATCTGCATTGCTACCGAACCATGGTAGACACCATAAAGTCCTTTGTATTTTTTAACTTCTTGTACAAGAATATCGAACTCTCCATTGGCATCCTGATCGAGAGGAATGACGTCGCCAACTTTTAAGTTCATCAATTCATTGAGTGAGATTTCACTTTGTCCTAAGTTTACTTTCACATCTAATTCTGTATCCAGAAGCTGATCTTTAATGATAGATGTCCAAAGTTTTTTATCAGTCTGATCCGACTCCACTTGGAAACCAGTGGATAATTTTTGCTTAATGGGCTCAATGGTAGAATAGGGAATAACAAGTGTTATTGTACCGTTGGCGTTTTCTAACTCCACATCAAAGGCCGAAGCAATAACAACATCTGTCGGTGGAACAATCCCAACAAATTGTGGATTGACCTCTGTTCTCACAAAAGAACACTCGATAGGATGGATGGACTCCCAGGCTGCTTCGAGATCATCAATAGCCAAATCAACAACTTTTCTGACTATTGAGATTTCGATAGGAGTAAAGTCTTTACCCTCTACTTTAGAATAAGGACGATCATCCCCACCAAAGAATGAATCAACAAGAGCATAAGCTAATTTACTTTCAATCACAAAAAGAGCTGATCCACGTAATGTACTAAAACGTAAAACACTCATACATGTTGGCATTGGAAGAGTGTTAATGAACTCTCCAAATTTTAGAAAGTCAGTGCTTGCGTGATTCAAAGAAGCAATCTTTCTCAATGCACTTGAAAGAGAAACTCGAAAAGCTCGCATGAACTTCTCATAAATAACGTCAAGCTGAGGCAATCGACCACGGATAATACGATCCTGACTGGTAAGATCATAAACGACAACAACTCTATCATCTTTGGGTCCACCCGAACTGGAGCCATCCGTTTCAATTTCACCTTCTGATACGGCTGCCAGAAGGGCGTCAACTTCACTCTGTGAAAGAACTTGATTCATCCGATTCCTCTAGCTGTTAATAAATTGTGTAAATAGAACTTTGTTAATCTTTCCTTTTGTAAGAAAAGAGTTAACAGTGTCACGAATTTCTTCTTTTAAGCGCTCCTTACCTTTGGGAGTCGATATTTGAGAATAAGATTTACTGGAAAGAAGAATAATAATCATATCGCGAACTTGGGGCATTCTTTTGTTGATTTCCTCTTGAACTTCAACACTGTCCACATCGAATTCCATTTCTACCTTAAATAACTTTTGCCCCTGATCCTCTGATAGGTTCACCAAAAAGTAATCAAGGGGAACTGAAAAGCCCGTGGTCGCCTCAAGTGAACCCTCTTGTTTATCTAAAGACGCTCCATCCATAATGGGCTCCATAGATGGTTTTTTGAGTTCTTGCATTTTCTCCATATAGAGAAACACTCCAACACCTAGAATCACTAAAGTGTTCAAAAATAGAAGACCCAATAATAAGGGCGAGTTTTTAGACTTCTTCTTCTTTTTATCATCAGGACTACCGCCCTCTGGAGTCTCTATTTTTTCTGCCGCATTCTCTGCCACCATTCCTCCCGGTAGAAACTTATTCATACATTTAATAAGCAACTGGAATGCCAACAGGACTTTAGAAGGAGGAAAAATTCTCTATACCACTTTAGACCGATATGGGATTTTTCTTCTTGGTCATTGATCGAGTCTTGAACGCTTAGACTCTGACTCGTCTGTCACAATTTTGACTCAATAGGACCCCACTTTCGTCTAGCTCTTTTTCTCATCAGCGCCACTCTCTGTTCCCCCGTGAGAGGGCTTTTGCAGCTTGACGCGTATCGTCTCCGAGAGATAATATGTTATAAGGTCATATCCCTGGGGGAAGCATGCGAAGAAAGAATAAAGACTCAAAAATGAATGTTGCACTCAGCGCTTTACTGGTGGTGTTTCTATGCCTACTTGCCTTTAGCGTTGGCGTGATTTCTGGTAAAGGCTGGTCTGACCGCGAATATACAATTCGTCACATCAAAAAAGATTCTCACTTACAAGCCGCCTCTGAAGAACAAGAACCCCTTGGTGAAGACATGACTGAAAAAGAAGTGGAGCTACTGACCCAACGCGCTCTTGATCAAGCACGAGCAGAACAACCTCAATCTGGGAATGAGGAAACCGTGAGAGACGTGGCCTCAAACACGGATACACAAAACAACAACGAGGCCAATCCCTCTGAAGAAAATGAAGAGGAAACACAAGAAGACAAACAGCCTGCCGGACGTGAAGCTTCTACAGCACAAACCAAAGAAGCTCCTAAAGCGGAACGTAAAGTTTCAAGTCTTATTCCTCGCCCAACGGTTCCCTCTCCAAAATCCATTGAATACACTGTACAAGTGGCTGCATACAAAACAATGCAAGAGGCTGAAGTTCATTGCCAAACACTTATAGATAAAGGTTTCCCAGCTTTCCCAGTTAAAGCCCTTATTAATGGCGAAGAGTGGTTCCGTGTCAGCATTGGTAGTTTTAAAAATAAAACTCAAGCCTTGAAGTATGAGAAGGCTTTAAAAAAACAAGCTGTTGTTAAAAACACTTTTGTTCAAAAAATCACTCGCTTGCAATAAAGATGAAAAACTTTTTTCCGGGCTATTTTGAGTTTGTCGCAAAATAGCTAGGTTCAAGGTGCAAAACTTTCAGATCGAATGAAGCTTGATTTTAGACCCGAATTCTAAAAAAAATGTGACTTGTTAAGCTGTGTAAGTTATATGTAAGTTATGTCTTATCGTCAACAGTCTCCTTCCACCATCCATTCATCACCCTCCTCCTCTGGGCTCTCAGAAAAGCTCACTAAAAAATTAAAAATTTTAGCTGAAGCTGCTAAATATGATGCCTCTTGTTCCAGCAGCGGAGGAAGTCGAAAAAGACAAAAAGGAGGCATGGGAAATTCAGAAGGAATGGGTATTTGTCATAGCTACACTCCAGATGGTCGCTGTGTCAGTCTTCTTAAAATACTACTTACGAACTTTTGTATTTATGATTGTAAATTCTGTGTGAATCGCATCTCAAGCGATGTCCCAAGAGCGGCTTTCCTTCCCGAAGAAATTGTTTCGCTCACTTTGGAGTTTTATAGACGAAACTACATTGAAGGACTTTTTCTCAGCTCAGGTATTATGAAAAGTTCTGATTCCACCATGGAGTCACTTATTTTAGTGGCTAAAAAATTAAGAAAAGAACACCGTTTTAATGGGTACATTCATTTAAAAGTTGTTGCAGGTGCCTCCGACGAACTTATTCATGAAGCTGGTTTATGGGCCGACCGTGTGAGTGCCAATATTGAAATGCCTCAACAAGGTGATCTTGACTTGCTAGCCCCTGGAAAGAAAATCTCAGAGGCCACAAAATCAATGGAAGGGATTAAAGAAAAAACTTTAGAATACAAAAGAGATCAGAAGTTTTTAAAAAGCACTCCGCGCTTTGCTCCCGCAGGCCAAACCACACAAATGGTGGTAGGAGCTTCACAGAGTGAAGACCTCACCATTTTAACTTCTTCTGAAAATCTTTATAACCGTTTTCAACTAAGACGGGTTTACTACTCGGCTTACAGTCCCATACCAAAAGCGGACTCTCTTTTGCCGACGACAAAACCCTCCCTCATCAGAGAAAACAGGCTTTATCAAGCCGATTGGCTTTTAAGATTTTATGGTTTTAAAAGTTCTGAACTTTTATCAAGAAACAAACCAAATCTTGATTTAGATATTGACCCTAAAACCGCTTGGGCTTTATCACAGCGCCAATTCTTTCCCGTTGATATCAATCGTGCTGATAAAGAAAGTCTACTCAGAGTTCCTGGCTTAGGAGCAAAAACTGTTCAAAAAATTTTACAATTAAGAAGAGTCAAGGCCATCACCATGGATGACCTTAAAAAAATGTATGCTGTTATGAAAAGAGCTCGTTATTTTGTTCTCACTTCCGATTACAACCCCTACTTAGTTTGGCTGGATCGTCTGCAGCTCGAAGACTTTTTAAAGCCGCAGCAACAACAACTCTCCCTGTTCAATTCTATGGACGGGACCTTAAGCGGATCATTGTAAATGATATATCAAGCGCACTTTCAACAAAATTTTGCAGACTGGAGAGAACTGGCACGCACCTTTTTGCAAAACAAAATCTCCCCCCAAGAGATCAATTGGGACCAAAATCAAAAAAGCCTATTAATCCAACCTATCCCTGAAGCTGATCCCAATAAAATCATCTTCGTTCCACCCCATTTTTTAAAACTAGCGAAGAAATTAAGTCACTCTCGTTACAGTGAGCGCTGGGATCTTCTCTATCGTCTTTTATATCGAATGAACTTTGAAGAGAAAAACCTCTTACAAAACAATGTGGATCCCGACGTCTCTAAAGCCAATTTAATTGCAAAATCGGTCTCTCGCGACATTCATAAAATGCACGCATTTGTTCGATTTAAAAAAACAATAAAAGATAATAATGAACTCTATATGGCTTGGCACAAGCCTGAACACCTGATTGTTCCCCTTGCTGCTCCTTTTTTTGCGCGTCGATTCGGAGATCGCCCTTGGACGATTTTTACACCGGATCAATCCGCTCATTGGAATGGAAAGTCTTTAACTTACTTTGAAGGAATCTCTCAGGAGCAATTTAATGTTGATGACACTTTTGATGAGGCTTGGAAAGCTTACTACAGCTCTATTTACAATCCCGCTCGTATTAATTTAAAAGCTATGAAACAAGAGATGGCTCCCAAATACTGGAGCACTTTACCAGAGGTCAGCGAAATAAAAAGACTCATTCAAAATAATCCCCAGCGACTTTTAGAAATGCAAAACTCAGTGATTGAAAAAGTCGAACTTCCAAATGGTATCAGTTGGAAGGAACTTCAACAAAAAGCTCTTCAGTGCCAACAATGTTCTCTTCATAAAAATGCCACCCAAACTGTTTGGGGTTATGGTGACTCTAACTCTGATTTAATGATTGTCGGAGATTCTCCTGGTGAAACAGAGGACGGATTAGGAAAAGCTTTTCAAGGTGCGGCAATGGACCGACTCTTCTATTTAATCCGAAAATTAAATAAAAATCCGGAAGACTTCTACTACACTTACGCCGTTAAACATATAAAACGACGGATTAATTCACCTCAGTACAGTCAAATACTAAAACCCTCATGGAATGAAATGGGCACTTGTCAGATTTGGTTAGAAGCTGAGATCAATAAAATCAAACCCAAAGCTATTTTGGCTTTAGGTCGAATTGCAGCAACATCCGTTTTAGGGCGTCTTCCCCAGATTTCTTCTGATCGTAAGCAACTTTTCTACTCATCAAAATACCAAGCTCAAATACAGGTCTCATGGGATATCGACAGCTTATTAAAAGAGAAAAACAGAGAATCAAAACAGTGTAAAATCAAAGATCTCTCTCAAGATCTTCGTTCAATCCTTTCATCCATTTGAACACACTGAGTCGACTATCAAGACCGACATTTGCTCAGTAGTCCGTTCTCCTTTTACTTCATCAATTTAAACTAAAATAGATTAAGGATCTTCAATTCAAAAATATAGGGATTTTATACCTCGAATATGCAAGTTAAAGAGACTCAAAACCACATTTAACCCATGCTGATAGTGGTCGACGCACTCTCTATTCTGGTGTAGGGTGCCTGGCATATGAAAAACATTGAAACTTTAGTTGAAAATTTGAATAAAGAGCAACAACAAGCTGTCATCGACTTTGAGAATCCTCTCCTTGTCCTAGCGGGAGCTGGCTCTGGGAAAACAAGAATGTTAACCCATAAAATGGCCTATGGACTTGCAACAAAAAAGTTTAATGCCAATTCTTTTTTAGCTGTGACTTTTACGAATAAAGCAGCTGGTGAAATGAAATCTCGTATTGCCGATCTCGTTGAAGGTATTAACATGAGGGACTCATGGGTGACCACTTTTCACTCATTTGGTAACCGCATCTTGCGCACCTATGCCCCTCGCTTAGGCTACACAACTGACTTCACCATTTTTGATTCAACTGACCAAACTTCACTAGTAAAAAATATTTTAAAACAAATGCGCTACGATAACAGTGCGACCAACGCTCGAAAAATTGCGCGACAAATTTCAGCTTTTAAATCTGATTTAGAAGCCTTGAAGGAACCGGAAACCTATCCTTGGTCCCCAGCGAGTCGTCATGTTTATGAGAACTATGAACAAGAACTTAAAAAACTAAACGCCTTTGACTTTGCCGATCTTCTTTTGAAAACTTATTATCTTTTGAAGAACCATACAGATGTGTGCGAAGAGCTGAGACAACAATTCGACTACATATTGGTGGATGAGTATCAAGATACCAATCTTATTCAATATGAAATTTTAAAAAAATTAAGTCGAGACAAATCCAATATTTGTGCCGTCGGTGACGAAGATCAGTCAATTTACTCTTGGCGGGGCGCTAACATTTTTAACATTCTCAATTTTGATAAAGATTTCCCTGGTGCGCGAGTTATTAAATTAGAGCAAAACTATCGTTCTACCAAAAATATTATTGGAGCGGCTTCCGCAGTTATTGCCAATAACTCTCAAAGAAAAGGTAAAACTCTCTTTACTGAGAATCCAGATGGAGATCTCATTGATATTCTTGAGAGCCCAAGTGAATATGACGAGGCACTTAACATTACTTACTCTATTAGAAAGATCATAGAGAGTGGTGAACACACTTATTCTGATATGGCGATTTTTTACCGTACCAATGCTCAATCTCGTGTTCTTGAAGAAAAATTGAGAAACTTTGATATACCCTACAAAATCTACGGAGGACTCAAGTTCTACGATAGAAAAGAAATCAAAGATATTAATGCCTATATGAGACTTGTGGTTAATCCTAAAGACGATGTTTCTTTTCGACGAGTCATCAATACCCCCTCCCGTGGATTAGGAAAAACCACTCTCGATAAAATTGAAGCTCTCTCTCAGCAAAACCAGATTTCGATGCTCGAGGCCGCAATTGCCATACTCGACACAAAACAACTTACGGCACGTACTAAAAATAAATTAAATTCTTTTTTAGATATTCTCACTCAACTAAGAGAATCTTGCCTAGAAAAAGATCTCAATGAATTTTACAAAGATCTATTAGAAATCAGTCAATACCTACCCTGTCTCGAAAACGAAGAAACCGTTGAAGCCAACAATCGGATTGAAAACTTAGAAGAGTTTGGCAATGCTATTTCACGTTATTTAGAACTCAATCCAGATGAACAACATATCACTCAGTTTCTTCATCATATGGCTCTGGTTTCTGAAGCTGACAACGAGAAAGAGGACCCCAATACTGTTACTCTTATGACTTTACATATCGCTAAGGGTCTTGAGTTTCCTGTTGTTTATGTGGCCGGACTTGAGGAAGGACTTTTTCCTCATATCGCGTCCAGTGATCTGAATAACCCTGGCGATTTGGAAATTGAAGAAGAGCGCCGACTCTTTTATGTCGGAATGACTCGTGCCGAAGAAAAACTTTATCTTTCTTACGCCAAACAAAGGAAAGTTTGGGGACAAAATCAATTTCAAGCATCCAGTCGATTCATCAGCGAAGTGCCAGAAAACTTCTTAAAAACCCGTCTTTCTAAACCACGCTCTCGATTCCAGGAAAGACTCCAGTCTACAACACCATCCACTGGTTTTAGCTCCAGTCACTCTGACCCCTTCCCTGATTACGAAAGCGGTGATTCCCATTCAGGTTCATCCTACCGAGCTGGACTTCGTGTTTATCACCCTCATTTTGGAAGCGGAGTGATCCAGAAGGTTGAAGGCCAAGGCTCTAAGGAAAAAATTAGTGTGCTCTTTGACAATAGAACAATCAAAAAGTTTCTTTCTCAATATGCCAACTTACAAGCCAACTAGTTTGGCTTGTCAACATTAGGTTTTACTTTCTGGTTTTATATTTTTCAGCAACAAATGGTTTTCTAATACTTTTTGGTGACAAGTAATCAGCCTCAACGCCATCCCATCCTTTAAAACTCCATTGTGTTTCACTTTCATGACTGACAAAGTTGGGAGTGAGAGCGACCTTTCCTCCTCCCTCCGGAATATCAACTATATACTGAGGCATTGCTAAGCCTGAGGTATGCCCCCACAGTTGACGTTGAATCTGCAATGAATCCTCAATCGAATTACGGAGATGATCCGTACCAAGGGAAGGGTCAGCTTGAAACATATAGTGAGGCTTGACTCTTAAATAAAGAAGTCTACGCGAAAGAGCATAGACCAAATCAGGATGGTTATTGATGCCATTTAATAAAACCATCTGATTAAAGACAGGAATTCCATTGTCTACTAAAAGAGTCAGACTTTTCACCGCGTCTTCTGTGAGTTCGTCGGGATGATTAAAATGAGTCATGAAGAATAAGGGTTGATAGGACTGGAAAAGTTTAATCAAGTCTTCATCAACTCTAAAAGGGTTTACAACAGGCATACGCGAGCCCATACGAATAATTTCCAGTGTTTCGATTTCATAAAAAGCGGAAAGCATTTTCTCAAGACGAGAATTACTGAGTGTCAGCGGATCACCACCTGAAAATATGACCTCTTTAATTTCAGGATGTTGTTTCACATACTTTACAGCTTCATCCAATTGATGTTGGCTAGCCATCACTTGATCACTGGCTGTAAAATGTTTTCTTGTACAATAACGACAATACATACCACACATGTCTGTGGCCAAAAAAAGAGCTCTATCAGTATAGCGATGAACCAATCTCTCACATGGGCGATTCTTTTTTATATTTTCACCGAGTGGATCTAACATCTGTTGATAACCATCGAAAAGCTCAGCAACATTCGGTAAAAGCATCTGGCGTATTGAACAATCATGATCAACCTTATCAGCAAGACTGGCGTAATAAGGAGTGCTTTGAGTGCGAAATATTTTTCCAGTGCCTTCAAATCCCTTTTTTTCCTCATCGCTGAGTTCAAAGAATTGCAAGAAGTCTTCCTCAGACTTAAGGGCATGGCTCATTTGCCAACGCCAATCTCTCCACTCTTTGGTGGAGACTTTCGGCCAGGGCTCAATTTGACGCCATTCATAGACTTGTTTCTTAGGTCTTTTCATTGTGCCCAAGAATCCTCTCTCGCCCTCGGTCTGTCAAGGAGGACAAGAATGCAAACAAGTTAATATATGTCGTGCAATACTAAGGTTTGTCTTCCTGAGTGTGCGCGAAGGGTCTAATTTGTCTCAAAAACGAACGTCTTTTTTATGAATTGATCATTTTTTTGCATGTTTTTCCTCAAAATATTACGCTTTTTGCCGATAAGCCTATGTGCACGTAATAAGAACCATTTTTCTCATTTTAGGCTTATTGTTTTTTATAAGTTTACAGGCTCTCGCTGGGCCCGCAAAATTTGCCTATCAAGGTCAAATTGTTAAAGATAACGGTCAAGCGCTTGAAGCTAATTCTGTTCAATTTAAAATAGAAATTCTTTCTCCTTCACCTTCTCTTTGTGTTCTCTACGAAGAAAGTCATACGATTAACATGACAGCCTCCAACGGTATTTTTAATCTCACTGTTGGTGAAGGTGTAAGACCTGGAACAGGCACTTATCAAGACCTTTCCACTTTGGCGGAAGCTCTTGATAATTCCATTGGACTTGTCACTCCCACAGACTGTGTTTCGGGGCCTACTTACACAGCCGCTAACAGTGATGGTAGAAAATTAAGGCTCACTTTTAACGATGGTTCAGGTCCTGTGACTCTGACTCAAGATCACAATATCGTCAGCGTTCCTTATGCCGCCAATGCCACCAGTGTTGATGGCCTCACATCAAGTGATCTTTTGCAAATCAATACCGGTGTGGGTTTTAACCTGGATCAAACAAACCTTGATTTTGTTTTTAACGATGCCAACTGGACAGAGCTGCAAGCTCTCCTTGATGGAACGAGCACTAGTTTTGGAGTGGCCGCTGCTCCCACAAGTGATGTGGATAACAACAATCAAAAAATCATTACTCTTGATGATCCCACCGCAGATGGTGATGCCACCAACAAAGGCTATGTTGATGGCAACATTGGTGGACAGGCTGTGAATACGGGAGATCTTGATGCTCTAGGCCCTGGGAATTCAGATGAGGTTCTTGCCTGGGATGGATCTCAGTGGGAATCCAGAGCCCTTGATGACACCACAAAGCTTCCACTAGCTGGTGGCACGATGACTGGCAACCTTAACATGGGATCTCAAGACATCACCAATGCCAATGATATTGCGGCAGGAAATAATGTGAGTGTGGGTAATAACCTAACAGTTTCTGGTGGCATTGGTGTGACCAATGGGATGAACTCAGGAGCAGCGATCAATCTTAATAACGAGAGTGAATTGCGCTTTTCTGAAAACACCGGCAATGGAACAGACTATGTGGCTTTAAAGGCTCCAGCCGCTTTAGCAGGAAATGTGGTTTGGACTCTACCAGGGACTGATGGATTATCAGGACAGATGCTACAGACAAATGGAAGTGGAACACTTTCTTGGTCAGACCCCAGTAGCCTTGGCTATATTCAAGATGGTGGTAATGCCACAGGAAGTACCATTGTAGTTGGAACCAACGATGCTCAGTCTTTACAATTTGAAACCAACAATACAACGGCCATGACCATTGATAGTAGTGGTAACGTGGGAATTGGGACTACAGCCCCAGTATTTGATTTAGTCATTGGTGATGGTTCTGGTTCTCGAGTTATCAATATGGATGGTGCTGCTGGTGCGGTAAAAGATTTCAATTTTTCAAGTAATGGACTGGCTAGATGGACCATTCGTTCTACAGGCACTGCTGAAAGTGGATTGAATGCTGGATCAGATTTTCTTGTTCGCAGCCGTACGGATGCAGGTACGACACTTCGTAATGACTTTTTCATTGAACGGTCTTCTGGAAATATTGGTGTTGGAACAGTATCGCCAAATGAACGACTCTCAGTTGTTGGAAATATTTCTGTGGCAGAGACAGAGTCAGGATTGGTTTTTGAAACAGTAGCCCAAACAAGTGCCGTCAAAACTGATGGTAAAATGGGATATATATACGTTTCAGATGACGATGGTGGCACTTTCCCATTTGATACTGTTGGTAATATGGTTTTTCAATCCCGTGAAGCCGGTGCTCGAGGCTTTGCATGGGTAAATGGTGTTACTCCCACTGTAAAAATGGTACTCGATGGTTCCGGCCAAATGGGTATTGGAACAACAGCACCTTCTGAAAAGTTGGATGTGGTTGGAACTGTTAAAGCGACGGCTTTTGAAGGCGATGGTTCACTATTAACAGGTGTTGTGGCCACAAACTCTTCTGCTGGAGAGTCTACAGGTAATTTTATTATCAATACTGATTCTGATGGTTCGACCGGTGATGGTGGTGTGCTTTTTCAAACTAATGGAGGAACAGTGGCTTCCATTAGCGAGAGTGGAAATATTGGAGCGGCCGCAGGGTCTGCTGGAACTGTTGGAATCGGATTCCAGAGCGATAGCGACACTGGAATATTCTCTCCAGCACTTGATACCATTTCATTGTCAGCTGGTGGTGTTGAAGGTTTAAGAGTCAGCAACACTCCAGGTGGAGTCAACTATGTCGAAATCATTCCAGGTGCTGTCGGAGTAAGTCCTTTAATTACAGCGGATGGAGCCGATGTTAATATTGACCTCACTCTTTCACCGAAAGGAACGGGAAATACAATATTTTCTTCAGGCAATGTAGGAATTGGAACGACAAATCCCACTTTTGCACTTCATGCGCGAAGTACATCAGCAGCTACTACAGGTTATTTTGAAAGTACAAATATTGCTACAGTTATTGGCTTTAGTGATACAAATACAACCTTTCGACCACAACTTGGTTCATCAGGAAACGATCTTTTTCTACAAACAAGTGGATCTACCCGAATGGTTGTTGATTCCGCTGGAAATGTTGGTATTGGATCTACGACCCCCAATGTCAAGCTTGATATTAATGGGAGTATTAGATCAACCACAGGTTCCGCCTCTTCTACGGGTAAGTTCTTACTTTCCGATTCTGCAGGAGTTGCTACAATTCAAGGTAACCCTTGGGCTAATGGTCTCATTTTTTCCGGCGCAAGTGATGGCGAGAGTCAACCCGATATGGTTTTAGCTGGCGGAGATGTTGGTATAGGAACAACTACTCCTAGTGAAAAACTCGAAGTAGTTGGAACTGTTAAAGCGACGGCTTTTGAAGGTGATGGTTCACTATTAACAGGTGTTGTGGCCACAAACTCTTCTTCCGGAGAGTCTACAGGTAACTATATAATTAATACAGATTCCGATGGTTCGACCGGTGATGGTGGAGTACTCTTTCAAAGTAACGGTGGAACAGTGGCTTCCATTAGCGAGAGTGGAAATATTGGAGCGGCCGCAGGAACGGCTGGAACTGTTGGAATCGGATTCCAGAACGATAGCGACACTGGAATATTCTCGCCAGCACTTGATACGATTTCTTTATCAGCTGGTGGTATTGAAGGATTAAGAGTTAGTAACACTCCCGCTGGAGTCAACTATGTAGAAATAACTCCTGGTGCTACGGGAGTCAGTCCCCTCATTGCTGCTGAAGGAGCTGATGTAAATATTGATCTCACTCTCTCACCAAAAGGAAGTGGCAATATACTTCTACCAACAGGTTATGTTGGTGTCGGCACAACTTCTCCAGATTCCATTCTTCATGTGGAACCAGGACCAGCTGCCGCTAACACCGCAGGAGCCAACATAAAACTTTATGCTCAAGATTCGACAGGTCCAGGCTCAAGCACTGGTGGAAGTATTTACATGGAAGTGGGAGATGGCGCTGGAGGCTGGGGTCCTGGTAATATGGACTTTAATTTGAAAAGTGGTTTTTTTAGTTTTTCCAGTGGAAGTAATTCAACCTACACACCTAACACAGAACCTTATAATTTGATCAACATTAATAACGGCTGGGGTGTTGATGGAAATTCTTCTTTTATCAATTACAACGTTGTCAATGGAAATGCCAATGCCCAAAAGTTCTACGTTGGTGCTTTCTCGACAGCCGGTGCTGGCTCCTACTCACCTTCTTATGCTTGGGTTCAACAAACTGGGGCAGGAACATTTGCTGAACGAATGCGAATTAACTCAGATGGTAACATTGGGATTGGAACTACTAATCCGACAGAAAAATTAGAAGTTGTTGGTACTGTTAAAGCCACCGCTTTTGAAGGGACAATGACATCGACCTCAAATAGTTCGGACTCTAATTATGTAATCAATACGGATGCGGATGGTTCCACTGGTGATGGCGGAGTACTTTTTCAAAACGATGGTGCAACAGTAGCCGAAGTCACAGAAAACGGACGAATGCATGCTACAACAGGAACAAACAATGCTCCCTCTTTTGCCTTCCAAGGTGATTCTAATACTGGAATGTTTCGTCCAACAAATGGAGCTGTAGGCTTTGTTGCCGATGGCGTAGAAGGATTGAGAATTACACATACTGCCAGTGGAGTAAATTATGTTGAAATTAAAGCAGGGGCGACTGGCAATGGTCCTACCATAGCCGCTGCAGGAAGTGATGCTAATGTTGATTTAAATCTCACACCTAAAGGCACGGGTCATACGTTTATTACTTCTGGTAGCTTAGGTATTGGAACTAATAATCCATCTGACCTTCTCACAGTTTGGGATAGCACTGATCTTAGTGGAAGTGACGCGACAGAAATGGTGCCCATGTTTTCCCTAAGTCGCCGATCCGCTAGTCGCTCTCTTATACTGGGAAGAGACTCTCAGTCCAATGAAAATGCTATCATCGCTGCCCACAACTCACACATACGACTGGGACGCTATCATAGTGCAGACACTCCAAGATTTACTGAATACATGAGAATTGCTAATGGAGGAAATATAGCTATTGGTACATCGGGTCCTCTTTCTAAATTTCATAGTCATGGTTTAGTTTCGGTCACAGACGGAGCTAGCGCCAGTGGTAATGGAGCTATCAACTTATCTGATAATAACAATGGAAGTAATTCTCATATGTCCTCTATTTTTGGTAAAAATGGTGGATTGGCTTTAAGTGGAAGCAATTCAAGTGCGGATGCTCCCCATCTATATGTATCCAATGGGGGCAATGTCGGGATTGGTACGACATCAGCGGAAGAATTACTTACATTGAAAAAGTCCTCAAGTTTTGCTTACACACCCTCAGGAGCTTCTGCTTACCCTGGAAGTGCTACGCAAAATACATCTATAATGATTGAAAATACCAACAGTCTCGATGACACAGCAGCTTTTTTAAATCTCATCGCTTCACCCACAGCTGGCAATCGTCAGTTTTCATACATTGGTGCCGTTGCAAACTCTAGTACTGCTTATTCTCCCCATATTGTCTTTGGACATCGCGATGGTAATACAAGCTACACCGAAACAATGCGTATTCATGGGAACGGTAATGTGGGAATTGGAACGACAAATCCATCTTCGCAGCTTGAGGTTTATGAAGATTCAAGTGTATCACGACTAAGAATTTCTGGCGCTGGTTCAAATTACACAGCGGCTGAAATTGTTTTAGAAAGTCGAGGTAGCGCTGACTTTCGTGGTCAAGGTGTTTTTATGCTAGATACTCTAGGTTCACAAGAGTGGTTTGCTGGAACGCCTTATTCTAGTACTGATAAATACATTATTAGTCGTAGTCCGTCGGCAACTCATGATCCAGCGACAGCTCAAAATGCAAATGCATTTTTTGCTATAAGTTCTGCAGGAAATGTGGGGATCGGAACAACTAACCCTAGTGATATACTTCATATCAAATTACCTGGTGATGATGGTGGTGTATTTATAGGTAACAACTCTCCTGGTGATTTATCCCTTAGTGCTGGCGCCTCATCAATTCTAATGATTGGTGGAGATAATGCGACTGGTGAAGATGCTGGTATATCCTTCCGCAATGAACAGACAAATGTGGACTGGGGTATTTATAATGATGTAAGTGATGCAGACAAGCTTAAATTTCAAAAAGAATCGAATGCACCAACCATGGTATTTGACGGTAGCAATGTTGGTATTGGAACAACGGCACCAGCAACAGCACTTCATGTTGTTGGATCGATTCGAGCCGATGGAAGTGCATCCAATGTGAATTTGGTTGCAGATACCAATCAAGGATTTGTTATTGAGAATGACAATGTCACAGGAGGCTGGGCGCGTGGTCTTGTGGCAACAAACTCAGGAACACGTCAGGGTGGGGCCGGCTTTCTAGGAAGCATCGGTACAACTGATTCTTATCATGTTGGGTTTGGTACATCATGGTGGGCCACCGATGCAAAACTGACGGTGTTAAATTCCGGTAACGTTGGAATTGGTTATACCGTTCCCACTTCAAAACTCAGTGTGGATAGTAGTTCGTCTGGAAATACGGCCTATGCCTTAAGGTTATCTAATAGTTCTGATGTTGCTTCGACAGCAACAGGCCTTCTGTTTTCAGTGGATGCTTCGTCGCGAACGACAGGTAATCTTGGTAAGGGAGGTCTAATTTACTCCCGTACAAATTCCAATGGTCGAGGTAAAATGCATTTTCTGCAAAATAGTGCTGATAACAATGCCGATGCGACTTCAGCCGATGCTGTAATGACAATTGATAACAGTGGTAATGTGGGGATTGGAACAACAACACCTTCTTCCAAGTTTCATGTAGATGGCTCTGGTGCTGGTGGTGGTGTTTGTGTCACCAGTGATGGTACTTGTAGTGCTATTCCCAGTGGTGGTCAAATATCAGCGGAAACAACATTAAATACTGGAGCCGACTATGCTGAGTATTTTGAAGCCGAAGAAGTTCTTGTACCTGGCGACTTAGTGGGCCTCAACATTAAAACTGGAAAAGTACGACATTATAAAGCGGGAGATAATCTTATCGGTTTTGTTTCTACCAATCCTGGCGTAATCGGTAACTCTGAATTGGCCAACCATGAGCACTCAGTCCTTGTCGCACTGACAGGACAAGTTCCTTTTGATAACTCTCAAGTGATTATAAAAAATGGTCAAATTTATACCAATGATCATCTCCCAGTTGGATACTTACTAGCAAATGGTCATGCTTATATTAACCTAAGCTCAGCCGATCACGAACAAAATCGTCAAATACAAAAAATAAAGAAAGAAAATGATCGTCAATTGGCCACAGTAAATAAAAAACTAGAAAATACAATTAAAGAAAAAGATCGACAAATTGATGAACTCAAGCTGCGTCTTGAAGCTATTGAAAAACTATTATCAAAATAAATCATTCTTTAAAGAGTCTACAGACTAATCACCAGATCAATAAATAATAAGAGATGTTTCACTACACTTCCCTCTTTAATAGTCCGATAAGTTTAGGTCTATTGAGGTTTTAATGGCTCAAATAGAATCAGAAAATAGCATCTTAAGAGGATACAACATGAAAAATTACAGTCTTTTCTATTTACTTTTTTTTATTTTATCAGGCTGCATGGGCAATGGCTATGGAGGCTACACCGTTCCTGAAAAATTAAATTGGGAAAAGTCGGCAAAATGCCAAAACAATAGTTTCTCCTACAAACAGGGAGATGAAAAAAAGCTATTCACATGTAGTATTACTTATAAAAAAGGAATGCCAAAACTCTATCCCTCTTGGCAGGAGGGAAAAACCTATATGGGTGTAAGTACTTTGGACCGTAAATTTTCTTTCGATCCTATCTATGAGCATATTTGGATTGAACGCTATTCTCGTAACCATACTTTTCTATTCAAAAAATACGGAGACAAAAATTATAGCATTTATAATTTAAAAACAAATGTAACAACCCAAACTCCTATAGAGTATTTAGAGGCTGGTAAGGTTTTTAATGGCTCACCCATCACAGAAAATGTTCCGGCTCACCTACGCTATTACTCGGGAGCTTTTTCAGACTCCATGAAAACCTACTATATTCTTTCGAGCAATCTCGACATTATAAAAAAGGTTGAAAATGTAGATAATGATCCCAAAAGAAAAGCCCTTTTTCCTCCCGTTCATACACTGACCTCAACACACACTATTCTTGCCAACAACTCAACCCGTATGGTTCGTCATAAAATGGGAGATAAGATTTTTTATCAAGTTTATAGTGCTGATGGTAATAAAGTCGGATCCTCTATTCCTTTTGAAAAAGTACACTATTTTTATCAAAAAACACATTATGGATCTGGAAAATTCCCTTATGATGTTAGACCATGGATTCACAAAGGGGATGATGTCTATATGCCCATCGTGCATTACGGAAAAGATCAGCTGTTTGATGCGACAAAAGATCATGGAGATTTTTTAGGAGTTATCGTCAAACCTGACCCTAATAAGGTGCACTCGGGTGTTTTTGCCGGCTATCAGTATGCTCCTGGCAAGACAGTTCCACTTCACCGATCAACAACTTTTTTATTTCAAGATAAAAAAGGAAACTATAAATCGACCAATTGGTATGACTTTCACGCTCACCCAGGGGATCCCTTAAAAGTAATTGCGGAATTGAAAAAAGATCCAACCAATTTTCATCGTGAAATGATTGCTTTGCCATTATTCACAGGAGCCACTGATAGTAAAGGCCAACTTGTTGAAACCAAGGTTACTCTTTTCCAAGGCCTTAATGAAGACTATTACTTTCATAAAAAAGAATGGAAGCAGCATAGCCTTTCTTCTTATGAAAAAAACAATAGCTTTTCTTCTATAGAAAAAGCCCAAAATGTCTTGATTCAAAAACAAAATAAAATGATTGCCAACGAAAAGGCAAGACAAGAACGAATGGCAAAAGAAGAAGCTTATAAAAAGGAATCCGAAAGAATTCGCAAAAAAGTTGCTGCCAATATGGCATCTAATTGGGCTGAAAGAGATCAAAGGGAAAAAGAACATGCCGACAAAATGGCCATTCTTGACCACAATGAAAAACACAAAAAACCCAATCCACTTCTTAACTTGGATTTAAAGAAGATCTTTGACACCGCAGGCGCAGAACGTCGAGCCGCTTGTTACAAGAAAATGTCAGACTCAAAGAAAGCTTATTTGAGAGGACGACAAAAGTGGTACTATCAAGGAAAGTGCAAGTAATACGATGAATCTCCTCTCTGGGAAGAGGAGATTTATACTCCTTTTTCCTCGCTCAGGATGAGAGATCATTCTCTCAAATTGAGAACCATATGCACTGAATGAAAATTATTTTCTCAAGTAAGCCATTGTTGACTCAAGATAACTATCCTCTTTGATTTCTAGCCGGTTTCTTAAAATGAGAATAGTTAAGTTGTTCCAGTAATTAACCGATAAAGTACTATGATTTCACGTCGTACGTTTTATTGTTTATTTTTAGTTACTTTTGCATTGTTGTCTAACTCTTGTAAACAAGGTGATGATGGACTCGGCATATTAGCCGGAGAAGGTGGTACAACTACTGTTGTTGGTGGTGACTTAGAAATTACTAGCTACATACCTGGTAGCAACAATATCATTATAGAAATTAATGAAACTAAAGACTTTGTTATCACGGCAATATCTCCTTACCCTGCCCAACTCACTTATTCGTGGACACTCAATGGACAGCCGATTGGCGCAACCAATGTTGTCTCCTTAACAGGAGATGTGAGCAATGTTGGCTCTTATACATTAGTCGCTCAAGCCTCAGACAATACAACCACTAAATCGCGAACCTGGAATATTAAGATCAATGGACCACCCGTTATTACACCTGTTACCACAGGCACACCAAAAGTGGCTTACGACGGAACACTTAATATTAATGCTACAGCCAGCGACCCTAACAGCGATTCTCTCACCTACACTTGGCTTCTTAATGGAGCCACTTCTTCTCTACTCACTGGAGTTAGCGGCACTGGAACTTTAACTGGCGATCCCACAGAAGTTGGAAATGCAACCATCACTCTCAATGTCAGTGATGGAACACGTTCAAGTCAGTACACTTGGAATGTTGAAATTAATTACTTCAACCAAGCATGTAATCAATTACAGACAGGTCAAATTTGTACATTTGCCGGTGGCGCTCATAAAGGAAACCAACTAGCAGCAAATAATACCCAATTTCCATTGCGCTTTAGACCTTTTAAATTCCATCAAGAGTCCAACGGAAATCTTTTTATATCAGATCTTGATAGTATGGTCGTATGGTACTGGAACCAAACCGGTGCCCCCGTGACTCGCATTGGGCAAACAATCCCTGCCGGAGTGATTCAAGTGGTCGCTGGTACAGGTGAAGATGCAACAGGTGCAATCGGAATCCCAGCCACTCAATCTCCTCTTAATAATCCTTATGGTCTATGGTACGATGAAGTTGGAGATCGACTCTTCATTGCCGAATACGATGGACATCAAGTTAAATTTGTAAATAGCTCAGGAGTTGTCTTTACTGGAATGGGAGGATCAAACTCTCATGTCGATGGTGACTCAGCCTACAATCATGACTGCAATCGTCCTGTGGATTTATTTGGTTATGCCGGCAGCCTTTATGTCACTTGTTATGACCACCACCGAGTTAAAAGATGGGATTTATCAACAGACCTTGCTTATGTTGTTGCTGGTGATGGTGGTGCAGACGGCGCTGGTGAAAATATTGCCGCCACTTCTGGTGGAATGCGTAGACCATATGGTTTATTTGTTGATACCAACGGAATCTATGTCACCTTATATGATCTCGATGTCGTCCGATTTGTAAATCATTCTGGAGGTCCCATTAACTTTTGGGCAGGAAATCCTGACGCCCTTACTGTCAGTAACGGCAATGTTGCCACTATTATGGGTGATGGTGGTACAGGTAATACTCCTGCCACTGGTAATCCACTCAGCTCTCCAATCGGCTTGCCAACCAGTGTTTTTGTTAGAAACCTTAATGAAATTTATGTATCTGGTCGCCAAAGACATCACCTTGTTTTAGGCAATAATTCCCCTGCTCCTATTACCATTGATGCTCAAACAATTCCCAACGGACAGCTCGGTCGCTTCAGTAGTATTAGTGGTGGCTACAATGGTGTTAATTTTGGTGTTAACTCCACACGCTTTAATCAACCCTACCATCTTGCTATTAATCCGATTAACAATAGTGAATTGTTAATTGCTGATTACACCAATTACCGCGTAAGAGCCGTTGATATTGCGAGCGGAAGTATTGCTAACTTGTTAGGATCTGGCAGTGGTAAAAACGGCTTTACCAATGATGCCGAAAAACCTCACTTTCAACATCTTCTCGACTATCCGACGGGCATTACTTATGAAGATAGCACCAATACTCTTTTCATTGCAGACCAACATAATCAAACTATTAGGAGCGTTAATCCATATGGACTTTTAAAAACAGTCGTTGGTAATGGTGATGCTGCTGGAGATCCCATTATTGATGATGACTTTCCAGGGGGCGCACCCATGCGCACAACCTTTAACGGAAATGACACTACGATAACGGCATTTGATTTATTACCCGATGGAAGTCTTCTGCAATTAAATAGTGATGGTCACAATCTAAGACTTTGGAATCGCACTCAAACTGGTAATACTTATTTTAATCAGTATATCACCTCTGATAGAATTACAACACTCGCCGGAAACTATGCTTCCCCTGGAACAAGTGATGGTAACGGTGTGAGTGCTCAAATGGATCACCCTAACTCTGCCCGTTTCTACGATAACGGTGGCAATCCAGAGGTTTTTATAGCGGACTCAAACAATCACTGTATAAGAAAGTTGGATAATACTGGAAATGTAACAACTGTCCTTGGACTTTGTGGTACATCGGGTAATCCAGGGTTCGACGTCGCAGAAGCCGCTGCTCGTTTTAATCGACCCAAAGACATTGCCATAGATAGCCTTGGTAATCTTTTTATTTCAGACTTTAGCAATCATCATATTTGGTACTGGAACCGTACAGCGGCTCCAGTGAATATTGGTCCTACGACAATCAATGCCAATCGTGTAAAAGTCATTGCTTGCATCAGTGGAACAGGTGGCTCACCAAACGAAAATGTTCTTGCCACCTCGGCTCGCTGTAACCAACCTGTAGGTCTTGCATTGTACAACAACCAACTTTGTTATGCACAAAGAAACCGACACAACGTTCGCTGTATTGATACAACAACCGGTTTTGTCAACACTGTCGCTGGAAGAAGTGAAAACTCACCCAGTGGAGGATCAACATTCGATTTTTCACAAGAGGGGATTTTAGCCACATCGGCAACACTCCTATACCCTTCTGGAGTGACTTTTGATGGAAACGGTGATCTTTATATTGGAGACACCTACAATCACGTTATCCGTAAAGTAAAACTTTCTCCTTAAGCACACAGTCCTTTATTAGCACCATACAATTAAGGACTCTTTTCATAGAATGAAAACATCATGAAAAACGAGAATACTAAATAAGAACAGTTGTTTTTAATGTAGTCTTTTATCAATACTTTAAAATAGTTTTAAGATGAATTGAGCTTCAATTTGAAGTTGATCAAAAATAGTTAATACCATTCAAAAAAATTGTCGATAGAAAAATACAAATTATTAATATTTTCTCAACGGAGCATTTACATGAAAATGAAATATCTTATTTTTGCAGTTTTATCTCTTTCATTAATGGCCTGTAGTAGTAACGATGATAGTGCTACTACCAGTTCAGAAGTCGTTAACCCAATGACATCTTCCTTTGGAACGCTATCAACAAAATTAAGTCAAATTGATTTCATACAAGGAGAATCAGGGTCAGCAATTAAAGCAACAGCTGCCCCCAATTTCTCAAATGCTTGGGAGGTCGACACGAATTGGCCAGACCAAGCTTGTTCAGGACAATCTTGTTCTCTTATATCAACAAAAGATTATATGGGAAATGAAATTGATGCCGAATCCAAAAGAGACAACGGATCCGATATTTCCGTCGTAGGTCGAGTTCAAGGCGCTATGAAAATAATGTGTGCTATGGGAGTTGCTCTAGGCAACTCTAGCGGCTACCCTGAAAACACTGGAGCAGAAGGGCAAACTTTTTCATTTTCTCCAAGTGTTAAAGCTGGCATGAAGTCTCAATGTAACTTTCAAGATGTTGATGACATTCCAGACGGTACTTCTATGACAATCGTCATTGAAGATGCAGAAGATACAACAAATTTTGATAAAAAGGCGACTATTGATCTCAGTGAAATGAACGGTGGAGAGCAAGTTTATTATTTTCGTGCAAGCTCTACATCTATCAACGTTGCAACAGCAGAAACTTATACCTATGACAGTATACCGAGAGCTTCCAGAACAGTGGTCTATTATGACGTGACTAACGATATCTTAAAAGGAGAATACGTTTCAGGACCCCAGGCTGGATCTATGAATGATACTACTGCTGATAATGATGGGCCTTATGCCAGCTTTTACAGACTCTTTTATGACGCCAATGAAGACAATGGCTATATTTTAAGTGCAAGAGGAATGGATGATGATGAAACAGCTGGAGAGGACTATCGTGAGACTTTGTTCGTTCTTGCTGGGAAACCAAATACAACAGGAGGCCAGTTTTCACTCAGCTTAGAATCTGAAAATGAACTTGGTGGAGCCGGTGAATTCAGAGCCTGTGTCAATGGAAGCAATGGGAATATAGCCATTGATGGTAGCTTATGCAGTGCTTCTGCTACTGCTCTAGCTGGCGGAAATGTGAGCGGATCAGCATTTCTTGGAACATTTCTTTCTGGATATAATGGAGCTGATTTTGCTTCCGTTTCAGCCAGCACGACCCTCAATTTTAGCAATGAAACTGATGTCCTAACAGCAAATCCAAGCACGGAACCTTAATCATCTGTGATGAAGGAATTTTTAAGGGCGTTGCGATAATATCGCAACGCTGTATTACACTTGTAAAACCAAACTTTTATTTTCCTTAAGAAATTTTCAGACTTCAAAGAAGATTAAAACGAATAAACTACTTAAAACCTATCTCTTCAAATTGTGAATCAAAAAATTAATAAAGAAAAATTGAAGCCACACTCTATAAGGTAGGATGAAATCTTATTCTCATAAAAAGTTTATTGTGTGCTAATAAATCGAACCAAGTACCCAACGTGGATCAGGGTAAAGCTCTAAGGCTTGTTTATGATCCTTACTTGCAACCACTCCCGCCATGTCCGCCTCCTGAGGATCTTTGAGGCTTAATTGAAAATGCACATGAGGAAACCAACCACCATTAACTGTTTGATCTCCGACAAAAGCTATCTTCCCCCCTCTTTCAACAACATCTCCGACGGAGTGTAAATCTAAAGAAGAAAGACTAAGATGACCATACAAAGCATAGAGATAGATTGATTCAAACTTATAGCGAAAAACCAAAGTAGGACCGTAGTCACCCTCCCCTTGATTATTTTTTTTATAAATCAACTCACCCCTATAAAAATTAAAGACAGGAGATCCCTTAGGAACTCCTAGGTCAATCCCCATATGAATATCTCTGTGCTGATTTTTAAATAAAGGTGTGGTGTACATTTGCGGACGTTTTTCATTATAACGTCCCACACTGTAAATATAAGTGGATGAACTCTTCTCTTTTGAGAAATCATAAACATGATAAGATTTTGGCATTTCAACCACAGGTCCAAAATCATAATGGGAAAGCCATTGAGGTTTTTTCATACAATAAAGGATTTTACTCGTATTCTAAGAGAAATAAACTCTTTAATTTAAAGAATAAAGGGATTTAGAATTCCCAAGTACAACCAAATAATAGGTTTATTTGTGTTGCTGTTGAATCACTTCCTTGCAACTGATCATAACGAGCTTCAGCATTGAGCAAAAAAGAATCATAGAGTGAGTAGTCTAATCCCGCTGAAACGCCAGGCCCTAGATAGCTGACAGATTGTGATAATCCAAAAAGTCTTTGCCTTAAAAAAAGTCCCGCATAAGGGCGAAACTTTTCAGAATAGGCCACTGATGAGTCTTCTGATCCGGCTTGATGATGACTTGCAAAAGTCCAAGGAAAATACCTGGCACCAAAATCAAAGCCATAACCTGAACTTCCACTGAAACCATTTTCATAAAGAAAACTAATACCAACAGAAAGACTGATGGAGGGTCTAATCGGTTGATTCACTTCAAGAGAATAGGCTCCCACACCGCTAGTGGACTGACCATTTCGAGAAAAAGTCCAAGTTCCGGCTTTAACACCCACTTGAGTGGCCGCTTGAGCATAACTTGATAATAAGAAGCAAATTAGTACAACTTTAAGCAGCCTGCTCATGAACTTTTTCCTCTGCTGAGTTTTTATTTTGCTCTATTTGATGTGCAACTCGCATCACTATTTCCCGTTTTGCCTGCGCCACAAAAGAGGAAGCTAACTTTTGCTTTTTAAAATGCTCTTTAAAGTTGCGTAGAATATACTTCTGCCTTGAATTAAAGTACTTAAACAAAGTGTCACATTCTTCCCTGTCACAATGTGTGATCGCCATAGCCCAGGACTCTAGCGGGATGGTCAATATCAATGATTCCAATACAGATTCATTGGAATCAAAGATAGCGTAAAAAGGTTGTCGACTCTTAACGATCCAAGAGTCTTGATCTAAGGTTCTATAAATTTCTCTTTCATCCTTAGTATTAGAGTGATCGAGCACTTTTAACAAATCAGCGTCTTTAAAGTACTGATTGATTTCTTCTGTGCTTTTTCTAGGTGCTAATTTTAAGGATTGAGATTGAATTGTTTGAGCCATTTTTTCATCTAATGGTTGGTTATTAGCCTTTAATAAGCGAGCCCATTCTCCAGGATACAAATATTTTCCCACCGACATTTTTAAATCAGAAGGAAGTAAATTTAATATTGGCTCGGCTTTTTCAAACTCATAGCCTTTTAGTATCGTGCCAAAATCTTTCTTATTTAAACGGGTTAATGCCAGTTCCAATTCTCTGTGTTTTTCATCATTCTCACGCAAGAGATCTTGTCTTCTCTTAAGGTGAATAATTTCTGACAATACATTCATTGAAGCTGTCGTTAATTGACTTGGCTGAGTCACAGCCGTTCTCCACCAAGAACCTTGTGACCAAACGAGCAGTTCTTTTAAAGTCTCAATACTTAGTAAACTTAACAAAGATCCCACGGCATGTGGATTTTCATATCCATGTTTCTCTAACAAATGAAGAAGCTGAGAATTGGGCTCTGAAAAGAAAGTGGACAGTTCTTTCATTTCGTTTTCAATCCAATTGACTTTATCTTCCCCTAAAATATCTTTTTGATTTTGAGAATTTAAATCGACAAAGGACTTTGGCATTGAAGATGTTGAGATTCCTGAGGAGTTCGCGACACTTTCAGCTGACTTACCAATTTCAGACAAAGGTTTCGCCAATCCATTAACTAGACGTCCCACACCAAGATGAAAAATAGCAAACAATATAAAACCTAAAGACAAGACGGAAGCCAAGGCTACCAGAACCCCACCTTTTATTTCCTGCCATAGCTCACTTCGCTCTCCCCACAATCCATTTTTAACTTCAATACGGTCATATATTTCAGATAGCTTTAAATACTTAAAAAGATCTTTCTTAAAGTTCTCTCGTTCAATTTCAGACAGCTGCCCCTCGATCTCAACATTTACAAAAATTCCCTTCAGATAGGAAATCATTGTCCCTAAAGAAAGATCTTTTCTCTCCCAAAAGCCAACTGATGGGGAAGTGACCTGATTCAAGTAAGGTAAACTTATAGATTCTCCGGACCTATTCGATGCCGGTTGTCTCAAGTCAGGCTGCTCTTCTGCCTGCACAATAATATTGACTGAAAAAGCTCGATGAGGATATCGACTCTTTATAAAGTCACTTGTCTTTCTCTGATAATAATCTTCTACTTCGAGCAGTCTCGATGCAAAACTTGGGATAGCAGAGAGGCATACTATGAACACCAACAACCATTTCATTGCTTAGTCCTTTGTTTGTTTATTTTCTCAATTTCTTTTTGTGAGTAGCCTTGTTTCTTAAGATTTCTTTCCACAAGGTAATTCAAATATTTCTGATACAATTTATTTTTAGAAATTAGGTCATCTATATAAAATAAAGCTTCATTACTTTTATACTCTAGGTTTTTCCAGGAAAGCTCGTCACCTAATAGTTCTTCAGCTCCAACCAAAAGAGGATTCTTAGTATTTAATGAACTAATCTTTCGGTCATTTAAGTTGGTTTTTTCAATCTCTTCAATGCCTTTATCTGGCATAAGGTAAGCCCCTTGCGACTCTACCTTTTCTGTATGGTCTAAAGGTTCAATCACAATGACAATTTTTCTCTCATCACCCCTGTCTTTAGAGTTTATTGCTTGCCTACTTAATGAAGATTCTCCATAGCCGGCAATTCTCATCTGACTAAGGTTTAATCCTTGATTAGCTAAAAAACGAATTGCACTTATGGAGCGAAAAGCGGAAAGCTCTAAATTGTCTTTGTACCTTGAGCCTTTAGAAACAGGAATTCCATCCGTGTAACCTCTAACGACTAAGCGAAATTGTCCTAAATGACCCTCGATAGCTCTTGAGAAATCTTTTAAAACATCTTTACCACTTTCAGTGAGTTGATGAGAGGCTGAGTTGAAAAAGCTCACTCCCGGGAACTCCACTAAAATTCTCTCACCTTCCAAATTAGATTTTAACTTCAACGAGTTAACTAATTGTGTAGAGGCAATAGGTACACCTGGGCCGGCATTTTTATCCTGAACTTGGGCGACCTTACGACCTTCCTCAATCTGACTTTGATTCTTAAAATACTTGTCTAAGTCTTTTTGAATGAGAGTCATATTCATGGTTTCACTTTTAATATTAAAGAAAATAACAAAAAAGCCCAAAAGCAATGTGATCATGTCGCCATAGCTGATCGCCCAGCTATTCTCGACTTCTTCACTAGAAAATGGGGCTCTTAGTTTATTTTTCTGCATATTAAGCGCTAACCCTTTCATTCAAACCGAGCAGATCAATGCGTTGATTGGGCTCGAGATAAGAATTCAACATTTCCTGTACAGAAAGTGCACTTTTTCGATCAAACAAATAAAGTAAGCCTTCTAACATCAATTCTCTATAAACTTTTTGATCCTCTGCTGTTTTCTGAAAATTCTCTGCAATAGGGGCTAATACAAAGTTTGAAAAGGCCAATCCGTAAAGTGTGGCCACAAGTGCAATCGCCATACTCAAACCAATTTGAGAGGCATTGGCTCCCTCTCCCACAGATCGCATCAAACTAATAAGACCCAAAACCGTTCCTACAAGTCCAAATGCCGGAGGGTACTTTGAAAGTCTTCTAAAAAGACTCACCCACTCTTCATCTCTTTGCCGTGAACGATAAATTCTTTCCGTCAAAATATCTTTAAACTCTTCTCTATCCAAATCTAATAAATAGAGTTCAATACCTTCTTTAAAAAAACTATCAATTTTATTATTACGGAGAAGAGACTGTAGATAAACTCGCTGAGTGTCCCCCTTCATGGCTGTTTGTATAAGTTCTTCGATCGTGTATTTTTGAAAATTCCTTTTGCTGCGAAAGATTTTCCAAGGAGCTTGAATAAAGCGCATTAAAAATTTTGATGGAAACGAAATAATCATGGCCGAAAATGTTCCACCAAAAACAATTAATAAAGCCACTTCATCGAAATAGAATTCTGAACCCACTCCTAATATTTTAAGAGCCGTCTGAATAAGAAAGAATGCCAAAGCAAAACCAAGAAGATTGTACATTAGTTGTTCCTCCTTCCTGGTTGAGTTTGCAGGTGATTTAAAATCATCTGTGTTTCTTTATTTTCGGGATCATATTGCAAAGCCCGCTCATAAGCTTGTTGAGCTTCTTGATTCTTATTTTGTAAAAGATAAGCATTGCCTAATAAATTCCAACCCACTGGCGAGTAAGGAGATTTATCTAAAAAGAATTTTGCTAAGACCTCTGCTTGCTGGTAATTTTTATTTATGAGCTCAGTTTGAATACTTGCCAGACTTCTTTGGGTCTCGATTGAAGCCCCTTCTGCAACCATTGTTGATTCCATTTTTTCAAGTTTTTGTAAACTAGCAAAAACTTCAGCCTGACTCGTTAATGAAGTGTTCGCCATCAAAATACTATGATTTTGATAACCTTCTTTTTTTAGAAGCAGTTGAACATCGTCTTTTCCTGCGATCATCGAGGGATTGATTTCAACAGGCGTAACACCAATATTTTTTAGCTTCTTACCTTCTTTCAGGTAAACATTCGCCCCAGAGGGATCGGAATCCACTTGTATTTTTAAAGTCGAACAGGAACTAAGTGTCACTAAAACCGCAACAAATAATATTGAGAACCTTATCATTATGCACTCCTTTGCATGTAACTATTCGGCTATCAATCCAACCAAATTGAGACGACTTTCGTACAGTTCTGAGACAGAGGTAGAGACCTTCTTTCTCAAATCACAAATAGCGGCTTATTTGTCTGCACAGTCGTACTTTACTCGACTTATTGATTGTGATCTATCATCCTATGTGTGAACACTATGTCGTTCTGATCATCAAATCCATGTCACCATGAGTATGAACACTATTTCATACCAAACCCTAAACCTATATCGAGACTGTCGTCCTGAACGCATGGGAAGGATCTGCTCTAAGATTCTTCGCTACCCTCAGAATGACAATTTTATAATCAGACAAACAATCTAATGTTCAGAAAAACAATTTTGTAGGGTTATAAAAATAAAAAACCCCGAGGTTTTACCCTCGGGGCCCCTGCTCCGCCTCAAAGTTGTGCCAAAGTTGCTAGTAAATTGTTTTGACTAAGATGATGTCCTTGGTGATATCAAAAGCTGATGGCGGCTTTGGTTTCAAATCCAAATGCATTATTAATTGGAAGATTGTTAGTTCCTCCTTCAAAGGCCGCACCAGGCATAAATATTCCAGCGCGGTTAACCCATTGAAAACCTTTAAAAGGTTCGTATTTCAAACTCAAGTCTAACTCAAGGCCAGCATTGGAGTCCACACCTGCATTCAATGGATCCTTATTTAATTGCGCATAAGTTAAGCGCGTTTCTAAGTGATATTTCTGATACCATTTGTAATGAAAAGCTCCGGAAGCATAAATTGTATTACTGATCGCTTCCGTATCAAAAGAATTTCCAGCGGAAAAAGTCGCAGCAGGCGCGCCGTTGCTGATGTTTCTCATATAAGCTGTTCTAAAAAAATCGGCTGTTCCCATGGGATGATTGAACAAAAGAAAGGCCACATCATAGTTTTGATCAAACACATAACCTTCGTAAACATTAGGTGTTGAGGGATCATCACCACTGGCATAACCCAGGTCAAAAGTCGTGCCCCAACTTGAACCTTCAGGCATCCACGAGATCTCAACAGCTCCTCCAAAAGCATCATGCTTAATCTCAGCACCACCTGTTGATAAGCCCGTGTTTCCACTCATAAAGCCCACTTCAAAGGCCACTTTAACAGCATCCACCCACTGAGAAACAAAAACGTTGTAAGAATCCACTTCATAGTTATCAGACAATACTGTTCCAGCATCTCCAATGGGAGCTATTGGGGTATCGTTACTATTTGCATTACTAGTGGATCTTCGAGCTTGATATATAAAGCCAACTTCAAGTTCGGTTTCAGGGTTATTGTAATTTAGTTGAAGAATGTAATCATTCACATCATCTTCTTGATCTAAATACCCCTCATAGGTTTTCGCAAGAACAGGCATAACACTAAAGTTACCCATAACAATTTTGTAAGCAATTAAATCACGGTTTTCTAACCAGTGATCAAAAACGCCAAAACCACCATTAAACTGCATTCCCAAACCAAAATGCATCGGAGCACGTCCAACAGTTAAAACACCGAACTCATGAATCCAGTTAGCATAAAGTTCATTAATAGCCATAAAACCAGCGGCTTGTTGATCACTAATGGTATTGGAATTACTACCATTTGTTTGTGAACCTAAACCACCATTTTGAGGAGTGCCTCCAGCACCAGGCCCTGCAATGGTTCCTGGAGTCGAGTTCACCCCTTGCCCAAAGGTTTGTCCCAACTGATCATTTGGGTAACGATTGCTATTAAACAAATCAAAGCGACCATGAATTCTTAAGCCATCAAATGCCTGGAACTGAGGGCGTAAAGTCATATGGTGAAGCATATAAGATTTATCAGTTCCCCCATTGGCCATGCTAGGATTGAAGACTTTCAAAGCTTCAAAGCGGTAAGTTCCCTCCCACTTAATGTCTCCAGCCAAAAGTGCTTGCGAAGTCAAGACAGTGATCAAAGTGATAAAAGTTTTTTTCAACGAGGGCCTCCTCTTTGTTTTATTCAATAGTAATAAAGTTAATTTTAATTATTTAAAGCCTCGACGAGACATTTCTTCATCGTAATATTTTTTATATAAGACTCGATATTCTGAACTACCTTCAGGAACATCACGTTTGAGATTATTGATTTTGTTTCTGACCTCTTGATCAATGTCACCTTGTTCATTCACCCATTCAGCAATCAATCTCTTTGTTTCACGGATGATCACTTCTTCAGAGTCTTCATCGAAATCAATAAATTCATCGCCCCACAGACCATCTATTAGTAAGTGCGCGAATAGTTTCTGACGATCTTCACTTAAAATCATAAGACAATACCTCTTTCGTCAGCCACTTTCTTCTTTAACATTTTAAACATGCGATGACGTTCAAACTGATCAGTTTGTTCTTTTTCAATATCATCAAGCATTCTCATCACTTCTTCATCGAGCTTTGACTCCTTCTGGAAGTCTTTTTCGATGATTTCTTTGGCACGAGCAAAAATAGCTTCCTTAGACTTATTGAAGGTCACTAATTTTTTTTTCTCAAGATTACCAAGGGTTCGACGTACAAGGCTTTCAATCATATTGGATGTCATTTTCATAGGCTTTGACTAAACGTGGGTGTGCGCCTAATGTCAAGTAAGATGAAACTTTCAAGAATAAAGCTTTTACTCTTCGGTCTTTTGACGCTTTTCATCATTGCTTTGTTGATCGTGGCCTACACTGACCACAAAATTCAAAGTTTAGTGAGAGAAAAAAGATTTCTATCACCCACCCAATACTATTCCAGTCCCGATTCTTTTTTTGTGGGCCAATTTCGCAGTCCCAAAAGTTTTCAATCTTATTTTGAGAACAAAGATTATCGAGAACGACCCTTTGGTTCTCCTCTACAAAAAGGAGATTACAGCCTTGGCAATTCTCAGCAATGCAGCTCTCTCACAGATGAAACCACAGAGATTTTTTCCTGCTTACTTTATCGCTCCAATCAACAAAATGAACTCAATCTTATCAATCTCAACGAGCTTGACCAAATAACCAGCATCTTTAAGGGAGAAGACTTTCTCCCATCCCTTGTGGCTCATGGTGAAGCTGAATTATTTGCCCAATATTTAGGAAATAAACCCACTCAACAGATCCAAACAGATATCGGAGATATTCCTCGCTACTGTTTGGATGCCATCATTGCCATAGAAGATCCGCAATTCTTAGAGCACAGTGGGTTCAGCCCCAAAGGTTTTATTAGGGCTGTTCTTGCTAATATTAGAAAAGCAGGCTACTCCCAGGGTGGCAGCACCATCACTCAGCAGTTGGTAAAAAACTACTTTCTCTCTCCTGAAAAAACCATCACAAGAAAACTCAAAGAAATTATCATGGCTCTCATCTTTGAGTTTCGAGTTTCTAAAGATGACATACTAGAAACTTACCTCAATATTATCTACCTTGGACAAAGTGGTGTCTTTGAAGTGCGAGGATACGGGTCAGCCTCTGAGTTTTATTTTCAAAAAAGGATTGATGATCTCAATTTACCAGAGTGTGCCCTCCTGGCCGCTATCGTAAACAATCCCGGGCGATACAATCCCGTGCGCCATCCTGAAAAAGCAAAAGACCGTAGAGAACGGGTCCTTGAAAAAATGGTGGAACACGAACTTATTAGCGTCAGCGAAAAAGAAGAAGCGCAAAAATCCCCTCTTCCCACAGAGATTAAACCAGGTCTATCCGCATCAGCTCCTTATTATGTGGATGCCGTTAATAAAGTCTTAAAATCCAAGGGGTTTGAGGACCGCTCAGGGCTATCAATCTATACAGCCCTTGACCCTGTCGCTCAAAATCTGGCTGAGAAAGCGGTAAAAGACAGCATTCAATCTTTTGAAACCTCTTTCCCCTCTATCGTTAAAATTAAAAAAGAACAAAAGTTAGATTTACAAGCAGCCCTCTTAGCAAGCAATCCCATCACTGGAGAAGTTGTGGCTATTGTTGGTGGGAGAGATTTTAAAACAAGTCCTTACAATCGTGCAGTGGAATCCCAGAGACAAGTGGGTTCGATCATAAAGCCCCTAGTCTACCTGTCTGCTCTACAAAATCTCACCGAAGGGGGGCTTGAACGAAACCCCATGACTTTGATTGATAACTCACCTTTAAAATTAGAATATGATCGACAAGTTTGGGAACCTCGCAATTACGACGGAAAGTTTTCAGCCCCACTCCCTATGTTCTATGCCTTGAAAGAATCTAAAAATATTCCTACAGCCAGACTTGCCATGGAAACCGGATTAGATAAAGTCATCGAAACAGCTAGAAACTTGGGAGTGACTTCCAAACTCAAAGAGTATCCCTCACTCGCTCTCGGTGCTTTTGAACTTAATCCTCTGGAAGTTTTAAAAGTTTACAACAGCCTATCTCAACTGGGCGTGAAACAAGAATTACAAATCGTTAAATCTATAAAAAATCAAAAAAATGAAATTGTTTATGAGCACGACCCCTTAACAGAACAAGTGGGAAATCGCGATGACTATGGGGTTCTTATCGGGATGTTGAAAGAAACTCTGATTTCTGGCACCGGCGCCTTCTCTCGCAAGATGGGATTTCGCCATATTGCTGCTGGAAAAACAGGAACCACCTCTGACACCAAAGATGCTTGGTTTGCTGGCTTCACTCCTTTTCACGCCGCTATCACTTGGGTTGGCTACGACAATGGCACTCCTCACAATTTAACTGGAGCCTCAGGGGCTCTCCCCATTTGGAGTCGCTATATGAGGGAAATTGCAAAAATATATTCCAATCGCGATTTCGACTTTCCAAGCACTGTTCACAAAGAAACCATTTCAGCGGATGACTTACTGGATTTGAAAATTCCAGAAGAAAAAGCCAAAGACACGGATCTTATTTTTAAAAACTCATCGGGTATTGATGACTAAGGCTGCCCCCAAAGCTTATAAGTAGTGACGCAAATCGTAATTTTTTGTTCTTAAACTTAATGCAACCTTTGAAAAATTATCCTGGTCTGTGCCTTAAAAATTACAAAATCGAGGATATTCGGCCAGTTACCTAATTTTATTTTGCTTTTATAAAAGGCAACGTGTGAGTTTTTATTTTTTCGATTGCTCCAACGGTCTTGTTATCGTTAGTATCTGTGCCCCTATGAGCACTGACCTGCCTCCCGAGGCCTACACGCGAGACATTTTACAACAGGCCTTTAATTGGTTACAAAACCAACCTGAGCCCGTGCGAAACAGCGTCCACACTCCCGAAAGGTTAGTCAGTCTTTACCGCAAATCTCAACGATTGAATGACCATGATGCTCCTGTAAGCTCTAAGCAGTTTATTTCGGACTTAAAAAACTTGGCCACCAGTCTTGATGAATTTAACAGTGGAAATCAGTCAATCAGTTATCACACAGAGAGTTCTCAACCGCTCAGCACGCCTCCCGCTCAAAGAACCGAGGAAGTGGCCCAAGCCACACGCAAAGCCACTTTGGAAGAACCCTCTCCAATGGAGTCCGTGGTGAAATACCAAAATCAAAAATCTAAGCCTCTTTTTCAATTTGAAAAAACCAATTTTCAGATCAATAGTCCCGCCACAG
Organism: Bdellovibrionales bacterium; assembly: GCA_964229765.1. Taxonomy (GTDB): domain Bacteria; phylum Bdellovibrionota; class Bdellovibrionia; order Bdellovibrionales; family JAGQZY01; genus JAGQZY01. Next base: position 176,386 of record CAXREJ010000044.1, on the reverse strand, counting down.
ACACACTCGACAATCTTGACCCCTTATCTCTAGAAAGACTGGAAAAAACCCAATCGCGACTCAATCTCAGTAGTCAAGAAGAAGCCCTGAGAGTGCTTATCACACTCGGATTTGAGAAGCTTTCCGACATAAATTAATTGACCCTATCTTCACCCATGATAATTCATCTATTTTGATGTATTGTTCTGAAGAATGAGTATTGCTGTCCAGTCGATTCACAATATCTTTCTGAACGAAATACCCTGTCACTCTGAATAAAGGGAAAAAATTTTCTATTCCCAAAAACCGGAGTTACAGCGTTGAGATCAAAACGAGTCACGACTGGACAAATTGAAGGATGAGGAGCCTATCAATGTCAGACCAAAAACAGGCCATAAAAGATTCAATCAATCTACCCCAAACCCAGTTTCCAATGAAAGCCAACCTGGCACAAAGGGAACCCGAAATGATCGACCAATGGACCAACCAAGATATTTATAAACGTATGGTTGAGAAAAATAAGGGACAAAAGAATTTCACAATGCCCGATGGCCCTCCTTATGCCAACGGTCACATCCATATGGGGCACACCCTTAATAAGTGCCTTAAAGATTTCGTTATTAAATATAAAAACATGTCTGGATTTGAAGCGCCTTATATTCCTGGTTGGGACTGTCACGGCCTTCCTATTGAACACAATATTACCAAAAAACTAGGGCCTAAAGTTCGTGAAAAAACAGATAAAGAAATTCGCTTGCTCTGTCGTGAAGAGGCGCAAAAGTGGGTGGATACTCAAAAGTCAGAGTTTATTCGACTTGGAATCTTAGGGGAATGGGAAAATCCTTATCTCACTCTCAACCCCGCCTATGAAGCCGAAGAAGTGCGTGAGTTTGCTCGCAACTATAAAAATGGTGTTATCACTCAAGGACAAAAACCGGTTTACTGGTGCATACCACTGCAAACAGCATTGGCTGAGGCAGAAATTGAATACCACGATCACACCAGCCCTTCCATTTATGTTAAGTTTCCTTATAACCCGAGTGAGAAGTTTGGCTCTTTTGATAAACCTGTTTATTGTGTTATCTGGACAACCACTCCTTGGACTTTACCAGCTAACCAAGCCGTGGCACTTAATCCTGATTATGAATATGGTTTTTTTGACTCTGGCGATTCTTATCTACTGATTGCTAAAGAAATCAAAGAAAAGTTTGAAGAGGCAACAGAGGTTAGTTTACAAGATCCGAAAAAGTATTTTCTCGGCACAGAGTTTGAAAGAGAAAAAGCCAAACATCCTTTCATTGATAGAGATTCTTTATTCATCTTAGGTGACCATGTGACTTTAGAAGCTGGAAGTGGCGTGGTTCACACAGCCCCAGGCCATGGACAAGACGATTATATTGTTGGGATGAAATACGATCTTCCATTGCTCAGTCCTGTTGGGCCTAATGGAGCCTACACCAACGAGTTCCCAAAATACGAAGGCATGAATGTTTTTAAAGCTAACGAGCCTATCATTGAAGACTTAACTCAATTAGGACTCTTACTTGCCCGTCGAGACATCAAACACAGTTATCCCCATTGCTGGAGAACAAAAACACCCGTCATTTTTAGGGCCACCAGTCAGTGGTTTATCGCTATGGATGATGAGAGCTATAATATTCGTCAAAAAGCCCTAAAGGCACTCGACGATATCCATTTTGTACCGGACTGGGGAGTGAAGCGTCTTACAGCAATGATTGAAAATCGTCCCGACTGGTGTATCAGTCGACAAAGAAATTGGGGCGTTCCTCTTCCTGTTCTCTATTGTGAGAATTGTGACCATCCTCTGATTGATGAAAAAATTATGGATAAAATCGCTGACACTATGGAAAATGGTCTCGGCATTGAAGCCTACTATGATTTACCAATTGAAGAGTTAACCAGCGGTCACAAATGCTCTCAATGCGAAAGTGAAAAGTTTAAAAAAGGAAAAGACATACTTGATGTATGGTTTGATAGTGGAATTTGTCATGCGGCCGTTCAAAAGAAACGAGAGGGCCTAAAGTTTCCAGCGGACCTTTATCTTGAAGGCAGTGACCAACACCGCGGTTGGTTCCAAACAAGTCTTCTAACCTCCATTGCCTCCAATGGTGAGGCTCCCTTTAAAACTCTTCTTACACATAACTTTGTCAATGACTCTAAAGGAAGAAAAATGTCTAAGAGTCTCGGCAATGTTGTCGACCCCCTTGATTTAATTAAAAAATCAGGAGCAGAGTTACTACGACTGTGGGCCGCGTCTCAAGATTATGGCCAAGACATGAATTACAGCCAAGAGGGCTTTCAACGAGTAACCGAAACATACCGTCGTCTAAGAAACACAATGCGCTTCTTACTGGGTAACATTGGTGACTTTAACTATGAGAAGGACAAAATCTCTTACGAAAAAATGCCGGCTCTCGACCAGTGGGCTTTAGACCGACTTTACCAATTCATGACGACTGTAGAGGAGCACTATGAAAACTTTGAATTTTACAAAGTTTATCATGCCTTAAATAACTTTTTCACTGTTGATCTCTCATCACACTATTTAGACATTATCAAAGATCGACTCTATACGTGGAAAACAGATGGCCTTGAGCGAAGATCTTGCCAAACTGTGGTTTATATTTTGACAGAAAACCTTATCAAAATAATGGCACCTCTCACCTCTTTTCTCAGCGAAGAGTCCTACAATTATTTTCCAGGAAAAACGGAAGATTCTGTTTTCTTAGAAAGTTATCCAAAAGCGGATGCTCAATGGAACAATGAGGAAATTCGCAAAAGATTTTCTTCTTTATTCTCTGTTCGCACCGAGTCTTCTAAAAAACTAGAAGAGGCTCGCAATCAAAAAATCATTGGCTCTAGTCTTGAGGCACAGATTGAACTAACCTTACCTGAAAATGATTTAAAAACTTTTCAATCATTCTCTGCCAGAGAATTGAAAGAGTTTTTTATCATTTCAAATATTCATTTGTCCGAAGGTCGAGAAATTGATGTCAAAGTGCAAAAAGCCGACGGAGATAAGTGTCCTCGTTGTTGGAATTACGATACACTTAAGGACACTGAAGTATATGGTCCAGTTTGTTCAAAGTGTAACGAGGCTCTAAAATGAAAAATAAGTTGATAACTCTTCTTGGTGTATCCATCATCGTGATCGTGATTGATCAAATCACTAAAAATTATATTTTAGAGGCTTTCCGTTACGGTGAATCCATCGACGTCATTAAAAATTATTTCAACATTACTTATGTTCGCAATTATGGTGCCGCATTTGGAATGTTAAGTACTGTTGAGGCCACTACAAGAGACACGTTCTTCTTATTAATGCCACCACTGGCTATGGCTGTTATTTTAATCATGTTAAAAATGTCTCCTAACAATGAGACTATTCGAAAAGTTGCGCTTTGCTCTGTCTTTGCTGGAGCTTTAGGAAATTACATAGATCGTCTGCGTTTTGGTTATGTGGTCGATTTTCTCGATTTCCATTATAAACAAGCCTATGCTTGGCCGGCTTTTAACGTTGCCGATATGGCCATCGTTTGTGGTGTTACCGTCCTTATTATCCTAGAGTTACTCACACCGACACAAAAAGCAAAGTAGGGTTTATGAGCCAAAAGCTCCCCGATTTTTACACTTTGGGCCCATTGCCGCAATTTTCTTTGGGCCCTATGGAAATTCCAACCTATTATTTTATTATTAGTTTAGCTTTTTGCATTGGAATTTTTTGGTTTTATAAACGTTGTGAGAACCGGAATCTCCCCACAAAAAATGCTCTCGATATTTGTCTTATTGCGCTCATCAGCGGTTTTGTTGGAGCCAGACTTTTCCATATTTTATTTGAATTTCCTAGTTACTATTTAAATAACCCCATAGAAGCCTTCTACTTTTGGCAAGGTGGTTTTGTTTTTTACGGTGGGTTTATCACAGCCTATCTGTGCAGCTTTTTATATGTGCGCAAACTCAAACTCACCTTTTGGCTTTGGCACGATACTCTGGCCCCTGTTGTCGCTTTTGGTTATGCCATGGGAAGACTGGCTTGTTTCTTAGTCGGATGCTGTTATGGGAAAGTTTGCCATTGGCCCTGGGCTGTTCCATTAAAGCAAGTGAACATTCATACTGGAATGATAACTTCTGTCTTACGCCATCCCACTCAAATTTATGCCTCGGCTTCTGAGTTTTTGATTCTTATTTTTTTACTTTTATACGAAAAGAAAAAACCAGCCTTAGGCAATGTTTTTTTACTATGGTTGCTTCTTCATAGCACCAATCGCTTTATTATGGAGATTTTTAGGGATGATCCAAGAGGCGGTTTTTATGCCAACATCTCACTATCTATGATTATATCTATAATCTTATTTTCAGTCAGCGCAGTTATTTTATTCAAACGAAAAAAAGAAGCTTCGTGACAGTCACCTTTGGGGTATGCAGTGTGTAACCCAATAGTGACTGTCACAATATGAATTCTTAAAGAGCTTCAACAACAACCTTTGCTACGACAGATCCAAAAGTATCTGTAAGTAGATCAAGATCACCGACTCCCACTATTCCAGGATGAAAGTGTACAAAACCTTCGCCCTCTAATCCCAGGTTTGGTGAACCACAGGGAGGAGCTGGGATATGTTCGCAAGACTCTGTATTCATCTCTGCTCCGGCATCATAAACTTTCAGTAAATAAACACCCTTATGTTTTTTGTTGGCTATTAGCGGAATATTCTTACCCGATACAAAAGCATCATTGGTTCTGGCAACCATAGAACTCAGTGAAAAAAGACTCCCTGGCTTAGCACTTAAAGAAATAGAAACTTTTTGACCAGGCATGATCCCACCGGACGCTTTCACAACCTTCATCACGTCATTATTATTTTCAAGTTCCTCAATCAATAAGTCAGTGGCTCCATCCTTTGCTTGCGCTTGTAGTCCTTGACTGGCTTCCTCACCGATTTGAAAAAGTTTAAAATTTGAATTGTGGACCGCCAAGACCGATGGTGAGATCGGCTGACCTTTTGTTAAATTTTGTATTGTGATCTTATAGTTATTCTCAGCCGCCATAGCTAAACTCGATAAAAAAATCACAATTGTTGTTAATATTACTTTCTTCATATCTCCCCCTTTGAAGGTTTAAATTGTTGTTACTTCATTCGCTGTGATTTTTTATTTGTGACATTCTTTTTTCTATTTTTTTGAATTTTAGAATTCAATAGGATGATAAGTCCTCAGATGTATAGACAATAAATTATCATTAAAGGTTCTTTGATATATCATCTTACGATTCCTTTGGTCTCTTGATCTGCACTCACCTTAACCCAATTCTATATAACTTTAGCTCCATCGTCTTAACCCATGCTTTCCACAAAGAAATAAAGACCTCATGCCATAACCGAAACTAATGAGTTTGTCTTTTAACTTAAAAACAGTGAATTTAGCTTTGAGGATATTTTCAAGAGTCTTGTTGTTTTTGATGCTATTTAATATTAAGAATTAGTTGCGTGGAACCAAGCGACACCCACTCTCCACAAAAGTAAACGAGGAGATTTTCATTTCCGCTCAAAATCAAAAGACTTCTTTAGAAGAGCTTATTGAAAGAGCCCAAGCGGGTGACTCCTCAGCCTATCGTGAGTTTCTAAAGTCTATTTATCCTTATATTCAAAGTGCACTTCGACAAAAATTAGGTTCTTTAGTGGATCAGGAAGATCTCGCCCAAGAGTGCTTGGTTGGGATTCATAAAAATTTAGCCACTTATCAACCTGGAAAACCGGTAAAACCATGGGTTTCAGCCATTATTCGGTATAAACTAGCCGATCACTTTCGTTCCCTTGCTAGAAAAAAAGAGCAAACGTTCTCAAATCTAGAACTTGATGTCACAAATGTTGCCGAAGAACCGAATGAATATGATGAGGCTCACCATAAGGACGCCGTAGAGATTTTAGATAAAGTTCCCGAGAAGCTAAGACGTGCTATAGAGCTTACTCATATCAAAGGGTTATCCTATGAAGAGGCAGCACAAAAGGAAGGGATCAATGAGGCAGCCCTTAGAAAAAGAATTTCGCGAGGATTCTCTAAGATTCGCCAAGTTGTTACCAAAGGGATGGAGATTTAATTGAATATTAATAATGAGAACCTGATTGAAGACTTAGTGAATCAACTGGAACCAAAACGGTTTTGGCCAAGCCAGTGGCGTGCCCTCAGCTGGCTTATCGTTTTACTTGTTTTAAATTCCCTCGCTTTTCTACTCTACCAACAGTTTCGCCCAGGCTTTTTAAACGACCTTTTAAATTACCCACGCCTTGCCATTGAAATCATTGCAGCCACAGGACTGATCTTTCTTATTTTTTATTTTAGCCTTAGTGACCTTATCCCAGGAAAAAAAATAACACTTTCTACGAAGCTCTTCTTTTCTCTGTTTAGTGCCGTACTTATTTTATCCTTATATTTTAGCTTTTCGCTCCCCTCCCCTGAAAGCTCTACTTTAGGAGCAAGAGCCTTCTGCGTTGAAGAGGTCCTACTATACGGCCTTATTGGTCTTTTTTCTTGCTTTTACTTTATCAAAAGGAATGACTTCCCTCTCTCTCGAAAGTCCTACTTACTTATTGGAGCGGGAACGATGCTCGTTCCAGGTTTCTTAATGCAGTTGGCCTGTATGTACTCTCCAACCCATGGACTCCTCCTTCATTATGGCCCCATATTATTTGGTCTATTCTTTGGTTTTTTATTCTCTCTTTTTAATAAGGTGAGATGACTCTAAGAATCTTCGGTCCCCATTGCTTTCCTTTTAGCTCTAGACTTAAATCCAAGCTTTCTCCCTCATCTAGCATTGGTTTGGCTTTAGTGATTGAATAGGTCTAGTTGATAGCTCATAAATACAGACTACATATTTGTGGTTCTTCATTTTTTTAAGCTTCAACATTCCAATACCAAAGTCACCAGGGAGGACACCATTAAATCTTTAAGTATCATTCTACTATTTAGTTTATTCAGTCTTACATTCACAGGTTGTGCCACCTACTCTGGCGTTACCAGAGTGAGTAAAAATAAAGTTCTTATTTTAAAGAATGATGGTCTTCTCTTTGGTTCTTTAAGAAAAGCCATGGTCTGTGAAGTTCATGGAGCCGGAGTCAAGAACTGTAAATCCGATCAACAACCATAATTTTCATCAAAACTTAATCGGGAGCTTTTCCTCCCAAGAAAAGTTAAAAGCATCTTATACTGAGCCAAGTACAAACTTGTCTTTCTAACTAGGGGCTGTTGATAATTCATCAGCCCCTAAATCAAAAATTAGTCTTAAAGGGCCCATGGGAAGAACCTTTAACACAGATTCTTCAGTCCACTCAGAATGACTTGAAGACTGTCTATCAACAGAGCCCCAGGGCCCCGTTGGGAAATGGAGCCTCACTCCTCGCACTTTCCGCTCCGCGGTCCACTTGGAGCCTCATGCCTTCGGCATATCTCCAAGCGGTGTAGGGTTCTCTCGGCTCGGGCCGCCTGGGCCCTATTAATCTCTTCGAGATTAATAGCCCAATGGAGCCTCACTCCTCGGCACTTACGTGCCTGCGGGGTTCTCCATTGGGTGTATCAAAGTTGAACAGCTTGAGTGACAACTTACGCTTTTATTTTAAATCCCATTCTTTTTATAAATATAAGTACCTGAATTCACTGATGTTGATTTGTGCCAATTTGGCACAGTCTATGAATACATTAAGGCTGTATAGAATTTTTAACGTACAACGTACACAGTGAGGTTTTAAAATGAAAAATAAAAACAAAGTCACATTAGGACTTTTAATTTTTATCCTTGGCGCTTTTATGGCTGCCTGCGGAGGAAAAGAAAGCTCTAATAATACACCAGCTGCAGCACCAGCTCCTATCCCAGATACTTTTACAGACACTAACTACGGATGTTCAAATTCTTGTGAGCAGGACTACTCTGGTACATTCAGAATCAATAACTCGGACGAGTACCTTAATACTTTCGGTTATTCAAATAACGGTGGAAGTGCCTTCGGAGATAACTTTTTCCAACAAATTCTTGGAGAAGTGGCCTTCTCAATCGCTGATCCTGTAATGAATGCCGTTCGTTGTGGAACTCAAATTTATGTCACACAAGGAATTGCCCGATTGTTTGGTATTGATGATGTCGATATCGAGTGTTCGGTTATCAATGACGAATACAGCTTAAGAGATTCCTTTTATGGTAATACGCAAGACATTGGATCAACGACTCCAAGTGCAACTGTTGAACTTGCGATCTATCAAAACCAAGTGGAAGCCATTCGCCTAACGATTCAATCAAGTCTTGGTACAGACCAAATGGTCTTTGAAGGCACATCCAATGGAAACATTTTTGAAAGTCGCACAAACTCAAATATTCTTCTTTATAACCGCAACGGTCGTCTTGAACTTGTTAACAGCGGTGTTTTAGTCGGATATTTTTACCTCTAAAAAATTAAAAGAACCTCACACTTTTTAAAAGTAAAGGCACAATTGCTTTCAATTGTGCCTTTTTGTTTTTATGTTAATCACTCTATGATGGTAGGCCATTGAAAGTGAATCCCCTACGGCTTTTCTAAATTGTCGATTTATGCTTAAAAATGATTCATTTATTCCCCTTTAGTCTCAAACATTGGAAAATAATCTGAAGTCTGCTGACAATTACCACTAAATTTAAATTTTTTTATTGTTTTTAACTTGACCCCTTTTCCGCCTTAGGATTCAATTTCAGGGAAGGCAATTAAATGCACACCAACAACTATAAGGAGTACGCATGAATAAAGCAGAGCTTATCGAGAAAGTTGCTACCACTACTGATTCAACTAAGGCTCACACAGAGCGCGTTTTGGATGCAACAATCGACATCATTCGCAAATCTGTAAAAAAAGGTGACGAAGTTAAACTCGTTGGTTTTGGAACTTTCACAAAGCAAAAAAGAAAAGCTCGTAAAGGAAGAAATCCTCAAACTGGTAAAGAGATTAAAATTCCTGCAGCTTGGTATCCTAAGTTCCGTCCAGGATCTGAGTTCAAGTCTATGCTTAAGTAAGACTTAACTGTCTTTACTTTTAATTAGAAAAACCGAGACACGCGTCTCGGTTTTTTTTGCCTCATTCTAATTTCTCTAAAATTTAAAGTAAAAAAACTCTCAGTCAGTCCTCCACAGTATCCATAATCACACTGACAAAACGACTCTTCACTTAAAACAATCAAAGAAACTTTAAGCACTATTGTGCTCCTATTAGGACTCACTTGACTCTTAGCTTGATGCTCCACGTTACCAAGGGACTCACCCCTGACAGGAGTTCGACTTTTGGCTAGTGTTTGGACCATTGTTTCAGTTATATAGATGCGCAACCGGGGGGCTCAATTGTTCTATATCAATCTAAAAGTTATTTCAGATCTCTTTTTTATTCCCAACATGGGAATCAATGAAATGATCAATGACTTCTTTGGTGTCATTAATCACCTCATAGCCAGTGTGTTTTTCTTTGATATCTTCTTTTTCACCGAGGCTATAACTCTCCCCCTCACTGTCGCTTGGTTGGTTATTGGAGCCTTGTTTTTTACTTTTTATTTTCGATTCGCTAACTTTCGACTTTTCAAACACGCTATTGATATTGTTCGAGGAAAGTATGATCATCCCGATTCAGATGGAGAAGTCTCCCACTTTGAAGCTCTCACTACAGCATTATCAGCCACCGTCGGGTTAGGAAATATTGCTGGTGTTGCCATTGCGATATCAATGGGAGGCCCAGGAGCAACGGTTTGGATGATTGTTGCAGGAATACTTGGAATGAATTCTAAATTTACAGAGTGCTCACTAGCAATGATCTATCGAGGCCGAAGGACTGATGGACACATGATGGGAGGTCCAATGGAGTATCTCTCTGTCGGACTCAAAGAAAAGGGCTATCCAAAACTAGGAAAAACTCTTGCTATTATTTTTTGCTTTTTAACAATTGGCGGATCTTTTGGAGGAGGAGGTTCTTTCCAAGTGAATCAATCTCTTAATGCCATTTCAGAATCCATCCCCTTTTTTGGTGAACATCGCTGGGTGTTTGGACTTATTATGGCCTTTCTTGTGGGAGTTGTTATCATTGGTGGTATTAAAAGAATCGCAGGGGTTGCAGAAAAGATTGTTCCAGCTATGTGCGGTATCTATGTTCTCGCCTGTCTTTATATTCTCTCCCTTTATAGCACCCACATTCCCGAAGCTTTTTCTATTATTCTAAGCAGTGCCTTCACCCCTGAAGCTGGCTATGGTGGTGTTATCGGAGTTATGGTCGTTGGATTAAGACGAGCTGCTTTTTCAAATGAAGCCGGTGTTGGTTCCGCTGCCATTGCTCACTCTGCTGCGAAATCACAATACCCCGTACAAGAAGGAATCGTCGCTCTACTAGAACCTTTTATTGATACCGTTGTAGTCTGTACCATGACAGCCCTAGTGATTGTTATTACCGGCGCTTACAACAACCCCAATTACATGGACCTCATCAATGCCAATCAAGGAGCAGCCCTCACTTCTCGTGCCATGGGTGAAATTATTCCTTGGTTTCCAATGGTTCTGTCTTTATCCGTTGTGCTCTTTGCTTTTTCCACAATTATTTCATGGTCTTATTACGGAGAAAGATGTTTCGCCTATATCTTCAGTGAAAAGTATTCCATCTATTATAAATTAGCATTGTGTGTGGTGATCTTTTTAGGAGCCATAACAACAGCCACCAATGTACTCGAATTTGGTGATCTTATGATTTTAGGTATGGCTTTCCCCAATATCCTAGGCGTTTACTTTCTTGTTCCGAGAGTTAAAAAAGAACTCAACGAATACCTTCAAAAAGTAAAAGAAGGAAAAGTGGGTGTAAACCGATAGCGTTCTTACAAAAAAACAGCCTGGCAAAAACCAGGCTGCATGGGTTTGGGATAAAATTAACTAACACTCACTAAAAATGACTTAAAATCTATTTAAAGTTACCTTTTCATATTAATAACTTCTGCTAACATTTCATCAGCTGTCGAGATTCCCTTAGCGTTGGCCTGGAAGTTTCTTTGATACTGAATCATATTAACAAATTCTTTTGCAATATCTGTGGTTGAACGCTCAACCGATTTTGCAAAAACCTGCCCTCTTCCACCTTCAGAAGGTCTTCCAATAGCTGGAGATCCTGATTCTCTGGATTCGCGCATTTTATTTGACCCTGATTTAAATAAACCTTCAGGACTTTGGAATTTAGCCATGGCAATTTGGAACATGTCTTTGGTTTCACCATTAGAGTACAAGGCTGTTAAAACTCCTGTATCATCAAATGAAAGACCGGTTAATCGCCCTGCGGCGGCTCCATCTTGTGACCAAGAAAGTAAATCCGATTTAGCACCATACTGTTTAGCACCTTTTAATCCAGTTCCACCATCTGTTGTAATTGAGTCACCAAAATCAATAACGATATCTTGGTTGGCGATAGCACCATTGTTAAAGCTAAAATTCTTCTCTAAAACTTCTTCCGTGTTCAATAAGCCTTGTGGAGTGAAAGTTAAACGTCCAAAAAGAACCTGTTGATACTGTCCAGGCTGACCACCCTGTACTTCAGCACCATTGGCTAATCCACGGTACTCCCAAACACCATCAGCCGCTTTGTTAAAAGCCATGGTAATAAGATGCTTAGCCCCTTGTGAATCGTAAACTTCAACACCTGTTGTAAAGTCAGCTGAATCGTATGGGTTTTGTGGATCAAAAACTTTTCCTTTTGGAACTCTGGAATCAAGATTGATATCAATTTTAAGGTTACGAGTGGCTTTAGCATTAACCAAGGCGCTAGGAAGTTTAATATCTTCTACTTTATTTGTTATGTCACCATTGGGATCAGCTTCAAAACCTTTTACCTTATAGTTATCACTTGTTACAAGATAACCTTCTTTATCAAAGTGAAACTCACCATTTCTTGTGTAAGCGCGCCCGTCATAACCCTCTACAATGAAATAACCTTTTCCATTAATAGCTAAGTCAGTTACACGCTCAGTATTATCAACGTTACCTTGGACAAGAATCGGATTCACTGCTCCAAGTTTAGCACCACGACCGATTTGATTACCTCCATAAGCTCCTTTTAAGCTACGAGAAAGCAAATCTTGAAACTCCGCTCGACTGGCTTTAAATCCATTGGTCGAAGCATTCGCTATGTTATCCGCTACAACACTCAAGCCTTGACCATGCGATTTTAAACCTGTCACACTTGAGTACATCGAAGTTAGTACTGCCATAATATCCCCCCATTATAAGAAAACTTAATTATTTAATTTTTGTATTTATACCTTTAACTTTACCTGTTAATTTCTGTCTCAGTTCTTGATCCATTTTTGCGGTATCAAGATTGGCCATGTCCTTATTTGCAACCATAGCCCCCTGAGATTTTTGAGTATCAAGACGATGCTCAGAAACATGTTGCACTTGAGCTTCTTTTTTACTCTCTTCAATTTGTTTAACATCACGTAAGTTAAGCGATTTTCCACCAACCATAAGGACAGGTCCTTTGTTAGTAAACTTAACACCGTCCACAGCTCCACTAAACTCAGTGCTACCGGTGATTTTCTTACCTCGTGACATCGCAGAAATATGAGCTGAATATTGACCAACACGCGCATCTTTACCATCAGCATGTAAACCATTCCAGACAATTTGATTTTTACCTTTCTTAAGGTCTTTTAACTCATATTTTTTTACAACAATTCCTTTATTATCTTTAATTTCAACTGTCGCAGTTTCGGCATTAGAAGCTAATTGGAACTCAACTTTATGCTCCTTATCACCTTTAATACGATCAATTTGTCCAGAGTCACCACTGACTTTCTTTCCAATCAGATTAAGAACATCATATTGATCCTTACCTTGATCTTTTTGACTCATTTTCCCCAAAGTTTCATTGATATTAGTCAATTGCTCAACCGATGAGAACTGAGCTAATTGCGCTGCCATCTCATGACTCTTTAAGGGATTAGTAGGATCCTGTTGCTTTAATTGGGTTAACATCAACTTAAAGAAAGCATCTTTACCCATTTCAGCATTACCAACACCCTGAATTTTTCTCTGACTCGCCTTGTAGTTGGGATCAGCAACGGTATTTAAAATCTCAGCTAGATTTTTTTCACCAAACTCTTTTTTCATAGCTAATGGATCTGTTGTTTGCTTGCCAGTACTTTGCTCGCGAACCTTTAACGATCTTTGAGGAAATGAATTTGCTCCAACTCTTGCTTGCATACCCTACCCTTTAAGCGACCAAATTAATGGAACGACCCTTACCATTTTCTGTATAAGGATTTCTGTGATTGCCCAACCTTAATTCTGGTTCGCTTGTTTCTCTTTGAAAATTTCTGAAGGAATCAAACATTCCTCCCAATCTCTCATCTCTTTCTCTCTGGAATTGACCTAAAAACTGTTCAGCAAAATTTCTGTTCTCTTGCTCTCTCATATGATCTTGTAAATCTGTAAAGTCTTTTTGATAATCTGGTGACATCTCAACTTTAACTGTTTCAACGAGTAATTTATGACCTTCAAGGGCTTGCTTGATATCCAGTATTCCCTCTTCGAGTGCTTTTTTTGCTAAATGATTATCCGTCATCATTTCAACATTCACTTGACCATCATTAACAGCCACTTTTAAATGCACCTTACCTAAACCTTCAGGTTGTAGGTGAATTTCCATACTTCCACCACCATCATCAACCACCGCGCGAGCTTGCTTTATAATAGATTGCATATTCTCAATTTTTTGTGAGCGATTTTCACCTTGTGCCAAATTTAGTTCTTCAGAAAAAATACTACCAGCAGAATCATTTGAAGACTGGATATCAGTATTTGAACTCAACATTTGCTCAAAAGAAGAAAGGTCTTGGTCAGAATCACTTTTTCCATCTGTTTCAATGAGGTTCTTAGCAATATTCTCTTCTCCGCCTGAGTTTTGAAGAGTTTCCAGCTCGGTGTTCAACTTCATATCTTTATCTATTTTAATTTGTCCATCATTTGTAAATGGCTGCACCTGCTTCAATAAGTTAGATTCTTGCCATTGCGAATCGGTATTTTGAGTTATTGTACTCTCTAGCAATCCTTTAGACTCTTTAGATTGTGTCATCATGTCTGCCAGAGCATTTTCCATCTGTTGAATCTTTTTTTGATTTTCTTCTAAAGTAATTTTTGATGGTACCGAAGAGTAAGTCGATAGGGGTTGATTTGTTTCTACATTTTCATCTGTCAAATTTTGAATATTACTAAGTAAAGCATCATTTTCACTTAATGTATTCGCATTCGTCTCAACCTTTTCGCTCTGACTATTATTATTTTGTGAAACTTGACTCTCGTCCCTTTTAACATTTTGAACAACTTGGCTTTCTACTTTTTTATCATCATGTTGCTCATTTTTTTTATAATATTGTTCTTGTTTCACTGGAGCCGATTCGCCATCTCCATAAATATACTTTTTATGTTTGTCTTTTTTAGAAGGCACAGCTGAAGAAGTCTGCTTATTCCTCTCCGATTTTTTATCATCAGTATTTTTCAAAATATCACTAAACTCTTTATCAGAAGCTTGCTTATCTTTACGCTCTGACGAAGAATATTGTTTATTTAAATTTTGAATCCCACTTTGTATAAACAACTAAATGCCCCTACTTCTTTAATCCAGTAAATTTCTCAGAAAGCATTCTGGCTTTCTTTGGTTCTATATAGTTTAAAATTTCTGCCGCATTCGTCTTCTTCATTTGTCCTAAAACCTTCACCGCTAACTCATCATCAATCTGTGAAATTATGGTAGCGGCATTCTGTGGTTTCATACTTGAATAAACTCCTACTAGCTTTTCTAAACTCTCTTGATCGGCAGTTACTTTCTTGTCTAACTTTGATGAAATATTTCTTCTCATCTCATTCATTTCTTTTAACTGCTTTTCTATCTCTTCCTTTTGTACTTGCAACTCTTCTTCCAACTGTGCCAAGCGCCTTTCTTTCTTCTCAAGGTCTTCTTCTTTTTTCTTTAAAGCTTTATAAACACTCGCATTTTTCATCGTCAAATGATCAGCATCTGACTTAAGTTGTGAAACCCTACCCACAGGCAAAGAGCTCTTATTGGCATCACTATTTTCCTCTCTTGGGGCAGCTTTTTCCCCATCATCAGCAAGAACAGAGCTAAAACTCAGCTCAAACTTTCCAACGGTGTCAAGAAACTGATCCGTGTACATAAATATATAAAAAGACATGCCAAGGCCCAGTACACTGAGACCAATGTAAGACCACTGTGTTTTATGGCTCGATTTTGTGTTTGCTTTAAGAACGGCTCTTCTTGTTTTTGTGTTTGTTTGCTTTTTCTGCATCTTAGCCGCTTGTGGTTTCTTCTCTGTTTTTTGGTTTTGCTGATAGCGATTGTATGGATTTTGCATCTATCCCCACTTCCGACTGGAATTTATATCGTCTAACTGTTTTTGCACTTTCTTCTTCAAAGCCTTGTCGTATTTTTCTTTCTCTAACTCTTTATGAAGTTCAATTTTTCTCACCTTCAACTGAACCTCCTTAAGTTTTTCCATTCTTTTTTGGAACTCAGCTTCAGCCATCATAATCTCTTGTGACAAATCTTCCATCGTCTCTTTAATTTTGAGAATAAACATATTGTTATCATTTATAAAGTTGACGTCTTTTATACTTTTCCCCAAGTTTGAATTAGTTCCATAAGCTTTACTCATTTCGTTCTCCAAATATTGGTACCTCTTGATCAAAGACATTTTATAACTTTCAGCTTCATTTAAAGATTTAAGCGCTTTACTACGCTCAAATTTTACAAACTTTAAATAAGATTCCGTTTTATACTTAAATTTCTTCATGGCCTTCAGTAATCATTCTTAGCTCATTGATGGCTTGCTCAAAAGTCCACGTTTCCCCCACTTCTTGCTTTAAGAAGCGATCCAATTGGCGATTCATCGCTATGGCTTGATCTAACTCTTGGTCATTACCTTGTTGATAAGCACCAATACGAATTAAGTCTTCATTTTCCCGATACAAAGCCAGTCGAGCCCTTGCAATACTTACAGCTCTTTTATGTTCGTCTGTTATCACGTTGGACATTACACGACTAGCGCTCTGTAAAACATCAATAGCAGGGAAATGACCTCTTTGTGCTAATCTTCGATCCAAAACGATATGGCCGTCCACAATAGAGCGAACAGAGTCAGCGATAGGATCGTCCATATCATCGCCTTCAACCAGGACGGTATAAAGACCCGTAATCGAGCCTCCACTATCAAAGCGTCCTGCTCTTTCTAAAAGTTTGGGTAGTAAGCCAAATACACTCGGTGTGTAACCTTTTGTCGTCACAGGCTCTCCAGCATTTAGACCAATCTCTCGCTGGGCCATAGCAAAGCGAGTTAAAGAATCCATCATCAACATGACATCTTTACCTTGATCAGAAAAATATTCTGCAATAGCTGTTGCTATAAAAGCACCTCTCATACGTATCAATGGACTTTGATCACTCGTAACAGCAATAATGACAGATTTTTTTAGCCCTTCTTCTCCTAAGATATGTTCAACAAATTCACGAACCTCACGACCACGCTCTCCAATCAAAGCTATGACATTTACATCTGATTGGGTGTTGCGAGCCATCATTCCCATTAAAACGGATTTCCCGACTCCAGAACCTGCTAAAAAACCAACTCTTTGCCCTTTTCCCACTGCCAAAAAAGAATTGATCGCCTTAACTCCAAGGTCTAATGGAGTATCAATGGGAGTACGGTCTAGAGGATTACAAGATGAACGATAAAGATAAGCTTCTTTATTATAATCAATTTCACCTTTTTTATCTATTGGCTGCCCTAGTCCATCAATCACTCGACCAAGCATAGCATTACCCACTTTTATAGTGGCTGTTGTCCTCACTAGCTCTATACGACTACCAAAGCCAATAGATGTCATTTCAGATAGTGGCATCATAAGAACTTTTTGATCTTGAAAACCTATGACCTCTGTCACTATTGGTTTACGACCAGTTGAATGAATCTCACAGATACTCCCAAGCTTTGCACCTGGAAGATATCCCTCAATCAAATGTCCAACTACATCTGTGACTTTACCAATATCTTTGACCAAAACTCGTCTATCTAATGTCTGAATATATTTTTCAAAATCGACAGCGCTCAATCAATTCCCTCTTAGCTATGATCGTTAATGACTTTTTCTAGTTTTTCTAACCTTTGCTCAACGGTGGCATCAATCACCCCAAACTGAGTTTCGATAATAGCACCACCTCTTTGCATATTCGGGTCTTCCTCAATCTTTGTAGAGGTTTCGATGTCTATTTCATGAAAGAAGTCTTTACGGTTTTCTTCAATCCACTTTTTATCTTCAATAGAAACTTTTATCGTTAACTGTTGATCGGATTGAACCATTTCTAAGGTTTTCTTAATCAAGGTCTGAATGTAAACCTCATCTTCTTCAATCTCTTTCATCAGTAAGCGTTTAGCTAAATAAAAACAGAGTCTCGCAATTTGCTTTTCATTTTCTTTCTCAAGATCAGTTTTGTTTTTTTTAATTTCAGCAATTAACTGAGCAAAATGAGACATCTCCTTTTCTATGCGTCCCATCTCCTCATTGTAGGCACTTTGTCTTCCCTCTTCTAAACCCAGCTGATAAGCTTCTTTATAGGCTTTTTCTTGTACATCTTGACTCAATTTTAAAGCTTGATCCGCAATTTCTTTTTGCTGACTTAGCTTTTCAATTTCTTCGATTCCCGTAAATTCCGAAACAATTTTATCAACCCTAAAATCTCCACGATTTTTTTGATTACGAACATATTCCAGTGCTTGTTCACTCAGTATAGAGTCAATATTCCTTGGCTGATAATTAATGGCTAATTCTTCAGCCGACTCTTTTTCAATAATATTTTTAGACAAGGGCATCTTCTGCACCACCGCGAGCTATAATAATCTTACCTTCGGTTTCAAGTCTTCGAGCCACATTGACGATTTCCATCTGAGCCGATTCAACATCAGAAACACGGGCTGGCCCCATAGTTGACAGGTCGTCATTAAGAAGATCTGCAGCTCTCTTAGAAAGATTTTTAAATATCTTATCTCTAATTTCTTGGTTAGCTGTCTTAAGAGCAAGAAGAAGCTTATCATTGGCCACTTCTTTAAGAAGGGCCTGAATACCTTTGTCATCAATTTTAACGATATCATCAAAGATAAACATAAGTTTTCTAATCTCTTCAGCAAGAAGAGGATCTTTCTCTTCGACACGAGACATAATGGCTTTCTCGGCACCTTTATCCATAACGTTAAGCATCTCAGCAACAGTTTGCACACCGCCCAGTTGAGATTGCTCAACAGTTCCAATATTTGCTAGTTCATCTTTTAGAACTCGATCCACTTCTGAAATTAATTCAGGAGCAACATGATCAAGATTAGCCATTCTTAGTACAACTTCCGCCTGTAAAGTTTCAGGTAAACGTTTTAAAACCTCACCTTTTTTCTCAGGCTCCAAGTGGGCTAATATCACTGAGACTGTTTGCGGATGTTCGTTAATTAAAAAGTTAGCTAATGACTTAGCATCCACTAACTCCAAACTTTCTAAAGATCTTGTAGAACTGGTCGCAGCATTCAAATGCCCTAATATACCTCTAGCTCTTTCTTCACCAAGAGCATCCATAATAGTTTCTTTCGAGGCTGATTTATCAGAGAATATATAGTCTTCAGACTCGCTAATAAGATCATAAAACTCTTCTAGGACCTTTTTAGTAACTTCAATAGGTACAATTCTAAATTTTTGCATCATTGTTACTAGTTTTCTAATATCAGCATCATCCATTTTTACTAGTAATCGCTTAGATGCTTCTGGCCCGAGGTAATTCACCAAGATAGCGGCTTTTTCAAAACCACGTAGTTTATCATAGGTAATATCACTGATCTTCTTAAGTTTAATCGCTGCTTCACTTGCCATTAGAAATCTCTCCTAATTAACCATAAACTAAAGGCGCCAGAGGCTTTTTCTTCATCCTCATCCATAATTGCCATGATGCGCTCTCTTAAAATTTCACTTTCTGCTTTTTCAGGATCGACAGGCTCTTCTAAGATTGGCATAGCTGCACTCATACCAGGTAAAGCATTATCAACACCATGTAGCTCCTCAAGCTCTTCAATCGTTTTTGGCAACATATCTTCAATAGAGTCATGGAAACTATCTGTCACCCAACGGACAAAAGGTTTCACCATTAAGAAGAAAATGAGAATTAATCCAAAACCAGCTAAAGCCCAACTCGCCAAGAATCTTAATAGTTTCTCTCGATGAATGGTCTTTACAAGCTTATCCGCTTCTACAAAGTTTTCCTCTTTGAACTGGAAAGACTCCATGCTTATAGAATCACCTCGACTGGAATCAAAGCCAATAACATTTTTGACAAGTGTTTCAAAACGCTGCAATTCTTCTTCTTCTCTTGGAGACCATTGCTTTGTTGGTTCACCACCTTCTGTCGGTGTTACATTTTGATATACTCCATCAACCATAACAGCCACGGAAATTCGACTAATCGTTCCAGCTGATTCCACAATATTTCTAACCGTTTTGGGAACAGCATAATTTGTCGTTTTTAATTCTCGATTCACATCTTGATTAAAATTAACTCGTCCAGCTTCATCTGCACCTGGAATATTTGCCCTTGCCCCTGGAACACCTGTAGGATTACTACGATTCCCTTGAGACCTTTCAGCTTCCGTTTGGATACTTCTGATAGCCGTCCGATCAGGATCAACCTCTTCTTTAACCATTGAAACTTGTTGCGGGTTTAAAGTGACATTAACACGAGCTATAACTTTTCCCTCACCAACAACACGAGCCAAAATGGACTCAATTTTATGCTCAAGATGAGAATCCACTTTCTTTTTTATATCCATCAGTTGAGCTGAGCCAGCAAAACTCGGATCATATTTTTTAGAAAGAACTTTACCTCTGGAGTCGACAACAGAAACACCGCTTTCTTCCATGCCCTCAACAGCATTTGAAACCAGATATACAATGCCCTTTACTTGATCTTCATTGAGAGTGTGGCCATTGTGTAGCTCGACCACCACAGAGGCTGATGGTTTTTCTTCATTCGCATCTAAAAAGATGTTTTTCTTTGGAATAGCAAGAATAACTTTAGTTCGATTAACAGCCTCCATACTATTGATTGCACGAGAAAGCTCTCCTTGCAAAGCTCTCTGAAAGTTAATTCTCTGCGCATAAGAAGTCGTACCAAAATCCTGTTTATCAAATAACTCTAATCCTACTTGTCCAATTCTGCCAGCGCCCACTTCCGACATAATAGTCATCTGAGTGGAATGTAAATAAGCTTTCGGTACTAGTATTGTTCCACTATTATCTTCCAATCTATGAGGAATGTTTTTAGCTCTTAATGTATTTAATACTGTGGAGACTTGTTCAGGTGGTACGTTGGTCAGCAATGGTGCATAGTCACTACCTGTAGACATAAATAAAATAGTCGCGATGGCAGCAAGTCCCACCCCGATACTTGCCATAAGAGACGCTCTTTTTATTGGGGTTAATCCACCAAAAAAATCCTGAATCTGAGCAATAAATGTTTTAAAAAAGTTTTGCAACTCCCGCCCCCTCAATTACACTTGCATCTTCATAACTTCTTGATATGCATCAATAACTTTATTTCTCACAGACATCATAAGTTTGAGAGCAATATCAGCTCTCTCTGCCGCAATCATGACCTCAGAAATATTAGTAGACTCTCCCGATGCAATCTTCTGCATTTTTACATCAGCGTCTTTTTGAAGAGCATTCACTTTATCGACAGCCTCTGTCAGCGTGTCTCCAAAAGACTTTCCAGATGCTTGAGTGGACTCAGGAGCAACTCTCTGTTTTGAAAGTTCGGAAAATGTTTTACCTGTTTTCAGCAAATCTTTTGCTGTTGATACTGTTAAGCCGTCCATGGCACCCTCTTGTTATTAATTCATTCTACATTAGTTCTGTCAGTTTTTCCTCATTTAACGACCAATTTCCAGGGCTTTTAGTGCCATGTCTTTAGTCGCATTTAATGCCGAAACGTTGGCATCGTAGGTACGGTTGGCCTGAATCATGTCTGCCATCTCGACCATTAGATTGATATTCGGATAAGCAACATAGCCATTTTCATCCGCTTCAGGATGATCCGGCTCATACTTTAATAGAGGAGCACTACGGTCAGAAACGACATCAGTGACTTGAACACGATTCACATTCTTTTCTGGATTAGTTAACATCATGTCAGCAAAAGACTTTGCATCTGGCATTGCCTCCAGTTGTACCGACTTTCTACGATAGGGACCTCCTTCAGGAGTTCTTGTTGTATTGATATTAGCAATATTGCTTGAGATAGCATTCATACGACGACGTTGTGCCGTCATACCACTACTGCTTACGCGAAGACCTGTCATAAAATCCATTATCGACCTCCTTCGCTAGCTGCATACTTCAAAGCGGCTAATTTTTTATTTATCAACTTGGTGGCAGCATCATACATCACTGAGTTTTGTAACTGCTTAGCCATTTCTTTTTCTAAATCCACAGTGTTACCATCATTTGAATAATTAATTTCTGGATTATCATAAACATCAGCTCTTACTCGCCCAATGGATCCTTGTCCCATTAAAAAATGATCATTATGCTCAACATGCATCTTTCCTAAATCTTCACGATCAATAGCGCTGGCTAAAGCACCCTCAAAATCCATTTTCTTTGCATGGTAATTAGGAGTTTCAGCATTAGCTATATTTGCACTAATAACATTTTGCCTCAATTGACGCATTTGAATCGAGGTCGCTAATGATTTTATTGTTTTATCAAAAATCTGTCCCATCATAACTCCTTAAATGACAAGATTATCCGACGTTTTATACTCATTAAGTTTATTTCTTAGAGTACGAATACTAATTCCAAGAATTTTTGCAGCTTGTGTTCTATTTTTTCCCGTATGCTCTAATGTCTTTAAAATAAGTCTTTTTTCTGCTTCCTGAATTGTCATTCCTGTTTGAACAAAACCATCACCTTCTTGGGCTGATATTTCAACAGGTTGCATAGGAGAGGTTTCAATATTAATGTCTTCAGCACTCAGTGTTTCTTTTAAGCTAATCAAACAAGAGCGTTCGATTACATTTTGAAGCTCACGCACATTTCCGGGCCATGACCAGTTATGGATCTTTTGCATGGCTGTTGTATCTAGTCTTTTGATACGCATTTTATTGTCTAAAGCCACCTTCTGTAAGAAATAATCAACAAGTGAAGAAATATCTTTTTTTCTATTTCTGAGTGCAGGAATATTAATAGGTATAACATTCAGTCTGTAAAAAAGATCTTGCCTGAACTCACCTTTTTTAACCATATCCACTAAGCTTCTGTTGGTTGTACAAATAAATCGCACATCAATTTTCTTAGGACGTGTTGAACCTAACCTTTCAATCTCAGACTCTTGAATGACTCTTAAAAGTTTTCCCTGTAATGAAATCGGCATCTCACTGATCTCATCCATTAAGAATGTACCTTTATCAGCTAATTCAAACTTACCAGGCTTTTCCCTATCAGCTCCCGTGAATGCGCCTTTATTATATCCAAACAGTTCACTTTCTAATAAGTTTTCAGGTACCGCTGCGCAATTTGTTGCTACAAAGGGTTGAGAATTTCTCTGAGACTCTTCGTGAATAAAACGAGCCATTAATTCTTTCCCCACACCACTTTCACCAGTAATAAGGATTGTTGCTTTTCTCACAGCGACATTGCGCGCAAGTTGGATGGCTTTTTTCATTTCATCGTCTTTGATGTTCTTGGTCCAAGATTCCATTCTTCTCCTCATTTCGCCATTGCTGGAATTCTATTCATTTTTTCTTCAGTTTGTTTTTTCCAGTTACCACTAACCATTTTATTATTTGCGAGCTCTTCCCACATGGATTTCTTTGTTAGTCCTTTCCAGGTTCGCTGAGCTTTTTTTTCATTGTTATTATTGAAGTAAAGTTCTCCTAAATAATAACGCTCTTTATCTAAGTTATTAGAGTTGCCATAACTGGCTATTAGTTCTTCACCCGTTTTTATTGCCTTTTCTTTCAAACCTTTACTGCGATAAAGCTGAAAGAGTCTTGAAAGAACGTAAACTTGATCTTGTTCGCCTTTAAATTTTTTATGAAATTCCTCTAAGATAGAAATAGCTTTATCAAATTGTTGATTTTTCTCATAAACCTTAGAAAGAAATATATTAAACTTTTGTCTTTTGTCCGCATCAATAATCGCTGACTTATTTACCAAATTGGCCGTCTGCAAAGATTCTTTGTACTTTTTATTATCAAAAGCAATTTGGGAGAGTGTAAAATGAAAATCTACTTTAGAGTCAGGATCAAGTTCATTAATTTTTTTAACTTTATTTAGAAAAGCCAAAGATTTATTTTTATCACCCATTTGGTACTGAACGACAGCTTGTCGTAGGTTAATTTGATCAAAAGTCGGATAATATTCAAAAACTTTCCGTTCTCTTTCTTCTTTTGTTCCCGCTATGTCTTTCATTCGTTGCTCAATTCTCTGATAAGAATCAAGCGCTTCATCAAATAAATCCATTTTCTCGTAAGCCATCCCTCGGAAAAGCTGTACATCCACACGACGAGACTTACTCAACCAACTTTTTTGATGGCTCTCAATAATATGAAGGGCTTTAACAGTGTCACCAGTATTAAGAAGCTCTCGCACCTCTCCCGCTATTGCCCTTGAAATTCTTTTCTCAAATTTCTTAATATTGACTGGCTTTGGATTCACTTGAAAATAATTGATAAGCGTGTTCGCAGCATTTAGATACTCACCTCTTGTATAATAGCCATCAGATATCATAAAAGCAGAAAACTCATCGACTTGATGAAGATCAATAGCCTTTTCTCTCTTTTTAATCTCAGCTACAGAAGCTTCCAGTTCTTTTTCTTTCATGTCTTTAAAACGTTGGCTTAAGCTTCTAATTCTCGCAATCGTTCCTCCGACTGAGTTACGAAAACGAAAGAAACTTTCATTGTAGAACCCTTGGGCTTTACGCTTATCCTCTTTTAATAGATCAACGAGTTCACCTATTCTTGTTAGAGCAAATGCACTATAGGAATGTTGAGGATATTTTTGGAAGAATTCTTTGTATGTTTCTAAACTTTTAGGATACTCCGCCAAATTGAATTGAGCTTCCGCTTTATTAAATACCGCATTTGGAAAACGGCTCACATAGTTGGGATATTTTTTTACAGCATCATCATAAGCTCTCTCAGCACGACGAAACCTTTGCTTTAAAAACTCAATATCACCCAAACGATAAGATGCTTCAGCAGCAGTATCCCTTTCACCCGCAGCAATCACATCGTTAAGAACATTGCGTGCACCATCAAAATTATTAAGGTGAGCCAAAGAATCAGCAAGATATATTTTTATATGATTATTAAATGGCGAATGTGGGTAGGTTTTTAAGTATCGTCGCAACATTTTTGTTGCCACAAAAAATTCACCCACATTATGAGCTAATAAACCTGAATAAATTAATGTTCTTTCTGCTATTTTTGAATCTGGATATCGCTCAATCAGCATTTTATAGATATCCATAGCTTTTTTTAAGAACTCAGGTCTTTGATTGATTTTCCACAACTCAACCCAAGTATCGGCCTCTACATAGTAAAGAATTTCATCATAAATTGATTGCGGGAAAGTTTTTTTATAAATCTTTTTAGCCTTTAAAAAGGATGCAAAACTTTTTTGATTAAACAACTTCAACAGGTTCCGAGCTTGCTTATTCTCATCTGAAAACGAACTTCTAATTTCATAGTCAGGATGAAAACTTTGAAGTTCTCTTAAATGAGTATTTTCTAGTTTTAAGAGAGGATAACGA
Organism: Bdellovibrionales bacterium; assembly: GCA_964229765.1. Lineage (GTDB taxonomy): Bacteria > Bdellovibrionota > Bdellovibrionia > Bdellovibrionales > JAGQZY01 > JAGQZY01. Next base: position 151,499 of record CAXREJ010000044.1, on the reverse strand, counting down.
AGATATATGTTTCCTTTTGCTTCAATAACTTTAGCTTCAAGGTCATCATCACTAAAGCCACTACTCACTATACCGCCAAAATCAAACAGATCTTCAATAGGACCTTCTGGAGCCAAGGGAAGTTCAGTACTTCTATTATTAATTTTTCTGGGCTCCACCTTCTCTTTGTCAACGGTCACATATTCGGCAAAAGCTGGAGTTCGATTGCCCTTTGTTTTATTAATTTTAGCTAAAGCTTCCTGCTCCTTTTTTCTTTGAGCTACAAGTTCTTTTTCTTTTCTATCTCTAATATCAGCTAAGACCTGTTCAGAATTTACAAAAAGGTCAATCACCAGATTATTGGGCTTTTGCGTGAGATAATCGAAGTTTTCAATACGATCGTCATTTAAGTAAATTTTAAACTGAGTTTTATTCGCCGATAGATTCTCCACTTCGATACGTTCAACTAAAAGACTTTGAAATTCTTTAACTTTCTCCAAACTGACTTCATCGACAAGAGGCATAGTGAGTTCTAGAAGAGAACCGCTTTGCTTAAGGTCATACTGCCATTCATTTTGGCCCATAAACTCGATATGGGTCATACCACCCACACGCTCAATCTTCATTTGAACAGGACTTTTAGGTAGCTCCTGCGCCATTGCTGTTTGTACACACAAACTTGCAATCAGATGGATTGAGATCACAATTTTATAAAATATTACTTTCATAGTTCCTGCGCTTTAGTACGGGTTACCCACATCTATATAAAGCACAGAAAGTGCCAACTAGGCTCGATCACATTCCATTTCAGTCAATTCAGGACCAAGAAAATATGGCAGAAGAGTCAGAGCTTTGACGTTATTCAGAAACAAATCGGACTTTTTTGACCCAGACTCGACCAACATGAGTATTAACCTTAGTCATAATCTCTTGTTGAAAAAATTGCAGTTCTGTTAGCAAACTCGCATTGCGAACGGCAATAACGAGAACACCGTCTTGATAGTCCAGAGGACGAGTTAACTGCCCCACACTCCCCCCTATCACTTGAGGCCATTCTCTTTCCAAGCGATAGCGTTGAAAGCCTTCCGAAAGCGGTGACTTGCTATTTTGAAAGAGTCCTTGTAGGACTTGTGCAGCAGAATCTAGTTTTTTATTTCTCTCGTCATCTGACATGAGGTAGCTATAACATGAAACAACAATACGAGACAATTTCCATTGTAGGCGGCGGTTTAGCAGGCTCTGAGGCCGCTTTTCAACTCGCACAAAGAGGATTTCAAGTAAAACTCTTTGAAATGAGACCCCAAATCAACACTCCGGCCCACAAAACGGGTGATTTGGCTGAGCTTGTCTGCTCCAATTCCTTTGGAAGCGTTGCTCATCATGCCGTCTCGGGTCAGTTAAAATGGGAAGCAGAAAAACTAGGATCACTGATTCTTGAAAGTGCTGGAATGTCTCGCGTGCCAGCTGGACAGGCTTTAGGAATTGATCGCATTGAATTTGCTAAAAGAGTTACTGAAAAAATAGAGAACCATCCACTTATCGAACGCATTCCAAAACAGATTGAGTCTCTTGATGAACTCAGAACTCCTGCAATAATTGCAACTGGTCCACTTACCAGCGACAATTTATCTCAATCACTACTAAAACATTTTGAAGATGAATTTCTTTATTTTTTCGATGCTATCGCACCTATCATTGAAAGTGATACGGTTGACATGAAGACCGCTTGGGTGGCTGATCGTTACGGCAAAGGCCATGGTGACTACATCAATTGTCCCATGACAAAAGAACAATATTACCAATTCATCAATGCCATTAAAGATGCTGAAAAGTCTGAGAGTAAAGAATTTGAAAAAAACACTCCTTACTTTGAAGGCTGTATGCCCATTGAGGAAATGATTCGTCGAGGTGATGAAACTTTACGTTTTGGCCCTCTTTCTCCCAAAGGGCTTACTTGTCCCCATTGGGAGGACAAACCTTACGCCGTCGTACAGCTTCGTAAAGAAAACCGACATGGTACCTCTCACAACATGGTGGGTTTTCAAACGAAACTTAAATATTTTGAACAAAAGCGGATCTTTAAAATGATTCCTGGCCTTGAGAATGCCAACTTTCTTAAACTTGGTAGTATCCATCGAAATATGTATATAAATCCAACCCAAAAACTCAACTCAAACCTGAGTAGTATTAAGAATAAAGACCTTTTCTTTGCAGGGCAAATTACCGGTGTTGAGGGTTATTTTGAAAGCACTTGCATAGGCTTGCTGTCTGCACTTTTTATGGAAGCGCACCTTAAGCAGACTTCTTTCTTACCTCCTCCGCCAGAAACAGCTCTTGGTGCACTTTATGGCGCACTGACTGGGGAAAAGAAAGATCACTTTCAACCAACAAATATTAACTTAGGTCTGTTTCCACCTTTGGATAAAAAAGTAAAGAAAAGAGAAAAAAGAGATTTAATTGTGCAAAGGGCTCGCCAGTTTTTTTCTAACTGGATTAAAGAAAATCCAGCAGCCTACCAATCACAGCCCTTTATTGTTGATATGGCAGATGATTTAAAAAATCTGTAGGGTGTGCTAGAGTTTTTCTTTTACGGAGGAAACATGCTGACCTATCATTTTGATCAAGACAATAAATTAATGGAATTCCACATTGGTGAAAAGATCACAGCCGAACAGTATGATCAAGTCATCAACTCATTCAAAGAAGATTTAAAGAAAGTCGAGAATGTTAATGTGATCGAAATCGTTAATCACTGGAAAGGCATTGAGGCTCTTGCTCTCTGGAAAGATATTAAATTTGCCATAACAGAATTTAGAACTATTAATAAAAAAATTGGGAAAGCGGCCGTAGTTGCCGACACCAAATGGATTGAATATGTAACCAAAATATTCGACCCATTGATCGACATTGAAATTAAATTCTTCGACACAAATGACGAAGATAAAGCAAGGGCATGGCTCAACTTATAAACGTAAGATAAATACACTTAAGTTAAAGATTCTATTTAATGCCGTTGAGCTAAGCTCGCAATGAGGCGCAAGGAGGAAGCTGTACGAACTGCGACGACGCAGTCAAGGACATTGAGAGCTTAACTAAAGGGTATTATACTAATAATTTTCTATTCAACAGTGACTGACTTGGCAAGATTACGAGGCTGATCCACATCATGCCCCAAGCGGTCGGCAACATGATAAGCCAAAAGCTGAACTGGAATGACGGAGAGTAAACCTGACACCATCCAATGACACTCTGGGATGGATAGGTAGTGCTCACTCATGTTTTCCAAATCTTCGTCTTGTCCTGTACCAATACTAATAATAACGCCACCACGAGCTTTAGCCTCTTCAAGATTACTAATGGTTTTTTCGTAAAATTTATCTTTAGGACAAATAACCACAATAACCATTCTATTATCTATTAAAGCAAGGGGGCCGTGCTTCATTTCACCAGCGGCATAACCCTCAGCATGAAGGTAAGCTAATTCCTTCATTTTCAAAGCCCCCTCCATAGCAATCGGAAAGCTCTGTCCACGGCCTAAATATAAAAATCCACGATAATCTTTTAAAGTATCAGCGGCCTTATCAAAAAAGGAATCATAAGACAAAACTCCTTCCATCAGACTCGGAAGGGCTAATAATGATTCTACAAAATGACGTTCTTCCTCTTGTGAAATTGTTTTAGTTTTTTTACCCAAATAAATGGCCATCGTGTTCAAAATAGCCAAGGAGCTTAAAAAAGCTTTTGTACTGGCAACACCAATTTCAACCCCAGAGTTCATATAAAAATGCAGATCCGCTTCCCTATCAATTGTTGAACGACGGGTATTACAAAGACTCATTGTTGTAAGGCCATTTTCTTTTGCTAACCTGAGTGCAGCCAATGTATCAGCCGTCTCTCCACTTTGTGATATAAAAAGTGTAACCGAGTTCTTATCTAATACCGGGTCCCTATAGCGAAACTCGCTGGCCACATCGACATCCACTGGGATTTTCACCAGTGGCTCAATTAAATACTTAGCATAAAGTCCCGCATAGTAACTGGTGCCACAGGCTACAATATAAATTCTCTCCGCTTGATGAAGTTTTTCAAGCGCTTCTTGATTTGTGTCTCCCCCATCTAAACCAATTTTGGAAAAATCCACTTCTTTGGTTTCAACGTTAAGATAGGGGTTTAATGCATTTGCAACAGCTCTTGGCTGTTCAAACATTTCTTTAAGCATGTAATGCTTAAATCCTTTTTTATCTGATGTTGTGACCCGAATATCCACTTGTTCAACAGGCAGTTTAATCACTTTCCCTTGCAAGTTAGAAATCTCATACTCTGAGCCTTTAACTTTTACGATATCAAAGTCATTCAAGTAGACAACTCGATTGGTATGTTCAACAAAGGCCTGAACATCACTGGCGAGAAATACCTCGCCCTCAGCTAAACCTAAGATCAAAGGAGGACCAGCTTTAAAAGCTACAATCGTATCAGGTTCATCTTCGCTGACAACAAGAATCGCGTAAGCTCCGCGCAACTTTGGAATAACCGAGCGAATCGCAGTCACTAAATCATCTTGATGATTCAACTCTCTTGCAATCAAGTGAGTTACAACTTCTGTATCCGTATCCGATGTAAAAATAGCGCCACTTGCGATTAATTCTTTTTTTAATTCCGCATAGTTTTCGATGATACCATTTTGAACAAGACTCACTCCAGAGACCTTGTGAGGATGGGCATTGTTTTCTGTAGGTAGTCCATGGGTTGCCCAACGAGTATGGCCTATCCCAAGGTTTCCTGAGAAATCAACATTTTCAACTTTGTTTTCAAGTTGAGATAACTTCCCAGCCGCTCGATAAACCGCAAATCCAGAATCATTATGTATGGCAATCCCCGCACTATCATAACCACGGTATTCTAATTTTTTTAAACCATTTAATAAGACTTTTTTGGGAGATTGAGGCCCAAAGTAACCGACGATTCCACACATTATTCATTACCTCTAAATTTGCTTGCGTAGCCTTCTTTATTCACTTGTCTTGTCCGCCCAATGGCCAATGACCCTTTAGGCACTTTCTTATTAATCGTAGAACCAGATGCCACGATCGCATCATCTTCAATTTCGACCGGAGCAATCATCTGCGAATCACTACCAACAAAGACATTATTTCCAATCTTGGTTTGGTACTTCTTTTTATCCGCAGCATAGTTGCAAGTGATCACACCACAGCCAATATTAGTGTTTTCTCCTATCTCAGCATCTCCAAGGTAGGCTAAATGGTTGGCTTTAGACTTAGCTCCAAATTTCACTTTTTTCATTTCAACGAAATTACCAATTTTTGCCTCAGGGCCAATTTCCGTTTGCGGCCGTAGACGCGCATAAGGACCAAGAACCACTTGATCTCCCACTTTGGCTTTTTCGAGATAAGAACCTGCTCTGACTTGAACGCTTTGTCCAATGAGACTGTCTTGAATAAATGCATTGGGTTCAACCACACAAAAAGAACCAATTTGTGTATTCCCTTTAATAAAACAACCCGGGTAAAGCACTGAACCTGATCCCACTTTAACACTTTCTTCAACATAAGTGTTTTCAGGATCAATAACCATTACCCCCTCTTCCATCAGCTGAAAGGCTTTTTCTCTAAAAATAGCTTTTGTTGCCAGGGCTAATTCTTTTTGTGTGTTCACTCCAAAAGCGACTGTGGGATCAGTCATTTTAGCCACAACTTTTTTGCCAGCCTCAATACAAAGAGAAACTAAATCTGTAATATAATACTCACCTTGTTGGTTATTAGCATGAATTTCTGGTAGGTATTGTGTTAGGAGATCTCTTTTTACCAGATAAATTCCAGTGTTGACCTCTTTAATCTTTTTTGTTTCTTCAGAGGCATCTTTAACTTCCACAATTGCTTTAATACTTCCTTGATGCCTTACAATTCTCCCGAAGGAGCCTGGCTCTGCCAGTTCCGCAGTTACAACCATTAAATCCGCTTTGGATTCATTAAACTCATCATAGGCTTCTTTTAGTTTGCGAGGAGATACGAGAGGATGGTCGCCATTCATAATTAAAATGTCATCGCTTAATGTATCTGGCTGCGCTGATTTTACAGCGTCCGCAGTGCCCTTTTGCTCCAACTGCTTACAGCAAACAATACCTTGAGGCTCCAACAGTTGCCTCAATAAAGCTTCGCCATAACCAACGACCACTCGAACTTCCTCAGCCCCCATCTGTCGTACTCTTGCAATCACCCTGGAAATCATTGGGTCACCGGCCACCGGATGCAGGACTTTAGGTAGTGGAGAATTCATTCGTGTCCCTTTTCCCGCGGCAAGAACGATAGCTGATAATGCTGACATTTTGACTCCTTTGCAAAGAGAAACAACTTAATATCGCACTCAGAAAAAAGCAACACTAAGGCCCTTGATTGGGCTGGCTGTTGTTGAAAAAGCACAGTGTCTGTGACAGCCTATAAAAGGGAGTAAAATTCATGATTTCTGCGAATGCGGCCTTTTTATCTGATACTGAGATTAATTTAAAAGAATTTGGTATCGAGTGGGTTTCCACAAATGGAATTGAGGCCTTCTTAGACCAGGCTCGTCCCTCTGTTATCGCCATTGAAATCAATGCTAAAAACTTCGACTATGTCTTTGAAAAAATAACTCAACTTAAAATTCAACAGCCTGAAACACAGGTGGTCGTTTTTTATGAAGGACTCCCAAAAGGAGATCTTAAGAAAATATTCAATGAACTCCACCCCGTGGAAATCCTTCAATCCACTGAAAAAGACCAAGCCCTGACATTGTTTGAAAAAGCATTTCAAAAATACTATGAAAGCCAACAAGAAAAACAACTGCTCGATATGATTAATGAAAAAAATCTTGAACTCAAACAGCTCACTATTAGTTTAGAAAATAAGATCAATGAACGACAAGTTGAACTTGAAGAATCACGATTAAAAAATATTTCAGCCGAAAGTCACTTAAAAATCCTGAAAGAAATATTAGTTCAAATTTATCAAGCCTCATCCATACACGAGATTGAACAAAGTGTGGCTCAAATTTTACAAAAAGAATTCCACGTCGACTGGGTTCAGATACGTCGAACATCTCAAAGCAATTTAAATAATAAAAAAGGGAAAATTAAGTTTTACAAAACACGTTTAAAAGTAGGACCGCAAGAATTTGGTCATATTTTCTTTTCTAAACTCGACCAACAAACTTTTGATAAAAAAGAAAAAAGATTTCTTAATCAAGTGGCTGAAGCGGTTTCTTTATCTATTGAACGAACGGTTCAATACATCAAAAGCCAAGAACTAAAAAAACAGTGGGAAGCGACTTTTGACGCTATCTCCGACCCTATTTGTTTAACCGACAAAAACTACAATATATTACGAGTGAATTCAAACTTTCTAAAAAAAGTAAATATTGATCATTATCAACAAGCTATTGGAAAAAAGTGTTACGAAAGACTTTTTAACAGATCCACTCATTGCGAATCTTGTAATCGTGGACAAATTTTCCAAATTCGCAATCCTGCACAATTGAAAGAACCTGAAGTTTACGATGTGTACAGTAATACCATTGATGAACAGAATCAGACAGTCTATTTTCAAATGTACAGAAATGTAACCAACGAACTCAACTTACAAAGACAAGTTATCGAAACAGCTAAAATGGCTGAACTCGGAACTATCAGTAGCAGCATAGCCCACGAGCTTAACAACCCGATTGGTGGCATGCTCAACTTTGTACAGTTAATGAAAATGGACCTTAGCGGTGACGAAGATTTCTACGAAGATATTTTAGAAATTGAAAAAGGAATTGTTAAGTGTAAAAACATTGTAAAAAACCTTTTAGGATTTGCACGAAAATCCTTTAACACCGAGATTTGTTCAATCAATATTATTGAAGTCATTGAACAAGCCATAAAAATCACAGAATTAAAAACTCGATCGATTGGAATCAATATTGATTTTGAACATGACCTTGATGAGATTTTTATTGATGGAAGATTTAACCTATTGACTCATGCCATCCGCAATATTTTACAAAATTCACAAGAATCACTTATCGCTAGAAGGCAGAAAGACCGCCATTTTCAAGGGTTTATCAAGGTTGGGGTCAGTACCGAAAACGACTTAATTAAAATAAAAATAATTGATAACGGCGAAGGCCTAGTGCAAGGGACTGAGGATAAAATTTTTGATCCTCTTTTTACGACTAAAGACCCTGAAACCAACTCTGGTCTTGGGTTAACCCTGGCCCTACAAATAGTCAAAGAACACAAAGGTCAAATTGATGTAAGTACTGATAAAGACAAAAATTTGTGTATCAACATCCTACTTTCCAAGTCTGAAGGGCAGTCTGGTCTATCGGAATTTTGACTTCAAAAAATTGACACTGTCAAAATGTTTGCCTAACCTGAAAACAGTAAAGCGGTTAACTTTTTCATGAAGAAAAAGACCATTGAAATCCAAGGAAGGAACCCTGAATGAATCAAGCAAAAATTCTAGTTGTTGATGATGAACAAACACTCCGCGCGGCCTTATTTAGAATTTTTTCAAGAAGAGATTACCAAGTTATTACTACTGGTAACATTCGTGAAGCTGAATCAGTAATTACAAGCAACTCTGAATTAGAGCTTGCCATTGTTGATGTTAAACTTCCTGATGGGGATGGAATTGATCTACTCGCTACACTTAAACAAAAATTTAATAATATACCTGTTATTGTACTGACAGGTTTTGGAAGCATTGATGTTGCTGTTAAGGCAACTAAAATGGGAGCTTTCCATTTTATGACAAAACCCTTCAATATTGAAGAGTTGGTATCCATTGCAGAAAAAGCTCTCTCACACAAAAAACTTGTTTTTGAAAACACCGAATTGAAATCCAAATTAGAAAGTAAATATCGCTTTGACAATATTATCGGACAGAGTCAGCCCATCAAAAATGTTTTAAATATGATTGAGAAAGTAGCAGACACAGACTCAACGATATTAGTGAGTGGAGAAAGTGGTACCGGTAAGGAATTAATTGCTAAAGCCATTCACTACAACTCCTCACGCAAAGATAAACCTTTTGTACCAATTAATTGTGGCGCCATTCCAAACGAACTTCTAGAAAGTGAACTGTTTGGTCACGTCAAAGGAGCTTTCACCGGAGCTATTAGTAATAGACAGGGACGTTTTGAAATTGCAAACAAGGGAACTTTATTTCTTGATGAGATCGGCGACCTCAGCCCAAACTTACAAGTTAAACTATTAAGAGTTCTTCAAGAGAAACGATTTGAACCGGTTGGAAGTGCAAAAACAATTGAATCCGATGTACGTATTGTTACAGCGACCAATGTTGATCTTGCCAAAGCTGTAAAAGAAGGAACTTTTCGCGAAGATCTTTTTTATCGACTCAACGTTATCCCTATTCAAATTCCACCTTTGAGAGAACGTGCTGATGATATTCCTCTTTTATTAGAACACTTCATTAATAAGTTTAATCAACATAAAGGTATCAATATTACTGGAATTCACCCCATGGCACTTGATAAACTTAAAAAATATGCCTGGCCTGGAAACATTAGAGAACTAGAGAACTTCATTGAGCGCGTGAGTATCCTCCGTAAAGAAGGAATGATTGAACCTTCCGATATTCCTCAACACTTCGATGAAGGAACTGGAATGACAGCCAATGGTCAACTGCCCATTGAAATCCCTGAACAAGGAATTGATTTTAACAACGCTATTGCAGCCTACGAAAATCAATTAATAATTAATGCCCTCAACAAAACAGGCTGGAATCGTAATCAGGCCGCTATTTTATTACGCCTTAATCGAACCACTCTGGTTGAAAAAATAAAGAAAAAAGGCCTCGCTCCAGAGGAAGCTGTACTCTAGGGAATAAACGACTATTGCACAAAACTTCAAAGCCAAGGACTCCTTGGCTTTTTTTTATTTAAACTGATCTTCAATCCATTTTAAAAAAGTCTGAGTGCAGTTAAAATTCCAATGAGGTTTTACTTCTTTAGGTAAATCTTGGGGTTGTGATTTCCACCGAGCGTGAACAGAATGTAAACCAAGATCATTGGCTGGACTTATATCATGGTGATGATCACCGACCATAACCATCTCATGGGGTTTAGCTCTAAAAAAGTCTTTAATCGTCAATAACCCATCATGGCCTGGTTTATTGGTCTCAACACAAGTCCCCGTAATGATTGTCTCAAATCTTTCAACAAGTCCCAAGCGAGTCAAAATACGCCTTGTGGACTCGCCATCTCTCCCAGTCCATATAGCTAAACGACCTTTATTATTTTCAATGGTTGTCAGAACTTCTTTTATTCCAGGGAAAGCTTCTATTCCCTCACTCAACTCGGCCCCAGCTCTCTTCAAACGTTCCATAGCAATTTTTGACTGAGATGGGGGCAATAAATCTTCAAAGATTCTATGGGGGTGCTTATGACGAATTTGCTCCATAAAGTCCGGTTGCACTTCAACTTCAAATGGCTTTAAGGTGTACTCTAGACATTGATAAAAAAGCCCATCTGTATCTACTAAAGTTCCATCAAAATCAAAAATCCAGTACTTCATAATTTTTTGATATTGAAGGATGACAATGATTTCTGTCAAGACTCCCGCTGTTTCTTTTGAAGATATCGAGAGTTTTTTACATAGAGGGGAGAACTCCATCATGATCAGACTCTGTTTCAGATATCAAATGAAACAAACAAAAGGCAGATGTTCTACAAAATTTGCACTCCCTTAATTAAAATCATTGGAAAGTTTCTTTGCTAAAAAGTGAAGTTTTCATCGCTATGGCATCATACCCAGAGTTGATTGAATAACCTTAAATCTTCACCCAGCTGAAGTGAAATCGTTTAATAGGGATGCCCAAGTCAGTGAAATGTGACTCGGAGTCTTCGTAAAAAAGTATAACAAAAAGAAACACACCTATCGTCCATAGGACAAAGGCCAAAATACTCATGGTCTGCATAGGTCTAAGGCCAATTCTCAAGACACTTATCACCTCTCAGCATCTCAAAATGATACAATTTATTTTATAACTTAGGTTCAATGACAGCTGTCTAAAATATAACAATTTTGGCTCTTACTAAGAGTTGAAATCGAAAATAAACGCACAAAATTGGCCTGGTTCTTGCTCCTTTAAGGGTTATATGGTTATTAAGCTGATTTTAACATTCTTAGCTATTGTTTTGTGCCAATCCCATTGTTTGGCATTCAACGCCCTACGGGGAAAAGCTTTTACGAAGGAATACGTTTCTAAAACGAAACGTATTCCTGTGACATTCAGTCGTAAAGTCATTAAAGGACGGGAAGGTCTATTTACTAAAGAAAACTTAGAGTCCATACTACCCGATCATGTCGGACAAAATGAAACAGGCCGAAGTATTCGCAGTAAAATTCTGACTCAGTCAGCTCAAAGTCTTATGGATACACCTTTTATTAAAAATAGTTTTTTATTTAAAACAGCAAAAAAAGTAGAAAGCTCAGCCAAAATGGACGTTGCTATTCAGACCGAGCAAAGCTCAGCCATTGAAAAGCCCATTGAACATAAATTCAATTTTGATTTACAAGCTCTCAAACAAGAAGCTCGCATCATTTACGAAGGGTTTATAAAGTCGAAACTGGAGTACCGAGCTGGCCAAGAGGCTCTCATCTTCTCTATTGAAGAAGCTCTCTCAAGTCGATCGAGAATTTTACTTACCCACACCAATGATCGCACACAATCACAACAGCTATTACAATATCAAATTAACTGGTAATAGCCTTAAAGCCTTTCTGACCAATATCTTTTCTTATCTGTCGACCTGGCCATTGCACCTTTTCGGCTTGTGCATAGGCCTTTGAGATAGCTTCAGGTAAAGTAGATCCACAGCCTATAGAATTTAAAACTCGTCCACCAGCCGTCACCCATTGACCTTGAATTGTTTGCTTTGTTCCAGCATGCAAAAAGTATTGAGATTCAGATCCCTTAAAATCCCCTTCTATAACAACATCCTTCACGGGAGTGTCAGGGTAATTTTCAGCAGCCAAAACAACACAAGTGGTATAAAGATCTTTCCACTTCACCTCGGGTAGTTCTGCTTTTGCAATTTTAAAAAATACTTCTCCCCAATCACCATCCAATAAAGGAAGCAAGACTTGGGTTTCAGGATCACCAAAGCGCACATTGTATTCTAAGACCTGAGGACCTTGTTCTGTTACCATAATTCCAATAAACACAACCCCACGATAATCAAAACCTTCCGCAGAGATTCCTTTTTGAGTGGGCTCAACAATTTTTGAAATAATTTGATTGTATAGATCGGACTCAATTTCCATGGGTGCGACAGTGCCCATACCACCGGTATTAGGCCCTTTTTCATTCTCATAGATTTTCTTATGATCTTGGGCCATAGGCATCACAATGTAGTCCTTACCTGTAGTCAGAATAAAAAAGCTCAGTTCAAATCCAGGTTGGAACTGCTCAAGAAGTGCTTTTTCACCGGCCACTCCCAAAACTTTTCGCACAAACAAGTCATTGGCTGCTTTCTCAAGCTCTTCCCTATTTTCACAAATGTAAACACCTTTACCTGCGGCTAAACCATCGGCTTTTAGTACGTAAGGAGGAGTGAACGTTTCAGCCTCCTTCATTGTTTGGGCCACACTATCAACCACTTCAAAACGCGCTGTCGGTATGTCGTGAGACTCCATAAAGATTTTAGAAGCGATTTTGCTTCCCTCAAGACGAGCCCCCGATTTATCAGGACCAAAAACGAAAAGACCCTTGTCCCTTAAGTCACTTGCAAGGCCTGCAACCAAAGGATCTTCTGGACCAATTATAATCAAATCAATTTCATTTTTCTTACAGACTTCAGCAATAGCATCGACTTCAAGGGCAACATTAAGGCATGAAACATCACTACCCATTCCCTGGCTTCCTGGTGCAGCATAGACAGATTCTATTAACTGACTCTTTAACAGTGCATGCACAATAGCGTGCTCACGACCACCCTTGCCAATAACCAGTGCTTTCATAAAGTCTCCTACTATTTAATGAAACTTGAGTGTCTCATTCAGTGGTTTTTCACCCTTTATCTGACTCTATTGTTTCCTATTGGCTTATTCCTTCTCAGAGAGCTATTAACGAGTCTTTCGTCATCACGCATAAAATAGAAACAAAAATTTCAGGATATGACACTAGCTAACTCTATTTAATAAAATGGTCAACTAGCTTAAAACTCCCCATTCACATGAAAAAATCTAACTCAACGATGGATGACTTTTTAAAATAAGCAAAGCATACTGATTGTTCATAAAATTGAAATTTTATGGAGTACTTTCTATGACTTTTATTGTTCATCTCTTCGTTTCATTTCTCTTGGCCATTGAGATTCCAAATCAACTGAGTCAAGATGACCAAACCCGAATGCTGGAGATCATTGGATTGGGAGCTCAACCTAAAGTACTCACCAATGCTTATCCCCTTGGTGGATACAGCGGGGTGGAATTAAGTCTCACCCTCGAATCCATTGACACCGCAGAAATATCAAATCTAGGCTCCACAAGTCCTCAAACAGAACACTTTTTCTACCCCACTTTAACTGTTGGAAAAGGGCTCTACAATAATGGTGATTTATTTATTCACTTCACCCCTCCTCGCAAAACTCAAGAGCTCAATCGATTTGGAGCCAGTTACCGTTGGAACTTTTATCAAGCCTTATTTCTTCCCCTTAACTTTTCCTTTATTCTACACGCAGGCACAAACAACCTAAAAAATAAATTCACCACAAAAAATATTGGCGGAGACTTGATACTCGGATTAATGCTGGGAGATTTTTCACTTTCTTTTGGAGGAGGATATGCAAACTCTTCTGGTCAATTTACCGGAGGAATTGATGGAGTGACAGCCTCTAATAATCAAGAAAATCATAAAGTAGAGAGTTCTCACTTTATGTTAGGCGCCTCTTATAACTTTAATCCTCTTTTTATAGGCCTTGCTGTTGATCGCTACGAAACCACCGTCTTTAGTTTTAAATCAGGAGTCTTATTCTGAAGCTTTTAAAAGCTTAGCTATTCAATCCGAACTCCGTATCCATTTTGCTTTGAACCTTAAGCAAAGATAAAGGACTGTATTATAAGGCTCAAACAAAGGGCCCTACCCCTCGGTTTTTTTAATTTTTTCTACTACATTTGTGGTCGAACGACCTTCAACAAAATTTAAGGATTTCACTTCCCCGCCACCATTTAAAACAAATTCAGAGCCTACAATTTGAGAAATGGCCCAATCCCCGCCCTTGACCAAGACATCGGGGGCAATGGCCTCGATATAATGTAAGGGGGTATCCTCATCAAAGATAACAGTGTAATCAACCGCCGATAGCGCTGCTAAAATTTCTGCGCGATCCTCTTGCTTTTGTAAGGGCCGTTCTGGTCCCTTCAATCTTTTAACACTGGCATCTGAGTTAACGGCAACAACCAACAAGTCTCCACAAGCTTTAGCTTCTTGTAAATATCGAACATGACCAATATGTAAAATATCGAAACATCCATTGGTAAAAACTAACTTTTTACCAACACGATCATCTTGTATTTTCTTTATAAGGGACTCAAGTGTTGTATAGAACATCGCTTTTAATACTGACGGCTATAAAGTTTTAAACCTGAAAAATAGTAAGCAATATCTTTACCAAACCCAATGGATACGAGTGGAATAATAAAAATACCGGTTAACATGATAACAAAGGTTCTAAAAATCACTTGCAGTGGGTACATAAGATGAGAACGTTCTTTCGCCGAGCCCAATTGAACATCAAAGGCCCAGTCACCCAATGTTGATCCAAACAATCCGCGTGAAACCATATAATAGAATAAGTTAACACCTGCAAACAGGACACCAATCTCAATTGTGGTTCGCAAACCCAATTGATTATGAGTCAACATCGCAATCAGATCAACACGAGTAATAGCCACGAGACTTACTACAAATAATGAAGAAAGTCCTAATACAATTAAGAAATCAATAACTGCCGAAGCAAAACTTGAAGAGATTTCTTTATATTGAGGAATGGGCTCTACCATTTGATGATAGAATCTTTTACTCACTTCTTCCTTAGGAAAAGCTTGCGATAAACTATTATCAAGTGTGACATCAAAGTTTTGATTACTAACAACCGGTTGCGGAGCATTGTCAGGTGTTGGACGATAGAAGGGGGCCTCTTTTCTTAACTCTGGAGCTAAAGGACCTTTAAAATTTTTTTCCCTCTCCTTATCTTCAGTGAAATCTACTGATGGTGGGAGTGAATCTAACATTTTCTTTAAAGAACGACTGACAGGGGTATTATTAGGCTTTTTAAAATCCTGCTCTGGAAGCTCAAAAGTCTCTTTTCTTAGTTCCACCTTTTTTATAGGTTCCTGATAAGCTTTTGGTTTAAAATTGGATTTTCTTTGAGACTCTTCAGTGGTCTTGTCGAAGCCTAACCCATCGGTCAAAGGTCGAAACTCAAAATTATCCAAATCCATCTCCCGCTCCTTTAGTCGAAATGCCCTAGACCATACTTTAAGATGCTCACGATTGTCACGCAAGCCGTTTCAACTCGGAGAACCTGATCTCCAAGACTTATGGGTAAGAGTTTATAATCTTTAAATAAATTCAAGTCCTTGGAAGAAAATCCGCCCTCGCTACCGACAAAAATCCAGATTGGCGCAAGGCCGCTATGATGGCTCTGAAGATGTTTTTTGAAGCTTTTTTCACCCTCCCCCTCATAGGCCAAAAGTCCTAGCCCACCGGAAGTCATGAACTCTTCTTTTAATAAGACCCCTAAAGGCTTAATTTCGGTTAATTTTAATAATTCCCCACGACCCGTTTGCTGACTCGCTCCCAGAATTATTTTTTCCCAACGTTGGAATTTTTTAGAGGGAATCTTCGACGCTGATTTCACGAAGCTAAAATCTGATGTGAATGGATGAATCGCTGTCACTCCTAACTCAACCATTTTCTCTAACACTTTTTCAAAGGTCTGCAATTTAGGTAGTGAGATGGCCAAATGGATTTCTGGAGGGGGAGGGGGAGGAATCTCCCGACTCTCAATAATTTTGGCGAAAGCGGACTTATTTTCTAACTCAACAATCTCAACTAAGTAAGCCTTCCCTTGGACAATCAGCTCAAACCTGTCATTAAGAGAGCGGCGACAAACATTGCAAATATGATGAAAGGTTTCATCTCTTAACTCGAAGCCCTCTTCTTTCTGGTAACGACTCTCAATCCAGTAACGCCTCACCCTTGAACCTCAAAAATGTAACCCTTCCATTCCTCTTTCTGGTCTTCTTTGATTAATTTCAAGTTCCAGTTTTCCGTCATCTCCTTAACAAAGTCTTTTGCTCTCTCCTCAAGAACACCTGTAAAAATACAATAACGAGGTTTAACTTTCTTAAACTCTTCTTTTAAATCCAATAAAACCCCATCAATGATATTGGCAATGAGCAGATCCACTTTATCTGTTAGGTCTTGTGACCAGCTCTCGATCCAATCGACATTATCAATGTTATTTTTTTGTAAATTTTCAGTAAAAACACGGTGAGATTCTGGATCATTATCATAGGCGTAACCTTTAGTATAATTAAGCTTTCTAGCTAAAATTGCTAGAATTCCCGATCCTGTTCCAACATCAAGAAAAGTTTGCATCTCTTTTTCTTTTAAATCGACGAGAAACTGACTGGCTAGTTGTGTTGTTGCATGAGTTCCCGTCCCAAATGCCATCCCTGGTTCAATATAAATTAGAATAGAATCTTCTTTATTAAAATTCTCTTTCTCCCACTCTGGGACAATCCAAATATTTTCAACAAGACAAAAAGGTTGCCACTGAGCTTTCCACTCACTGAGCCAGTCTTTTACAGGCTCCTGATTTAATAACAAAGTCACGTCAGGAAACCTTTGTATCAATTTCTCTAAAAGCTTCTCTCCCGGATTTTCCGTGAAAAAAGCAATGAGAGTTTTAATCTCCTGTTCAACAACCTCTGGTAAATATTTTTTATCTTTTTGTTCAAAAGTTAAGTTCTCTTGAACACCGGCAGCCCCTGACTCAAAAAGAAATAACGTAATATCTTCTTCCAACGAGGCGGGAATATTTTTAAGCTCTAGCTCGAAATAAGTATTTGAATCCATAGTGCAGTCATTCATTAGCCACGATCATTTGTCAACATTTAGGAGACTAATGCTTTTTAGATAAGTTCTCAGTGAGGGCAAAGGAGAAAAAAAGTTAATACCGTTTAATTAAGCTCCCAGTTTCATTGACGGCGCCAGTACAGTTCATACAGTTTCCTCCTTGTGCCACAATAAAACTTAACTAAAGCGGTATCGAATGAATAGCATTTGGGGGGAAGTACTATGAGGACGCAGGTAATGAATATGAGAGTTAAATAAACGGCACTACATAGGATTAGGATATCAAGCTGATAAGTTTCCTCTATTCGAGAATGTTTAAGGCCTATTCATTTTGCCAAAATAGCCCTTAAATCGAATTTCAATTATTCTTGCGGAAGAGGGATACTCGCCGGTTGGCGGTCATGCTCGAAGACACTTGAAGGTGGCTGCTGATAACTGACTTTATTCCTCATAGAGGTTAAATCCAGTCGATCACCAATCATCACAGCATCATAGGTTAGCATTGGACGAGCTTCTCTACGATCAATTTCAATTAAACGGCCAATACTTTTTTCACTATCAGATTGAATGATCTCTATATCTGCAACTTTTACATAAAAATCTCCCACGGACTTATTATCAAATGGGTCATGCACTGGAACTCGACGATTCACAGATACTAAAGTTCCCTTAGTCAATCCAAGATTGGCTCCACCCTTTATAAAATAATCGGCGTAAACTCTTTCCATATCGTGAAGCTTTACTTTTTTGCGCACTTCGATGATCACTGCCTCTTCTGGGGTCGCGAACACCGACTGAGTGAAAGTAAGAAGAACTAAGCTCATAAATATTTTTTTCATAGCATAAACCTTTTATTGTTCGTTGCTTTTATAACTCTTTACATTTCATTCATCGGATCATTATGAGATAGCCTAGAGTCCAGAAAGGGAATTTTTTGCCTATAAAAAAGAGATTTTCGGCAAAAAGTAACTAGGGGCTGTTGACAATTCATCAGCGTAATGAGGATTCAATACCTCAGTAGTTTTGAGTTAAGCGCAGACTGAACTTTATGAGGTGTGGCCAGAGCCACATCGAATAAGGTGAAGGCGAGCACAACTTTAAATGGCGAGAGATTGAAGCCGCAGTAGCTGGATGAATTGTCACCAGCCCCTAGAGTCTGGGACTTTTGTCGGGTTCCCCACAAGAGTCCACCTGAGTTTTCTTAGCACTTCCTATCCTTGAAATAGGTCTATCGTTTTAAATTAAAAGACTCTCCTAAAATCTATAAGAATAGAGGGGTTTCAATCGGTTCTGGGTGCCCAAGAGTCTTTAGGCGTGACTGATAAGCCGTCGCAGAGACTTTAGAAGAAGCCCATTTCAAAAAAACGCATGACTAGAACAACTCAAACTCAATAGGTTTTCGGGTAACCCCTAAGTACACATGGAGTTTTAAATTCTTTTACTTTTGTGTCTCACTCAGAGACACTCTACTCAAGTAAAGTCATAGATTTCCGATAAAGTTACTATGAAGTTGTTGAACGTTTTGGTTCCATTAATTCTCGCTTTATTCTTAGCGAATTGTTCTATTGATGTTTCTATTGATGACATCTCTGCCGATGACTTTTTAAAATCAACTATTCTTGCCACTTCTCGTGGTATTGGTGATGGTCAAACATCAGCGACAGTTGTCATATTATTAAAAAACTCAGATGACTCAATTATTGCTGGATACACTCCAAACTTTAGTTTTATTAATAATGGTGGATCAAGTATTAGCGCTAATGGAATCACTTACTCGGCCTGTTCGACGACAAATAACCAAGGTATTTCAACTTGTACATTTAAGTCTATCGAGTCAGGGTCTCAGCAAATACTATTTAATAACATCGCCGTTGAGCTTGTCGGAGAAGTCTTTTTTGAGGCCCCCAGTCGCAATGGTATTTTTACTCAAATACTTAGCTCAGCTCAGCTTGACCAAGTGGCTTCAGGATATATCGTCACCTCACAAATTGGTGCTCCTTTTCCTGGACTGGTTCAAAAAGTGAGCGGCTATACGATATTTACCAATACAACCGGTGGAATAACCCCACACCAGTAACAATCTCAATCTTTAAATCGCCCTGATATTTCATCGAATCATGACATGACGTTGCTAGCCAATAAATGGGATTAATAAAACAATAATAGAATGATAAAGGTTCTGATTGTTCTATTATTTTTTTCCAATACGACTTACGCCAATGATATGGGTTTTCGCTTTGAAAGTGGATTTTGCCACAAGAATCGTCACCCAGGCTATAACCCCTACTTTTTTGGAGAGTGTGGCAATCAAACAGGCTCTCGATTAATCAATCAAAGCTACGAAGACAAAAATTTTAAAGGTTCAACCTATAACTCGGCCTACATTTATCAAACAACTTTTGAAAAAGTCGATCTTAGCCATCTTTCACTTCGTCGCAGTATCCTTATGCAGTCTACGATTAAAAACTCAAAAGCTCGTGTCATGGA
This sequence comes from Bdellovibrionales bacterium, assembly GCA_964229765.1. Lineage (GTDB taxonomy): Bacteria > Bdellovibrionota > Bdellovibrionia > Bdellovibrionales > JAGQZY01 > JAGQZY01. The sequence continues at coordinate 131,889 of CAXREJ010000044.1, read as the reverse complement.
TATAAGAGCCGCTGATTTAAAATCAGTTACTTTTATAAATACAGATTTAATGAATCTCTTGGCAACAGGCACTCGGTTTGTAAACTCTAAGTTTATAAACTGTAATTTATCCGGCGCTAATTTCTGGGGAGCTAATTTACAAGGAACTGACTTCAGCAATAGTGATTTGAGCACCGCCAACCTAGAGAATGTTTATTTGTTATTTACTAACTTTAAAGGTGCAAAATTTAATAATCGAACAAAACTTCCCTTTAGCGAAGAAGAAGCTCTGAGAAGAGGAATGATCAAGGTTGAAGATGACTTACCTAAAAGCACAGATTAAAACAATAAGCTCTAAACCAAACTTAATTTGGTACGGTTTTTTTCTATCACTCACCCACTTATGGACTTTTTTCTATTGGAATAAAAATAATTTCTTTGTAAACAGTCAAAGTTCCAATAATGCTGAGCCCATTTGCTTTCCTTTCTTCCCAGACTGTGACCTCTTTCGACAACAATTGAGTCCCGAATCATGGCAAATGGTTCTCTATGCCTACTTGATTACAACTGTGATCACATGTCTTGCCTGGTTTAGACCTAAAAACCTCACTGTAGGCTGGATTTTACTTTCTTTTTTAACTTTATTTAAACTCGCCCTACACTTGAGTAACTATAACTTTATGGGCAACTATCACTATATGGTTTATGTGATTTCCTTTGTATTTCTCTTTTTTCCCGCCAAGGAAGTGATAATAAAGTTAATGATTGTTGCCTTTTACATTGCCGCAGGTTTTTTAAAAATAAATATCGACTGGCTCAGTGGTGCCGCAATGATTACGACACCATGGTTGCATGGAGCGGTTCTAAATCTTTCACTCATTTATGTGCTTTTCTTAGAATTGATTTTTGTTTTTGGCCTTATCCATCCTCACAAGTGGATCCGTCGCCTGACTCTCTTACAATTCACTTGTTTTCATTTATTTTCATGGCACATTGTCGGCTTTTACTACCCCATGGTGATGTTTTCACTGCTTTTCCTCTTTTATTATGATGAATATGAGCAAATTAAAAATAAAAAAACTCCTATGACACCTCTGATGAGTTTTTTAAAAGGCCAGCTCTCATTTCCCGTTTACGGAACCCTCATTTTATTTATTATCATGCAAATAATACCCTTTGCCATAACGTCTGATCCCTCTTTGTCCGGCTCGGCAAGACTCAGCTCTCTAAATATGTTTGATTCTAAAACCCATTGCCACAGTTTATTAGTAGCCCATAAAGAAAAGTCCTCAGCCCACTTGGCAGGCCCCACTAAAAACATGGGCGTTCGCTTACGCTGCGACCCTTTGGTCTTTTTAAATCACGCCTATCAATTATGCCGAAAAAACCATTTAAATCCTGAGATTGAAAGACTCAGCCTGGCATTATTCTCAAGAAGAGTGACATCAACTCATTACAAAAAAGTTTTAGATATTCCTGATGTCTGCTCGATTCCAAATCCACTCTGGGCTGAGGTAACAACTCTATGAAATTAAAAACCTTTCATCTATTATTAGCTGTTTTTAGTCTTATTATTTTAACAATGATCTATCTCAATAATCCTAAATTTCTCATGTATCAAAGTCAGTATTATGAGATTATTAACAAGCCCTATGTTTCGGATTCCGCTCTACTAAGTCCTCTAAAGTCTTCTTGCCAAGCCACTTCTCAATATCGTTACAACGAAGCTCGCACTGGGGTTGCGCCCTCAAGTGCTAAACCCAAAGCTAAAGTAAAAGTCATACAACATTATTTCCCCTTCAATGTTGATATTCATGGAGCTTCAAAGTCATCTCCAACAGTTGATGACTCAGGTGTTTATCTGGGCAGCGATACTGGTTGGTTTTGGAAGCTGGATCATGATGGTCAAAAAATTTGGAGCTTTTATGTTCCTGGTTCTAAGAACGGAATCCATGGATCCGCGGCTCTAGATGATAAAAAAGTGTATATCGCAACCTACAATGGGTTTATTTATGCACTTGATAAAAACAATGGTCAGCTCGTATGGGCTAATCCTGTCGGACAGTATGTAGGAGCCTCCCCCTTACTTGCTGATGGATCACTTTATATCGCCGCAGAAACAAGTCACCCTGATGGTCTCCTTGCAAAACTTGATTGTAATACCGGTCAAACCCTTTGGGTCTCTGAATGGCTTGGCGGACACTCCCACTCATCGCCCTCCTATTCTAAAAAATCAGAGGCCCTTTTAGTCGGCGCCAACAGTGGTCGTTTTTTTTCAATCGCAAATTCTGACGGCACCACTTTGTGGAAGGAACAATTCAAAGGACAAATCAAAGGAACTCCTCTGGTCTGGGATGGTACTGCCTATTTTAGTTCATGGGATAAGTACTATCATGCCTACGATATCAAAACAGGGAAAGAGCGATGGTCTACATTTATGGGGGGACGCAATCAAACCAGCCTCACCCTTGTACCCGGATCTAAAGTGGGTATTGCTAACTCTAAAGTCGGAGAAATTGTTGGCTTGAATTTGGAAGATGGTGAAATACTATGGCGTCTCCGCCATGGTGATCGCAACCACCAATTCAGTGTTCTTGTCACAGAAGATCCTGATCGCGCAGGAGAATTCCTAGCATGGAGTCGCTGCAAAGAGTTTCAACTATGTACGCTTGATGCAAAAACAGGAAAACTGATCAACAATATCGACCTTCCTGGGTCCTTCACAAGCGTACCCTTTGCTTGGAAAAATCGAATCTATATTAGCCTTGATCGCGATCAAGGTTTAATTATTCTTGAGTAAATTGAAAAGAAAAACCCAGCTTTCTAGGCTGGGTCTTAATTATAATACCCTTAAGTTAAGGATTCTATTTAATACCGATTTGGTTATAAACCGGCTTCTGGTTTTCTAGTCTCTCGCAAACGAACAGCCACACCCCAATCAGTCACCTGACTTTTGATAGCTTCAGGATTGTGGGCAACAACTCTTTGTTGCAGCTTTGTAAAAATAGGCTCACGAATTTCTAATTTATTATTTTGTAAAACACACTGTCTCGCTAAGCGCTTCTCAATGTTAACAACAACTGGCGCTTTTAAATTGGCTGTCATGCGAGCTGGATCTTCAGGAATAGTAATTATACAAAATGAACGAAGATTACTATCTTCAGTGGCTGACAAGGATTGTAAGTCCGATTTTGAAAGTTCTAAGTTATAGTTGTCTTCAAAAAGTTCTGGCTCAAGCACTGGAAAAGCAATGCTGGGTTCATCACAACTTTGCAGCCAAGCAAAGATTTCATCATTTGGATCATCGAGAAGTACAAATTTTTCAAGGTCGTTAAACCCAAGTAGTCCCTCTGAGAATTCCAATAAATCATCATTGGAAACCTCAATTGGTCCAAAACGCGTCGTATTCACTATCATAGGCCCCCCCTACACAATATTAGACGACTTGAGTTCCCCTCCGGGTTAATTAACTAAATACTATTCTGGACTTTTTACTGAGTGCAAGGGCTAAGTTGCTCGCTTTTTTATGCTTCGCACCATATTGCCACTTAGTTCAGCTCTCTTTTAATACTGATTGAGTTAAGTTCATTGTAAGGCGCAAGGAGAAGGCTGTACGAGCCATCAAAACAAGGAGATTAGGCATTACTTTGCGCTATTTCTTTTTCAGAAGGCTGGCCACTTCTTGCACTTTTTCAGCAGAAGTCTCTGTAGAGGCCTTATTTTGATCTTGAATGGATACGTAGACTTCTTCCCGATGGATCTTGGTATCCCGCGGGGCTTCAATTCCCAGGCGCACTTGCTTGCCCTTGATCTGAACCACTCGAATTTTGATGTGGTCATCTATGGCAATGCTCTCACCAAGCTTTCTTGTTAGTACCAGCATTCTTGCTCCTTCAACATCCTCGTCAAAGTCATAACTTCCGTCGCTTCAATCGCTCAATTTTTGAGGATTTTATTAGCTATTATTGCTAACGAAGAAAGTCAAGAAGACTGTTTTGAATCATTTTACCCGAAGTGGCAAGTGAGGCTTCCAATTGATTTTGTGTTCTGTTTAAATTGTTAACCAATTCATACATATCCACATCTTCAATTTCTGACTGTATCATTTTTGAATCAACTTGTAATTTTTGTATTGTTTCTAAACCCGTGTTGAGAACAGACATTCGAGAACCAAGTTCTGCTCGCGCAAGATTGACCTGATTTAAGGCATCATCTAAAAAATCCAAAGAGTTTTGAATCACAGCCTTATCATTGGTTTTAAGCCCGGTTTCTAATGTTTTAATTGTCGTAAAGACATTAACTGATTTTGGCCCCCAATAACCTTGATCATTCACAGAGGGATCTTCAACCACTGGAGCAAACATGGTACTGGCTGGTTGCCTCAACTCTGGAGCTTTTTCCGCCGGAGAGTTATCTTCTTTTAAGGACGGATCAATTTCTTTGGTCGTACCAACAGGGTCATTGAGTTTTTTTCCCATAAAGACGTGACTACCAGGAATATTCATGACCATTTTTGCGTCTTTATCAACGGGAACTTCTATTTCAGCATCGTCTCCATAGTAGTTTCCTTTCATATCAAAAGGAGCTTTGGTGGTTTTATATCCACCAAAAAGATAACGATCTCCAAACTTACGATTTCCAATATTAACCATCTGACCAAAAATTTGGTCCACTTCCATTGCCACCATCTTGCGAGTTTCAGCTCCGGCAGCCCCGTCACTGGCTTGTTGAATGGCAAGTTCTTTAGCACGAATTAATAAATCTCCCAACTCTCCTAAAGATTGCTCAGAGAATTCAACAAAACCTTTGGTTGATAAAATATTTTTTTCAAACTGTTCAAAACCTTGAATTTCAGTTCTCGCTTCAAGAACTCGTGCTGCACCCAACGGATCATCAGAAGGTTTGGTGATCCTCTTTTGCAAAGCCGCCTGATTTTGAAAAGTCGATAACTGATGGCGGTTTTTATTCAAATTTGAAACCACCTGACGATGGTTCATTTTATCTGCAACACGCATGCTTTATTTAAACTCCCTATTGGCTGAGTTCACGGTACTGTTCAACTTTTAATAACGTTTAATATTAATTACTGTTTCTAAAATCTCGTCGGCTGTACGAATCAATCTTGCCGCGGCATCGAACTGTTTTTGCATCTCAATCATTTTCGCAGCCTCTTCATCCAGACTGACTCCACTAATACTCTCCCTTAAATTAGAAAGCTGATCGACCACATTTTTTTGGACTTCAGCCTTCCTATTAGCTGCCTGAGTTTTAATTCCCAACTCACCAACGATTCCATTGTAAAATTCATCCAGAGTTAATGATCCGTCAAAAACCGGTTTACCATATTGTAACTCCGCAATTTCCACAGCCACTCGGTTATCACCTGGACGGTTGGGATCTCTCCCCGCAGAAATACGACCTGAATCCACTTTTATATCTTGATTCATTGATAAATATTGAGCAGCACCATTGGCTCCATTAAGAGGCTCAAAGAAATTCACTCCCGTTTGATTATAGGCATTGAATCCTTGCGCGTGCATCCCGTTCACTTCTGATGCAATTGTATAGGCGAGATTATCCATATCATGCTTTAACCCGTTTAACTCGCCACTTCTTACACTGAGGAGCCCCCCCAAGCGCCCCCCTTGTATACGATCTGTTAAAACAAGTGGTTCTGCATAATCATGATGATAAAAAACGATATCATAATCACCCTCACCTTTTCCTTCTCGAGCCGGTGTGGATACCGCTTCAAGATGATTGGCCTCACCACCCACAACAAGTAAGGCGTCTTTAGCCGTTGATACCGTCACAGTGGAGTCTTCCCCTTCACTCCATTTAATATCAACTTCCTCACCCAATTTTTTTAATAATAGGTCTCGCCGATCTCTTTCATCGTTCGCCCAACCTCCAGAAATTTCAACTTCTTGAACTTGTTTGTTAAGGCTAGCAATTTCTTCTGTCATTGAGTTGATATCATGAACACTGATCTGTAGTTGAGAATTTACATCTTTACCCACTTCCTCTAACTGACTGTGAATATTATGAAAATCATTAACAAGAGTTTCCCCAGCGGCTCGAACCGCCGTTCTTCTTGGCATGCTCTCTGGGTTTGTTGATAATTCTCTAAAGGCATTAAAAAAGGAAGTCATTGAGGCATTAAAGCCTTCGACTGTTTGTTCATTGTATATTTGCTCTAATCGACCCAGACCTTGCTGTCTCCCCTGTGCTGTTGCAAGTTCTGACTTCTCATTTCCTAATTGTCGTTCAAGATAAGGATTGTTGATTCTTCTGACAGTAGCGGCGCGTGCTCCAAGACCAATCCTTCTTTTTCCACCGCCCTCAGCACCATTAGAGTAGGTTTCTGTTCTTTGTCTAGAATAGCCTTCCGTTTCCTTATTCGCGATATTGTGCCCAACAGTGTGTAATCCTGTTTGGCTATTCATCATTGAACGTCTTCCGACGGTCATTAGGCTTGAAACTCGGCCCATCTTAATCCCTTCCTGCGATTTCTGTCGATTCCTTCGACTCTTCTTAACGATCTCTTTTCTTCTTTAAAAAAGAATTCGATCTCTTAGGCTTCTCTTTGTACCAGACGTCCTTGTGCGTCCTTATTAACCCCTTCCATACTTCCACTGTTTTTATAAGTTGGATTTTCATTTAATGTTTTCGTAATGGAATTCATCGCTCCATTAATATGAGATAAAGCCGCGTGTACCAAAGTTTCATTTTTCTTATTGAGTTCCACGATTCTTTCAACAAGCATGTTCAATACCGAATGCAATTGTTCCAACTTTTTTGCTTGCTCTCCATTTAAGTTTTTTGCCAGCCCCAATAAAGTTGGTTTTAAATCACGCAACTTTAATTCACTAGCTAGTTGATCAGCAGACTTCTGCCATTGAGCATCCAACTCTTTAACTTTAAAAACCAATTTTTCTTTCACTTCATTGATTTCAGTAATGCGATCCATTTGTGCACCAGAAAGAATCTCATGTTCTTTGCGCACGATCTCAAGCAAATGACGATAAACCGTAACAAGCTGATCCAATGATTGTGTGAGTTGGTTATAAGAGTTCAACGGAAGCTCCTACTAAGTTGGCATCTTCATGTGATCATCAATTAGTTTGTCAGCTACTTTTGACGAATCCACCTGATACTTTCCATTATCAATAAGGTTTTGGAAATAGGCGATTTTCTTTTCATCAACAGAATCATTTTTTGCAATATCCGTGGCTTGTTTAATTTGTTGAGCTCTTTTAGATAAACTCACTTGCGCTGACAAACCAGAAGTAGCTGCTGCTTTGGCATTATCGCCCGCTTTATTGCTTTTTAAATTTTTTGTATCAGTGGCTTTCGCTTGAGCCTGATTCAACGAATGAGAAGCTCCTCTTGAAACCTTCATACAACCCTCCTTGGTCACTTATCATTTTACCACAATCCCTAGTCATTTCTTAAAAGAAAATGCTGTTTCACTTAACAGTCGGGCCTTTTCGCGAGTCAGAAGCCTGGATTTGCCAAATCATACTCTCTGATTCAGGACTTAATGCGGCAAAATTTTCCCCTTCACTTAAAGTCTTGTTCAATAGTCCAGGCTTTAACTGTCCGCGAAAGACAAAAGTGGACTTTAAACCAAAGGGATGGGAAAACATTGCGACCTTTTCACCCGAAGCCATTTGAAATTCTTTTTCAAACTTTCCTTGCCAAGGTAAATTCAAATAAGATTTAGATTCTTTTTGTGGACCAAGCTCGATATTAAAAACCTGTTTGTGTTTATCTTCAACTGGCGAAACCGCTTTCATACCCTGATAACGATCGGTTATATCAATGGGACGAATTTCTTTAGGAGCTTGTCTCTGTAATTGCGGATAAAACTTTTCAACCAACTGTTTATAAACCATATCTCCAAAACCGGTACCACCACGCTGTACCCATGATTGAACATATTTATCATCAAGTTGTTCTTTGTATATTCTTTCTCCAAAACTTGGTTTAGTCATTGCACTATGATCAACAGACTTTCGCATGGCTTTAACCATCTGTCTTAGAAATTGTTCCTCATACATCTTCGCAGCTTTTTTAAGCTGTCGATCGACTTTTTTCATCTGAGGGCTTAGCTGTGGAAGTTGCGTCTTATCTGTTTTCATAATTAAAAATGGGGAGGAAGGGGACTTCGACAATTCCTTTGCCTGAAGAGTTTAGGTCTTGCGACGAATGCCGTTTTAACCTCATATCCTGCTCACTCTTGAACCTTCCTGGTATTAGTCCCTTAACCTTCACCCCCCGAAGAGACAACATCCATGTCGTCCCAAATTATAGTTTATTATAAATTTTAGTTTCTTCCCAATAACAATCATAGAATTTCAAGGTCACCTTGTAAGGCACCAGAAGCCTTGATGTTTTGTAAAATAAAAATCAGGTCTTTAGGTTTAACGCCCATCTTATTCAAACTTTGGACGAGTTCACCAACACTGACTCGCCCCTGCTCTCCATCAATCAAATGCACTCTTTCAACACTCTGACTACCTGCTGATGCAGGTCCTCTCGCTCTAGCACCCTTCTGAGGAGCTCCACCAACATTAACTGTAATATCACCATGACTTATAGCTACTTTGTTAATTGAAACATTTTCTCCAATAACTACAGTTCCTGTTTTTTCGTTTACAATGACCTTTGCTTTTTGATCTGGAAACACTTGCAGTGATTCAATAACAGAAAGCAATTCAACTCCCTTGCCTTCCCATGCAAAAGGCACGATAAAATCAACTGTCCCAGGATCAATTGCGGTTGCATACTTTCCACCAAGATCCATATTAATTGTTTTTGCCATACGTGCGGCAGTCGTTAAGTCAGGATTATTTAAAGTAAATCTGTACATCTTACGATGGGAAAAGTCGGCTTCAATATCTCTTTCTATTAAAGCACCATTAGGCACCTTTGCTGCTGTTAAATGAGTGTCTGCAGCTAAAACTGATCCTTGCGCTACGGCATAAACTTTTTTATCTGCTGCTCTCAAAGGGGTTTGAATTAAAGTTCCACCTTTGAGGCTTGAGGCATCCCCAAGAGAGTTCACAGTAATATCCAATGAATTACCAGCTCTTGCAAAAGGAGGAAGTGTTGCCGTTACAATAACAGCGGCAACATTTTGACTTGAAATATCTTGAGCATCAATTTTCATTCCCAATTTATCAAGCATTCTTTTTAAACTTTTCGATGTAAACTCTAAGGCAGAGTCACCGGTTCCATTCAACCCAACAACCAGTCCATAACCTCTAAGTTGGTTAGACCTAACACCTCTAATGTTTGAAATATCTTTAATGCGAACAGCCCATAGAGTGCTCGAGTAGAGAAGAGTTATAAGAAATATAAGACTTAGTTTTTTCACACTCACCTCTTCGCTCGATTGGTTACAATGTCAAAATCAGGATCTAACAGAGTTTCTGCACTAATCCCCTGATCATCGAAATCTTCTTGGCGTACAATTCCTTTAACCACAAGCTTGTACTCTCTTTTACCAATCATAAAAGGTTGATCTCCTTGAACAAGATAAGATCCATCCTTTAAAATTTCTGTGATTCTTGAGGGAACCACTTCCACTTCAAACTTATCATTGACTGGTTTTTCTGTTTTTACTGCTGGTGCTTTTTTAGCTTCTGGCTTTCCATCTGCACTTTTATTAGCTGCTAATTTGCGCTGTTCTTGTTGTGCTTTAATTCTATTAATTAGGTCTTGAATGACCTTAACTTTTGTCTCAATTTGCTTTTTAGCTTGCCCCTCAATTTCAATATTAATTAAATCACCAATAAGTCGGTTTGTGTTTTGTGCAAAAAGATAAGATCCCTGACCTCTTTCTATCCATAAAGAACCAGAGTCTTCCCCCAGTTTTGATTGCTGCTGAATAGTTTCATGATCAGTTCTTTTATAGTTTTTCTTCTTTGGTATTTTGCCTACCTGAGTTTGAGTGACAACCTTCTTAGTAGTCGTGTCTCCACCAACAAGACCTTTAAGGGCTTTGCCTATACTGGCACATCCTGTCGTTAGGGAAAGTAACACCAATATATAAAAGAATCGAAATACCAGAACCTTCACTATTCTACCCTCACTTGACCTTTACTAATAACTTTTCCAAAAACCTTTGTACGTGTGCGATCAATAAAAACAGGAATTCTATCTCCGATAGCTCCTGCTCCTCGCGCTTTACCCAACATCTGCACTTCTAGATCCCCATTCTTTAAGATTACCTCTAAAGGCTGACCAAACTTAACGATGATTGGTCTTCTGATCAGACTTTCATCAATAATCTCGCCCCTCTTAAATAACCTTCTACCAGTCATACCAATCGCTTTATCAATGCTTCCCAAGTAAGGAGTTTGGAGAAAAGTCACATCTTTTTCCACCACTCTCAGGTCGTTTGTTGCAAAGACATCACCTTGCCTAATGTTTTTTCCAGCAATAACGACATTATCTTTCCAACGAATCTTCGTGGTTACTAAACGACTGTCCTCTCCCAACTTTAACAATAAGTTGGTTTGCCCCCTCCAATGATCTGCAATTATTTGATCTGGGATGGATATATCTTCTAATATATTCTTATTCAGTATTTCTAACTCCACTCGACAATCAGCACACTCTTGCTTAACTCTTTCTGTCACAACTTTTAAAATATGGTGTTCAACATCTGGCACTTCAACATTTGATGCCTGTGAAAAACTAATGAGAAGACTTAAAAGAAATATAATCATCGACTACCTTAAGTTATTTATCATTTGAAGCATTTGATCAGCAGCCTGCATCACTTTTGCGTTAGTTTCATAAGTTCTCTGAGAAGTGATCATGTTGACCATTTCCTCTGCAATATTAACGTTACTGCCTTCTAACTCACCTTGAGCAACAGCTCCAAAGTGTCCCCTTCCAGGTAAACCAGTTTGTGGGTTTCCACTGGCTGCGGTGGGAGAAAAATTATTTTTCCCCAATGCCTTCAATCCCGCTGGATTAATAAAAGTGGCAAGTTCAACTTGACCAATAACTTCTGGTTTTGAAGTTTGATCACGAATCAACTCAATAGAACCTCGACTGTTAACACGCACATCAACCGTATCTGTTGGCAACGTTACTTCTGGATAAAAAAGATTACCATTTTTATCCACTAACTTTCCTTGTTCATTTCTTTTAAATTCACCATTGCGAGTGTACATAATCTCGCCATCTTCATTCATAACTTGAAAAAAGCCTTTTCCCAAAATAGCCATATCAAATGGGTGACCTGTTTGTTTAGAGCCACCGATAGCGTGATCTCGTTGTACCGCCCCCGCTTTCACACCTAAACCGATCTGAACTCCTGTTGGCGAAACAGCATTAAGGCCCGTTGCAGCCCCTGGTGCCTTTTCTGTTTGATAAAGAAGATCTTCAAACTCAGCTCTCGCTTTTTTAAATCCCGTTGTCGAAGCGTTGGCAACGTTATTTGAAACCACTTCCATATTGGACTGTTGTGCCTGCATTCCTGTCGCTGAGGTATTTAAAGCTTTTAACATTGCAATCCCCTTATCTTAATCTCGGAACATCATTAGTTAGTTTTTGATTCATCTGATCATAGGCCTGTATCGCCTTTTGAGTGCTTTCAAAAACACGAGTCGCATTAATCATTTCTGTCATTTCTTGTACGATATTAACGTTACTTTGCTCGAAGGATCCCTGATGGATTCTTGCTTGAGTGGCATTGATCATCTGATTTTCAAAATTTTCTCTTATGGTATAAAGTGAATTTCCTTGTTTCATCAGAGCATCTTTCTCTGTGGGAACTTTTAATGATAAACGACCAAAGTTAGCTCCACTGACAAAAATATCCCCTTTAACCGTGATACTAAAGTCTTTCTGATCATCTACTTGCACGAAACGCTCCTCAAAAGGTTGTCCTTCAACACCTTCAAGTAAAAGTGGATGCCCTTGTTTATTAACAACAACTCCGTCCGCATTAAGAGTAAAATGACCATTGCGAGTAAAGCGAACCCCTGAAGGAGTTAAGACCTCAAAAAAGCCTTCCCCTTCAATTCCAATATCAAGCGGATTGCCCGTAAGTTTTAAAGCTCCCTGCTCAAAACTTGTCGATGTTCCATCAGTATCTACAAAACTTTTATCACCACCATTGATGGGATAAAAACTATCAATAGATGCTGGAACTTTGGGTGTTTCCAAAACAGTGGGTTGTTTTTCGTAAGAAGTTAAATACTCACGAAACAGTTGCTTATCTTTTTTAAAGCCCGGAGTGTTTGCATTGGCAATGTTATTGGCAATAGTTTCCAATTTGGCATTGTGAGCAACGGCTCCACTTACGGCTGTATATATTCCTTTAGTCGACATACACTAATAGAACAAAGCAATGCCCATGCCATAAAATTTAAGCACTAGCCTATCGGCTATACATTCCGCTAACAAAAGACGAAAACGTTCAACTTACTTTAATTAATGCTGGATTTTAAAACAATTGAATCCCTCGACCTTTGTTCCTCAGATAGTTTGAAAGCAACTTTCATTTAAAAAAACGAAGAAAGATGCAGAGCTGATAGCTTCACTAAAATGAATCTTACACATTTTAAAACCCATGCAACTCAGTTGTACATTTCAACATTTCACCTAACGACACATAGACAAACATCTAGACTCAGCGTCAGAGTCCTGACAGTGGCGTCAACAGATTAACCCGGCTAGGTTTTATTCGACGTTTTCTTAAAAAAAGTTAATAATAAACATATGGGAAATTCTATTTTTAAATTTGCTTTATTGCTGACGCTCTTTTTCTCTTCTTCTTTTTCTCTCGCTGCTGTTAGGCCAATGAGTGAAGAAGAACTTAAAAAACCAATTGTGCGCAAGTTTCGTCATTTCAGAAAAGATCTCAAGGCCCCCATTAACAAAACCTTCTCTCCACCGGTTTTTGACTTTCCAGTCACTTATAATCATCAAGTTAAAAGCTGGATTAAATATTTCCAAACAAGAGGTAAAAGATCTTTTAAAAGATGGCTAGAAAGATCGGCCCGCTACGCCCCCTACATTCAAGAACAATTAGAAAGTCACAACCTTCCACAAGACTTACTTTATGTGGCCATGATTGAAAGTGGCTTTACCCCTGTTGCAAAATCATCAGCAGGGGCTGTTGGTATATGGCAATTTATCGCACCCACGGCACGTCGTTATGGTCTTAAAGTTAACTGGTGGATTGATGAGAGACGAAATTTCACTAAAGCCACCGGAGCTGCCATTCGCTATAAAAAAGATCTCTATAATATGTTTGAATCATGGCACTTAGTTTCAGCCTCTTATAACACCGGCGAGAACCGTATTAGCCGTTTGATTAAAAAACATAAAACCAATGATTTTTGGGAATTGGCGGAAATGCGCACACTTCCGTCAGAAACTATTAACTATGTACCTAAAATTATAGCCGCGACATTGATTGCTAAATCTCCAGCTCTCTATGGCTTTAAAGACCTAGATTACAATGTTCCTTTTAAATTTGAAATGACAGAGGTCCCTGGTGGTACTGATCTATCCAACTTAGCACGCTATATTGGTGTTAAAGAGGGTTATTTAAAGGACCTCAACCCTGATCTTTTAAAAGGCTTCATTCCTCGGGAAATCAAAACTCATCGCATTAAGATTCCCATTGGTTCAAAACCTTTAGTAAAAGAGTATTCGCAATTAATTACTAAAGTTCAAATATAAGGCTATGCAAAACAAACCCAAACTCAAACTCAGAGTCTTAAAATTTGGAGGATCGAGTCTCGACTCCATACAAAAGATTCAAAGTATTGCACAACAAATAAGAGATGATTATCAAAATGGTGATCGTTTTATTCTTGTTGTTAGCGCAATGGGAAAAACCACCGATGACCTAATCAAGCTCGCCTATCAAATTACCGACACTCCCAATCAAAGAGAACTTGATATGCTTCTGACAGCAGGTGAACGCATTAGTATGGCTCTAATGAGTCTCTGTTTAAATAATCTTAATGTTCCCTCCATTAGTTTTACCGGAAGTCAGGCCGGTATTATGACTTGTGGCACTCATGGCAATGCTGAAATACAAGAAGTTAAGCCCATTCGCGTCGAAGAAGAATTGAAAAAACAAAAGGTGATTATTTTAGCTGGCTTTCAAGGGGTTGATCCTCTCACCAAAGAAATCACCACACTCGGACGCGGTGGCTCTGATACAACAGCCATTGCTATGGCTTCTTATTTTAAAACAGGATTGTGTGAGTTTCGCAAAGACACCGAAGGCCTTTATTCCGATGATCCCCACCAAAACTCTGAAGCTACACACTACCCCAATATGAGTTGGGAAAGTGTGATCAAGCTAACAGAAGCCGGATCGCCCTTTCTTCACGTAAGGGCCGCTAGAATGGCTCGCGACTTAAAGATTCCATTGGAGATATCTCATGCCCATAAACCCGATGGAAAAAAAACCAGAGTTGAAGGTTAACAATTACCGAGTTTGATATTAGAACTCAAACAGGAATTTAAAAATGCTTATAGCTCTAATAACATTTTTAGTATCAACATTTCAGTTTAGTTTTACCTCTTATAGTTGCAGTCAAAAAATGGCGCGGAACAATCAATGTAAAAGTTTAATCAAACTCAATATGGATTCAGGCCTTGGTAAATGTTTACCAAATCATACTCCTAAAGACATATCACTCCTTTTTAAACAGAATAAAATTGAAGTCTACTTAGGCAACAATCCCAAAATCAGAGGAAAAGCAAAAGACTTGAAAAAATTTAATAATTTTTCTGACCCACGAGTCGTCGCTGTTGCTCGAATTATTGAAGCCATAAATAAAATTGGCAATGGAACGACGAAAAGCATAAGCACTCAACCCAACATTCAAATCGTTTTTTCCAATACAAAATCAAATGCTACCAACTCAAGAAGAATCGCAAATCAAATACAACTGGCAGGAGGCAATCAAAACAACATTGGTACCGACTTTAAAAGTTTATTTGCTGGTCAGGACAACTATGGTCTCATCGCTCATGAGATAGCACATTATTTTGCCGGCGCTGATAAAGAGAAAGTTTTCCAAAATTATATTAAAGCTTTAAATGGTAAACATTGCCAACTGACCTCTTACAGTCACCAAAACAGAAAAGAAGAGTTTGCCGAGATTTTTGCCGCTTACATAACAATGCCACAAGCCTTCACGCAGTTTGTCTCAAAAGCACAACAAAAAGTCTGTACTCAGGCTTTTAAATTTATGAAAGAACTTTTTGGAGAAAAAGAGATGACTCCCACATGTCAGGCGAGAAAAACGTCCTACAATTAAGTGATGAATTGAAATTCAAAGTTAAGAATACTTAGTAAGATTTGGCATAAAATTGAATCTGCAATAAAGGCTCTCTGTTGAAATAAAAAGCAAGCATGAAGAATCTTCAAATATTCTCTCTCTATTCAAATTAAATGCGGGAGGAGCCGGCATGATCCTTGTAATACTATGACAATAATTGGGAGCCAATAAATACGGGAATGGGTTCGCTTCTAATGAGGGTGTGTTATAAAGTTTGATTCCGCTCTAGGGACAGCGGCTATCAAACAAAGAAAAGAGGGGAAAAATGGGAAAATGGATCGTTACTACTTTAATATTATCAGTGAGTCTTCCAGGACAAACCAATTTCTTGGGAGGACTCGCTGAGTTCATGGCGTATGAAAGCTCAATCCCCTGTCACTCAAGCCAACATTGCAGTGTCAACAAAGGGTTGCTCGGGTATGCCATCGATAAAGCTTCTTCTTTTGGCCTTGAAATCACTGACATTAAACAAGACAAGAGCGGCAAAGATATAATTGTTAGCACTAAAAAGTTTGGCCAATGTCAAATGAGTCCAAAAACTATGGGAGAGACAGCGGAAATATCTTTTGTCTGTGAAAACAAAAACCTCCACAAAAATAGAAAAAACATTTTTGCTCTTAGAAATGAGAATGGAAAATTAGCATTATTAAATATTACGAACTCGCAATCACTAAGAAAGGAGCTGTAAGCGTGAATTCAAGATCAATCCATTGGACTCCGCAAGCTCTTTCCCTTATATCCGCATTATTCTTTATCTACCCTTTTGTAACAGAAACACTTTACAAAAATATTTGCTTTGCTACCGGTATTTTCCTTTTATTTTCCGCATGGCTCGCTGCCAACCTACTTAAAATGGAAGACCTTAAAGATCGCGGACGCTGGGATGAGCAGAAAAAAGTAATGTACGCTATGTTAATATGTCTCAGTGTCGGAGCCGTTTTATTAGTTTATTATGAAGCCAAAATGCCCAAGTACTCAATTGCTGTTACCAAGAAAGAACTATATCGAGTCCCCCCCCAACTCAACAAACACCAACTTAAAGAGCTTGGTTCTGAATGCAACACCTATGGGAATACTCTCTGTAGTCATGATGTTTTTGCAAAAATCGTAAAAATGGACTCAAGAGACTATCGTGCTCTAGGAAACTTAGCTATGGCACAAACTCATCTTGGCTTTCATAAGTTTGCCATTGAAAATTTCAAAACTGTTATCAAAAACAAAGCAGCCACTTATGATATTTATCGTTTCCTTGGTGATGCTCTGCTAAAGCTTGATAAACCTGAAGAAGCCCTCAAAGCCTATAAGAAATCTTTAAAAATGAACCCAAAACAATCTTCATTAAAAACTAAAATTAACAACTTTACCAAGCAAAGACATTCATTGTGACAAACCAGCGATTCAAGATATTTATTGGTAAATCAATTTTTACCTTTACCCTTCTATTTTCCTTTCCTAGTTACTCACAAGGTCCATTTTGCATGGAGATTTTTTCATTAGAGAACCTTCAATCTCAAGATAATACAATAAATCATCCCCTTCTATTAGAACTAAATAGTCAAAGCGCAAGAGTTCAAGCTCTTCTATCACTTGCTACGACACAGGAACAACGGCAATGGAATAAACGTTTAGCCAGAATAGCTACTCTACTGGAAGAGTTTATAGTTGAAGGGGACCTCTCTGATAAAAACTTTTTAGAACTAAATAATCTTATTCAAAAACTCACGGCATTCATACAAAGACTGGAGGACTTAGAGTTAATCTCTCTTTTAGCCCCCTCTAACTTCCTAAGAACCCTTCTTGCGCGAGAGACACTCATAGCGGGCATGGAATATCATGCTGACTTACCAGGATTTGGTGAAGTCACTCTTATCTTTAATAAAGAAGTCAGCGAAACAATAAATAAATCTCCCATTTATTTCGATAATTTTTTGCCTTTCATTTTTAATGGCTTAGTCGCTAAAAAAGGTCAAAGTGGATTAAAAAGGTTGAGCAATGAAAGCACTCATTTCTACGACCCCGAATCCCAGATAGAATACCAATTGTATGAATTGAAAAATACCACCATCAATCAACGTATATTGGCCGTTCATGCATCAAGCGGCCATTTATATTTCATTCGGTACTTACAAAATCACAAACGAATCGATTATGTATCAAAAGGACGCTTCTTACAGACCTTCCTTCAAAATCTAAGAGCAAACCCCCTTTAACTCTTGCCATTGAAAACTTCAGAATGCTCTAAAAACAAAATTGGTACTTATGATATTTATTATTTCCTGAGCTAGGCTCTGCTTAGCCTTGAAACCTGAAGAAGTCTTTAAACATTCTCTCTCTGAACCGAGCACAAAGAACTGAACAAACTTATTAGGCTTCTACAATTTTCTATCCATACATAATTCCTTAAGCAGAACTAAAATAGACCTGGCCCCGTAGTGCTAAGAGCGTTATAACAAAATGACATGATTAATTTTGTTGTTCTCTTGCTCTCGTTTTTTATTGGCCTCTTCTGTCAGAATCTAAAGAAGTTTCCCAAGTCCACTGGAAGTTCGTTAAATTTATTTGTAATTTACGTTTCCTTACCCAGTCTCATTTTTGCAAAAGTTCCTGTACTCATAGATAACCTTGAATTGACAGGTCACTGGTGGATTCCTGTTGCAGCAATGTGGTTCGTTTTTTTATTATCCTGGCTCTTAATTTCTAACATTGCAAAATTAAACTCTTGGTCCTCTAAAACCACTGGAGCCCTTATTCTAACCGCCGGTCTCGGAAACACCTCATTTGTTGGCTTTCCTTTGCTTGAAGCTCTTATTGGACCCGAAGCTCTTTCCATTGGAATTCTTGCCGATCAACCAGGGTCTTTCCTTATTTTGTCGACCTTAGGTATTTGGATTGCTGCACGATATGGAGGAGAGACTGTGAGTCCCCTTCAAATCATAAATAGGTTAATCACATTTCCTCCCTTTCTCGCCATTTTAGGTTCACTCTTATGGTGGGCTCTTAAAACGCCCGGCTGGAGCCTCCTTGAACCAGCACTCAATCAATTAGCGGCAACTCTCGTTCCCATTGCATTGTTTGTTGTGGGCTTTCAAACTCGATTTAACATTCAATTGATTGCAAAAAGAAAAAGATCCCTCTTCATTGGGTTAACCTTAAAGCTTTTCTTTTTCCCTCTTGTTTGTTGGTTTTTATTTCTAAAAGTTCTAGGTCATAATGATTTATTTACTCATGTCGCAATTCTTGAGGCCGCCATGGCCACCCAAATCACATCAGCCATTGTCGCCCATGATTTTGAACTCGATAGTGAATTAGCCAACTTAATGGTCAGCCTGAGCATTCCTCTTTCTCTGGCCTCAGTCACCCTATGGCACTTCTTCCTCTAAAACATACCATGAACTGTTAAATAATATTGGCTCTGATTTTTCCCATAAAAAAAGCCAGACCTTGTGGTCTGGCTTTTATTTTTCAAATTATTAAGTCTGAAAAGATCGGCTTAATGAGCGCGGGGTGAAGCCTTTTTAGCTTTCGCTGACTTTTTCCCTTTACCAGCATCTGCGTTGTTATCACTTTCCGCTGCTTTCACTTCTTCAGTCGCTGCTTTAGCTACTTTTTTGCTGCCACCGAAATCAATTCCTTTAGCATCACAAACTTTAGCTCGAATCTCTTCCATCATCTCTGGGTTTTCACTTAAGAAAGTTTTGGAATTATCCCGTCCCTGCCCAAGTCTTTCACCATTGTAACTGAACCAAGCTCCTGACTTATCAACAATGTCATGTTTAACACCAAGATCAAGGATATCACCTTCTTTAGAAATACCTTTTCCATACATGATATCAAATTCGACCTTAGCAAAAGGAGGTGCCATTTTATTTTTAACAACTTTAACAGCCGTTCTGTTACCAATCACTTCATCACCTGACTTAATCGCACCAATACGACGCACATCAAGACGAACAGAAGAATAGAACTTTAAGGCATTTCCACCAGTGGTTGTCTCTGGGTTTCCAAACATAACACCGATTTTCATACGAATTTGGTTGATAAAAATAACAGTGGTTTTAGAACGATTAATGGCTCCTGTTAATTTACGAAGCGCTTGAGACATAAGACGCGCTTGCAACCCCATATGAGAGTCACCCATGTCACCTTCAATCTCTGCTCTTGGAGTCAAAGCCGCAACCGAGTCCACCACAAGAATATCAAGAGCACCAGAGCGCACAAGAGTTTCCGTGATTTCTAAAGCTTGCTCACCTGTATCCGGCTGAGAAATTAACAGATCTTCTGTTCTCACTCCCAAATTACGAGCGTAGTTAACATCTAAAGCATGTTCTGCATCAACGAAGGCCGCTGTTCCACCGGCTTTTTGTGCTTCTGCAATCGCTGTTAAAGCTAAAGTGGTTTTACCAGAACTTTCTGGTCCGTAGATTTCGATGATTCTTCCACGGGGATAGCCACCAATTCCAAGTCCAATATCAAGACTTAATGCTCCCGAGGAGATCACAGGCACTTCACCGTACATACTTTGAGTTTCCCCAAGACGCATGATGGAGCCTTTTCCAAATTGTTTTTCAATGGCTGAAACTGCCAAATCAATGGCTTTGTTTTTACCGTCTTTTGTTGTTTCCATTTATTAAACCCCCAAGGTTTATTTTATGTTTTTTATATTAGTTCATTCATCGTTTTAATAGCATATTGGACCGATTGCTGTTGGATCTCGACTCGGCTACCCGAAAAAGATTCTTGTGTGGTCTTTTCAATTCCTGGTCCAACAAAAGCAAAGCAAACTGTCCCGACAGGCTTGGTATCTGTCCCGCCTGACGGACCCGCTATCCCGGTTATGCTCACAGCCCAATGGGTTTCGGTCAAGTTTTTCGCGCCTCTAGCCATGTGCAAAGCGGTTGTTCGACTCACAGCTCCTAGTGTACTCAAAATGTGAAGGGGAACATCCAAAATATCTTTCTTCATTCTATTGCTGTAAGTCACGAAAGATCCCATAAATACATCAGAGACCCCAGCTAAACGGGTGACCTGAGAGGATAAAAGTCCACCGGTGCAACTTTCTGCAAAACACACCGTTTCTCTTCTCTTACGAAGACCTTCTACTAAATGTTCAACCGATTGATCCACTAAGGTTTCCTTTATGACTGCCCGATGACTCATCAAGAGGCTGTCGACAAACAGTCATCTTCTGCATTACTCAACTTCAGATCTCACTCAACGTATATGGTATACGCTTCATTCGATCTGAAGGCTTCGCACCTCGAACCTAACCATTTGGCGCCAGCCTCATCAAAGAAGACTCGCAAACAAAATATGCTAATAAAATAAGCTTATCTTAAATCAGAGCCCTGCACGCTCAAAAACTCTCCAAAAGCTTGTTCCTTCTATAAAATGATGAGGTCAAAAAAGCCAGCGTCAAGACTGGGAATTTTCCCTTTAAAACCTTATCCCTCTTTGGTTAGAATAAGTAATGGCATCTCTTGACGAAATTCTAAAAGTGGCGAGCGAGCGTAACGCCAGTGACGTGCATTTAAAAGCAGGAGTGGTTCCTGTGGTGCGGCGCCATGGTCGAATGCTTCCTCTTTCTAAAAAGTGGAAACCAATGACAACCGCACAGCTGCAAGGTTTTGCTGAACAATTAATCAAAACAGAAGCCGAACGCACCCGTTTTGATCACTTTAAAGAATTGGATTTAGGCTATGGCGTCCGTGGTGTCGGACGTTTTCGTGTAAACCTTTTTATGCAAAGGGGATCCATTCGCATTGTCGCTCGTGTCATATCCGATCAAGTTCCTGACTTCTCCAAACTGAACATCCCGGAGATCGTAGAAAAAGTGGCCAATCGCGAACGAGGGTTGATTCTTGTCACTGGAGTCACCGGCTCTGGAAAATCAACCACCCTTGCGGCTATGATCAATCAGATCAATAAAACCCGTAATAAACACATCATCACTATTGAAGATCCTATTGAGTATCTTATTAAAGATCACCGTAGTTTGATCTCTCAAAGAGAACTGGGACTTGATACCACCACCTTTGAAACCGCCTTAAGAGCGGCCTTAAGACAAGACCCTGATGTGATCCTTATTGGTGAGATGAGAGATCGAGAAACCATAGAAACAGCTATGATGGCTGCTGCCACGGGTCATCTCGTCCTTTCCACTCTTCACACCTTTGATGCCCAAGAAACAATCAATCGAATTCTAGCCGTTTTTGAAAGTCATCAACAAAGCCAAATTCGAAGGCAATTGGCCTCCACCTTACAAGCGGTCATTAGTCAGCGACTTGTTCCTCGCAAAGACAAAAAAGGGGTTATCCCCGCTGTTGAAGTTATGGTTAACAATGCTCGCATTCGCGAAATGATTGAAGATCCTGAAAAAACGCGAATGATCTCAAATGCCATTGAAACCAGCGCAAAAGCCACAGGGATGCAAACCTTTGACCAAAGTCTTCTAAAACTTATTAAGTCCGATATGATTACACTCAAAGACGCTCTCAAAGTCTGTAATCATCCTGACGACTTCTATCTCAAATACAGTGGAATTCAGACGGGACAGGGCATTCACCATACCGAGGTGAATGCTCAGCATCCCATAGAAGAAGAGTTGCCTTCTTTCACAGATTTTGATTTAGAAGATAATGATGACGACTTTTAAAAAGACGGAAAAAACAGCTCGTGTCAAAGCGATGGACTATTTAGCCCGTAGGGATCACTCCGAAAAAGAATTGAGAGAT
The DNA here is from genome assembly GCA_964229765.1 of Bdellovibrionales bacterium. GTDB lineage: Bacteria > Bdellovibrionota > Bdellovibrionia > Bdellovibrionales > JAGQZY01 > JAGQZY01. The sequence continues at coordinate 109,847 of CAXREJ010000044.1, read as the reverse complement.
AAATTAAGCCGCTTTTATACCAATGAGGAAATCTCTCAGGCCTTGGCAGAGTTAAATGAACGGGGTTGGATCTTACCTCCAGAGGAACTCAGCGCTAAAGTGTCACAACAACTCCATAATAAAGGTAAAGGTATTTACTATATTAACCAGTATTTACAGAAAAAGGGGCTTCCTTCTGTCCCCAAAGACCCTGAGCTTGAGTTTGATAAGGCCATGGAAATTTGCCAACAAAAGCTTTCTGATCCTAATGATCTTGCCAAATTGAGTTCATTGCTAAAAAATCGAGGATTTGATACAGAAACCCTTTCGCAGGTGGTCCATGAAATACGTAGAAATTCGCAAAGCTTTTATTGAATTTTTTGAAGAAAAAAAACATCAGTATGTCGAGAGTTCCAGTCTCATTCCCCATAATGATCCGACATTAATGTTTACTAATGCTGGTATGAACCAATTCAAGGATGTTTTTCTCGGTACTGATCGAAGAGATTACTCGCGGGCCGTTAGTATACAGAAATGTTTGCGCGCTGGCGGGAAACACAATGACCTCGAAAATGTTGGTTTCACTGCCCGTCACCATACTTTTTTTGAAATGATGGGTAACTTTTCTTTCGGGGACTACTTCAAACAAGAAGCCATTGAATTTGCATGGGAGTTTTTAACCAAACGCCTTAATATACCGTCTGAAAGACTTTATGTTTCTGTATTTGAAACCGACGATGAAGCCGCTGAAATATGGGAAAAAAAGATTGGAGTTCCGAAAGATAAGATTTTTCGCTTTGGTGAAAAGGATAACTTTTGGAGAATGGGACAAACAGGTCCTTGTGGACCTTGTTCTGAAATTTTTTATGATCACAATCCATCGGGTCCTAAGATAGCCATCGACCAAGATGAGGATCGTTTCGTAGAGATCTGGAATTTGGTTTTCATGCAATTTTTTGAAGATGAAAACGGAAAACAAACTCCCTTACCAAAACCATCAGTTGACACAGGCTCTGGCATTGAAAGAGTTTGCGCCGCCATGCAAGGAGTTAAAGATAACTACCAGTGTGATATCTTTGAACCCCTCATCCATCAAGCCTGTAAACAGGTCGGCTTAAAATATGACCGGGTACAACTCAGTCAAACACCTCAAACCATCGGTGCTTTGAAAGTCGTTGCCGATCACTCTCGCTCCACCACTTTTCTTATTGCAGAAGGTGTTCTCCCTTCTAACGAAGGCTCTGGGTATGTGTTGAGACGAATCATGAGACGCGCCATTCGCTATGCAAGAAAGCTTGATGTACAAAAATCCCTATTCCCTGAAATCTGTAAAGAAGTCATTCAAGTCATGGGAGAACATTACCCTGTCTTAAAAGAAAAAGAAGATTTCATTCTTCAAACCGTCGGCGATGAAGAGAAACGCTTTTTACAAACTCTCGACAAGGGTTCTGAAATATTAAACCAAGAAATTCAAACTCTCCTTGGTCAACAGAAAGACACTCTCGCTGGTGAGACCGCCTTTACTCTTTACGACACTTACGGCTTTCCTTTTGACCTCACTCAAGTGGTCGCAAAGGAACATGATCTCAATGTGGATGAGAAAGGCTTTTACGAAGCTATGGAAAAAGCAAAAAACTTAGCTCGTAGCGCACAAAAAGACCACAGTATTTCAAGTAATGAAAAACATCTCGCTGACTGGAGTCAAACCTTTAAACCCACAAACTTTGAAGGTTATGAAAAGCTACAACTCACCACAAATTGCTTATCTCTTTCTAATGGTGAGGCTGTCGTGAAGTCCCTTCCTCAATCGGGCTGGGCCATTTTCGACAATTCCCCTTTTTATGCCGAAGGGGGAGGTCAAGTGGGCGACCTTGGCGATATTTACGATTCTTCTAATAATAAAAGAATCGCACGGGTGAGCGACTGTAAAAAAATGAACGATGTTTTTCTTCACAAGGTGGAAATCCTTGAAGGGGAACTCAAAGTGGGTGATTCCTATTTCTTAAAAGTTGGACAAACTTCTAGACAAGACACTGCTAACAATCACTCGGCCACCCACCTTCTTAACGCCGCTTTAAAGATCGTTTTAGGTGATCATGTCAACCAAGCTGGCTCTTTAGTGAATGCACAAAAACTGCGATTTGATTTTAATCATTCTAAAGGACTCACTCCAAAAGAAATTAAGAAAGTGGAAACTTTAGTCAACCAACAGATTCACGCGGCCTACCCTGTAGCCATTGAATCCATGTCACAAAAAGAAGCGGTCTCTAAGGGAGCCGTCGCTATGTTTGGTGAAAAATACGGTGATACGGTTCGAGTGATCAGCATGGGAGAAACGAAAGATCAGGTCTTCTCCATGGAGCTTTGTGGAGGAACCCACGTATCCAACACCGCACAAATTGGACTCTTTAAAATATTGTCTGAGTCTGGTGTAGCCGCTGGTGTTCGCAGAATTGAAGCCATGACCGGACGTGGAGCTTTCCAATATCTTTCCCAATTGGCCGATGAGAATCTTCTCTTACGAGAGTCCTTAAAACTTAAAAAGCCAAAGGGTGAAAGTGAAAACTTCTCCTCTGACCTGACAGAAAAGGTGGAAGACCTACAAGCCAAAATTAAAGGCCTTGAAAAAGATCTTAAGAAAAAAGCGTCCCAGAGTGTCTCTGTGGATGACATATTAAAAGAAGGTCAAGAAGTCACACTCGCCGGAGAAAAGGGTTTTGCTGTTTTCTCTCGTATACCAGTGAGTGATCGCAACCTTCTTAGTGATGTCGCCGATCAATTGCGTAACAAAAAAGATAAAATTGCCCTCGTGCTTATCGGTGAAGGTGAACCTACAAAACCACTTATTGTGGCTGTCAGCAAATCTCTAAAATCAGTTCATGCTGGTAAAATCACACAGGAACTTTGCTCTCATTTGGATGGCAAAGGCGGAGGACGACCTGATTTTGCACAAGGTTCGGTAACAAATTTAGACAAACTCAATTTGGCTAAAGAAAAGTTCTATGAGTTCTTACAAAAGTAAGTCGATTGCAAAAGAAGCTAAGAAATTAGAGATCTGGTTTATAGAAAATGCCAGACCTCTCCCCTGGCGTGAAAGTAAAAATCCCTACTATATTTGGATTTCTGAAATCATGCTTCAACAAACCACTGTCACAGCCGTAATTCCCTATTTTCAGGCTTTTATTAAAAAATTTCCAACACTGAAAAAATTAGCAAATAGCTCCATCGAAGAGGTTTACGAAAAGTGGGCGGGCCTTGGTTACTACTCACGGGCTCGTAACATTCACAAAGCGGCAGGGCTCCTCGTTCAAGAAAAAAGTTTTCCCCAAACCTATAAAGAGCTTATTTCATACCCTGGTCTCGGTGACTACACAGCACGAGCGGTGAGTAGCCAAGCTTTTGAAGAACCCGTAGGTGTTGTCGATGGAAATGTCATTCGGGTCTTATCTCGACGTTTCGGACTTTTTAATGAACATTGGAAAACCAAAGAAAAGGGAGAGTTACAAAAAATTGCCGACGATTACGCTCAATGTGCAACTCCCAGTCAAATCAACCAGGCATTTATGGAACTTGGAGCCACCATTTGCACTCCCACAACTCCTTCTTGCTTCCTTTGTCCTCTGAATAAAAATTGTGTGGCCAGAGATCAAAATCTTATTGAGAAACTCCCTCTCAAAAAGCCAAAAAAGAAAATGGAAATTTGGGAATGGAACGCCGAGATTTACCAAAAACCTAATGGCCAAATAGCTTTTATCAAAAACGAATACGCTCCTTTTTTAAAGAAACAGTGGATCTTACCAGGGTCGGTTTCTCAAAAAACTCAAGCTCCCAGTCAGTATGACTTTCTTCATGGTATTACCCACCATAAAATTTATGTAAAACTCACCAGAAAAAAGTCTAATTTTAGCTCGGCAAAATCTGCCGATTTAGAATGGATCTCCCCTAAACAACTAAAAGAAAAGGTACCTTTCTCACTTATCCAAAAGGCCATAGATATTGGGCTAAGATGACAAAATAGAGGTTTGAACTAGAATGAAGAAATGGGGCGCTGTATCATTTCTTTATTTATATCATCGATGTTCTTACTTCTTTCAACACTGGTTTGGGCTGAGTCGACTCAGGAAAAACCAAAACCTCGCAGCAAAGCTGTGACAAAGCGTGGGCAAAATAGTCAACCTGTCTTTGTATCTAAAACAGGCTTTGTCTATGTCAGTAAGAACCGCAAGAACCACAAAGACACTCAACTTTATTTTAAAGATTTAGCCACAGGTAAAGAAAAACAAATCACTCATCAGGTGGGTCAACTTTCAGGAGTTTTTTACTTAAAATCTTTAGGACAAATTCTCTATAGCAGCACAACTGATGAAGAGAAGGAAGCCCCTTATATTTTAAAAGAGTACTTAAACCGTTTTCCCGCTTCCGTTAAAAATGATTCTTTTTTCCAATTAGATTTTTCTCCCCAAGAAATTTACCAAAGTAAATTAGATGGTAGCTCTATTGAACGCCTCACAGAGTCTTCTGGTTATGATGGTTTCCCTGTTTATCTTCCAGAAAAAGATCGACTTTATTTCTCACGCTGGCACGACAATCAAATGCATCTTTATGCTAAATCGCTGAAAAAGAAACTCGCACCTTGGAAAGTCATGAAAACGCAAGGACATGATCTTGGTTTACAAATCTCTAACCAAAAAGATAAGTTCACTTGGTTCCGCTTTTCTCCTGATTTTAAATCTTCACAAGTTTTAGTTTCAGACCTTGAGTTTAATAACCCCACATTTGTGACGCTAGACTCGGGGGTGAATTGGTCACCCACTTGGCATCCTAATGGAAAATCTATTATATATAGTGCGAAGTACAGTGGTGATCGTAACTTTAATCTTTATGAGGTCTCACAAGGTGGTGAGTGCAAAAGACAGATCACTTCAGATGCTGGAGATCAGTTTTTTCCGACCCTGAGCCCGAATGGTAAAGTTTTACTTTATACTTCCACACAGTCAGGGCAAGAGCAGATCTACCGCATGAGGTATCCAGGGCCACTTCATTGTCCCTAAAATCTGCCTTATATTCCTTTTCTATCGCCACCCACTAGACCTTAGGCCTGAAGGGTGAAGAGTGGTTTGCACCCATCCCATTAGGGACTAAACTAAAACACATGAAAGCCTTACACACTCTCCTTATTTTATCCGCCCTCAGTTTCCTCTCCCCTGCTATGGCAGCACCAATACCAGGGACAACATCGTCTAAATTAATGGAAGGAAAACTGGGTGTTTATAAATCAAAATTTGGTTTTGAAATTTTAGCTCAAAACACGCCCTGGATTCAGACTAAACCACCTAAAAAAAGCCGCTTTATTGAAACGGTTTACCGCTCTCCCATTTCACGAAACAATGTTCGCGGCACACTCACAGTCAGAGTGGATAATATGAAGTCCGGCACCAATCTTAAGACCTATGTTAAACGCTGGATTAAAGAGTACCCTAAATATGGTTATGACGTTCTGGGCTCAAAAGGCTTTAAAACTGGTAACAAAAAAGGCTATGTGATTGATCTCGTCAACCAATCAAAAAAACGCCAACTTCGCCAAGTTATTTATCTGAACAACAAAACGGCCGTGTTAATGACTTGCCGAGATCACACTCAAAGTTTTCAAACCACATTGAAAGAATGCAACCAAATCGTTAAGGGCTTTCAATGGAACTCAAAAACCAAAGTGCAGTAAAGCTCCATTCTCTCGCAGAGACTTGGTCACACTCTATCGCTTGAGAACTTATGTTCTCTCGAAGACTCGCAGAAAATACCGATCAATCAATAATATCTTTTAATCGTCATACTTGATGGCAAACCCATTCTCGACAACCTTCCTGTTGCTCCTCTTTTATGAGCCGTTGCTTAATACGGACTTAACTGAAATGGGTTTTCTACAATAAATAATACCGTTCAGTTAAGGATCTATTTAATACCTCTTTAGCTAAATTCACAGTGAGGGGCAAAGAAGAAGCTGTACGAATAGTACCGCGACGACGCAGTCAACGAAACTGGGGGTTTAGCTAAAGAGTATTACTTCAAAGAACTGTCAAAAGTTTTGACAAGACTATTAAAAAAAATTCTTAAAGAAATTTTTCTAATGCTTTCCCTCGTCAATGTAAGTACTGAAGCTCCATGAAATATATAATAGTAATCCTCCTACTGTTCTCAGTAGAAGCACAAGCTGTGTCCTTTAGAAGATGTACAACCCTTTTTAGAGAGCGTGTCGCCAGGCCTGGTTATTCTTTATCGGGAAAACCCCTTAGAATGCCACCGGCTATAGAAATAGACTTTGTTGGACGAGCATCAGGGCATATTCGATTACAAGAGTTAATTCGCCAGGGTCAAATCTATTCCCACCCTGTGATCGCCAACAGAGTGCGAGAAATCCTAACAAACTCCTTCAGTGATATTCAAATTGGTCGCAATGACAACGTCTTTATCTTAGACCTTCAAGGAGACACGGGAGGACAACTCTTTCGCTCACTCACTGAAGGTCTGATAAATTCAGCCGCCCTTGATATTATTGGAATTGAAACAGCCAGTATCGAATTTAGCTTAAACCCAACTGGGCGAAGTGCTTCTCGCCTTATTATTGTTATTCGAGACCAGATACAAGATTTTCGCCAATTGCGTAGAAATCAAACTCAAATCACTAACCGAAGTCAGGCTCTTGATTGGATCAATACTGAACTCACTTCCCTATTCAAAACTCTTTTTGAACCCACTGTTTTTCACGCAATGGATTTTCCAGAGGTTGTTAAAAAATCTTACCCCCTTCTTGGTAAAAGACCTAAAGTCCCTGATGGACACCCTAGAAAATGGCTCACCAAACAACAATTTGTAAGGGCCTATGAAATCGCCCTTTCAACCATGCTTCAAAACATAAGCACATCGGACTTACTCTATTTCCGACCTAGTTTTTGGGATGACAATCCTTTACCGGATAGAAAAGCTGTCCAACTTTTTCATTATTCCAACCAAAGAGGAAGTCAGTCTGTTGATCAATTTGTTACAAACTTTAGTGCCAATGCACTTAGATTAAGAGAAACGCTCTATCGTCATATACACCGGACGAGTATCTCTGGCGGTCGTGGCCATGGAACCAGTAGTGATTACAAACCAACAGAGTATTTTATCAATCGCGGGATGAGTACAACCAGAGGAGATAACACCCAAGAACTCAGTGGTGTTAGCCCACAAGAAGTCTATGGCCTTGATTTTTTAGCCAGTCGTGGTTCGGAAAATATCCCCATCAGTGAAGCTATGCAATTTGCAAGTTATGATGTTCAAAGGATCGCTCAACGATTGGAACAAGCTGGCCTGAGCGATATGTCTCAACTTTATTTTTTAGATGCTTCATCTCTTGAAACTCAAAGCCCTTTTCTAACAATCAACGAAATAGAGAGACTGGCTTTAGAGCTCACTCAACATAAAATATTTTTTACTTATCCGAACTCTATTTATTTTCGACTCTCCCCTGATGTGAGAACTATTGTTCGGCCACCGAGGACAAGAAACTTTGAATGGAATCCTAGAGCCCAAACTTACATGCTCATTCAATCTGAACTTGAAGATAATAATTAATGGAATCAGCAAAAGCCTTTTTCAAGGCCTTTGAGCAATTAACGGAAAAGACCTTTTATCGCTCCGGTCAATTTGCCAACAAGTCCTTTTTTAGGAGTTGGAGTGGAGCTTGCTGATTGACTCTTACCAGTACGAGCTTTTTGTTTGTATTTCTTAGGCCCCTGCTGGTTGTTATTACGACGTTTTTTAGACGGCTTTTTATGATCGTCTTTTTTATCTTTATGACGTCCTGAACGTTTATCACGGTGCACCTGCTTAGAAGCACTCGCCTCTTTGTTCTCATCATCTTGATATCTTTTGCGACGACGATTATTGGACTTCTTGTTGTCTTGCGAGTCTTTCGATTCGTATTTCTTTTTGCCGTCTCTCTCTTTTTTATAATCACCTTTACCACGACGATTATTTGAAGATTTTCCTGATGATGTCGGTTTACCACCACGGCTTTTCTTCACAAAAAGTTCACCTTTCGGGAACTCTGCAAACTCTTTTGGCAATTCAGAGTCTTCCATCCAATCCGCTTCAACAGAACGATTGAGATATTTTTGAATTCGATCAAGAGCTTCAACATCTTTATCCGAAACAAAACTAAAAGCCTTACCTTTTTCTCCCGCTCTTCCCGTTCTTCCAATCCTATGGACATAGTTTTCGGCATCATCGGGCAATTCAAAATTAATCACTAGATCAACACCTTCAATATCAAGGCCTCGTGCTGCCACATCAGTGGCGACAAGTATATTTTCCCCGCCTTCTTCTTTAAAACGATCCATAACCCTTTTTCTTTGAGATTGGGAAAGGAGACTCGATATACCGACGGCTTTGTGATTATTCTTATTTAAAAACTCAGAGACTCTTTCCACCTGACTTTTAAAGTTAGTGAAGATAATGACTTGTCTTGGTTTTAAGCGATCGAGCAACCCCAGTAAATGTCCTGGCTTCTCATCACGACCGAGGTGAAAAATTTTATCATCCACATTGTCCGCAGTCTTTTTATCTTCAGAAACTTTAATCTCTACAGGATTAGCACCAAACTCATAGGCCACATTGAATACATCTAAATTGAGAGTCGCACTAAAAAGGAGAAGCTGACGTGACTCAGGTATTCTTCTCAAGACATATTTCATGTCATCCTTGAAACCCATATCAAACATGCGATCCGCTTCATCAAAAGTCACGGAACGAACTTGCTTCAAATCCACTTTATGACTTTTATAAAGGTCAATCAGTCTTCCTGGGGTTGCAATGAGAAAAGTAAAACCTTTCTCCAACTGTGTGATTTGTTTTTCAATAGGGACACCACCGTAGACAACAACCACACGATACTCAGTACCCTTCAAAAAATCCAATGCGCAATCTTTGACTTGTTCTGCTAGCTCCCGTGTTGGAACTAGAACAAGATTAAAATGATTATGTTCCCAGTTTTCAAAACCACGTTGTTTAATTTCTTCATCTTCCGATTTATTTTCGGACCGTAAAACTCTCTCAATAAGGGGGAGTAAAAAAGCGGCTGTCTTACCTGTGCCTGTTTGAGCCAGCCCCGCCACATCTTGCCCACTTAATACCAGTGGGAAAGCTTTTTCTTGAATGGGTGTCGCCTGTTCAAAGCCGAGACCACTAAGGGCATTATTGAGATGTTCATCTAATTTATATTCGCTAAAGTGTTTTCCTAGATTCATTTGAACTCGTTGATGTATGTGATGCTTTAAATTCCCTCTCAAGCATTGAGCGGCGAATCAATTTTTGCAATTTTAGTCGTTCTATCACTGCTTTACGTCACTCGCAATATTGAAAAACTTCCTCAGGACTTCAATCACTTCTCGGGGCTTCTCCGCATGAACCCAGTGCCCGGCTCCTTTCACTTCAACACCCTCAATAAGCTCGTTGTTGTCGATAACCTTTTGAAAATCTTCTCTTTTCAAGTCATCGGAAAGTTCCCCACGAATAAGTAGGGTCGGCATTTTTAAGTTTTTAAACTCACCCCAGTGGTCTCGACTACGTGAGTTTTCCAAAGTTTGAATGATGCCTGGTTTGTAAAAAACCCAATCATATTCACCATTTCGCTCAGTTATATTAGAATCAAAGAATTCCATCAGCATTTTACTCTTATAGCGATCGAGAAATTCATTTTCAAAAAAAGAACGAGCATCCTCTCTTGATGCAAAAGGCACGGGAACAAAATTAAGTTTATCTATTATGGATTGCATAGAAGACCAGTCCGACGTGGGACCAATATCGACGACCACCAATTTCTTCACTTTTTCAGGATGTTGGCTAGCAAAATGGACAGCCACTCGCCCACCCATTGAATGACCCAGTAAATTAACGGGTTCTTCCCAACCCAACTTTTCTAGTAAATCACTGATATCATTAGAGTAGTCTTTTAACTCGAACCCTTTTGAGGGATGAAAGGATTTGCCATGCCCTCTTTGATCAATAAGGAGGCACTGAAAATTTTTCGAGAAGTTTTTTGCAATACTTTGCCAGTTCCTTCCCTGCCCCAAGATTCCGTGTAAAAATATTAATTTTGGAGATGAGTCCTCACCTATAATCTGATAGTGAATAAGATTCTGATTCTGAGCCATTATGAACCTGAGTACTGAAGACGTGAAACATAAACTACCATTAAACCAAGAGTGGATTGATCCACAGGCATTAAAAATAGTTAAAAAACTACAAAGCCACAACCATACCACTTACCTTGTGGGTGGGTGCGTCAGAGATTTACTCATTGGCCTCCCCCCAAAGGACTTTGACATTGCCACTTCGGCTCTACCGAAAGAGATTAATAAAATCATTCGCCCCTCTCATATCATTGGGCGACGATTCAAACTTGTTTTAGTTAAACGTTATGGTGAGCAATACGAAATTTCTACCTTTAGATCTAAAAGTAATGATGAAGAGGAAGAAGGAAGTTTAATCACCGATGACAACACTTTTGGAACCGCTGAAGAAGATGCCAAAAGAAGAGACTTCACTATTAATAGCTTTTTTTATGATCCCGTTAAACAAGAGCTCATTGATTATTGCAATGGCTTAAAGGATATCGAAGGGCGAGTTATTCGCATGATCGGAGACCCTGAAATACGAATCCAGGAAGACCCCTTACGCATGCTTCGCGCCATACGCTTTGCTTACAAATCACAATTTTCGATTGAGCCCACTTTGAGAGCCGCAATATCCAACCTTGCCGAACAAATACAACTCACTGTTCTCCCTCGTAAAAGAGAAGAGCTTTTGAAGTTTTTAAGACTCAATTCAGCGGATCGCATTCTTTGGGAATGCCATGATCTTAATTTACTTAAATACTTAAGCCCTTCGCTGGAGGAAGCTTTAGTGGGCCCAAATTCTGATCTATTCATTAAAAGTCTCAATTTGGGACTGGAAAAAGTAACAGATGAGTCCAGTTCTCATGAGCTTTTTGCCGTTCTGTTGTTTTCCTTAATCACCAGTCGTTACCCAAACTTCTGTGAGCACCTCACCTTATCCAAAGATCAAAGAGAATCTCTTTCTCACATATTAAGAGAAGAATGGGGTATGTTCAGAAACGAGCAGGACCTCTTCTTTCAAACACTTAAGTTTATAAAGCAGCTGCAAGAGATTGAATCTCTTAGTAAAGTCAGAGATCGCTATAAAACCCATCTAGCAAAAAGCAATAGCATGCCCATAGCACTGACCCTCTCAATGGCTTACAAACTTCTTCCAGAAAACATGATTTATTACTGGCTTGATCAATATTGGAAGCAATTTCATTAACACACTCTAGAACTCTCTGACCTTTCGTCTCTACGAAGAAGACGTAGAAATTTGCTAGGAACAATGTTATTATAATCGAAATTCTCTAGGAGGACACAATGGGTGTAGGTGGAGGCCAAATTCTCATTATTGCCATTATTTTGGTGGTTTTATTTGTTGCACCGGCACGACTGCCAGGACTTGGAAAATCTCTTGCTCAAGCGATCAAAGGTTTCAAAAAAGGCATGACCGATGATGACGACACAACAGATGTGACCGAGTCCGTTAAGAGGGAAAAACTCAATGAGAGTGATTCCACTCCCGTACATGAAAAAGCAAAAGATAAAGAGAAAGCTTAAGCGAGAGCTTTCTTTCCTTTTGTGAGGAAACCTTGCCTTTTAATATTAAAAATTTTCTCTTATCTCGAAAAATTCACATCACTCTCATTTGCCTATTTGTTATTGGTTTTTTAATGAGCCTTGTTGGAATCCCAGGCTCACTCGATGCTCAACTCATCTATAGTGAGTCCTTTGCTAAACAATTTTTTGAAAGTCTAACCCCTCAAGAGATTAAACGTTATCATAACAATGAATTACTCGATCTCCTCTTCATCCTGACTTACACAGCTCTCTTCTATCAACTTTTAGCCAAAGTAAAACCTGGAAAAGCCGCGATTAGAGCTTTTGTCCCCTGATTTTTTGATCTTACTGAAACAGGAAGTATTTTATTCGTCTTAAACGAAATAAATCCACCTTACGTTTACACTTATCTCGGTCCTGTGACTTTCCTTAAGTGGTCCAGTGGATTTGTACTAACTCTTTATATTTTTAGTCTTTATTATTTTAAAGATTGAGCCGTTTCAATGATCGCATTAACACCTAAACCATACTTTTCATAAAGTTGATCTGAGGTGTAAGCACTTCTTCCAAAATGATCGCCAATACCTAAGCTTTTCATACTAAAAGATTCACCGGACTGACTAAGCGCATGAGACAACAAAGCTCCCATTCCACCCACAACACGATGATCCTCAATTGTGACTAAACGCCCTTTTGTTTTCTTTAAACAATCTTTAATTGTCTGAAGATCAGGAGCATTAATAATAGAGGCATTCACCACAATAGAACCTTTACCATTTTCACTCATTTGCTTTTGAGCTAAAAGAGCATTTTCAACCATTGAACCACAGGTGACTAAAAGAACAGAGTCATCAAATTCTTTAGAGTTATCTTTTAAAATTTGAGCTTTACCATACTTAACACTCACTCCTTCAACAAATGACTTTGGATATGTTTCTCTTCCTAGAAAGAAAACCGTTGAGCGTGGTGTCTCACCATTTTTACGGACTTTCACAAAATTCTCTACACATTGAGTAATAAGAACTTCGGCATCTTCAGCACATGTTAAACAAACAACGTCAACATAAGGAATGGCCGACATCATTGCAAAGTAGGTTAAGGCTTGGTGAGAAGCTCCATCAGCAGCATCTTGAAAACCGGTATGAGAATAGATGGCAATAATTGGAGCTTGCGATAAGCCAGACATAATCATGGGCAGAGCCCCTTTGGTAATTCCAAACTGTGCAAAGGTATCAACCACAGGTATATAACCCTGCTTTGACAATCCCACAGCCATATTAACCATATTAGCTTCAGCTACACCCACCTCAAAACTGGCTTCTGGAAACTCTTTTCTAAAACCATCAACACCTGTTGAACCTTGTAGATCAGCCGAAACAGAGACAACAGGGTAATTGTTCTTATAAAGCGAGATCAAGGCCGCGCTCACACCGGCTTGTGTTTTTACGCGATCGCCAGGCCATTTTTCAAAATCAGACTTTGGTTGCTTTAACTGAGTCAGATCCTCACACCACTTTGACAAAACCTGGGGAGTCTCCTCACCAGAATAGATTTCATCAACAAAAGATTTCAGTTCATCTGCTTTTTTTAGTGGAAAGCCATGACCACCTGAAGCGGAAGCTTCAGTTTTTGCAACACCCTTACCTTTAATTGTTTTAAACCAAATCAATTGTGGTTTTTGAGGTTTTGCTTGAGCTTCAGAAATAGACTTTTCAATAGTGTGATAAACTTTTTCGAGATCATGCCCATCTTCTACGTAAGTCACTTCCCAACCGAGTGCTGCCATAGAATCAAAAGTCGGCTTCATTGAAAAAGAATCATCGTCAATTCTTCCAGAAAGCTTCGTATTATTATCACTCACTAAACAGACAAAGGGGCCCATTTTATTTTTATCAGCTAAACCAGGAATCGCTGCAAAGGCTTCCTTTGCTTCCCCTTCCATACAAGCTCCATCGGAAATCGCCGTGATTGTAACACGCGGATTGTTTTCCAAAGATTCCGCAGCAGCCAATCCTTGTGCCTGAGGCAACCCCGAGCCCAATGGACCATTACTGATATAAACTCCTTGGGGAAACAAGTGAGCTTCACCGTGCCCTGTTAACCCACTTTCAATGGAACGGAAACCTTTAAGGTCCTCAACATCAAGACCAGCCGCTTTATAATTGGCCTTCAGTGCATAAAGTCCATTTTCACAGTGGCCCGCATCGTTTACAAAATGAAAGAGATCGTACCATTGCTTGTCTGCTTGATTCGCTTGCGAAAACATAATTCCATGGGTCGCTGACATAATCTCAGCAAAAGCCGCAGGGCCACCATAATGACTGGCAGCTCCACCAATGACCGCTTGCATATCCATAAGAGCAACCATAGCTCTTGTTGCCTTGGGGCATGCCACTTTAACAGCCTCTCCAGCACTATTTTTTACTTCGACATTAAACTGAGGAGATCCTTGGGGATTTCCATGCAACGATTGATTAATTTTGATTTTTTCCATGCTTAGGGCCTACCCTCTCTAGGCCCCAAAATCAATGGCTTTCTTGTTAAGACAAGCTCTCCTCTTTTTCAATTTGCCCCCTCTTTAAATAGGTGACCTTTTGGGCCAAAACATCAACATCCGAACGATCATGGGTTACCAAAAGAACGGGACAATTGAGTTTCTGACTTATCTTCTTCATCAGATTTCGTGAGCTATCCCTAACTTCTGTATCCAAAGCCGAAAAGGGCTCATCCATGAGAAGCATTCTCGGCTCATAAATAAGAGCTCTTGCAATGGCCACCCTTTGCTTTTCTCCTCCTGAAATTTTATGAATGGGGGATTTCAATATTTCAGTCAGTCGTAACTCCTCAACCAACTCTTCGTATATTTTCTGCCAGTAAGGCTGATCTTTTTTATTAACTGGGAAAAGTATATTATTGGCCACTGACATACTGGGAAACAGCCCAGGCTCTTGAAAGACCACCCCCAGTCGACGCTTTTCCGGTGGGAGCTTATGCATATCAATTCCCTGCATGGTCCACCCCACTTGCGCCTTTTCATCAAGGCCAAGAAGTGCATTTATGATCGTTGACTTACCTGAACCTGACGGCCCCCAAAGAACCGTGATACCTTGATCAAGAATTTCCCATTGGTGAATATTAATAGAGAACGTATCCAACTCACGATATATTTTTTGAACGACTGACATAAGCAATTCCTGAAAAGAGTAAAAATAATAACAGTGATGAGATTAACAAGGACGGCATATACATCAAGGCTTTTTCTAAACGATAATTAGCCATAAGTTCTTTCATCTCATAAGCCAATGTTGAGGAAGAATGAGAATTAATAAGAAGACCTGTTATTGCAAAATCCCCAGCGGCCCACAAAGAACTTAATGCAGATAAAAAGGCAATGCTTGGCAACACCTGAGGAAAAATAACATTGAAAAAAATTTTTCTCCACGGCACAGGAAAAGTCGACGAAACCTTCACTTGAAAAGTTAAATCCTTTAAAACCTGATGGAAAATCAAACGATAAACAAAGGGTAAATATAGAAATGACAGAGCGACTGAGGTCTTTAACATTCTTGCTAAAGTGCTTTCCCCTGGTAAAAGCAAAAAGGCAAATCCCAAGATAACCCAGCCAGGATAGACAAAACTCAACAACCACCGACCAATTGTGTTTTGCAAAAAAGCATAGGAAAGTGCCGTCAAAAATAAAAATGTTAAAATTCCTGTTACAAGAGAGATAAACCAAGTTCCCCGAACAAGACTTAGCCAGGAAGCAGAATCAATGGCCCACCAGTTATTAAGAAACAAAAGAGAAAGCCCTATAAACAAAAGAACCACAGGAAACAGTGGGCCAATAATAAATGAGACCGGAGAGTACTTCCGTGGATAATTACTAAGGCTCTGCGATGACCAAAAATGAGTATTTTCTCTTTTCTCAAAAACTTTAGAAAGAAGGAAAAGTATGACAAATAAATAAAAAGAGTATTGTATAGCCTCTCCCCACTGACCGAACAGAAGTATCTTTTCGTAAATAAAAACTTCTACTCCACCGTAAATAGACCCTCCCACTAAAAAAGGCACAGAAAAGCTGAAAAAATAAAGTATAAAAAAATAAAAACTTAAAAGCGATAAATCAGACCTCATCTCAGGCAAAAGTCCACGAAAGATAAATCTCCTGCAAGAAACACCCGAAACCAAATTATCCCTTGCAAAACTTTTCGCCTTCTTATCAATTTGCCTATGCAGGAGAACTGAGACCAAACCAATATTCATGATGGCATGATAAAAGACCACTCCCTCTAAGCCTGTTGGTAAATACGAAAGAGATTTGGCTATTAAGAGTACAACCATTATAGGTGGTATAAATGAGGGAGAAATTAACAAAAAACTAAGAACATAAAACTGCTTCTCAGTGAGAGAGCGCCTTAACGAAAACAAAGATAAGGCACCGAAGAAACCAAAAGTGATCGTGAAAACAAGACTCAAAGCTGTTTGGGTGAATGCTCCCCTTAAAATAGCAATTAAAAAAGGGTCCCAATAAATTTTTTGTAAAGAGAAATGTGACACCAAAAAAAGCAGAGGGAAAATTAACCCTCCTAAAACTGATAAAAATATTAGTTTTCTAAAAAATTGGCTAGCCACTAGTAAAATACTTTTTTCCATTTATTGATCAACTCTCTTTTACGTTTAATAAAAGAAAGACTCTCAATGGGTTTCGCATATTTAACATTAGGGAGCACAAATGGAGTTCCCTCCATGGCTCTCTCATCCACTGGAAACATGAAATTTTTCTGCATGAGAATTTTTTGAGTTTTAGTCTCCAAAAGAAATTGAGCCAGCTGTATAGCCCCTTCACAGTTACCGCAAAAATTCGGAACTCCCATATATTCAACCTGAACGGGATGAGGATTCTCAAGCTCCATGGATTTAAATGTATGACCGGCCTTTTCATGTTGATGATAAAAGGGAGAAGAAAAATGAGAGAAAACCATCGAAGGCTTTTCCACTTTAAAAATACTGTAACTGGAGGACCAGCTCGGTGACATTATCTTTATTGACGGTTTGAGTTTATTTAAAAACTCAAAACCCTTCATTTCACCCATATCCGTTAAAACCCATAAAAAAAACTGAAGACCTGGAGAACTCATGCGCGGATCTTGTAAAATCAATTTATCTTTATACTCTGGTTTTAAAAGATCGGTCAGTTTTGTCGCCGGAGGAATCTCTCCTTCTCTATAAACAAAACTTAAGGGTGCCCAGTCATAAGCAATAAAATCATGAAACTGGGATTCCGCAGGGAGTTTTGTTGGAAAATCCAGAGAAACTTTTTGTCTTAAATTTTTCCATTCAAAATCTTTACGAGCTTCATGTACAGAGAACTGATCAAAGCCAATTATAAGATCGGGAGCATCTAGGTCTTTTTTAAATTTCAACCTTTCAACAACTAAACCGGCATTTCCTGCGTTGATCCATTCAATTTTTAACCCTGTTTTTTCTTCAAACAATTTGGCAACTTCAGGTCCCGCTCCCCATTTATTAATAAAGGAAGAATAGGTTAAGACACGAACAATATTCTCTTTATGTAATGACTCTGGAGTTGTAACCAAATATGGAAGACCTAGTATTAAAACTAAAACCAGACAAGCGAAGGAATAGGATAAAAAGTTTCGCATGTTCATGGATAGGACTACCAGATGATTCCTCTGCGACTTTTATAAAAATAAAAATCGAGCCCTAAACACCTTCCAGCACCGAGGAGACAGAAAAGTAAGTGTATATAAAATAAATATATTTCCCCAGGGCTCGATGCGAACTCAAAGAAAAGATAAAGGTGAATTGATAGAATCATTCCAATCAAACTCGCAATTCGCACACCCAAGCCTAATATATAAGAAAGACCAACAATTAATTGTAAGATAATTAATACGTAGGTCATCAAATACCACTGAGACTGTATCAAACTTTTGAATACCTCAAAATAAATACCAAAAGCAATTTGAGGCCCTTCAGTGAGGTTAAGCCTTTCGCTTATGTAGGGATGATCAAGATATCCCGTTTGAACATGTTCCAGAACTTTTGAAACAGCCTGGAAACCTATAAAAATACGCACAAGTGCTAGAGGCCACATGTGCCCGACATATCGAATGCTTTCTAGAAAAGATGCTACCATCCCCTTACCTTCTCATGTTTCCTGACTTCAGGCTAGCTTGAAAAAGCCTCAATAACTCATCCAATCACAAAAAATAAACCACTACAGGACAGTAACGAAATCAAACTTCCAAGTTTTTGATCTCAACCTGATTACAATCAATTTCAGAAGTCTGTGATATCCAATCCCAGAAATGACTGTTCCAATGAGTGACGAACAACCAGACTTTCAGACAACTGGAGTGCCAATACAAAATAGGATTCTGCTGATAGGACTGCATCAGCAAGATCTTCCTAGAACTTTTGTCTTGTCTTTCAGCATCCACAAGACACAGAAGTCACAAAATCCTAAAATAGAAGCATGGAAGTCAAAATAGCAAAATCAGACAATTGGAATCAAATCGATCAATTCCTCACAGAAAAGTTACGCCCACACTCAAAATGGAAACTCAGCGAAGAGTATCCTGTGGCTTTTAGCGAAAAAAATCGCGGAAACATTCGCTTTATCGAAGAAGAAAACCAAGTTCTCGCCCATGCCGTCATGCAACCTTCATTGATTAGAACTCACTATCATTTATTTAAAGTGGGTCTCATTGGAAGTGTTGTTACTGATCCTGACAAACAGGGAAAAGGCTACAGTCGACAAATAATTGAAAGCTGTCTTGAAGCCTGTAAACAACAAAACTGTGACTTCTCGATTCTCTGGACAGACTTATTTAATTTTTACGCCAAATTTGGTTTTGAAATTGCCGGTTCAGAAATTGCTCTACAAATTGATTCAAAATTTCAACCTGATAAAGTCGCTGACGTCAAAATACTGGATACTACCAAAGTTTCTCCACAGGCTTTGTTGAAAGTTTATAATCAACACAATTTAAAAACCGTCCGACATACTTCAGACATTGAAAAGTACTTAAAAATCCCCAATTCTCAATTGTACACCGCCTGGAATAAACAGACCCAGGCCCTAGAGGCCTATTGTGTACTTGGCAAAGGGGCTGACTTTCAAGGATACGTGCACGAATGGGGCGGAAAAGTTTCCGCTTTGATGTCACTTTTAAAAGAAATGAGTCAAAAGAGCCAACAACCGATCACTCTTATCTCTCCACCCCAATGCACAAACTTAATTAAGCAAATGGAACAAGGGGGAGCACAAAAGTTTCTTGGTGTCTTGGGAATGATCAAGATTATCAACCCAGCTTCCTTTTGTAAGAAGATCAAAAAAGGAGCTCGTGCTTTAGGTTACGACTCTTTCGTATTTGAATACAGAGATGACCAATATTATTTCGGTTATAGAGATGAAATCTATGCTACTGATTCAGACCAAGATATTATTCGCTTGGTGTTTGGACCGATGGAACCAAAACAAATTCATAGTTTTAGTGAACAAGCTTTAGAAGCCATGGAACAGATTTTCCCTATTCCTTTTTGGGTTTGGGGTTGGGACTCAATATGAAAAAATATTTATTGATTGGTATTATGGCTTTCTCAAATCTGTCTTGCCAAAGAGAGCCTGCAAAAACAACTGAACAAATCACTAATGCCTCTGAAATTGAAAGAGCACAAAACAAAAGTCTCTCAAAACTCAACCCTTACTCTGTTAATCCAGGTCAATGGATACATTTTGTGGAAACACAAGAGGTTATAAGCTCTCAAGGCTCAAGCTCTTTTTTGAGTAAAGAGTGGACCACTGAGGTGGGACAAGTTGAAAAATTGGAGCACGCAACCCTTCTAACTCTTTTCAAGAAAGTCACCGACTACTTAAAAGATAAAGACTTCATTTATGAATTTAAAAATGTTTTATCCCTGCAACCGGAACAAATGAGTGAAGCCTTAGCCCCTCTCAATGATCATTACCACTCTCTGAGTCACACAACAGATAGACTCAAACCAAATAATCAAAATGATACCGAAGTTGTGGGCGTTCAATACCAAAACTTGCAGGTCAAAAGAGTCTCACTCTCACCTCCACAAAAAGTCAAAGAGGCTCCCAATTGTGCCTCACTCCCCCAGTGTAAATTAGAGGGAGACTTAATCACTTACGATATCGTGTTTCTTTTTGATGATGAAAGCACTCAAAGACATTCCATCGAATGGATTATTAGTGAACAAGTTCCTTTTTTCGCAGGACTATTAAAGCAATGCTCCACAAGCTTTATACCTATCGACAACCTTCGAGTGCTGGTAAAACAATGCCGAGAAGTGGTCGACTTTAAAAACTAGTTATTTATGGGAATTGGTATTAAGTGCAATTAGCACAATCATTATCATCGAACTCAAACTCCAATGTCGAGTGACCAATATGAAATTGCTCTTTCAATAATGATTTTATTTCTTTTTTTATTTGAGAGGTTTCGTCAATAGAGACCTTTTCAAGCTTAATATGCGACTCAAAAGAGCGGAACTTTTCATGAATCTCCCATATATGAACATGATGGATATCACGCACCCCTGAAACCGTTTTTAAACGATTCACAATCTCATTAGGATCAAGATCACTGGGAACGGCCTGCATAAGAGTTTTCATACTGCTCTTTATTAAACCTATAGATTGATAAAGAATATAGAGGGAAATCAAAACTGTGGCGACCAAATCAACCCATACAACTTGAAAGTTTATAATTAAAATTCCCGATACAATGACAACGATGGAAGCTAAGGCATCAGAAACATTGTGAATAAAGGCCGCCCTCATATTAATACTGTCTTTAGCTCCACCATGAGTTAACCAAGCAGTCGCTAAATCCACAACAAGAGCCACTCCAGCCACCCAAACAACCATCCAACCATCAATATTTTCTGTAGGGTGAGCAAAACGACTCCACGACTCATAAATTAAATAAAAAGCGACAACCACAAGAGTGGTGCTGTTAATCAACGCTCCTAAAATTTGAGCCCGCCCATAACCAAAAGTCATTACATTGTTAGCCGGCAAACCTGAAACTTTTTGCGCAACAAAGGCAATGACCAAAGCTCCCGCATCACTTAAATTATGAAGTGCATCCGCTAACAAGGAAAGACTACCAGAAAGAAGACCTCCTACAATCTGAACAAGAGTTAAGAACAGGTTTATCGTTATGGCCCAAAATAAAGATTTTTCATTGCAATGGTGGGAGTGAACATGACCCATAGAATATCCTTTCAAAGTGCAATAATCCTAAAAAGTATAAAAGAACTTTTACAACCGATAAAGCAAGCCTGCTCATTGACTTATAATTAACGCTCCTGCTCAATTTAGACAGCCTAAGGCTTACAGCCTGAATCAATGACTTAATCCCTTATTAACTTAAACTTAGTCCCGACCCAGTCCACTCCATTTACAAAGAGCCGTACAAAACAATCAGAAGTAACAAGAACAAAGTAAGGCAACACTTCAGTGACTCCTGAGTTTGAACTAAAAGCTATCTCCAAACTATTAAGACTTGAGGGCTTTTGAATACCCTCTTCAATAATTATGAAGGTTTTTACACATATAGAAACAATCCATCTAATATCAACACGAGAAACAAGAAAGACCTACTTGAGTTGAGCTTCAATGCGTTTAATTGCACAACTTGTCTTTTTATTGGAGCGGTGTGAATTTAACTTTAGATCATTTATCTATTATGATGACCCCATAGTCCTTCACCAAAAGGTGAATTCTATTTTATGGGTCTAAACCCAATAAAAGGAAGGTTCAATATGAGAAAAGTGGCCATGGTACTCTCTGGATGTGGTTTTAAAGATGGCGCCGAAATAACTGAATCGGTGAGTGCTCTTATCGCACTCTCTCAACTTAATGCCGAAGTTCAATGCTTTGCTCCCGACTTAGTCTTTGAATCTGTTGATCATCTTGATGGTGAACGTACAGGTTCCCGCAACATTCAGTCGGAAAGTGCCCGAATAACACGGGGAAAAATTAAACCCCTCAAAGAACTCTCTTCCAGTTCTTTTGATGCAATCGTTTTTCCAGGAGGTTTTGGGGCCGCTCTTCACCTCTCTGATTGGGCAAGTAAAGGATCAAAATGCAAAGTGATGCCCGATATCGTTAGAGTCATTCACGAGTTTAACGACGAAAGCAAACCCATTGGAGCTTGTTGTATAGCCCCCGTTCTTTTAGCTAAAGTCCTGGGTGGTAATGAAATTACTCTTACTATCGGTAACGATACTGAAACCGCTCAAGAAATAGAAAAAACAGGCGCCCTTCATGAAGACTGCCCTGTGGATGATTACATCACCGATCGAGCTAATAAAATTGTAACCACACCCGCTTACATGTATGATGATGCCGAGCCTCACAAAGTCTTTGAAGGTATTCAAGGTTTAATGAGAGAACTCGTGGAGATGGCCTAATGACAGTAGCTCTAATTTTTGGCGGCCCCAGTGCCGAACATGACGTTTCTTTAGTTTCTGCTAAAAATATATTTATGCACCTAGAGACTCTTGCAGATAAAGTTCTTTTATTAGGAATTACAAAAGATCGACTGTGGAAACTCATCAACAAAGAAGATCTACTCGCGACAAACTTTGAGCACCCTATTGATTTAAACCAACTGGGAATTGAGGTTTTCTGTAAGTACGATGGACACAATGTTTATCTTTACGACCAACACGGTAACAAAGCTGTGGAAGATAATCTCGATTTGGCCTTTCCCATTATTCATGGCCCTTTTGGAGAAGATGGTGAACTTCAAAACCTGATGAGTGAATGGAATCTTCCATTTGTAGGGACAGCCTCTGCCGGCTGTGCTCATGCTTTCGACAAAGCTAAAACAAAGAAGATACTCAGTGATTTTGATATTCCTCAAACACCTTATCTCCTTATTGAAGAGGAAATCCCTTCTTTCCAAGAAATTGAATCAAAATTAGGCCTCCCCTTTTTCGTTAAGCCAGCCAACATGGGGTCCTCTGTGGGAATTTCCAAAGTAAAATCAGAAGCCCAATGGAAGGACGCTCTCAAAGAGGCGCAAAAGTTTGATAAAAAAATCATCCTTGAAACATCCGTAGAGAATTGCCGCGAGATTGAATGTGCCTTACTCGAAGAAGATGGCATTTTAAAAGTAACCGGCCTTGGAGAGATTAAACCCAATCATGAGTTTTATTCTTATGATGCCAAATATATTGATCCTAATGGAGCTGAGTTGATTATTCCCGCCTCTGTCGATTCGGGTGTGGAACAAAATATTCAAGATATTGCCAAAAAGTGTTTTGAAAAATTGGATTGTCGTGATTACGCAAGAGCTGACTTTTTCCTAACTCCAGATAATCAAGTCTATTTTAACGAAATCAATACCCACCCTGGTTTTACTAATATCAGTATGTTTCCATCCCTATGGAAACAAGCCGGACTCGATGGAAAACAATTGGTTTCTCATTTACTTGAAAAGGCCAAAGCTCGCATGGAGAACTCCCATTAACCGATTTGGGAGTGACACTTTTACCTTATACTTAGAACCTATTTAGATCCGGTGAACTTCTCTAAGGCTTTTCTATGATCAGCCTCTAGCCACAAGTTTTGAAATACATGGGACTGGTGGCCCGACTGACCATAAATAGCCTCCAAACTATGTTGACCTAACTGACTGATCTTTTCTATCCATTGAATGGCTTTTTCCTGTAACTGGTTTTTAAGAAAAACTCCATCCACAATTCCTATGTCCTGAGCCCTATAGACGTCCAAAGTTTCACCATATAAAAGCCAGTTATTTAAATTTTTCTCGGAAACCCTTTTACGAAGACGTTGTTCTCCACCCCAACCAAAAGTCAGCCCCACTCTTCTTTGCCATAAACCAAAAAGAGCTTGTGGGCTTGCGTACACTTTGTCAAATGAGGCCATTAATTCCATACCACCACCAACACACAATCCCTCAACCAAGCAAACTTTAGGCACGCTTAGGTTTTCAAATTCATTGAGTATTTTTGTAATTTTTTGGTTGTGCTTAAGACCCTCTTCCTTCGTTTTTAAATTTTTATAAAAGGGTAAATGACCACCTGAACAGAATATTTTGCCTTCTGCCTTAAGTATGACTCCAGAAAAGCTTTGTTCCTTTAAGGCTTTCTTAAACTCACTAGCCATTTGCGGACTAAAGGCATTGCGAGTTTTTGTATCTGATAAAGTTAATACAAGTATTTTGTTTTTTAATTCTTTTTTAAGCAACAGCACTCTCTAATAAGTATTGATAAACCATTTTTTGAGAAACAAACTCTAGACCAGCCTCACCTGTTTTGTCATCGTTTTCTTTTTTCCAAACGACACGTGCACTCATGGTTCGCTCTTTTTGAATCTTTTCAAAATTAAAGACAAGTCTTAAAAGATCTCCTGTATTGACTCCCGACATATTGCCAGTAATTTTGACTCCACTGCGTGAAATATTACAGATTGTCGTCTGAGTTTGAAAATCTGACTTGTATGCTTGCAAAGTTGCAATCTCGTTCACATCAAATCTCTGATCCGTTCTCTGCTTCATATCTTCTACATTCAAACAGTTTTTGATAATTCCCACTAACTGCTCACTACTCGATGGTTTTTCTAAAAGATAAATATTTTTGTTTGCAGTCATTTCTTTAACATCAAACTCAATACTCTTCTTACCAAAAAGAACGATAGGTCCCGAGAACCCCATTCTACGCACTTTAACTATATGGGGGAAAATCATTCGAGTCACTAAACGCGTATCTATCACTAAAAGACTAAATGTTTGGTCCAATGAATCTTGCAATAGGGAGGGCTTTGATGTGAAAACTTTCAGCCCCTGAAAAATCTCTGCAAGAGGAAGCACTTCTTCACTTATATGAGACAAGCGCTCTTTCTCTTGACTCACAATCATTATTTTTTTCACAAGACCCCCCTCGTGCATTAATAAAATTACTTTACAAGTTTAATCCTATTTTGCCCTGGAGAAAATACCCTGTCTCAATTTGATATTGTTGCAAAATTTTTCTCCACTAGTGACTAGAATTCATTCAAAAGTGCTTCATAGACAGTCGCCTTAGAAACAAATTTTAAACCAGCCATTCTATCAGGAGTTCCGACGTCACCAGAGGTCCACACGACTTCGGCAGACATTGTATGATTTTTTTTCAACTCATCTAATTCAAAGCAGACTCTTAAAAGATCGCCTTTAGATAAGTCACTTAATTCTCCCACAATATGCACTCCACCTTTGGAAATATTAGAGATCACTGATTGAGAGCTAAAATTTTTATTATAAGACTCTAACATAGCGATTTGCTGAGTATCAAAACGTCTAAATCGCCTCTGTCTCACTTGAGCATCTTTTAAGTATTTTACAGCGATACCTTGTAAGTCTCTATTTTCATAAGGCTTCTCTATAATCGTCACATTTTTTAGATCTGCAAACTGATCAATCAAACGAGGATCTGGTACTTTAACCAATAATAAAATCGGACCGAGGTAGCCGAGCGAGCGCCAATGGGAAATACTACTTCGCATCGCCGAGTTAAAGTGCTGACAATTATAAACGAGTAAACTGTATTTGTTATTGATAATACTTGGTAAGTTAGCGGGACGAGATCCAAAAAACTGAATAGCTCCAACTTGTTCTTCAATAGGGAGCAGTCGTTTTTCAATCAGTGTGTTGTCTAGTTCGTTACGACTTACTGTAAGTATCTTCAACATCGAATCTTTCCTCTCATCTATCCCGTTAATTAGCCTTTCGGCCCTACTACTAAAGGTTATGACTCAGTTGTATTTAAATGAAACACACTCTGATTCAAGATGAGAAAATTATTTATCAATTAAAAATTAAACCTCGTACTGTCAGTTAATCGACAATAAAATCCAACTTTTCCACTCTATAAAAGCACAAGTATTTCAATTTGTTAGCCAAGTGTAGCAAATCATATAACTTGATCTTTCAGGATCAAAATCCTTTTCATTCAACAAAAACTTATTATCAGCAATGACTTGAAGAAATAAAAAAAGCCCCAAACAATGCGGGGCTTTTTAAAGATTAAAATGAGAAATTTTCAATTCACTAACAAGTGACTTCTATTATCTTTGTTCAATCGGAGTGTATTTTTGATCTTTCTTACCAACCCATTCACCACGAGGACGGTAAATACGATTGTTAGAGTACTGCTCTAAAATATGAGCGATCCACCCAGAAACACGACTGGTTGCAAAAATCGGAGTAAACAGGTCAAGCGGAATACCCATGCTGTAGTAAACACTGGCCGAGTAAAAATCCACGTTCGGTAATAAGCCTTTTCTATCTTGCATTTCTTTATCCAAAATAGTGGACATCTTAAACCATTGTGGCTCACTGGATTGCTCAGTCATTTCTTTACTCATTGAGCGCAGAATTTTAGCTCTAGGATCACCATTTTTATAAACACGATGACCAAATCCCATAATTTTTCTTTTTTCACTTAAGGCTTGCTCTAGCCATGGAATGATTTGGTCTTCACTACCGATCTCTTTAAGAGTTCTCATCACTTGCTCATTGGCTCCACCATGTAGAGGGCCTTTCAGAGCACCAATTCCACTAACAATGGCCGAGTACATATCACTTAAGGACGAAGCCGTAACACGAGTTGCAAAAGCTGAACAATTGAGTTCATGGTCAGCATGAAGAATTAAACAAGTATCAAAAACCTTAACTTTCTCCGCTGAAGGCTCTTCACCATTCAACATATATAAAAAGTTCCATGCTACTGATTTGTCCGCTTTAGGCTCAACCAAAGTTAAACCCTCACGAAGACGGTGGAAGGTGGCCACGAGATTCGCCATACGAGCTGTTAAACGAATGGCTTTACGGTGATTGGCTTTTTCTTCACTCTCTTCAGCATCAGGATCCCATAAACCCATAGTGGAAACAGCTGTTCGCAACCAAGCCATTGGGTGTCCATCCGTAGGAAGTTCTTTCAAAACAGCCATTAACTTTGGATTAAGAGCCATATCTTCACCGAAAGATTTTTTCAGTTCTGATAACTCTTCTTTTTTAGGAAGTCTGTCATTCCACAACAGAAAAACAACTTCTTCAAAGGTGGAGTTTTCGGCAAGGTCTTCAATAGTAAAACCTCGATAACAGAGCGTCGCATCAACAATCGACGAGATTCCTGTTGTACAGGCAATCACTCCTTCTAAACCTTTATCCACTGCACCTTCGTATACTTCCATAAAAATTCCTTTCTTGGACACCTTTGTTTATAGAGAAATCCGCTCCCAATCTAGTGACCGAGCGTTAAGCTCGTTCACACCAATCAGTGTGCTAACTTCATTATTCGCTCTTTAACTTCAGTTACAATCACCGTTAAGTCTCTCTCTTGCTTAGAACTAAATTTAAGAGCTTGATAAAAAATTTCATTTCGTAATGAATGCACATCTTTTGAAATATTTTGTTTAATTATCGACAAAATTTCCTCAAGCCCCCAAAGCTGACCCTCACTATTTTTTAAACTCAAAAATCCAGAGGAACAAAAAATCAGTTTATCTCTTGGATTTAATTCTATGGTGCTATGCTTAAGTGAGTGAGAGTCAAAAGAACCCTCTGGTGAAAAAGGCTCTTTAGTACCTTTTAATAATTCTAACCGACCTGTTTCCGATTGAAAGTGAATCGCCAAAGGCTGGCCGACATTACAATAAGACAATTGAAACTTTCTACGATCAAACATGCCGTAAAATAAGGCGGCATTATCTTGGGGTTTACACTGCTCTTTTAAGTCCTCTAAGATTTCACCGACAACTTCCGCAGGAGTTGTGTTCTTTGAGTCCTCAATCTCATAAGTCATTTTCATTAAGACTGATAAAAATAAGGCTGACATCCCGTAACCAGAGGCCGAAGACAAGAAGAGTCCAAAACGCATTTTGTCGAAATGCTCAAAAATATCAAAGTAATCCCCACCTGAAAGAGCACTTGAGCTGAATTTCGTACTAAACTCAAAACCTGGAATATTGGGAAATTCAGTGGGTACGAGAAATTTTTGTATCTTCAGAGATTGTTGCAGTTGGTCATTTACTCGGACAATTAATTTTTCTAACTCAATATTGGCTGTTGATAATTCTCTCTTATAGATCTTTAAATCCTGATCTTTTCGAGCGAGTTCCGCCTCAAGTTCTTGAATTTTCTTTTTTAAATCTTGATCATTCGACACTTAAATATTGTGGAATTACGTGCCAACACTGTCAACGAATGTCCGACTAGAGAGACTTTTGGATTGAAATTTTTACAATTATTGTATTTATTCGGACTATGATTACGGATCCTACTCCAGCCAGAGAGCACAATAAAGTCGTTACCCTTCTTAAAGAGCAGGGAAAGCTTGTGCTTGAGATCTGTTATTTCACCCAGGACCTCAATCCGGCTTGGCCCACCAAGAGTGTCATTGAAAGCTTAAATGCCCTCAGCCAGCCCTTTTTAAATTCCATCAAAGGTATTAAAGACCAGGAAATCATTTTTGAAAAAGCGGTTCATTATTTCTTCAATCAACTTCACTTTAAAAAAATAGCGACAAAAAACTTATCTCTCTCCCATTGCTTTATTCCAGACACCCTACACACCCGCACCGGCCCCACCCCTCTTTTAATGCTTTTATTTGCTAGTTTTTTAGAGCAGTGCGGAATTCGTGTGCAGATTAGCAGTTGTCGCAAACGCTTTTTATTAAAAATTCAACTCAATGGTCGAGCCCGAATTGTGGACTTTTCTAAAAAATGTCGAACCCTTGATGCCGATGATATCGTAGAGCTGGTGAATTCTGGCTTTAATTTTTCAGATGGAACTCTTGGAAAAGATATATTAGCGGTGGAGTATTTTAACCTCCTCAAAACTCTCGCAAGAAAAGAACAAAAATTGCAAATACTGGCCATGGTTCACAGTTACCTAATGAAGTACCAACCTTTTAATTTAAGGCACCTCTCAGAAAGAGCTCGCATTGCCTATGAGACTGGCGACTATAAAACGGCCATAAACGATATACGTAACTATTTCCAATACAAACAACCTGAGTTTACTAATTTGGACTTAAAACGAATTTACAAAATTGCACTAAAAAAAGAAAAGTCCTTATCTTAATAAGTTTTATAGAAAAATAGACTCTATTGAAAAATGATCGTTCTGCAAAATCTCAATTCCATTTTCTTTTAATTTAATTGAAAAATAGATGTTTTCACCCAAAATTTAGTTAATCTAAAACTTGAAGCCATTAATTTTTTTGCAATGATAAATTAGCTATGCTTTCAGTCACTCGATAAAATGTTTGAGAAGCTAGATGCTGTGGTCTCATACCTGTGTCGTCACCAAAAAGTCGTCCTAAAATCTCATAAGATCTTTCGATATTATGACGTAGCTTTTCCATATCACTATCTTCAACACCTAGGGATTCCTCAAAAAAGATTTCAAAAAGCTTTAATTGTATTCCTAACCAGAAGCGGCACTCTTTCTCCCACTCTTCACTTACTTCTTGTTTCTGTAAAACTTCAATCACATAATTGAGGTCTTCAATCAAAAGCTCCATCTGGTTAACAACTTTATAATAACTCATCACCTCTTTAACTTGCCAGCGGTAAGAGCGCTGTCTACCAATACAAAAGCAGAGTTCTTTTAATTCTTCACCCACTCTTTGTAAAACTTGACGATACTGTGCGAACTTCTGATTCACCTGATCTTGGCCTTCTCCAATTTCACGACTAATCTTAAAAACAGTATGAACAGTGGCAACAAACTTTTTAAATTCTTGTCTTAGTAAAAAGAGAGACAAATGAATCGAAAAATATTGTCCTCTCTCCCCCGCATTAATAATTTTTTGATTCTCAGGTTTATTTTTTCTGTCTTGGAACACAGAAGTTAATGTGAGTAAAAATAGGGCCGGAGTCATCAGCAAACTTGGTACAATCAAATAAAGACCATAAAATAGTGTGCACAAGGCAA
Source organism: Bdellovibrionales bacterium (assembly GCA_964229765.1). Lineage (GTDB taxonomy): Bacteria > Bdellovibrionota > Bdellovibrionia > Bdellovibrionales > JAGQZY01 > JAGQZY01. Next base: position 80,164 of record CAXREJ010000044.1, on the reverse strand, counting down.
AGGACTGCGAAAATGAAATGCCTTTGGGTAAAATGATAAATCCTTGTTGCTTAAGAACATAAACCAAAACCATGGAAATAGAAAAATGGAGAAACTGTAAAACTAAATGCCAAGAAAGTGTAAAACTAAGACGAGTCCTTTTCTCAAAAAAATACCAATAAAAACGATCGGCAGACAGAATCTGGTGCAGGAAATATAAAATGGGGAGCCAAATCACATTGATCGGTAGGACAAGTAAAAAACCAGAAAGTACTAAAATAAAAGGAAGAGGAGTTTTAAAAAATAAGGTGGCCACACCAAGAGCTGCAAAAAATAAGGTTTCAGGAAATTTATAATCATAAATATTCATCGAATTTTCACTGATGTAGATATCAAAAAGATAGATAAATGCTAAGAAGAGACCTAGGGCTAAAAAGGCGACAGATAAGTCTTTCCAGTGTTCACGAGTTGAAAAGCTCAATGTTGCCGACATTAATAAAAAGACAACCGCTACCAAAAATGGGAAAAAAGCGATGATTCCCACTGATAAGCCCATGCCGATAAAACTTCCTAAAAGCAGAACAGCAATTTGTTTATTATAAAAAGAGCCCACATTAACAAGCGAGGCCATTTGCACAAAAAAAGATTTTTTCCTAAAACTGACAAACTGAAATAAAATGGAAATCAAAAAATCATAAAAAAGATTTTGCCCAAAATTTTCAAAACACCAGGACTGCAAACGTCCTGTACTCAAAGAAAGTCGTACAGAAAATAACTCTAAAAGCACATCACTAAGAATTGCTAAAAATAAAACAGCAAGTAAAAAAACTTCGATAGAATGTAAACTCAGATCGATTCCCAATTGACCTTACCTTAAATAAATATCGTAGCGCACGATTTTTCCCTCGACAACAGAGTTTGGTTTTTTATACAAAAAATCTCCCCTCAATGGTCGCTTTACCACTATACGTGGTACTTGCAGTTCCTGACCTTTGGCTATCACCTTTTCAAAAACACCTGATTGTAAATCCAACTCTCGAAGGAAGGCCATATTTTTTTTAGGAGCTGATTTTTGGGACACTTGTTCAAACATCGGATCTAAATAGAGACAATCAATGGGATCAATCTTCAAGCTAATACCCATTAGAATATCTTGAAAATGTATTGAAAACTCCTCCGTCTTAATCGAAGAGTTTTCTAAAGCGCTTCTCAGTAATGTAAACACAACGGGGTGACGTTCAAAACCAAGAACATGAACACCTTGTGCCACAAGATGCAAAGCATCTTTAGCAAATCCCACTGTTCCATCAATCACTCTATATACGTCTTCACCTTTATAGCCAACAGCACGACAAAGTAGATCTTTTTTAACTGAGATTTTTTGCTTTTTAATTCGCGCAACTTCTTTGTCAAAATTCATTCGTATAGAAAAATGACGACCTAAAAGAGGATTGCGAACCATCCACTGATTGTCCTCAAAACACAGATAATAGCCATCAGGAGGTTCTGCTACGACAGTGGCCTGCATTTCATCAGCTAACCTCTGATGCTCGCCCTGACTATCGACTAAAACAGGGATATCCACTGAGGACTCAAGAAAATAAAGACGATTAAACAACTTTCAATTGTAAAATGGAGCTTTTGAAGACTCAAACAACTGGCCAGATGGGATGATAAAAAGGAAGTCGCACCATAGAACAGTGTATTGATATAAACTTCAAAACAAAGGGCAACCAGAACGACCAAAGTCATTTCTTTTAATTCCACTTGCCAGGAAAACAAGGTCAAAACGACCAAATGAAAAACAGACATGAGAGAGTACAAGTACTTTGACTTTTCAAAACCAAAATAATTTGAAAGAGTCACTAGCTTGGCTTTACTGGAAAAATAAATATCTCTAACTTGTTTTGAAAAATCATATTTCAATGCATGATAACCAAAAGCCATGCCTAAAAAAGCTGACGCCCAAGTAATCTGATCATAAAGCAAGTACTCATAACCAAGTACCAGAAGAGGGCCACCAAGTAGAAAAGTGCCGACAAGACTGACACCTTTAAATTTTCTATTGGTTAAAGTTGTTGTTAAACTAAATCCCAAGAGAAGTGCCATGACAGCCCAAAGAAGCACTAAGGGTTTTGTAAGAAAACAATAAAGAGAGAATAAAACTGACAGCCCTAAAAAGACAATCGCTAATTGTTTTGCTTGATAGGCCCTCACCTTACCTTGCACTAATGGCTTTTGATTAGAATACTCATTGATACGGTCCACGCCACTCACATAATCACAATAATCATTATAAAGGGTCAGAGCTAAGAGAAAAAATTGCAGACCAAAAAAGGATGAAAGGACCAACGCTAAAGAGGGCATACCATGTGCATAAATAAGATAAGAAAGTCCTCCCACAAGAGGAAATGTTAAATAGATATTTCTCGCTAAAGAGTACCAATGGGAAAGAGCCTGCCACAGCGTTAAAGACTCTTTACTGATAATCTTGAAAGTGACTAGCTCGTTATCAGAGTTTACCTGTAGGTTTTGCACTGGTTGAGCAAACTCAGTCTTAGAAAAACGTCCTGTAAGAAGGGGCCAAAATTGTTGATCCTCCTTAGAAACAGTCACAAAACGGATCAATGGGCCTCCTCGGCATCCGTTTTTTTGCGCCAATATAGAAGTTGTCCTAATGGTTTCAGGTTTTTATATATTTCTTCTCCAATGGAACCATTGAGCTTATCTTTGAGTAACTCTAATTTATGATCATAAAGACTAATTAACTCGCTATTAATTTTATCAAAACTTTCTACGCTACTCAGAAACTCTTTTTCTCCAATAATTTTTTGTAGCTCGCCGAGACTTTGTATCTCTTTGACCTTTGCTCTTTGATCAGAATTCCAATCCCTTAAGAGATAGGCTCCAAAAGAGTTTAAATATCCTGATTTTAAGTCACCCAAAATAGCCTTCTGCTCATAATTGCGAATATCATAATCGAGCAAGTCATCACTTCTTTGAAAGAGTAAGCCCAAAGTCGTTCCTAAATCGTAAACGATATCTTTAATTTGATTGTCATAGTTTTCCATTGCAACAAAAGGAGCATATAAACACCAACGGAAAAGTGTTGCTGTTTTCAAATTATGCACCTCTGTTAATTGATCAAAAGTCAGGTCGAAATCTCCAACCAGTGAATCTTGAATCCACTCCCCTTCAAGAAGCTCGGCAATGGTTTGACTTGTTAATTGAATTAATCGGATGTTGCCTCGCTCTGAAAGGTTGGTCATCACACGAGCCAATAAATAATCACCAGCCAAAACAGCGTATTCCGGTGTGTACTTTAACCAAGCAGTGGTTTTCCCTCGACGTAAATTAGAGCGATCCACCAAGTCATCATGTAAAAGAGAGGCGTTATGGATAAACTCAATCGTCTGACAAAGAAGTTGAATATCTTTTTGAGCCAATCCTAAAGGTATAGCCACTTTTTGAGTCAAAAAAGAGCGAAAACCTTTACCGCCAGAAAACAGATCGTCATAAAGCTGGTTGAGCTTAGGAAGATAAGGGGGAAAATCTTTTTCACTATAATATTTTGTATTCATGGTTTTCTCGTACTGGTTTCTAAAACCAATTTGCAAAACAAAGATTTTAAGACCGATGGCTTAACCAAAGGCTGTAGACATTTGCAATTGCGGCCTTATTCCTTGTTTATTGGACCTGTTATTACCAAATAAAACTCTTATTAAGTACACTCATACACCTCATGACGCCAAGAGTTAGGAGTCTATGAAAACCTCTTTATCCCATCGTCTTGTCGTGGCAAAAGTGTTTATGTCCTTTAAAACGTCATTTAAAATTCATTTTGATGAAGCCGATCCTGCGGGAATCGCATTTTCTGGAATTATTTTTACAAAAGCGCACCGCTGTTTTGAAAAATTCATAGAAGAAATCACTCAAGATGCCCATGAGTTTTTTCTTAATTCAGAAACAATTTACCCTATTAGACACACCGAAACTGAGTTTATGAGGCCCTTTTTTCCACTCAAAGAATATGAGGCCCGCGTTAGTGTCGTAAAAATTGGGGATTCTAGTTTTCAACTGCAATTTGAGCTTGGGTTAAAAGAACAAGTCCATGCCGTTGTTAGAACCACCCATGTCTGTTGTGATAAAAAAACCATGGGAAAAAAGAGCCTACCTTCCCGTTTTAGAGAGAGTTTAAAAAGCTTTGAGATTCCGCAATAACAGCCATTGGAATTTCATGACCACCAGAGAACTCATACCATCGCCCCTTTAAACCAAGAGCTTCCAACTTATCATGAAGCTTTCTTGCTCCACCTACTGGTAAAACCTCATCTCTTGATCCATGACTTTGGAAAAAAGGCACCTGTAGAGCAGACGGTATCACTGGCATAGCTGATGGGTTCACCAAATAACCAGAGAAAAGAACAAGTCCCTTTGGCGTAAAGTTTAATCGATAAAAACAATGGCTTGTTAAAATGGCCCCCTGACTAAATCCACCTATAAAAACGGACTCATAGTTCTTACCAATTTGATTAATAAAGCGGGCGATCATCTGCACCAGCTTATTATCTTCTGGAGTCACACCACCATCGTAAATCTCTTTTTTTGTTAAACCTTCAAGATCTTTTTGAGTTAAGGGAAACCAAGCGCGACCAGTCATCATTGGACCGATAGGAACCTCTAATACTCCCTGGGGGAAAAACCAATCGGTCTCTTGTTTTAACTTATACACCTGAGATAAACTGTATAAGTCCGTCGCATCAGCACCAAATCCATGAAATAAAATGACTGCTGATTTTGCATCATTTTTCATATTAGAAATATATTTTAATTTTTCAAACTTTTGCCATTCCATAGAGAGAACTTATACCAATTCTCAGATTAACCCAACTGTTTTAAATTGAATAATCAGTTGAAAATCACTCGTTTTTTTCTAAAATAATAGAGCTATGGAAAATGGATCTGTGGTTTTTAACAAATGACCTATATTTTGAGTTGAAGACTTACTAACTCTCTTGAGAATCAAGAAGTGAAATTCAAAGTATAAGTTCGGTAAAACAAGCACGGTATAAATTTCCCACACACTCTTTATTCTTATTAAGAAAGGACTCTTAAAATGCGCTACCTGTTGTTTATTGTTCTCTTTATCGGATGCACGACCTCACACAATAAGACTGAAACACCACCAGCAGTGGAAGAAACAGCAAAACCTCAAGTGGATCGCAAAGAGATATCCAAAGCCATCCAAAGTCATCGCAAGTATATGAGTTATTGTTATGGGAAAACTATTAGTCAAAAAGGCAATGCCAAGATCAAGGGCCTTACATATGTAGAGTTTCAGATTGGGCCGGACGGGAGAGGTAAAAACCCAAAAATGTTACCTGAAAAATCAACCCTTCAAAATCCAAACTTAAATGAATGCTTGTTTGCCGGTATTACTTCCTGGGATTTCCCCGTTGCTCCAGATGGTCAAGAAGTGACGGTTATTTACCCTTTTCGCTTTAATGACCAACCCCCAACCAATATGCAAAAAAAACTCGATCAATTTCAAAATATTCGGGATAAGAAATCTTTTTGATCCGTGCTCTTTTAAAACTCTCCACTGAGGTGCCCTCAAGGAGGCACAATCCAAAATCATTTTTCAGACGCACAGCCCCTATTTCTTTGCATTTTTTTTAGGGTGATGAGCAACAAAAAATGACTTTAGCCTCCAAATGGATATCAACCCCTTTAGGAATAAAATCTTAAGCATTATAATGACCTTCTCTTGCCCTAGGACTGCTAATTTGCTACTCAGAAGCATCAATCACTTAGGGGAGAAGCCATGGCTGAAACACCAAAAACCATTTACTTAAAAGATTACCAACCGCCTCTCTTTTTAACCCCTGAAGTGGACCTTCATTTTAATCTAGAAGAAGACAAAACAATACTCACTACCCATATGACTTTTAAAAGAAATAAAAAGTCGAATGACCCAAGTAGTGATCTATTCCTAAATGGTAACAAGTTGAAGTTAAATAGTATTAAAAGGAATGGAGACACTCTTGCTGAAGCGGACTATGACCACAGCCAAACAGGACTACTGATTAAAAATTGTCCCGATGAGTTTACGCTGACTACGGAAGTTGAACTGCACCCAGAAACGAACAAAGCTTTTTCTGGGCTCTACAAAACAAAGACAGTTTACTGCACACAAATGGAAGCCCAAGGTTTCAGAAGAACAACTTTTTTTCAAGATAGACCCGATGTTCTATCAAAGTACCGAGTTGAAATTATAGCCAACAAAAAAGACTATCCTGTGCTCCTATCCAATGGAAACCTGGTCAAAGAAACCGATCTCGAAAAAGGTAGACACCTAGTAAAGTGGGAAGATCCATTCCCCAAACCTTGTTATCTTTTTGCTTTAGTCGCTGGAGACCTAGACTGGATCGAGGACTCCTATATGACTCGCTCCAATCGTAAAGTGGCCTTAAAAATCTATGTTGATAAAGGCAAGGGAGATCGTGCCCGTTTTGCTATGGATTCTTTAAAGCAATCTATGAAGTGGGATGAAGACACTTACCGACTAGAGTATGATCTGGACATTTACAACATCGTCGCTGTTGATGATTTTAATATGGGAGCCATGGAAAATAAGGGCCTCAATATTTTTAATTCAAAATATGTCTTAGCAAGCTCCGACACGGCCACAGATGATGAATACCAGGGCATTCAAAGAGTGATCGGTCACGAATATTTCCATAACTGGACAGGAAACCGTGTCACTTGTAGGGATTGGTTTCAATTAAGCTTAAAAGAAGGCTTAACGGTCTTCCGTGATCAAGAGTTTAGTAGCGACATGAACTCCAGACCTGTTAAAAGAATTGAAGATGTTTCCGCATTAAGAGCCCGCCAATTTCCTGAGGACTCTGGCCCAATGGCTCACCCTGTTCGCCCCTCTTCCTATATCGCTATCGACAATTTTTATACTGTCACCATCTATGAAAAAGGGGCCGAAGTCATTCGTATGCTTTATAATCTTTTAGGCATCGATATGTTTAAAAAAGGGGTTACAAAGTACTTTGAACTATTTGATGGCCAAGCCGTGACAACGGACGACTGGATTCATGCCATGGAATTGGTTTCTCAACGTGACCTTACTCAATTTAAAAATTGGTACAGTCAAGCGGGAACACCACAAGTTTTTGTGAACACAGAGTACAATTCAGAAAATAAAACCTACACTATTGAACTTTCACAAAAGACTTTAGATCCTATTACAAAGCAGGAGCACAAACCTTTTGTTATCCCTTTAAAAATGGGACTTCTTTCAAGTGCTGGCAGTACAATGCAGTTTATGCCCCCAGGTCATAAAGTGGCTAAAGACAACTTTGTGCTGGAGCTGAATGATTCAAAACAAAAGTTCACTCTCGAAAACGTTTATGAAAAACCCGTCCTCTCGATCAACCGAGAATTCTCTGCCCCTGTACAGTTGCATTTCGAGCAAAGTGATGACGAACTCTATTTAATGATGGCTAAAGATGCTGACAGTTTTAATCGTTGGGAATCGGCTCAAAAGCTCTATCTCAAGACACTTAAAAACTTTTATGAGTCAGCCGCTCACGGACACGATGCTCAAATACCAGCAAAATTGATTCAAACGATCAAAGAACTCATAGAAAAAGGGGAAGACGATCCCGCCTTGACTGCTCGCTTATTGGAGTTACCTCAAAGTCACTATTTTGCACAGTTTTTTGAACATTTTGACCCCACTCTTATTCAACAAGCTTATAAGAATTTTTATAAAAACATGTCCGCTGAAGTCCATGAGCTTGCTCTCTCCACTTATCAGGATTTAGAGGAACGGGGTCTCGGACTCTCATTAAAAGATGCCGCTCTTAGAAACTTTAAGAATAATTTAATGGGCTATATTTTTCGCAATGATGAATCAGAAGGTGCCAAAGTTTTTTATAAACAATTTACAACGGCGCGAAATATGACCGATCGCCTCAGTGCTCTACAACGCCTTAACCATTTCAATAGTAACGAGTATGCAAAAGCTCGTGAGGAGTTTAAAAATCAATGGCGAGAAGACGGTCTTATTATGAATAAACTGTTTTCTGTCAGCGCTCTCGCCAAAGGTGAAAACACATTTGAGGAGCTTAAAGACGTTTGGAACTCTGAAGAGTTTGACTCTCATAATCCTAATAATATCTATGCCCTTCTTTATACATTTGCTCAATACAACTGGAAGGCCTTTCATAATTTAGAGGCCGGCACCTATGATTGGTTTGTAGAGAAAACTCTAGAGGTGGACAGTCGCAATCCACAAGTGGGATCTCGCCTAGGCTCGTGCCTCAACAATTGGAAGAAGTTGGATAGCAAATATCAAGAGCCCCTTAAAAAAGCCCTGGAAACTATCCGAGACTCGAACCCATCAAACAATTTATACGAAATAGTTAGCAAAGCTTTGCAATAACCAAAGGGTGTAAGACACTTCTTACACCTTGACGCGATGCTCGTGAAAGAGCCTAACAGAAGCCCAACAAAATTCTAACTTTTTAATGGCCATTATTAAGGCTTTTTTTCTATCATTGAGGTCTCCAACAATGAAGTTGGTTTTTAGTAACGTGTTTTAAGCTAGAACGAAAATATTCCTAACCTTATATTATTTGAGGGATCTCTTTTTATATTTCCCTTGGATCTTTAGGAACAACTTCAGTCTCTATATTTAAAACACTCATTAAATATACTGAGGGGTATCTATGGATCGGATCGTCTTATTTCTTTTCCTATTTAATTTTAGTTTACTTTCAATGGCTCGGGATCCGCTTCCCGCAGAAAGTATTGGAGATGTCTTAACCGACTTTCAATATGAAAGTCAGTACACCATTGTTGACGACAACGAAAACAGTTCTTCTTGGTCATCATGCTGGACTTACAATCGTGTGATAGAGACAACTTTCCCTAATATGCAAGAGCCTCTTGATGTGAATTTACAGATGTATGTGCCTAATCGTAAATCTTTAGGGGATGAAGAAGTCCCTGTTGTTTTTATCCTGCCTCCAGTCGGCGGAGCTAACTTCCTTGATCGCAATATGGCGGAAACATTTTGTGATAATAAAATTGCAGCCATCATTATCTCTAACGATTTTGCTAATATTGATAGTCAGTCCAATGGTTCTTTACTTCCACCAGAAGATCACGGACAAGCTCTTCACCGTGCAGTAGCTGGAGTAAAAGCAACTATGGCGATGGTCACTGACGACCTTAACCTCAACCAAAAGAAAATGGGAATTTTTGGGGCTAGCCTTGGTGGGATTCTTGGTTCTTTTGCCATGACCACTCAAAAGGAAATCGCAGCGGGATACTTTATTGTCGCTGGTGGTGATATCCCCAATATTTTAGCGCACAGTCAACAAGAAGATGTGGCAAGAATTCGTCGCAAAAGAATGGCCGCAGAAAATATCGAGACAAAAGAGGAGTACGAAACTTATATACGAAATTATGTGACTCTCGATCCCATAGATTTAGGACTGACTATGTTGCCTGAAACAATCAAAATGGTGATCTCAAAACGGGATGATGCGGTTCCTACAGAAAATCAATATAACCTCCATCAAGCCTTCGGTGAGCCTGAAGCCGATTACAGTAACGATGGCCATGTCGATACGGTTGTTGGTAGCTTACTTTTTGGGAACAGTCGTAGAAGAATTGCTAATTTTTTCAAAGACCGATTTAAAGTCGACAACCCTCGCCCAGCTATTTTTGAGTTTTTAAACTCTCTTGCCATTTACCAAAACTAATTCCTCGGTTTAGGGAGCCATTTGCCCCTTTCACGAAGCCACTCAAACAAAATTAGGGTGGCTTTTTACCCGCTTTTCTGTCATGCTAAATCTCATCTATGACTATGAATTTAAGTGACCGAATTTACTCCCGCCTTATCCACATTATTAGTGAAACCAATGGCCTCAATTTGGCTGACACCATTGAGCTAGTTGCTAATGACCAAACTTTAACTGAAGATATCAAACGAGAGTTTTTAAGCTTCCAAAAGTTACTCAACGATTACCGAACCAATCAGGGGTCCATTGAGTCTCTCTTTGAACATCCCGTTGGTAAGGCTCTTTTTCGCTTTTTTAAAAACTTTCCCATGCGTTACAGGGAAGAGCATATCCATTTAACGGGATCCTTAACAGCGGAGTACATTTATCCCCGAGTCAAAAAACTCCTTGAGGGGCCCAATAAAAAAATCTACGAAGCTAAAATTAAAGAGGTCTATGGTGAAACAGCTTTGCCGATTCGTTCTGCTGAAGATGTGGACAAACTCATTCGCCTAAAAGATGGGGAAAAGTTTGATACCTATTTAAGAATCCTTTACTTAGCAAAACTCACTCTCGTTGATCGCAAAGCTCATGAAGAAGCCGCATATCATTTAGCCCAATCTCTTTGGGAGAATTACAATGTGGGAGCGGTTAGGCTTAAATTCTCCCTTTCGCGAGGAACCACCTTAAAATCAGAGCAAATCCCTGGCAATAGCGATGTCACCCCTGAAGATACGGTCATGGGTCTTTTCCAAGGGCTAAAGAAGTTTCAAAAAGAAAATCCTGAATTTCAATTTATTCTCTCACCCTGTTTCCGCAAAGAGCCTGGATTTTACGACTCGGAAAAGTTTAGTACCAAAAAAGAAGACTTTGATTATCAAATTTCTGAATTAAGAAAAATATTAGAGACCCATCCTGAACTACGCCGCTGCGTTACCGAAGTTGATACTGTTGGCAGTGAAAAGGAGCTTTATCGCAAATCCCATTTCCAAGAAATGAAAGTGGGCTTCAGAAAGCTTCAAGCCATCGGCTTAAAAATCCGTTCCCACCATGGTGAAACCTGGCAAACTCTAAGAACGGGAATTCAGTCTGTGGACAATGCCATGAATATCTGGCACGTGGACGCCATAGAACATGGTCTCAGCCTTGGTATTAATCCCAATTATTATTATCACAGTATTTTCCAGCGGACGATGTACTACAATCGCCGTGGTGAAGCTTTAAATAAAAACAGCATTGAATACCATGAGATCAACGCCATGGACTGGGGCGAGTACCCTCAAGTAAAAGCGAAGTTAATTAATGGTGAAAAGCTGAATGAAAGTGAGTACACCACTTTTGTTAAAACAAAATTTCATATGGCTAGAGAGGTCGAGCACTATCAACACGACATTCTCAATCGAATGATTGATAAACAGCTCTCGGTGATTGCACTCCCCTCTTCCAATAAGAAACTGACCGGTCAATTCGAAGATTATAAAGATCATCCCTTCTCTTGGTGGGAAAAGAAAGGTCTTAAATTAGGGGTTGGAACAGACAATTATATCACTCTCAATACCAACTTTATCCGCGAAATGCTGGTTTTGCTTTTTACAGATCCTGTTAATTTAAAAATCACTAAACTTTTGTTAGTCTGTACCGGAGAAACGCGTAGACCTTATCTCAGCCAACAGCTGTGGCAGATGAGGAAAATAACTCCAAGAGAAGAAGGAGAGGTCCAATGAAAAAAGTTTTATTTGTTTGCCTTGGAAACATCTGTCGCTCCCCTTCTGCTGAAGGTGTGTTCACAAAAATGGTTGTTGATGCTGGTTTGGCAGATGTGATCTCAATAGACTCTTGTGGTACAGCTGCTCATCACACTGGAGAGCCGGCTGACCCACGTATGATTGAACACGCAAAAAAACGAGGATACGAACTCACCAGTATTGCCAGAGGGATTCAAAAGAAAGATTTCCAGGAGTTCGACTACATCCTCACTATGGATAATAGCAACTATAACAACGTTGTCGCTATGGCTGCTGATATTGATAAGCATAAAATTCGTCGCCTCACTGACTTCTGCACAGACCACCCCCACGACCAAATTCCTGATCCTTATTATGGTGGAGCTGATGGTTTTGAGCTTGTTCTGGACTTGTTAGAAGACGCCTGCCAAGGTCTGCTCGATCACCTGCAAAAAGAAAAGAACAGCTAATCACTGTGAATGAACGAATTGCAAAAGAGCGAATCGAAAATATTCTTAATGAAACTATAATTGAGTGGACTCCCTCTGCGGGATCGAACTTTATAGCTTCCACCCGTGATCATAGTTACTTTATAAAATCATCACAGAACTCTGATGACAGCCGCTTGAAAGAAGCCAATGGTTTAAAAGATCTCTCTCATTATTATGAGCATGTCCCGAAAGTCTTCCATGCTGATCAAGATCTTCTTATTATTGACTACATCCCCTCCCAAGAGCCCGATAAAAACTTTTGGGAGCAACTTGGTAAAAACTTAGCCCAGATGCATAGTAATAAAGTAGAGTACTTCGGCTATAAAGAAAACAATTGGATCGGTCTCTCTCAACAGAACAATATGACCACCGCCATTGCCAAGCAAAATCCTGGCGTTTTTTTCTGGGAAAACCGAATTTCTTTTAAACTGAATCAAATCGAACGCACCGGGGAACGCCTTGTTTCTGATGAACAAAGAGAGCGACTTAAAAACCAAACCATTGAATTACTCACTTACAAAGATGCCTTTGCCTCTCCTCTCCATGGAGATCTTTGGGAGGGCAATGTTTTGTGTGCGCAAGGGTCTCTTCCCTATTTAATTGACCCAGCCTTTTACTATGGGGACCGAGAATCTGATTTGGCGATGACTGAATGCTTTGGCGGTTTTTCTCCCTTATTCTATGAGTCTTACAATAAACACTTCCCTCTCTCTGAGGGGTATGAAAAGAGAAAGCATATTTATAATCTCTATCATATGCTGAATCATTTTATTATTTTTGGAGAGAACTATCGTAGAGCCTGTCTCCACATCATTGAAAACATCATTTAAGGTTTTCCCTCGAATTATGAATGCAAAAGATGATGAAGGTAACCTTGAGGGTTTGCAATAAGGTCCTCATTAACTTCAAGCTTAGTTATTGCAGTTGAGGGAAGTTCAAATTTAAAGGGCCGCAAACATTCCTCTAATACAGCTGTTAAACCTCTTGCGCCGGTCTTTTGCTCATAAGCTTTCTCACTTAAAAGCTTTAAAGCCCCATTGGTAAATGACAGTTCAATACCGTAATAGGAAAAAGAAGTCTTAAACTGCTCTAAGATTGAAAGTTCGGCTTCCGTTAAAATTTTGTAAAGCTCTTCAGAACCGAGTGAATCACAAGCCACTCGTATAGGGAGCCTACCAATAAACTCATGCTCAAAACCAAAATCCACTAAATCTTTTGCCTGAGTGGCTTTAAGTGTTTCAGCAACATCTTCTGATTTTTTGTCGACATGAAGTCCTATGGATTTCACATTCATTCTATTGCGAATGATGTCTTCTAAACCATGAAAAGCACCACTGAAGATAAAAAGAATATCTCGTGTGTTTACAATTTCTTTTTCAGCCTTTCCCTTTTTCTGAAAGTTCATAAAGGTTTTAAACTGAGAAGCCATATCGTGGCTCGAATTAAGATCCACATCGGTGTTTTCTAAAAGTCTTAAGAAACTAAATTGCACCCCGCGACCACTCACATCACGGCCCGTATGATCTCTTTTGGAAGCCAGTTTATCAACTTCATCCACATACACGATGCCCTTTGAAGCCAGATCCTTATCTCCCCCCGCCACTTGCACGAGGTCTCGAATGATATCATCAACATTGGCTCCCATATATCCAACTTCACTAAAGCGTGTTGCATCCGCTTTTACAAAGGGCACACCAATCAAATCAGAAATAAGTCGCACGAGATAGGTTTTTCCAACACCGGTTGGCCCGAGGATTAAGACATTTTGTTTTTGATAATGAATTTCTGAAGTGTTCACCTGACGACTCATATCCGCTTTTAAATGGTTATAATGATCACAGATTGCTATCGATAGGGCTTTCTTAGCATCATCTTGTCCGATGACGAATCGATCCAAATGTTTTTTTATTTGATTGGGTTTGTATTCAAAGTTTTGAATGGAATCAAAAATTTTAGCTGTGGTTTCAACGGTGTCATCTTTTATTTCTGCTTCTTCTTGATGAGGGAAGCCATCCCCCATAGTCATCACTTGAACTTTACCGCCAAACTTCTTTTCAATGAGATCTTGAAACTCTTTTTGGAGACTCTCGGGATTAAGTCCATTGAGAGGATCATGGTTTTTCTCATTATTTTGATTTTCTTTGGGCTTATCTTCCGACAATTTTGATTCATCACTTTCCATAGGCCAGGCTTTTAACAAAAATTTGTCCTGTTTAGTATGAATTGATCCACTAAAATTAAGAAAAGATTTCAAAAACAAAGTGTCAAAGATGAGATCAGTTTCGCCCCTATAAAAATTTCTATGGGTAATTTTTATATGATGCTATGCGTTACAATTTTTATTCCTATGTTTTTTAAGCATTTACAAGACTCAAATGTCTGTATTTTTAACAGGACTAAAGTAACAGGTGTCTGAACTATAACTATAAGAATATTCTATTACTCAGATAATTATTATCAATTTCCCTTATGAAGAGAGCATTGCTATACCTAGATTCAACAAACGGGGGGAGATGAAAAGCCCAACAGTAAAGGGCTTTAACAGATCCCGGGGCGTGAGACCCAACTTTGAATGCTCATTCAACTTTGGACTCACAAAAAAGCCCCACAAAATTGAAAAGCCGTCAGCAAACGTCATATCTGACTGACCTATCGAAAGTTTCTTCAACTGTGTTGAGCCCACAGTTCCCACCAACAAAAACACCCAAGGAATTGGGCCCCGCCACCGGCTTTGTGCCCTATAGGCACAACTCTGTGCTTAAAGCCCATGGGGCCCCAATTACATCCATCAACCGGCATTCTCTGATCACTTGAAATACTATAAGTCACCTTTCAAAGAGATGATCTAAAGTTAAAACGAAAAATAAATTCTTATCGCCACACCCTAATTACACTATTCAAGAATCAGTTTATCTTAATTTAATATTGCAAACTCAAAAGACAACTTCTCTTTTGAGACTTTTTTCATCAACTTCTAATAAGACAAACAATAGAATTATTATGTAAACGGAAAAATAGGACTAAATCCTATTTACGTTTTGTTTACGTAGTAAGAGTTTCTTTAGTTTTTTATTAATAGGAATTCAGCACAGAGTGAATCTTGAGTTGAAGCTGGAATACAAGGCCTGTAGCCAAAAGCAAAAAGTCGTGATAGCAAAATCGAACATCCACAACCTCTTAATGAAGATGTCCAGACATTTTGATTCAAGCAAAATCACTCTATTTAGCACAACCCCTTTATACTACCCGGTGAGAGTTCCTCGGCCATACTGTATAAAAACTCTGATAGGCTTATCCCTAAGATGACACTCTCCGGAATCCCGCATATTCGACCATATTCAAAAAGGTTTTTAGGTGGAAGACCACAAAGTCCTCTCTCAAAATTGGAGATTATTTGGGCACTTTCATAACCTAATCTGCGAGCCACCTCTCTTTGCGAGAGATCGGCTAATTGTCGATACTTCTTGCACTCTGGACCTAAGACTCTAAGTTCTTTTTTTATTCCGGCCATACACCCTCCCACTAAACATAATTAGTACATGTACTAATTATGTAAATTATGTACACATAGCAAGCTGCGCTGCTCATAGTTATACTTAAAAAATGAGTCGCCCTCCTAAAACTGATCTTCCTGATGAATTAAAAAAGGTCCTTCAAACTATCGGACTCAACTTACGCGAAGTCCGTGAGGACAGGGGTTTTACCCAATTGGAACTTTCTGAAAAATCTGGAGTATCCATCACGACCCTCAATGAAATTGAGTCAAAGCGACATCGAGATATAAGAATTTCCACTTTAGTCTGCTTGTCCGAATCCTTAAAAATTTCAGTTATCGAACTTTTTTTAGTCTCTGATTTAAATATCTCCAGTTCAGACCGAGACCAACTTTTGCAAGCCAGTCAAGTGTTACAGAGGTTGAGTCGTAAAATCTCAAAATAAACAATTTTAATTTTGGCATTACTCTCATGATACAAACACTTTTAATTCAGGAAAAACCTCGTGAGCGTTGCTTATCTCAAGGACCTGAAAGCTTAAGCTTAAGAGAATGTTTAGCTATTTTATTGGGAACTGGTCCGAGAGGTGTTGGCTGTATGGGAGTGGCTGCCAAGCTACTCGAAGACACTCAGGGTCACTCCCTAGAAGAATCTCATTTCTTTAGAATTTTTGAGAGTGATATTTACCCACGCATTCACGCGGAACCAGGAATTGGTCCCGCCGGTCAAGCTCGCCTTTTAGTAACCTTTGAAATCGCAAAAAGATATTGGCGCTTCAAACAAAAAGAGGAGAGCGCCACATCGAACTCTTCAACAAACTTAAGGAAGAAATTGCGAAACAAAATTCCCGAAAATTTCCGATGCTCCCCTATTGAATCTTTTGGCATCATTGCCGAATTTATGGATGGAAGCTTCAGCAACTTTATCCCACTGAGTCTAGGAGATGAATCTTCCGTTTCAATAAGCTGTCGGAAGCTATTACAAACCCTTCTCTATATAAAAGCAGAAAGCTTCTGGCTTTTTCACAACCATCCAAACAATTGTCTCGAACCATCGAATCAAGATGTTGAGTTAACCAGAAACCTACGAGCCCTTTCAAAAATAGTAGGAATTCCCCTTAACGAACATTGGATTGTAGGATGGAACGAAGAACAGCCTTGTGATTAATAAATAATTGAGAACCAAGATTTTTAATTTACTACGAGGTCCTCTCGCCTCAGGCCACCAATGGGCGCTATGCCGTTTAGGCATGGGGCCCCGCCACCGGCTTTGTGCCCTATAAGCACAACTCTGTGTTTCATGGGGCTCAAAATCATATCAGCTTTTTTACATAATCAATTGCCCACTCATTATTCAATGGAGTGACAATTTTTAGTTCAATAAATTTTATGAGCTTTGATTGGCTTTGACGACCTAATTAAACCCTTTATTAGTTGGCACAATCACTGCAACGTTAACATCCACAATGAAGCCTACAAAACCACTTAATGTATTCAGTCTTTTAATTTCAGGATTATTTTTAAGCCTGACCCTCATTAGTTCTCCATCAAAAGCACAAAGTACAGATCCCAATGTAGCTTTTCTCCAAAGGGTTTTACAAAGTGGTGAAGATCTTCCTCAAAATAAGAAGGAACTTCTAGTTTCACTCTCAGAAGACCTTTCCGTCGGCAATGACTCGAAACTACAAGCTCTCCTGCTAGAATCCTCCTCTTCTATCCACGAAAATTTAATTGCAGCTCTTCTCAGTGGAGACGATGCTGAGAATATCGTACAACTTCTAGGAGTCATAAATGAAAGTGACGAACAATTTATAAAGTTTCTGTCAGCTCTCAGAAAAAAAATTCATGACGATCCTGTCAAACTCGAAAGAGTTCGCAACAATATGGCCATTGTTTATACCGATATCCTTGCAACTCCAGTAAGACTCCCAGCACTCGGTGCAAGACTACTACAAACTTCCATTCTCAACCTGGCAATTATATCTTTAGCCTATTCCAATTATCCTGATTTAATCGAGTCCTCTCTTTATGGAGATGGAATGGCATTTGTTCCATATTATGTAGGTATGCTTGGTATGTTCGTACTTTCGACCGCTAATGAAGTTCGTGTCTTTTTTCGATCTTGGCGTGCTTATAAACAATCACTAAGACAACGCCTTGTTGCCGAAAGACATTTAGAATCGTTCATAGATTTAGTAAAAGGCTTAAAGAGAGCACCCGATCTTCTTCCCATGATTGATAGAATGAAATACTTCTCCTCTCCCTATGCTGAAAATGCTGCTCTGCAAGCACTTGCTAGTTACCCCGACCGCTTTGTTAACGATATGGAATATTTAAGTGAAAATCCCGATCACTGGGCTCAATTGAGTCGCTTCTTCAAAACCAGAGAGTTTTTTAGAATCGTAAAAAAATATGATGATCGCTTAAGTGAGACGGACAAACAAACTTTACGACGACTATTCCGAGAACAAGGGCATTTGAATGAACTTCCCATTCAAATTAAAGAAGAACAATTGAACTTTGAAGAAAACCTGATGAGAGAATTTAATCAATGGATGGAAACGGAAGGCCACCAGGGTTTCGGAAACCGCTATAGAAGACTGCTTTCCAGAAAAACACAAGAAGTTGAATATATTAACGATATGTCCCTCCCTAGAAATGCCTACGGACTAATGACGACATCTCTAGGAATCGGTATGGGAATTCTAAGTCTCATTTACGGAGTTGAAGCCAATATTGAATTGATTGGTTACAATCAATTCTTTGACAGCATTTCTAACTTTTTTCTATCTCATCCCAATTTTACTCAATACTCTCTTGCTTCTCTTGTCGTTGTTCCCATTACTTTTATGGCCTACACAGAAAGACGAATTCGTAGAAAATTAAAAGCTATAAAGGCCAACACACATTTTAATCTCAGTGAGCTTATTACCCTTTCTCAACACCTTCCTCGCTGGAGTCAAAGACAAGGTCTATCAACACCCGCGACAAGTGGTGCACCCATGTGTCGCAATCTCTTCTAAACACTTGGTTGATAAAAAGATTTACGCTTCGCTAACAAGCTTTGACACTTTCTTTTCTTTTACAAGCGTCTCATTTTTATACACTCATAAAAAGCTAGTAATATTAATGTATTATAGATTCCCACTCAAGCCTCTTCCCCTTTTTTCACGGTAAGCACTTTGCACTTATCAAGTACATATAAGAATAAAGGACCAAAAAAATGAAAAGCCTTCGCACTTTTTTTATCATCATAAGTTTATTAACTATCACTGCCTGTGACCAAAGTAAGGATAACGACTCTTATGGTAAAGATGTCACTCAACAATTTATCAGTGAGTACAACGGACAATATCGAGAAGCCACCAGCCGTAGTGATGGCGGAGAGATTTTAACTATTTCACGTGATGGTGAGATCGAAGTGCAGAAAATTCGCAATGTTGGACGAGTGAATAATCCAGCTATTCCTGAAGGAACAATCTGTAACTATATTTTACGAGGACAAATCCGTAATGTGGTGGAACTAAACGATCAATTCAGACAACGTTCTGACGAGGAAGGAAAGATTTATTTCATTCCTCAAACACACAATATGACTTTTAGTGTTTTACAGGTCAGCTTAAGCAATGACCTTAGAGCGGGAACAACGGAAGATCCTTCTTGTCTTAACTTTCAAGAAGAGATGAATCAAAAACTTCCCATGTACACCTATGGAATGGAGCTTTTCCCTGGAGGACATATTCGTCTACACACCACCAACAACGACGATCTCACTGCTAGTGAGCGAGGCCCTGGAACATTGGATGAAAACTACACTCGACAATAATAAATGATCCCTATTAGTAGAAGTTTTTAACACTGCCTTCTTTTTATAGTTTCAACTGCCCATCAAGATCCTGCAACATGCGGTAATAATAGTCTTTACCAATAGGATCTCCATTTAAGAAAAAAGTCTCTTCTTCAATCACCGTATTTGTTTTTTTGATCTTATGATAGAGAACAGCTTGAAAACCTTTGGTAAAATTAACTTCGTCTTTTCTTCGATAGTACTCCACCACTTCGCCAGAAGGATCATTCATATCAAAGTGAGTGCTTTGGTAGCGACTCTCCAAAGTGTATTTAAAGGGACCAAAATTTTTCAACTCTCCACTTAAGGAAGTTTGGATTTGCTGAAATAAGACAAGGTCCCCGAAAACTTTTTTCTGATTTTTCTCGATTTGTGTTTCCTGTTCTAAAGAAAGGATCTCCGTATCGACTTCTTTAACTTGTGGTCTAAAAGTGCCTCGACTTTCTAATAATTGCTTATGTTCATCATCAGAACTTATTTCAGTGACTCTCTCCATCCAGAAGGAAAGAACATGACAATCCTCTCCTTCGACAGTGAGGGTTTGTGATTTTTTAGATGGCGAATTTTGAATCACTTCACAGTTTGCCAGATTAATGGAATTTTTAAGTTTAGTTCTTTGTGAGGCTCTAGAAATATTTGGACGCCCCACCAGTATAGAGCGTGATGACAGAGTCTCTTCCTCCGCAAATAAAGTCTGCTGATAATTAAGCACATCACCAATAAAACCATTGGCATCTTGGAATTGTTGAGCTTCTTGTCTTTTGATCTTTTTTAAGCCCGCACCTGGCACATCAAGTTTTTTATTGTCTTCAACCGAACCACAACTTGAAAAAAACATCAGCCCTGAAAGTAAAACCAAAGTAAAAAAAGCCTTCACAATCATCCATCTCCCCCATCAACAAATCATACCAAAAACGAATAAACCTCAAATTAAGAGCTTAAGGCTTATCAGTTTAAAAGCATCGTATTTCATTGTGTCTTTATTTACTCACAAAAAATCACAAACCCCAAGTGGGAAGCTTTCAAGCCCCTACTCAAAACCAAAATGTAAGATTCTGTCTCTTTTACAATGAACTCCCAAAATCAACAACATCATATAAATTACTATAATAACTTAGCTCTTTCTTAACCACTAACGTTCACCAATTGACCCTGCATACAATTCAGTCAACTCATGACAGATTTTCCTAGAAATATTCTCGTAATTTGGTAAACATGTGGCTGCATAACAGGGGGCCTCTATGCTTAAAATTTTAGCCTTACTTTTCGCTTTCCAGTCCAGCGCTTGGGCAGACAGCCAACCTTGTGAAGTTCAAGATACTCAAACACAATCTGAAATTGCTTGTGATGACGTTCGCATTTCGCACTCAACGAAAGATGCCAAGATTGAATTTGTAGATGGCTTTACTTTGTTTTTCCATTTAGGAAACCAAAGTGGAGAAGAGAGAATGCGTATCCAAGTGGGTGAACGACAAAATCCACAGATCACTTCAAAAGACCAAAGAGTTATTTCTCGCCTGGTAAAACTAATGGGCCATCAGCTCACTGAACTAGAAAACGATATCATCGCTCTTTTCCAAAGTGTTCCAACTGATGAACCACTTGTCTCCGATGATTCTAATACCGGTGGCGAAGTGCCTTGGCCTATTCCTGGAGATGAGGATAAGCCAGCCACCAACCCTCAAAAACCTAAATAAAATATAAACAGTCAATTTTCTAAATAAGACCACTCTTATTATAAATTGACTGTAACTCTTGCAGAGTGAAATCCTTTGCCTCTATTGGTGCAAAGAACTCGATAACCACTTTCCTGCGTCCAGAGCCTTTTTTACTTTGGGACTTTGAAAAGAGGGAAGGCCACATGCCCTTAATCACCACGGGAACGACAGGAACTGGATCTTTTTTTAAAATCTTTAAAACTCCAGGCTTTAACTCTCCCAAAGTACCATCCAAGGTTAACTCACCTTCAGGAAATATTCCTACCGCTTCACCTTGCTTTAAACTTTCGGAGACACGTTCAAAAGCACGATTCATAATTTGCTCATCTTCATGGCGAGCGGCAACTGGAATCACTTTAGCCTGCTTCATTAAACTCTTAATAATGGGGAATTTAAAAAACTTGTAATACATCACAAAACAAAGAGGTCTCTTACAGGCCCCACCGAGCAACAGCCAATCCACATAACTCACGTGATTGGAAGCTAAGATAAAGCCTCCTTTTTTAGGTATATGCTCTAGTCCTTTAGTTTCAATTGAATAAATCACATGGGACAATATCCAAGAACAAAAACGCAGGGTAAACTCTGGTACAATTGAATAAATATAAATGGCCACAACTGCATTAAGTATGGCGAAAATAAGAAATATCTCTACCGGACTCAATCCCCAGCTGTAAAACACCATCAGCAAAAGACTCGCCACAACCATAAACAGTGCGTTCATGATATTCAGACTGGCGATCACACGAGATCGTTTATCCGAATCGCTCCTCTCCTGTAACAAGGTATAAAGAGGAACAATAAATAAACCTCCAAAAAGCGACATGGTAAAAAAATCAAAAAGAATTCTTAAGCCAGAAAAGCTAGAAAACATTTCCATAAGCCCAACCGACTCGGGCGGTTGTCCCAACCAAGGAGAACCGACAAAGTAAAGATCACCAATAAACAGGGTTAACCCCAGAGATCCAATAGGCACTAAACCGAGCTCTGCTTGTTTGTAAGAGAGTTTCTCACATAACAAAGACCCAAGGCCCACACCCAAGGTAAAGGTCGCTAAAAAGAGGGTGGCTACGGCTCCTGTACCCATTAAATAATCTTTTACATAAATAGGAAGAACCGAAAGAACACCCGCGCCAAAAAACCAAAACCATGAAATGGCCAAAACAGAATTGAATAATACTTTTTTAACCCTAATAATTTTCCACAGAGAAACTAACTCGGGAAAAGGATTGATTTGAATTTTTAATGAACTATCACCAACTTTAACTTGCGGCACCTTTCGTGCACTCAAGTAACCTAATATTGCAAAAAGGATTAAGCCTGTAGCAATAACAGGATCCTTTCCTGGAAGTGACTCAGTGGCTCCTCCAGCAATAGTTCCCAACAAAATAGAGAGAAATGTTCCAAGCTCGATGTAGGCGTTACCTGTTACCAACTCCTCTGAATCAACAAGCTCTGGAAGAATAGAATATTTAGCAGGACCAAAAAAGGCCGATTGAGTGCCCATTAAAAATAAAATTCCCAACAGCATCACATAGCTCTGAGTGAGAAAACCAATCGCTGCTAATAGCATAATAATGATTTCCCAAATTTTTGTAATGCGAACTATTTTAGACTTTTCATATTTATCTGAAATCTGTCCAGCCAGTGGAGAAAATAGAAAAAAAGGAAGTATAAAGAGACCACCTGACAAAGCCACTACACTTTTATAGTCCATACCGAGAATTTGAATCCCTCTAAAGGCAACGATCATAATAAGTGCATTTTTAAAAAAGTTATCGTTAAAAGCCCCCCAGAACTGTGTCCAGAAAAAAGGGGTAAACTTAGAATGGCTTGTCATCATCTTCCAACTCACAAGAAGCCTCCATATATTTTACGAGTGCTCCCAAGTAGAAAATGTTTCTTTTAAAAGATCAAAGATTTTATTCAAAAGATCACTCACAAATCGTCAATCGACATTCTGCAAGCTTTCTTTTAAAGCCTATATTACGTACCGCACTGAAAGCGGGCGATAACCGACATTTGATCATAGGTTTGGCCACCAACATCGGAAAGAATTTCGTATTTTATATTTTCCACTTCTTTTAAATGAGGATCAAAAGTGAGTTGTTTTCTTAAAAACCTTTGGTCATCCATTTTTTTAACAATCTCATAGGTTTTTTCTTTAGGACTATAAACCCAATAAGAAATCACAGTTTCATTGATAACGACTTGTTCGCGACTTTCAAAGCTGTTAACAGGATATTGACCTAAAAGAATTTCCCCTTCACTTTCTCCATTGATCATGGACTCAAAAGGGCTATTTTCAATGCCGTCTTTTATTTTTACTTTGATTAAGTAATGGGACTTTGACTGAGACTTTACTGAGTCTTCATCCACCTTGGTGATTTTTATATCACAAAATTTTTCATCCAAACTATCTGAGAGACTATACTCTGAGCTTTCATCCACCCAAGGGAAACCTGGGAGTTTTTTCTCACTGTCTTCAAACTTGTCACTCTCCACTTGATTAACGAAAAATTGAGCTGTCTTATTGTTTTCACTGACCAACACCTCTTCTTCAATGCGTACATTGCCATCACCAATAACAAGTTGGATTTGTTTTGCTTTTGCACTATCTTTATTTTCTTTACTCTTTTGATGAGCACAAGCGACCACATTAAGAACAAGAGCCCAAAGGGCAACAATATAAATTACAATTTTTCCCATAAAAGAAATTATAAACCCAAAGAAAAAATCTGACTAATTTGATTTTAGTAACAACGAAATATTATGATACACCTCTCGGTGAGTTCTAATCTTTTTATTCTAAGCCCACTGATTTCCATGCAAGCTCTGTTTTTATTTTTTCTTCTGTTTCGATTTGAAATCTTTTTTTGGATTTAAACTTTATTTTTATTGAGCTTTAAAAAAATCACTCACTGAACTCGTATCAATATAAGATCAACCTTTTAAGATGGATTTTGCGATCATCTCAATTAGTTGTATCTTAAACTTCCAGTTTGTATGTTCTTATGACTCCCCCCACTCACCTACTTTGTTGACAAACCGGCTGTTTGGCAAAAAAGTCCTTTTTCTAAGCACTTAGAATCATCTATTCCATTTTGAAATTCTATGTTAAACTGCCATTTCGGCCATTGCGCTTGCATTGAGCCCTCTTGAATGAGGTTTGAATGGGGGCGTAATGGCTTCGACGTGGATTTAGAAGCTTAAGGAGCATGCCGAGGTTGCATGGGGACCTCGTAAAAAACGTGCACTATTTTTAATTGGCGAATCTTTCGCTCCAGCAATGGCTGCCTAATAAGTAGTTTTATTGCTTGCCAACCTTGTCGTTGATGGGTCGACGAGATTTGGTATCACCTAAGCCATCTCGATTGTTAAGTGTCGTTTCGAGCTTGATGATTTAAATCTTTCGGAGCAAGCCTTGCAGAGTTTGTCGTTGGAAATTGCAAGGTTCAACAAACAGCGACTAAGCATGTAGCTTGGCCTTAACGTGGAAAATTTGCGGACCCGGGTTCAACTCCCGGCGCCTCCACCAAATTTAAAGAAACCTAGCTAATTCTGGCTAGGTTTTTGTTTTTTAGAATCATTTCATTAACTTAACCCAGAAGAAGCTTCCTAAGTTCACAATTCTGATTTACCATAACCTAACCCTAAATAACGGTATTTGAGCAAACTTGTAGTGAAGGACCGTAGTGAATTGGCTGTTCGCTACATTTTGCTTAATCTGAATCCTATCTACCAGGGAGGGACAGTGGGAAAAGTGCTCAGCTTTAAAAAAGCTGCAAAAAAAATACTGGAAAATTCTAATAAGCCACTCCCCGCCAGGGAAATAGTTGAACTAGCATTAGCAGAAGGACTGATTAAAACTGAAGGCAAAACTCCAGAAGCAACTATGGCCGCCCAACTCTACATGGATATCAGAGATAACCCAAAGTCTGAGTTCATGAAGGTATCAGCTGGAACATTCGCATTGGTTGATGGCAAAGATACGTTTTCTGGAGAGCAACATGTCGCAAGACACAATCAACAAGTTCGAGAACAACTAAAGCAGCAACTTCACGAAATGGACCCCGGGCACTTTGAAAGTCTAATCGCTGCCTTACTAGACAAGATAGGATTTGAAGATGTTGATGTCGTTGGGGGAACCAGTGATGGCGGTATCGACGTAACAGCTGCTCTGACCGTCGGAGGGATCACCAATGTTCGTACAGTCATTCAAGCCAAACGATATAAAAATAATGTCAGTTCAAAGGTAATCCGTGAGTTGAGAGGATCTGCAGAACTCACTCTGCGAGGTCTTGTTATTACAACGGCTGGGTTTACCAAAGATGCGATTGAAGAGGCTGAGCAACCTAACAAGATGCCTATCACACTTGTTGATGGTGAGAAGTTGCTCGATCTTTTAATAAGACATCAGGTAGGTGTAAAGAAAGCCAATGTTGATATTCTATCTATTGATGAAGAGTTCACAGAGACTCTTCCAGAAATCAGTCAAAAAATGAATGGTGATCCTAGATCAAATGCTATCTGGCCTCTCCCCGGTGGCACTAATTCATATAGAGACACACTAAATAAGTTTTTGGAATATGTAGACATAAAAAGGCCAACTAAGTCCGATGCAACTCAATGGTTTTTAACTGAATTTGACACCGTAAACAGTGAAAAGACTGCGGGTGGATATGTAAACGTACCAAGGATGCTTCATTTGCTTGCTAGAGCTGGTGATCATGTTGTCTTGACAGATGAAGGCAAGGCTTATCTTTCGGATCCAACTCCAGCTGCCCTAAAAACTGTACTCGAACGAAGTTTAGTAGGTGTTTCTGAGATACTCGAAGTTCTTGAAGAAAAACCTCTATCTGAAAAAGAAATTTGGGAATATCTTGTAGATGCGTTGAATTTAAACTGGAAGAGCCCAGCTCAGCCAAAGTGGAGACTATTGTGGTTGATGAACGCAGAGGCAATTACAAAGAATAGTCAGGGAAAATTTCAACTCAAAGGGATTAAAAATTAGATTTTATGGAATCGATAGTAGCCGAATATATTCGTAACGTCGAAGTTTGCGAGAAGGAAACACAAAGGAAAGAACATTTTATTCTTTTTCTAGCACAACTGTTCCCTAGTCACGCAAAACATTTACGTGCTCTAGCATCTGGTGCTGAGACATTCGTAAAGCTAGAAAAAACTCCTGAGGGTGAAAAGCAACGGGGATTTATTGATTCTTTTTATGGCAATTTAGTAATTGAGTTTGAGCACGGAATCCCCGAAATGTTAGAGACAGCTGAGGGGCAACTACAAGAGTACGTTGCCAAGTTGTGGTCCCAGGAGGGTGAGAACTCTCCTTATCTATGTATTGCAAGTGACGGAGTTAGATGGAGTTGCTACGCACCTTCGCTGGCTGAAGATGTTTCATCATATCCTCTCAAAACTAGCAACATTCTGTTGTCTGAAGTTGAAAAAGCAGATTTTTCAAGCATGGATGCCGATGAAGTTAAAAATTGGCTTGATAGAGTTTTCTTTCGTGAGAACCAACTCCAGCCAGACCCGCAAGCCATATGTTTGGACTTTGGCTCCAACAGCCATACTTTTTTAACCTCAAAGCCAATACTATTAAATTTTTATCGAAGAGCCCGAGGTATTCCTCGAGTCGCAATGGCCATAGATAGTTGGGAAAAGTATCTGAAGTATTCTTATGGGACAATAGATGGAACTGAAGACTTATTTGTTCGCCACACATACCTTAGCGTAGTAACAAAACTGCTTTCTAGCTTGGTTTTAAGTGGAGAAAAGAAATACTCCCTTTCAAGTACGGATATTGCTTCGATAGTTGATGGTAATTTCTTTACAAAGTTTAATATCAGAAACTATGCTGAGAAAGATTTTTTCCATTGGATTGATAATATCGAGTTCAAAACCGACCTTGAAAAATTATGGTTTGCCATTTTTAATTCGCTTAAAACTTATGACTTCACAATAATAAAAAACGATTTTTTGAAGGACATCTATCAAGACTTAGTAGATCCAGATGACCGACATGATTTAGGCGAATACTACACCCCTGATTGGCTTTGTGAATATATCAGCAAGGACGCTCTCGGTAAGTACAATAATGCTCCAAAAATGGCAGATATTACGTGCGGATCTGGTAGCTTCCTTCGAGCATTTATCAAAAAACTACAAGCCACACTGGAAGGTGCGGAGCTAAGTAAAAGTGAAATACTAAAGTTAATCACTAACTCAGTATATGGCTTCGAAATACACCCTCTTGCAGTTTTTATAGCAAAGACAAACTACTTGTTAGCACTTGGAGATTTAAGACAACATGCTGAGTCCGTTATTACACTGCCAGTTTACTTGTGCGATTCGCTCCTTACTTACGACTTAGATGATAGTGATTTATTTTCATATGGTGATGTAAACATCACTCCAATAGGAGAGCAAACCAAGCTAGTGATCCCCGAAGATATGCCCGAAAGTACATTCGACCTATTGATCGATTTTATTGGGGATCTTGCGTTAATTGACAGCTTGAGCGAAAAGCTGGGCGTTGTTGAACCAAAAGTTAATAAATTTTTAGCTAAATTAGATGTTCCACATGAGAAAACGCAAAGTCTTACTGATAGTGTAATTAAACTTGCTGTGGAACTTAGTAAAAAAGAAGATCTGATAGATTTAGATATCTGGAAATATACAATTAAGAATACATATAGACCATTGGTGTTCAAAAATAAGTTCGACTTGATACTAGGCAACCCACCTTGGCTTTCTTTTCGTTATGTCGGCAGTCCAGCCTACAAGAATGAATTGGAGCATTTAGGAATCGAAAAATATAACATCGCTCCACAGAGGAGTTCTTTGCGTACACAAATGGAGCTCGGCACTGTATTCTTGGCTCATGCTTCAGAGTATTACCTAAGAAATCAAGGTAGTTTATATTTTGTTCTGCCGAGATCTGTTTTTTCAGCAGATCATCATGAATTGCTAAGAAAGAGAACTTTTAAGGGGAACTATGACGTTACGGAGATATGGGATCTAGACTCAGTCAGCCCACTTTTCCGTGTACCATCTTGCGTGGTAGTTTGCAGACATACCATTGAAAGAAAAGAGTCTGGAGAAGGGTTTTGTGGCAAAAACTTCGCTGCCAAACTACCCTACCAGAATGTGAATTATGAAGTTGCCAAGCAAAGTCTTGAAGTAAAAGATACGTATTTTCACCTCGCACGCATGAATGAACGAACGGCTCTTTCTGAGCTACCAATTAATATACAAAGCTCTGAAAATTATTATAAAAGTCGATTTAGGCAGGGAGCGGATCTGATGCCTAGAAGTTTTTACTTCGTCGAACTCGATGCAGATCAAAAAAAGATTACCTTTGCGAAAACTAGTGAAAATAGCATTAAATCTGCAAAAAAGCCTTACAAGGACGTCAATTTGTCTGGCCTGATCAATTCAGAATTGATCTATAAAACTGCTTTGGCTGAAAACGTTCTCCCATTTTGTATATCAAACCCGCCCAGTATACATTTGCCAGTATTGAAGGAAGACTCGACTTGGAAGATATTAAGTCCAGATGAACTTGTATTGGAGGGATTCTCTGAGTCTAGTGCATGGTTCACAAAAGTTGATCAAACATATGTCGAATTAAAAGGTGTCGAGGAAGGCAAAGTGTTTGAAATGTTAAACTATAACAACAAGCTTCTTACTCAAAATCCGAATGCAAAGTACTGGGTCTTATATTGTTCTAGCGGAACTAACCTTTGTGCCGCAGTTTATGAGAATACAGAATACTTTTGGGCAGATCAAAAGACCTATTGGTTTGCAACTGATACCAAAATGGAGGCTTATTATCTGGCGGCAGTTCTTAATGCTTCTACTTTGGACGACATCATAAAGCCATTTCAAAGTAGAGGTTTGATTGGTGAGCGAGATATTCATAAAAAGGTCTTAGATATTGGGATTCCAAAATACGAAAACTCGGATGAGTTCAATGAGCTGGCAAATGAAGCTTTAACCCTTGAGGGAGAGATACAAGACAGAATGGAAGAGTTCTCCCGATTTAAAAGTCTGGGGAAAAAGCGAACATCAATTAGAGCTGCTTTCGAGTCCAAATTTAAAGCTATCGATCAAAAAGCAACTGAACTCTTTCTAAATGACTAAAGTGCTGCCTCTGGCTCAAGCGGAGACTGTCTTTTGGGAGCATCGATTTTTTGAATTTGAGAAGCCACAAGGTTGCCTTCGCTACCAGTAGAAATTGTGCATGTGACGGAATCACCTGTTTCTAAATTCAAAAATGACCCTGATTCATTCATTTTTGTATGACTAAGGAATACTCTTCGACCATCTGAAGAAACGCCCTCTCCGATACCCTTCATGCTATCAAACCAATCTACTACTAAATTTTCCAAAAACTCTCTCCCCAATTCGCTAAGGTTTAACTACTTCATTATCACGGATAACACTACAGAAATCCGCCTAGATATGAGATGAAAAACTACCTACAATTTTGTTGCCACCCTCAGACTCACTGAGAGGCATTGCGTCGATAGATTGTCCGATTTCTTGCCCAAGTTCTCCATGAGTAAAAAGTATTTTGTACCCCCAAGATTTTCCAAATTTCTCCAAAATCATTGCGTGAGATTCCGATCCTAAAAGCCTCCTGGGGTTCTTGAACAAACTGAATTTGCTAACTCCAAATCTATACGGGTAATGCTTATCTGGCCAAATAGCACTTTGCGGGTCATATAGCGGTCCCTGAGACACCACAGAGCTTCCCCAAATATCACCCTTACAGTAGAAAAATATTTTATCGCCAATAGAAATACGCTTAGTAAAGGTGCTAAATTCGGACCCAATGCAACTTGCTTGTGCAGACAACTCAAGATTGTGTAATGATTTGTAACAAATCAGTTTATAGCCCATTGATGGTCTATACCAAACTTGGGGCTAGTACGGAAGGTAGAAGTTGATAGCCTTCAGGTCTGCCTATTTGTTATGCAGCTAGAAATCTGTCGGTAAATCCGCCAGAATAAACTGTGAGCAAAAAACAAATTGAAATAGAAGAGAGACGATTTAGTCACGAACTGTAGTTTGGTGACTGTCACTTTTTGGGTAAACGACGCGTAACCAGAGAGTGATTGTCGCGCAACTTACATGATGGTTTTTACCGATTGTTTATTTTCAAATCATGAAATTCAAAAAACTGATTTTAAATGCATTTTATATTTAATATGCCGGTCTTTTTAATAACTTAGCTAAAAATGGTTTTTATTCCTCAGGTTCTTAAATCGATTTAACGCCATATAACCAACTGCCATGCCCAGGACTTGTTCATGTTGTAGTGAAGAAGCTAATTTGATATGAATCAAGCACAATAACCTTTGAAAACAGGTGATCACTAATTAGGCATCACCAGCACACTTGGGTCATTTTATAAGTGTTTTTGGGGAAACAATGGCATCTAAAAATTTATCAGCAGAGTTGGAAAAGTATATTGATAAAGTCAATTGTGCCGACACTTTGAAATTTCTAAAAAAGTTGCCCGATAATTCCATTGATTTAGCTGTAACCTCTCCTCCATATAATATAAAAAACTCAACGGGTAATGGCTTAAAAGACGGTCGAGGGGGCAAGTGGTCTAATGCGATGTTATTAGATGGATACACTGACCACGCAGATACCATGCCCTATGACTTATACGTTGAGTGGCAGAGACAAGTTATCGCTGAGGTCATGCGAGTTTTAAAAGAAGATGGAGCTTTTTTCTATAATCATAAGTGGAGAGTACAAAAAGGACTCATTCAGAACCGCCAAGAAATTGTAGATGGCTTCCCTCTTAGACAAATTTTAATATGGCAACGAGCTGGTGGATTTAACTTCAACCCAGGCTATTTTCTCCCCACTTATGAAGTTATTTATATGTTTACAAAACCCAAGTTTAAATTGGCTCCCAAAAAGAATGGTGTCGGTGATGTTTGGCGCTTTCCCCAAGAGCTCAATAATCCACATCCTGCCCCTTTCCCCGTAGATTTAATTCATCGAATTATTGATTCAACCAATGCTGAAATAGTTTTAGATCCGTTCATGGGATCTGGTACAACTGCAATCGCAGCATTGATGTGTGACAGACATTTTATTGGTATAGACCTTTCAAAAGATTATTGTAAAATAGCAAATGAAAGAATTAGAAAGTATTTAAAACACCCAGAAAAAGGTGACCCTTACTCCTACGAAAAGATTAAAAGAAAATCACCTAAAAACAAAAAACCTATTTCCAAAACCAAAGGTGAACAAATCGAATTGATTTAATCCCAGACTTTCGTTGCACATAGGATTTTTCAAGAAACAAGACACGATTGCCGAAATATAGATAAACAATTATCTATAGGATTACAGCTTGGAAAAAATTAGTCTCGAAGAACTTCTAGAGAAGTTAGACACTATCTTAAACCGGTGGCACATTGGTACACGCCCTGGAAATGATGGTAATCAAGGAAACACATTAGAAGACCTACTTGGAGTGAGTGAAAATAACCTCTCCATTCCAGACTATGGTCAATATGAACTTAAGACACAAAAAATCGAAACTGGTAGTCTAATTACTCTATTTCATAAAGAACCAATGCCAGCACGTTCAGTACCAAAACTACTTAAAAGTGTTGGATGGCCCCATCAGGAGGCTGGTCGATCTCGCCCTAAAAATGAAATGAGCTTTAGGATGACGACCCCCTCCAATTGCTATACAGCAAGAGGCTTCAAAGTAGATTTAGATTCTCAAAAAATTTGGTTTAACTTTGAGACTCAACAAGTAAATAAACTAACTCGAGACAAGACATCAAACTACCCCACTTTGGGAGATTGGTTGAATGATGTCGAGAATAATAGAGAAATACATTATTCAGAACTTTTCCCACTTTATTACGATCGTGCTGAGATAGAAAAAAAATGCATTGAGAAACTCGATAACACTCTCTTCGTGACATGCAAGACTCGAAAGCGAAATGGTAAAAAAGAGTTTTTCTTTAATGAAGCCTTTCTTTTAAATGGCTTTGATAGTTCTAAATTTGAAAAGCTTTTCCAAGAGGGCGTACTGTACATCGATTTTGACGCTAGAACAGGTCACAACCATGGCACGAAATTTCGTGTCAAAAAAGATAAATTAGTTGAACTATTCCGGTATTCAAGACGAATTTCATAATTAGGCGCTTAACTATAAAAAATTCATGTTTGTTCTCAGTTCTTACCTTAGGACATCCTATTTAAATTATAAGTTATAAAGTTTTGAGACCGATGTCTAGAATCTATATTCACTCAATGACAAGTAATTATAAACATTTATAATTTAATTTTAAAAAGTTAACTATAGCATGTGAGATTCCATTGATTTTTAATAAGCAGTTTGATGAATTCCTTCTGACACAACACAAGCAGAAAGGCTTAGCACTCCTCCATGTGCAAAAGCTTTCACAAGATAATTCATATAAATGTTTAGACTATATGATTTACAAACAACAAAAACAGATCACATATCAAAGTTTATCAGATAAAATTAAAGGTGATCAGTTCTACAACAATATGGGTGAGTTTCATCGGATAAATTATCAAGTCCCAAAAAATCTACATAGCGTACGTACTCAGACTTATCTATCCCAGCATCTCATTGCTCTCTACTATTCATTAGCTTATTATATTTATCATTTACTTAAAAAAAAGATGGAGCTTTTCCATACACACCCTATAAAAGGTTTTTCTACTTTTTATGGCTACAAAATAAATTACGCCTCGCCGCAAAAAAGTCAAATTACATATTATCGTGATTACAAAGGATATATAAACTCTATCAATAAATATATTGTTAAATCGATAAAAAATGGCCGGAAAAACCTAGTACTAAAAATCGATATACAAACCTTTTTCTCTACAATTGATCATCAAAAATTAATTAATATAATAGAGCGGTATTCGGACCCTTTAGAAGTTAAAAACCTTGGATTTGATGAGAACACAAAATCTGCAATTCTTGACTTCCTTCAATTCATAAACCCGGGTAGCACTTCAAAAGGATTACCCATAGCTTCTCAAAATATAGCATCAAACTTTTTGAGCGATGTTTATCTCAGACCACTCGATGACTTTATTTTCAAATTTATTTTGAAATCAAAAATTAAAAACTATCAAGTTTCTCGATATGTTGATGATATTTATATTTGTTTAGATGTCACCAATCTAAATGAAGAAGAAAAAACATATCTATTAAATGAATTTTTAAGAAACATTTCTGTTTTTTTAGAAAAAGAACTAAGTCTTTCTCTTAACACATCAAAAACAGATATCGATTGGATTGACAACGAGGAGCAAGCAGATAAGTTTGTCAAAAGAGAAAAAATGATGAGCTTTGGAGAACTAAAAAGTTCTTTTGAATTCACGAACATGAAAGAACATTTCGATGCAATTCTCAAAGTGATCGAAAAACTCAAACAAGACTTCAACTCTTTAGAGAAAGTTACAATTAAATCAAGATCAAATGCTCTACTGAATACAGTCTTTGACAAGCAAATGAACAATTATTTACAAAGAGAAGATAATTTTTTATCTCTCCATGAAACGATTGAAGATCTTCACTACTTTTTATTACACGCAAACCGGAAATCACTAAAATATTTATTCACTCTTTTTGATCCCTGTTATATTTCGTTGTTACAATATATCCTAGCCTCAAAAGACCAAATTGGTAGCAGTCCACATATTGAAGATTTACTCGTTATGGTCTCTATAGACGAACGCTACTCCGGTGAACTCGATAAATTATTACTTCAAAAGAAATATAAGTCTGAACTACTAAGGCTCGCATACTGGTTAAATACTTCAAAAAAAGACCGCCCGGGTTTTTTAGTCAACCTACAAAGTCATGATAGTTCGCTAATAAGTGAACAAATTAAATATTTAACTTTAAATTATATGAAGAGAGACTATAATCGCTGTTTAAATCATCTCGTCAACTTATGTCACAGTTATTGTTTTAAGAGTCTTCACGATGGTAGAAAAATTGAAAAAAACTATAAGAAACCTGACTTATTAAAAGATGCTAACCCACACCTTTGTGCTGAGGATCTTGCTACAATTGATTCTATGTTCGAAATAAGAAACTCAAACTCCATCTCCCACACAAGCTCAAATGGCGTAACTTTTAGTAATATTAGTAAGAAACTATTTATAGGTTTTTTGAATAGTGTTAACATATTAATTACTAATTCTTCTAAGTATTAAGATGCCATTACAGGATGAGCTCAATTTATAAAAGGGTCGTTTAGTGACCACTGAGACATGGAGAAATATTTCTTCAATCGCTGAAATTTCTAATCTTAAGACCTTTCACGCCATCCTATGCCATGGGCCCATAAACCTTTCTCATCAATTGAGAAATTAACAAAGGCTGCTTTTAGAATTTGTTTACAGTTATTTGTATTTATTTGTGATTTCAACTATAGTTTCTTCAAGAAATTTTGAGGCTTTCACTGCGAAACTATTAAAAGCATAATTCCAGCTTGGGGAGATATTTTTTGAAAAAATTTTTTATTTATCTTGGCTCTGCTATTGGATTGCTAACTATTACAATAGTGATTTTTTTGTTTTTCTTATTTCAGGATATCGAGTTTGGGGGCGACCCACGTAAAGATAACCTAGAGCGACTCCAAAATTCTCCTCACTTTCATCACAACCAATTTCAAAATACAGTTAAAGAGCGAGACCCTGACTATTGGGTCAACTTAAAGGAACTCTTTGATGATCAACAAAGACAACCTACTGCCAAGTTTCCACTAGTAAAACCACAATACACTGAAAAGCCTTTTGAGGGCCTAAGGGCCGTTTGGTTTGGTCATGCCAGCGTACTGGTTGAGATAGAGGGGCATAGGATATTTTTCGATCCTGTACTTTCTGAATATGCTTTTCTTTTGAAAGCCGTTGCACCCAAGAGAATGAATCCGCCCCCGCTTGCAATGACTGAAATTCCAAAAATTGATGCTGTTATTGTCTCTCATGATCATTATGATCATTTAGACATGAAAACCATCCTTCATTTACATGAGCAAGGAGCAAGCTTTTTTGTTGGTTTAGGTGTGGGTTCACATCTAAGAAAATGGGGAATTCCTGATGATAAAATTAATGAAATGGATTGGGGTGACTCCATTGACTTCAAAGGCTTAAAAGTTAACTGTACAGAAGCTCGTCATTATTCAGGTCGCAAATCTATGTCCAAGGATACTCTTTGGACTTCATGGGTTGTTCAAGGTAAAGCGCACAGTGTTTTCCATAGTGGAGATAGTGGTTACTCAAATCACTTCAAACAGATCGGACAGAAGTTTCCCAATATCGATATCTCATTGATAAAAGTTGGTGATTACGGACTCGATCTAGCCTGGCAAGACATTCACATGGTTCCTGAGAATTCTATAAAGGCCCATATCGATCTGGGTGCCAAAGTGATGATTCCTATTCACTGGGGTGTGTTTGAATTAAGTTTCCACGACTGGAATGAGCCCATTGAGCGCACACTCAAAGCTGCGCAACAAAATGAAATCGATCTCGTAACACCTCGACTGGGAGAAGTTGTGGAATCAGGAAAGTATTTTAACAGTACAACTTGGTGGAGAGATATTTAGTTTGGTGACTGTCACTTTTGGGGTATGCGGTGTATCCCCAAATAGTGACTGTCACTCGACTGTTCTCAGAGCAAAACAATCTGCCACCCGTCTTAATCGAATAAAGGATACTGACAAAAACCTTAATGATCGATACATAAATTTAACTTTACTCAATAAATACTAATCAGTACAATTCATTCAATCTAATTTTAACAGGAGTTAAAAATGAAAGATAAAAAGAAAATGATTGGATGGGTTCTTAGCCTTCTCATATTTTTATTTATGGTCTTTGTCAGTGCTCAAGGTAAGTTTTTTGAGTTTGAAGGCAAAGAAGAGATGTTTTCTAAAATGGGTTTTACCACCGAAACAATGTTCTACATTGGTATAGTCGAAGTTTTGGTCGCTGTACTTTTCTTGGTTCCTGGTCGTGTGGGCTTTTTAGGTAGTCTTCTTGTTACTACTTACCTGGGAGGAGCCGTGGTCACACATGTTCGAGTCAACGAGCCTTTCTTTTTTCCGATCATTATTGGTTTTTTAGTTTGGATCGCTTTTACTTTAAGAGATAAGAATTTTAAAAAATTTTTAACTTCAAAATAGAGAGGATTAAATGAAACATCAAGGCAGTTGCCACTGTGGTAAAGTAAAATTTGAAGTTGAGATGGATATAAAAAATGTGATCTCTTGCAATTGTTCCATTTGCATAAGGAAGGGAAGTTTACTCAGCTTTACTCCTGTTGAAAATTTTCACCTAATCTCAGGAGAAAATTACTTGAAGACCTACCAGTTTAACAAAAAAGTGATTGAGCACAGAATGTGGGATTAGCCCTTTTGGGAAGGGAAAGTCTCCTGATGGAAAAGAGATGGTTGCAATAAATGCTCGCTGTATTGAAGACATTGATTTATCTAAACTTGAAATCAACGAGTATGATGGTAAATCGATGTAATCCTGTCCTTTGATAACTGTCATTTTTAGTGTATAGATTAGTTAATTTGGCTTTGATGCCACCTGACGATTCTACCGTACCAGGATTCGCAAAGACGGTTGTATAAGGAGATACTTATGGCAACCTCAACAGCTTGGATCCTTCTACTTATTGCTGGAATATTAGAAATATGCTGGGCGATTGGCCTTAAATATACGGAAGGCTTTACCAAGCTAATACCGAGTCTTTTTACATTACTAACCCTTGCTGGCAGCATGTATTTACTAGCTAAAGCGAGTCAAAGTCTTCCCATAGGAACAGCTTATGGAATTTGGGTCGGTATAGGAGCTTTTGGCGCAGCCCTTTTTGGTATTCTTTTATTTAATGAGTCTATTACTCCACTGCGTTTATTCTTCTTACTACTATTATTAATATCAATTCTAGGACTGAAACTAACATCATCTTGAAATTTGGTGACTGTCACTTTTGGGGTATGCAGTGTGTAACCAAATAGTGACTGTCACCCAACCTGAACTATTCTACTAAGCCGATATAAAAACCATTCTCATGAATTTTAAGACGAAGTCCTTCGCTAAACACTTCTTCAATAAGTGCTGCTTGATCCATTTCCACGAACTCTTGTACTGCCTCTTCAGACCCTGAAGCAAAGACTAAAGAGATATAACCAGAAAGAGGAGGATTACCAACTGAACCATCATCAATCACGTCAGAAACAACTCTAATTTTAGCCTGGCAATCTTTCAAGTCTGCAAAGATTTGAGACGCTTTTAGATAAGCACCGTCCGTCTCCAATTCATACCACTGACCATTACCCGCAAAGTTGGGTGATACAGTTAGAACCGAAGGAACTTCGACCTCTTTATATTCTGAAAAAAGCTCTGAACCATCACTCAATGTACAACTCATTATTACTTCTACAGACTGAATATTAAAATTCTCACTGTAAATATTAAGTGACATCGGATAGAGTTCCCAATACACCGAACTCGCTGTCGATAGACTGGAATAGAGTATTGTAAATAATATAAATATTAATTTTATTTTCATTCTTATCTCCTTTTAAAGCCTTAGCCTACAGAACACTGCTAACCCTTTAAAAATAAGTAAACAAGAATAATGCTTAAATTGTAGTAAATATCACCACCACTGAAACACCTCATCTTTGTAAAAGATTACAAAAATAAGTTTTTAAAAAAAGCTTGATTAAAAAATCGACTCTTTATTAAAACCTGTCGATATTTGATTTGAGGACCTTCTCTCTAAGTTGATATGACAACGAAGACAACACAAACACTCCAAACTAAGGACATTCGTTTTGAGGCACAGCTGAATAGCCCCTAACATTGAAATACGATCACTTAATAATTGATAGAAACATTATCAATGATAATTCTAATAATGATGTTCCTTCCAATAAATATTTAACAAACTATTACCGCACACCGTAGCTCATCAAATGATATTGATGCTGCCTTACTGCCGCAAAAAGAGTTGGAAATACATGATACTCCACACCATGTTCATTACAAAAGTTTTTAACATCATCTCTTATACGTGGGTAATGTGTATGACTGAGATAAGGAAAAATATGGTGCTCAATTTGATGGTTTAATCCACCTAAATACCAAGTCAGTAATTTATTGTGAGGAGCGAAGTTTGCTGTAGAAGCCAACTGAAAACAAGCCCAGTCAGATTTCTTAAAATCTTGTTCCGAAGCAAATTGCTGCACACTCGTAACATGAGCTAACTGAAAAACCACCACCATGATAAAACCCATAACAGCAAAACTAATAAAGTATCCAACTAACACCAACGGCAGACTCTTGATAGTTAATAAAGGTACGACAATAAACAAACCAACATGCCATATTTTAATCAACACTGTCTCAAGAGTAATATACTTTAAACGCTTTTTTGACAGTCCATAAGTATTATTTTTAATATCTCGAAAATCCCCCCACCAAATCCAACTCAATACAAATAACGGATACAACAGCCAAGCATAGATATATTGATAGCGATGCAAAGGCTTATACTCCTGACTTGAGCACAATCGTAGTAAACCGTTCGTATTAATATCATGATCTTTGCCGGGAACATTTGTAAAAGAGTGATGAGCCTGACAGTGCTGAGCCACCCATAGTGAAGGACTCCCACCAAGAAACGAAATCGAATTAAGCAGGAGATTGTTCACCCATTTCTTGTTGCTCGAAGATCCGTGACTCGCATCATGCATAACAGACATTTGTATCGAAACCATAACGAGAGCCCACAAAATCGAAAGAGAAACATTTAACATTAAAGTCATTCCTCCCAAGAACAAGTACGCTCCGTAAAGAAATATCCAAAGTAAAAATAAAATACCCGCTTTCAACACTAAAGAGGATTCTTCTTTTTGAGACCTTCCCAAGGTCTTTATTTTTTTTAAAATGTGATCCTTTAAAACTTTGTGAAACTCAATGTCCAAGTTTTCTTTTCCGGTATTCATTACTTGTCTCCCTCTTTCATATGGTAAAGAGGAGTTCTTTGGACGAATCGTCCTAGAGGAAATACTCTTGACTCTTATAATTGTAACAGATGAGTGGTTAAAAACGAGACTTGATTTAGCAAACTTAACTATTTCTTGTCAGATTACTCACATGAGTTCTGAGGCCTTCTTTTAATTCGCTGTAATTATATAAGTGTGTTATACTTAATTTGAATTTCTTGTTTTATAAGAAAAGATCACTAACACTAATACCTTAGTCTCTCTATCTCGTGAAATATTTAATTCTGATAAAATACGACTCTGACGTAGCTGGAGTGGTATGTCCAAAATTAATAATCATAACGAGTTAAGCTACGTAACTCACTAAAGGAATTATAATGAAAGTATATATAGGAAACCTTGCGACTGCGATTAATGAATCAGATATAGAACAATTACTAACTGATATCGATACACCCACTTCGATCAATGTTATCAAAGATCGTTATACTGGACAGTCCAGAGGTTTTGCATTTGTAGAGTTCAGCAACCAAAGTAAAGGTAACGAAGCTATTCGAGCTCTCGATGGCCAAAACATCCAAGGGAAAACACTTACAGCCAGTGAAGCTCGAGAAAAACGTGACACCTTCTCGCACAATCGAAACTGATAATAATGACACTTCAGTTCCAGTGTTGCACTGGAACTCTATCAATAACTAACTAGAGGAGTTATATGAAAAATCGAATTTACTTTAAAAATCTTGTCGTATCTGCCGATGACCTTCCTAAAATCAACCAACTCGTCCGCACCTTATCAGAATTGGGACCTTCTGACGCCTTTATTTCGATTGAATTCAACAAAATTGAAGGTGGGTTTTCGGGAACAATTAAATTAGCATCTGAATGCAGTAACTTTACACAAAAATCCAACGATGAAGATTTGCTTCTGTTAATGCACAACCTATCTCGCCTCACTATGGTTCATATTGATCAATGGAAACTCGAGCGCTTTAATACTGAGGATAAAGAGAAGCTCATTTCTTAATATTCAACCCTGATATAACACGACTCTTTTCAATCTATATTTAGTGACTCTGACCCAACTATTTAGTAGCACTCAATATAAGATGATTAGATACCTATTTTTACCACTTTTCTTTGTTGCTGCTTGTAAGAGCTCTCTCCCAAAAGAGAGGGAGTTTACTGTGACTATCAACCAAATTTCTAAAACCTACAATACGGCAGACAAAGATCATTTTAACGAATTAAAAGTAATTGAAAAGAAAGATCCCAACAGCGGTGACACTCTTAAATATCATGGCTTTTCCTTGCCTGACTTCTTAGGCAAGATTTTACCTAAAAATAGGAAGCTCAAAGAAGTTCATTCTGTTGATGTCATCGCTAAAGATGGTTACTTAATGAACTTGCCTAAGGGCATCTTGTTGGATTCCAAAAACTTTGTGACTCTTAAAGTGGAAAATGCTCCACCAAAGGGGCTCTATAATAAATTACTAAAAAATTATTTTGACTGGAAACCAATCTATATCCTATTAGCGCCCACCACAAAACACTCCCTTTCTTCCCCCTATCAGGTAAATAAAATCATATTTAATACGACAAAGGTGGCTCTTGATCTGCGAAGTTCCATTCCTGGTTTAGACCAAAAGAGTTCCGCTCTTCTACAGAAGAGCTGCCTTAAGTGCCACAGTCTTCATTCACAAGGAGGCTTTAAAGCTCCTCCTCTCAAAGCAGTACTTATTCGCTATAAAAACAATGAAAAACTTAAAAAGCTTTTGAAGGACCCGCAAGGAACTGCAAAAAGACAAATTGAAATGTCACCTTTTAAGGGCAGTCAAAAGGATTTGAACGACTTAATTAAAGCTCTCAATATTATTCGAGAGGCTCCTTAAACTTTTTTTACCACAGAACACTTCAAGTACATGGAACCAAAACCAGGAATTTTACAGGAAATATCATGACCATCCACAGGGTCATCAAGAAGTCTGATATTTTTCACCTTCGTGCCAGATTTAATTGTGTCTTTGCCGGCCTTGAGATCCTTGATAGTTGCTACAGTATCTCCACTTTCAAGTTTAACTCCATTGGCATCGACAAAAGAAGACTTCTCTTCAACATCTATCTCTTGACTTACTTCACCAAGAGTCCACTCATGGAAACATTCAGGACAAATCCAAACATTACCGTCTGGGTAACCATAAGGTGACTGACATTTAGGACAATTTTGATTTTCATCTGTCATGAAGATACCTTATACCTTGAATAAGGGATCAGTCAAAACAAGTTACCCGTTACAATTGAAATTAAGAAGTAAAGAAGTTGAGAATTCTTTCTTCATCTTTTAAGGCATCTTCATAGCCCAGCTCAACCAGTGGTTTGGTATAAGAGGGATGGAAAGAGAGATAGCTTAAAAAATCACTGCTTTCAACATCGTCAGCACCCATACCACTGAGTAAATAACGAATGGTTTTAGGAAAGTATTCAATACTAGGCGCAGCCATTGCCCCTAAGTCCTCACTTGGATTCAAGTCGAGAACTTCAATAGGTCTGAGAGTCGCTTCATCAGATTTTCTCTCATACTTTGATAATGTTTCGTTGATACGACGAAGCCTTTCAAGATCCGTATCTAGAGAGTCAAGGAATACACTATTAAGCATCGTTCCCGCAATATCGG
The DNA here is from genome assembly GCA_964229765.1 of Bdellovibrionales bacterium. GTDB lineage: Bacteria > Bdellovibrionota > Bdellovibrionia > Bdellovibrionales > JAGQZY01 > JAGQZY01. Next base: position 38,367 of record CAXREJ010000044.1, on the reverse strand, counting down.
AGATTTGAATTTCATCCATATTGTCCTTAACGGCAGTGGTCAGCTCTTCAATAGAGCGAGGCTTACGCACACTAATTGCCATAATTTTATCAGCACCAAGATGAATTGCAGGACTAAAAGGAGCTTTCATCCTCAAAGCTCCGTCTCCAAAAAAAGTATTACCTATTTTAACGGGTGGAAAAAGAATCGGTATCGCAGAGGAGGCCATCACGTGCTCTGGTCTAATTTTTGCTCGCAGTGACAGTCGTAAGTTTCTATTCCAAACCTCTTTCTGATCAGAGTCAGAAAAAAATGTGATGGTCGCTCCTGTTTTATAATGAGTGGCATTAATCGCAAGAAGCCCACCCTGATCTTCAAAAGACTTTAAGTTGTCAAAATTAATTTTACTTTGCAACAGCTCTTTTAAAGGAGAAGTGTCTAAAAGATAATTAGGAGCTGATTTATTACCAAGTCCAGCAAATGAAAGTCCTCTTATCCAAGAAGCGACTAAACGACTTAAACTAGTAAAATTAGTTTTGTATATATCTGAAAAAGTAATTTCAGCCCACATATCGCAAAGGCTGGTTGCCACCTCTTCAAAACTTTCAACACCACAAGCAAGAAAAGTGCAATTAATGGCTCCCGCTGAACTGCCCGAGAGAACACGAAAGGGGTTTTGCTTCTCATACTTAGAGAGGATTTTTGCCACCCCTTTTATGACTCCAGCTTGATAAGCTCCACGGGCTCCCCCGCCAGTTAAAACCAAACCTTTTGTATTACTAGGAACTATTGAAGTTGCATCCATTCTTATCAAGAATACATTGAACTCTTCTTGAACACAATGGAATGAGAGAAAAGGGGAACGAAAATTATCTAACTAAAATTAAAGTCGGATGAAGCTGACTTTTAAGTAAGATCTGAACAAGATCCTCACTAGACTTACAAATAGATCTATATTACTAATTCAAGCGGACTCAAATTCAGTTAAGTTCTCTCTCTGTCTTTTGACCCAATATATTCGGCTGAGGAAATATGGATTTATTATTTGAAGTATCACTTATTGGCCTAGTGTTAAGTGCTGATTCATTTTCTGCTGCATTAGCAATGGGAGCGAGACCTCATAAATTTTCAGACACTTTAAAGTTTGCTTTTTCTTCTGGTGGTGCTGAAGGGATTGTTTCCTTTTTAGGAGCTATTGCTGGGTCCACTATTGTTGCGCGCTTTGATTCTATTGATCACTGGATTTCTTTTACTCTTTTGACCCTCGTCGCTGGACATCTGGCTTACGAAGGTTGGATAGAGCTGAATGAAAATAACTCAAGCGATGACAATCCAAAAGAGTTTCACAGTTTTGTCAAAATACTCATTGTTTCTTTTGCCACAAGCCTTGATGCTTTTGCCGTGGGTGTTAGCCTTGGGGTCTCAGATAAACCCCTCACTCCTTTCGTTTCTTCCATTGCTATTTGGGCTTTTGTGTCCACGATTATCGGTATGGAGCTTGCGAAAAAAGCGTCTGCTAAATTAGGACCCATTTTTAGCCTTATAGGAGCGGTGATCCTCTTTTCTCTGGCCGTTAAATTTCTTATCGAAGGTCTTACTTAAAATATTTTAAATGGAGAGTTCATGCAGCCATCTCGATTAGCAAGAAGACTTAATCTCAGTGATGCTATTTTTTTAGGTCTTGGTTCTATGATTGGTGCTGGTATTTTCGCAGTGGCTGGGCCTGCCGCTCAAGCCGCAGGCAGTGGACTCTTGCTCGCCCTTATCATCGCTGGCTTTCTCGCTTTTTGCAACGCAACCTCTATGGCTCAACTCTCTAGAATTTATCCTGAGTCTGGTGGCACTTATGTTTATGGCAGAAAACAACTGAGTCCGTTTTGGGGTTTTCTCGCTGGCTGGGGATTTATAATTGGTAAAATCGCAAGTTGTTCTGCAATGGCACTGACTTTTAGCTACTACACTTTTCCAGAACATCCAAAAATCACCGCCTTAATATTGGTCCTAATCATTACTTTTATCAATTATCTTGGTGTCAAAAAAACAGCCCATGCTACGAAGGTTCTCGCCACCATAGTAATAACGATTCTTTTTATTTTAGTTGTCGCTTTATTGTGGCAACAAAATCCACAAGTCGGTCGCCTCACAGGCTGGTTTAAACATGCCGGCCTCCAAGGAGTTCTGGAAGCCTCGGGACTGATGTTCTTTGCATTTGCTGGTTATGCCCGCATTGCGACGCTGGGTGAGGAAGTTATCGATCCCCAAAAAAATATACCCAAAGCCATATTATATGCGCTCAGTTTTACTATTTTTCTTTATTTTCTCATTATCGGTACAACACTTTTAACTTTACCCATAGAAAAGGTCATGAGCAGTAAAGCCCCATTAGTGACAGCTCTTGAAGGCTCGTCTTTTTATTTTTTAAAACCTATTATTCGCATAGGTGCGGCCATTGCTTCAATGAGCGTGCTTCTTTCCCTGGTGGCTGGGATCAGTCGCACTGTTTTTGCTATGGCTTCCAATAAAGACTTACCTAGATTCTTAAATGCTGTACACCCTCATTATAAAGTACCACATCATGCAGAATTAACGGTGGGACTTATTATTTCTATTTTAGTACTCATCGCTGATCTTCGCTTAGCCATAGGATTCAGTTCTTGCGCTATTTTAACTTACTATGCCATTGCCAACCTTTCCGCTTTAAAAATTTCTTATGATCAAAGACTTTATCCATCTTTCTTTACTTATTGTGGATTATTTACTTGTCTCATTCTTATAATAAATCTTCCTCGACAATCTCTATTCGGGGGAGTTATGCTTTTTGTCCTAGGAAGTTTATTTTATTTCTTGAGAAGAAGGTTCTGTTGACGGTTTATACAACACTTATTTTCCTTACAATTTCCAATGTTTTTATGACATACGCTTGGTATGGACATCTAAAAAATATGAACTCTAAACCACTCTATATGGCTATATTGGTCAGTTGGCTTATCGCATTTTTTGAGTACTGCTTTCAAGTTCCCGCCAATCGAGTGGGCTTTCAGTTTTTTTCACTGCCGCAGCTAAAGATCATTCAAGAGGTCATAACCCTTCTAGTGTTTGTCGCCTTTGCCGTTATTTATATGGGTGTTAAGCCAACCATAAATTTTTTATGGGCTGGCTTATGTTTAGTCGGAGCTGTGTACTTTATCTTTAAGGATGGAATATCGAGCTAACTTTTCAGGGAGGAGCATTTGCATATCAATCATGATCACAGTGAGCCACCGGCTCCTGAAACATCCTTTCAAGACTTTATGAAAGTGGATATTCGACTGGGTGTTATTAAAAGTGCTGAAGTCTTTAAAGAAGCCCGTAACCCTTCATTTCTTTTAATGATCGACTTTGGAGAAACCATCGGAGTAAAAAAATCCAGTGCCCAGATTACAGAACTCTATGATTGCAATGAACTTATCGGCAAAAAAATAGCGGCCGTGGTTAATTTTCCACCAAGGCAAATTGGACCTATTCGCTCTGAAGTATTAACTCTTGGTTTTGCTAATGAAAAGGGACAGGTGGTTCTTTTTTCTCCAGATTCTGAGGTTCCCCTTGGTTCACGTTTGTTATAAAGTATTTGATAACTTTAATTCTGAGGTTTGTATTGCATATGGATAGATGGCTCAAAAAAATTCTAACCACTTCACTTTTTCTCTTTCTCATCTCTTGTGCTCAAAAAAAATTTGAAGAATCACAATTAAGTCTCGTCCATTCCGACATTCAAAAATATGATCATTTTATGACTCAAAAGAAAAGAGAACTCTCCCAAAAACTAAAAATAAAAACAGGTCACGATTGGGTGAAAGCAAAATTGAAGGCTATGGTGACTCTTGATCAGTACACTCGAAATTTTATGCAAACAACAAAAGACAATGATTACTCCCATCGAGAGGAACAAAATTTTTATAAAGAGTTTATTCCTCGTATGGAAAAAATTGATAAACAAAACACAAAAGACTTAAAAAAAATTATCAAAAAATATGGTTGGCCTAAAATATCAACTTTTGGCAAAAAAGCAGATCATAACGCCTGGTTGATCACACAACATGCTGACCTAGATTACAAATTCCAACAACATGCCCTTTCCCTCCTCGAGTCCCTCTTAAAAACACAAGATACTGATTCTAAAAATTATGCCTATCTCTATGATCGTGTTTCCATCTCCACCCAAAACCCTGAGCCAATCAAAGAACAATATTATGGTACTCAAGGCAAGTGCCTTGAAGACGGCACCTGGCAAGCCTTCCCCATTAAAAATTTAAAATCACTTGAAAAGAGACGAAAACAAATGGGACTTACACCCATGTCTGAATACAAAGAAAGCTTTAAAACAATTTGTAGAAACTAAAGAGACTTTTAAGGAGGTCGATAATGAATGATTATTTTGATAGTTTTGTGCTCCCCCTCCCTCAAGATCAGGTAGAAAGGTACACCGAACTGGCTGAAATGGCGGCTCAAATTTGGATGGATCATGGTGCACTGGAGTACAAAGAGTGTATCGCTGATGATGTAAAGTCCGGCAAAGTGACTTCATTCCCTCAAAGTGTCAACTTGAAGGAAAATGAAGTGGTTATTTTCGCTTATGCTCGTTATAAAAATCGAGAACATCGTGATGAGGTTATGCAAAAAGTTTTTAGTGACCCACGCATGAAAGAGATGGAATCTCAAAGTGTGCCCTTTGATGGCACTCGCATGTTTTGGGGTGGCTTCAAGACAATCGTTTCTCGTGATTTAAAAACCAATTAATTAAAACTTGGAGTTTAATATGATTTTTTATACAAACCCTCACTCTCGCAGTCAGATTGTGCGCTGGGCTCTAGAAGAAGTGGGCGAGCCCTATGAGATTAAGACTCTCCATTATGGAGAGGAAATGAAAGACCCTGAGTACTTAAAAATTAACCCTATGGGAAAAGTGCCCACCCTTGTCCATAATGAAAAAGTCATTACGGAAGCCGCTGCGATTTGTCTTTACTTAGCCTCTGTATTTCCTGACAAGGATCTGATGCCTGAAGATCCAAGAGAAAAAGCTGACTTTTTTAGATGGCTATTCTTCGCGGCCACCCCTCTTGAAATGGCAATCACCTTTAAGAATCTCAACATTGATGTTCCCCAAGAAAAAGAGCGCATGGTGGGTTTTGGAACTTATGACCGAACGGTTTCAGTTTTGGCTGAGTCTCTGCAACAAAAACCCTTTGTATCCGGCGATCACTTTTCAATTGCTGATGTCTATGTCGGTTCACAAGTTGGCTGGGGTCTAGAATTCGGAACTCTGCCTAAAAAACAAGAATTTATCAATTACTGGGATCGACTGAAAGATCGCCCTGCTCTTATAAAAGCCAAACAAAAAGACGAACAGCTGGCAAAAGACATGGGTCTCATCTAAAGGGAATCTGCATAACATCAATTGTATCCTCTTAGTTGTTTTTCATATAAGACTAAGAGGATGTATCAACTCAGGGACTATCAACAAGAAGCCGTAGACCGCACCCTTGCATACTTTAAGAAAAAGCGTGAACCGGCTGTTATTGTGCTACCAACAGGTGCTGGAAAAAGTTTAGTCATCGCAGAACTGGCTCGCATTGCTAGAGGCCGAGTTCTCGTTCTTGCCCATGTTAAAGAACTGGTTGAACAAAACCATAGTAAATATGAAAGTTATAACCTTAAAGCGGGAATTTATTCCGCAGGCCTTAATAAAAAAGATTTTAATCACAAGGTTATCTTTGGAAGTATTCAATCAGTCGCCAATGCTCCTGATCATTTTTTTGAAGACTTCACTTTACTTGTTGTGGATGAATGTCACCGTGTCAGTCTGGATGAGGACACTCAGTACAGACAAGTCATTCAAAGATTAAGGCAGGCTAATAAAAATTTATGTATTTTGGGCTTAACGGCCACACCTTACCGCTTAGGAATGGGGTGGATATATAATTATTCTCACCGTGGAGTAGAGCAAACCACTGAAGATCGTTTTTTTAAACAATGTGTTTTTGAGCTGCCACTTCAGTACATGATTAAAAACAACTACCTCACTCCACCTGTTAAGGTTGATATTCCCGTTACGAGTTATGACTTCTCTGAACTCATTGAAAAAGGGGCTCCCTTCACCTCCACTCAGATTGAAGAAATCCTAAAGAGACAAAGAAAACTCACTCCATTAATTATAAAAAATATTATCGACATCACGGAAACATACGACCGCGAAGGAGTGATGATATTTAGTAGCACTGTCAAACATGCCCAAGAAATCCTAGAGTACCTCCCCGAAGGACAGGCTCAACTCATTTTAGGTGAAACCGAAGATGAAAAGCGCAATGGTATTATTCAAGATTTTAAAAATAAAAAATTCAAATATTTAGTCAATGTTTCTGTCCTCACAACAGGCTTTGATGCTCCTCATGTGGATGTCATCGCAATCCTAAGGCCGACTGAATCCATCAGCCTCTATCAACAGATCATCGGTCGAGGACTTCGCTTAAGTGAATCAAAAAAAGACTGCTTTATTCTCGACTACACTGGTATGGGTCACAATATCTACAGTCCTGAAATTTCAGATAAAAAGCCTGCCAAAGATACCATTGCTGTACAAGTGGAATGCCCTGATTGTGGTTTTCTCAATGATTTCTGGGGGCGAACCGATGAGTTTGGTTATGTGGTCGAACATTTTGGTCGCAAGTGTCGAGGAGCCAAACAAAATCCCACAACATTTGATTACGAGCCCTGTGGTTTTCGTTTTCGCTTCAAGTTGTGTGATAAATGTATGGCTCAAAATGACTTAACCGCTCGCAGTTGTGAAAAGTGTGGTCACGAACTGACATCAGCCGATGCCAAGCTCAAACAAGCTAAACTTTCTAAAAATGCTCATGTCCTCAAACCAGACTCTGTCGAGATGCTTGAAAAATATGACAAAAATAAAAATCCTTTTTTAGAAGTACGCTATTATGATTGGGACTCAAACTATTTGTCAGAGATTCATTATATCAACAATCAAACTGCGCTTAAAAAGTTTAATATCAATTTTTTGCGGTCACACCTAAAAAGGCCAGAGCTTAAATTGGATTTATCTTCCGTAGAAGAAGTTATTCAATTACAAAATCAACTGCGCATGCCCTCTTTTGTGATTGGTCGCAAACAAGGTAAGTTTTGGAAAATCACTGAAAAAATATTTATCGAGGAACTTAGTGTGTGATTCCTGATTGTGGAGCCTCATCCACGGGCGCTTTAAAGCTAACAAAGAATTAACAGAACTTTGACAATTCTCTCATCTACAGCCTAAAGTGATATGTGGAAAAAAGAGGGGAAAACCTACAATTCTGTGGTTAAAGGGGTCTCATGCTTATTACAACTAAAATGCCTATCGAACTTTTCGGTGAAGTTTCAATCTATTTTGGAATTGGAATTCAAGTGTTTATGGCCCTCTTACTTGGTGGTCTTGTCGGTTATGACCGTGAAAAAAAACTAAAATCAGCCGGAATTAAAACAAATATTCTCATTTGTCTTGGTGCCACACTTTACACTACTATTGGTCTTCTTATCGCTGTCGGAGCTGCTGGTATGGCTGATCCCAATCGAGTGGCCGCTCAAATTGTTAGCGGTATTGGCTTCTTGGGGGCTGGTGCCATTATCCAAGGTAAAGGTGGTGTTGTTGGAATGACCACTGCGGCCACTATATGGGTTGTGGCCGCCATCGGTTTTACCATTGGAGCTGGCTACCCATTTACAGCTGCTATTTTTACCATCACAACCTTGATCGTTTTAAAAATGATCACCCCACTTTACAAATATTTAGAAGCAGAAAAAGACTTCGAGTACTTTCAACTCGAAATTCTATCGAAAGGTTCAGTTAAAAATACAGTCAAAGCCTTAGTTGAGCATGAAGGATTTGAAATTGACGAAATGATTGAAGAACCCTTTTCTGGAAAAAAAGGAACTAAAATTCTCAGTGCTTTTATGAGGGCCCATCCTCGACACATGGAAAGATTAGTTTATGAGTTAAAACAAGCTCTGAAAGTTCAAGATGTGGCTTATTACTCTGCCATTAAAGCCATTGATGATGGAGATGAAAAACCTGATCTCAAAAAAGCGCCTCCACAACCCAAGAAAAGAAGTTCTCACTACGAAACCGATTAATGGAACAAAAACTTTTTATTTTTCTTAAAACCAAAAGCTCTCATTAATTATCTTGAGAGCCTTTTATTCACAGTTTATTAATTTAGAATATTTTCAAACACACTGTAGATATCACACAAAGTCACCAAGCCACCATTATTCCTAGACTTTAATCAAACTCATTTTAAGACAAACATTCTTTATGTGATCAAATATCCACAAAAGCAAGATAGTCTGTGTAACTATCTCAACTATAATTGTCTCATCAACTATTCAACGAGTGTGACATCAAGAGATGGTTCTTGGTCACAAATAGGTTTGAAAAATTTTAGGAGGAAAATATATGACAAAACTCAAACACCTAGTTTTGGGACTAGCCAGTATAGCCTTAATTGCAGGCTGTGCATCTGGAGAAAAAGCAGAGCTTTCAAGTACTGAAGCCGCTTCAGCGGCAAGAGATATCAAAGAAATGAAATCCGATTTAGAAAAAGACAATGTGGATCTTGTTGCTTACAAGCAGTACTCTGAGGGAGTTAGCGATCTCAATGAAGCTTTAGAAGATTTAAAAGAAGGTGATGACGAACAAGAAATCCTTGATTCATTAGCCGAAGCAAAAGCTCACTTTTTAAAAGCAAAATCTACAGCTGATAATAAAATAGATAAAGTGTCTGAAAGCATTATTGATGCTCGTAGCCAGGCTCAAATGGCCGGTGCCCGTGCAACCACGACTCTCGATAACAAACTTCAGGAAATAGATGACGATCTTCGCGATGAAACGGACAACTTTGAAGATAAACTGTCAGTAGAAGAGCTTTCTCAGTTTCAAAAAAGATATCTAGCTCTGGAAGTAAAAGCCGTTCAGAATCGTCAATTAGGTAAGTTTCGTGCCATCATTGATCGTGCTGAAAGCAATGATGCTGACGATCTTGCACCGAATACTTTAGAAACTGCTAAAAAAGATCTAACCATTGCTGAAAATAAAATTGCTCAAAGTCCGCGCGATCCAGCTGAATACAATAAAGATGTTTTAGAGTCTAATAAGTCAGCTAAACTGCTTGATGATGTAATGAACAAACTAATGGGAGAAGCTGAAGGTTCACCTGAAAAGGTAGCACTCACTCTCGTCTATCAAGAGCGTAAGCTCGGTAAACTGAGTGAAACCGTCGGTAATCTTCAAGGAAATTTAGCAAAAACTCAAAGTGATCTTGAGGCCACTTCAAAAGATCTTGCGGAACAAAGAACAGAAGCTCTTAGCGCTCAAGCACAAGTTCGTTACCAAAAAGCTATGGATGCTGTGAGAAAAAACTTTGATGACAACGAAGCCGAAGTTTATCAACAAGGCGATCGATTGATCCTACGCCTTAAAAAGTTAAACTTTAAAACTGGGTCCGCAACCATCCCAACAGGTTCTATGGACTTACTTTCAAAAGTAGAGGGAATTATTAAAGATATCCAACCGGAAAAGGTACAAATTCAAGGACACACCGACTCGACAGGAAGTGAGAAAGTGAATGAAAAACTTTCTGATGCCAGAGCAAAAGCCGTTGCGAAGTATCTTTCTTCAAAAGGATCCGATTATGATATTAACTCTAAAGGTTATGGCGCTTCACAGCCTTTAGCTAATAATGATACCGCCAAAGGCCGTACGCTCAACAGACGTGTCGACATTGTGATTGACGCGAAGTAGTAAACACCAATTAAATATTTTCACTCTCTCCCAAATCTGGGAGAGAGTGTAGATTATGAACTCAATGTTAATTTATCTAAAACGATTCCTTTATTTTATCCTTGTCACAGGCCTGCTATCCCTAGGAGTCTTTCTCATTTATTACTTACCAAGCACAAAAAAAGCTTATCTTGTTGGCACTGAAATCAAACGAGAGGTTATACAGAATACAAAAGGCGATAGCCTAAAAGACGTTCGTTACATCGTAGCAAGAGATCACGAAACCGGTAAAACTTTGATGTTTCGCAATGAGGATGTACCATGGCCTCCTTACTTTAAGTTTAATTCTGGTGATTTAAGTGGTGAGGTTATGAATATTCATCAACATAGTCCCGATAAAGTCGTCAACATCACTTATTATGGGTTTCGCTTCCCCATGCTGAGCCTCTATCCCAATGCCACTAAACTCAGGATTGTACCCGCTGATTACCAGCACACTCCTTGGTTTAATATGATTTTCCTCAGCATTCTTTTCCTTGTCTCGGTCTTCTTCTTTTTAAAAATTAGAAAAATTGGAAAGAACAGAAAGAACAGAAAGAAGAATCAAATAGACACTCCGACAGAAACGGTTCCTTCCTAGATAAGGGCTGTTGACAATTCATCAGAGTATTGAGGGCTCATAACCTCAGTCATTTTGAGTTAAGCACAGGCTGAGCTTTATGTGGTGTGGCCAAAGTCACATCGAATAAGCGGAAGATGAGCACAACAGCTTTAGATTGTAAGGGATTAAAGCCGTAGTAGCTGATGAATTGTCAACAGCCCCTAATAAAATCTTAATGATTTCTTTTTTATTTAAGATATAAAATGCATACTATTCTTAAAAAGGAGTGTTCATGGTAAATGAGGTAAAGGTTTATCTTCCCAATCAATTTGAACAGGATGACCATTTTTATTCAAAAGCTCTTAACTCCCAACTTCACTCCATGGTGAGCTACTTTTTTAACCTTGATCACGAAAGAATTATTAAACGCTACATTCATTTAAACCCACAAGTAAGCTCTAAAGCTTTACGAGATATTCTTAATTATCAGACTAAACATTTTTTTTGGGGAGGGGCTGATCTTTTTTACGTTACAACCGAAGCTGGTAATCGTCGCATGGTTGTTCTCGAAACCAACTCTTGTCCTTCAGGTCAAAAGTCTCTTCCACAAAGAACCGAATCCGACGAGTACCGTGGATATAAATCACTGATTGAAAATTCATTTATCCCCGCTATTAAGAAAAAGCGACTTCCAAAAGGGGCACTGGCTGTATTATTTGACAAAAATCATATGGAAAACTCAGGCTATGCGGCTACTATTGCCGAGTTAACCGGTGAAAAAGTTTATCTTATTCCGCACTACAATGGCGAAAAGCATTTTATTAAATTTGAAGAGGGGGTTATGCATGTGGAAACTCCTGATGAAGGCTGGGTCCCCATTCGAGCGGCATTCCGTTACGTCACGCAGAAACCATGGAACCGACTCCCTGTTGAAAGTAAAACATTTATTTACAATTCCACTTTGGTTTGTCTTTCTGGAGGTCGCAATAAACTGGTCGCCGACAAAGCCTATCAGTTTTATAATTCAGAACTTGCTGGAACAGGGCTCAAAATAAACACTCCCGAAACGATTCGAGACGTCAGTAAAGTTGAGATTCCTTTATGGGTACAAAAGTTTGGTGGCTATGCTGTTATTAAGAACCCCTACTCCAACGCTGGACAAGGTGTTTACACCGTTACGAGCAAGGAGGAGCTTGATCTTTTTATGGAAGAAGACCACGACTACGATCAGTTTATTGTTCAAAGTCTCATCGGCCATTACAAATGGAGCTCTTTAAGCACTCATGGGAAATTTTATCACATTGGAACTGTTCCTAATAATAAAGGTAACATCTATATCTCTGATCTACGTGTGATGGTTTACTCCTCACCCAATGGCTTTTACCCCTGCGCTATTTATTCACGTCGAGCCGCCAGCCCATTAGAAAAGGAATACAAGGGAGCCAGTTGGGATATGCTTGGTACCAATCTTTCCATAAAAAAAGGACCCAACGAATGGGAGTCGGATACCAATCGTCTTTTATTGATGGATCGCAAAGACTTTAATACTCTAGGAATCGGAACAGATGATTTAATTCAAGCTTACATTCAAACAGTTCTCTCCATCATTGCCATTGATAAAATGGCTGAAAACCTTCTGAACTCTAAAGGGCAGTTTCGTATGAAACTTCTTAACTCTTTAGATAACGACCAAACCCTTTTAAATGAAATTATAGTAAGGTAACTGTTATGATTATTGATTATCTAGAACTCGACAGCATTAAAGATCACAGTAAAAATCATTTTAAACTCAATAGTGTGAAAAATGCACTTGGAGATTATTGGCAAATTCCTATTATGGTTGCTAAGGGAGGAGATGGACCTGTTGTGGGAATCACAGCGGCTCTTCACGGCAACGAACTCAATGGAGTTTCTATCATTCATAAGCTTTGGGAAAAAATTGATGCCCGCACGTTAAAAGGAACTCTCATTCTCTGTCCTGTTTTAAACGTCCCTGGTTTTATGAATGGCACGCGGGAATTTACTGATGGCAGTGATTTAAACCGTTTAATGCCAGGAAAGAAAAACGGTACCACCAGTGAAGTCTACGCCTCAATTATTATTGAAAGAGTGGTCAAACACTTTGATTATTTAATTGATTTGCATACAGCGAGCTTCGGAAGAATCAATTCTCTTTATGTTCGAGCTGATATGACAAAAGAAGTGGTTGCTCGTATGGCAGAGCTGCAAGAGCCAAGAATTATTGTCAATAAACAAGGGGCTCAGGGAACCTTAAGAGGTGAAGCAGCCCGCCTTGGTATCCATGCCATCACTGTTGAGGTGGGTGATCCTAACCTTTTCCAACGAAAACATATTAGAACTTCAATTTTTGGACTCAATAATGTGCTCGTCGAACTGGGCATGGTGGAAGAAGACCATGAAGAAATTGATCATGATGCCATCGTCTGCAAAAACTCCACGTGGTTTTATTCTAAAAACGGGGGAATTCTTCGTGTTCTTCCAGAACTCGCCGAAAAAGTAAAAAAGGGGCAAAAAATTGCCACAATCTCAAATATTTTCGGTGAAGTGATTGAGGAAATTCAAAGTCCCGACGACGCTATAGTGGTGGCAAAGTCCGTGAACCCAGTCTGTGAAGTTGGATCAAGAGTCATCCACCTTGGGCAAATCTGGAAAGACTACGAAGAGTCTCAAGGCTCTATTCGCTAAAAGCTCCCCCAGCTTAGTCGCAGCAGAGACTAAAAATCTACCCTAGTGACTCTTATTTCAATAACAGTCAAATTCCACGGGCTTATCTCAATTCAAAAGAGGTAGCTTAGCCCCTTTCACTAATAAGTATTTATAATCAGATCACCGCTAATTAAATAATTTCACTGATGCAGTTCTAATCTTTAATAATAATTGCATTGAAATACTTATTTGGGGGAACCATGAAATCAATTTTTTTAATCTTTACTTTTATTACGGCTTTTTCACAAATCACACTTGCTAACATTTCTGAAAACAGCAATCCACTCTTCTCAGAAATTTCAGCTTTTGACATTGGTCATGAAGAACTCAGCGCTGTCGTCAATGGACACATTAGTCTCGACCTTGATAATCAAACCATTGAAGTGACTCTTATTGAAGACACTCACTGCAACACTAACCAGTTTTGTATTGCCCTAGCTCCTAAAACTCACCTTATTAACTTTCCGATTGTCGCTGTCGAATCAGACTGGTGCGGGACTCACACTTATCGTGCCGAATTGGAATCCTCTCAAAATGAGGGTGTGCGTGAAATTTTAGAAATCACAGACTATTCAAAAATTAATTGTAGAATCCATGTGCCTTTTCAAACAGAGGCCGTTTATAAAACACTTAATCCAGAGACAAACCGTTGGACAGAGTCGTCTTTTGGTGCGGGCCAATTCTTTATTTTAAATAAAATTTCTAAAAACCTTCAATCACAAATGTAATAATAAGATTGCAATAGTGGTTCCAACAACATGACTCATGCCTTTAAAACACTCTCTTTTGATTCTCTATACGCTTAATTATCAGAAATTCTCTTAAAAATTATTTGTAGTCTTTTATGGATTCCATTTTAAACAATGATTGTATCTAGGTGTTGTAATTGCTTGCTTATTCAGTTCGATAATGTCGACGTCTGAAGGCCCTCCAGTTTCGAGAAAAAATTCGTCTGCACCATTTATGTATGTAAATGAACCATCTTGAGCATGCAGGTCTGTGTATGTGTTCTGAACCAGGAACTTGTAGTATTTCTACAGTCCTTTATCCAATCGTTATTTCAATTCGTTTGGTGTTAAGGATTTCAACTTTTTAATATTGATGGTTCTTTTGATATATTCCGACATTTTTCCTCTGATTTAGGTTATTGGATTCATTGAATCTAAAGAGCATGAAATCTTTCGTGAATCCAAAATATAAGCTGGGACGTGCTGTAATCGATGTATTAAGGCTGATGCATTCTATTTTCTGAAAAAAATGCGCATTGTGCTGGCAAAAATTAACAAATAATAATGAGACGTATTGTGTACAGTTAATCCCAAAGCTAGGGAATAGGAGTAATAATGATCAAAGACAAAATCGAAAAAATATGTAGCCAGTTGGGGTATTTAGAAGGGATGTTAGAGCGAGCCCAAAACGAAGCACTATCGAATGAGGATAGAATTTTCTTCGATCGAAATGCATTGGGGGCGTTACTGAAGGAAGATGTAACGGTTGATTCTGAGATATCTGGTGAAGAAAGGTCAGAATTTGCTAAAACACTTAAGGCTGAAAACGACAAACATCTTGGTTTGCTCACTCATGCAGATGCCACTCATCTGCCGATCCGATCTATCCCGGTCACAAGTAAAACTTGGAAGTGCCCTTATTTAGCACCTAAAATCAATTGATCGAGTGCTGGTCGGTTTTCTCGTGCGCCTGAAACTCCCTCATCAATGTATTCGTTTTCTATCTGAAAATGATTCTGTGACGCAAATTCTCTAAGAGGAATAATTTGGTTTTCCGAGGATTCCTCAAGCAGGGTTGAAAACTGTACGTAAATCGCCGCTTTTTCATATTCTATATAGGCCGATTATTTCAAAGCCAATCAAGCAGTTATTGTTCAACATCTGGTCTTTTCTTTTTTGTTCTGCTATTTCTCCTAGCAGCCGATGCTAACTTACTATCTTCATCAATCACTTTGGCCTCAGCATTCTCAAGGGGGAATAAAGTAAGAATTAAAGACCAAATCAATAAGAGAACAAACGCAGTTAGAACTATAAAGCTAAAAGTTCTAACGATCTCTCTATGTGAAACCAGATACTCTACTTGATGCAGAACAGGGCTGAGCCATTCGGCAACCAATGAAGATATTACGATAATGGTTGCCACTCTCATGGGGAAAAATAACCTTTTCAATTGGATGACGACGGTTTGAGATTTTTTTTTACTGAAAACATTTATGAGTGAGTTAGGGTATATTATTGCAATCCAAGCACCCATTATTCCGAAAATTATAGCCGCGACATTTTTTAACGAGTCAAATGTCTTAAGCTGATGAGACATGGAAATTCCATGCCCATAGATTAATGCTATAATCAGTGCAGTGATAGTAATGACTGCGATAGTCCCTAAAACCAGTTTTTTCAATTAGTCTCCTTTATAAGTTGTTCAATCTCTTGTCTGTTTTGCCTTAATGAGTTTAACAAAGAATCGATTTGAACAACAGTATGATCGTCATTCCACCTTAGGTTTAAATTCAATTCTTTATTTACCTGAGCGCTTGCAAACCACCTAGTTGTCGCAGATTCACCTTCAAATGAAAAACCAATATCATCCCAAGTTTCGCCATGAGCGCTGCGCCACTCTTTGATCATCTTATTTAATTCTGCTTCAGTCGGTTTATAGTTTAGTTCATACTTAACATTCGCGTCATAAAGTCTCCTAGTATCAAATTCTCCAATCCCAAGATTTTTAAAAAAGGATTGGAGAAGTGACCTCTTAACAGGAGCAGTCTGCTCAATCCCAATTTTTCTGACTATTTTACGAATTTTGCTCCTGTTGTTTTTGATGTATGCAATTTCCCCATCTTTTTTATGTCTACTAGTTTCAAACTTCGCATAAAGATTCCGGGGCTCGTCCTCATCATATCCGGAATACCCTAAAATTTCCGAGTCAAGTGTCCTTTCATCTTGTTCATCTACCGAATCCACGAATCTGGAATATCGTTCCATAAAGGCCTTCATGTACCTCTTCATGCCTGGATTACCATTAACTCTTCCTCCAAACCTAATTGAAGCATAGTAACCTAAGCTAGGAAGAAACCAAAAGTAAGATGGGTAACCAGGAATAACATCTTCTGGTATTTCAGTAGACCTTACTTGAGCTTGTCCGATTTCCTCATCTGCTTCAAGAGATGCAAAGCTACCTTCTGCAGTTTCATTTTCATTCCAAGTTATAAGTAAATAATCGTTGCCGACGTTGCTTTTTAAAATATCGAAAACATAGACGGGAAGATAGGTTGATTCTTCATCAACATTAAAGGTCTGAGTTTGTTTAGGTGTCATCCCTGGTTCGTGTACCCACTCATCGAGATCTTCTAAAATTTCAATGATATTTCCAAATTCTGGAGTATTCTCTCCTCTTTCAAAATACCCGCATTCGTCAATTTTGTGAATGCTAAGTGAAGCTAAGTCGGCCATGTATAAGTTCCCTTTGTAAAAATATAATTTGTTTATTTATATTATCGGGCAATATGTTGTCATTTTTTAGTACTATTTTGTAATTGAGTAACCCTATACGACAGCGCTCTACTACAACTCGATGCGAATGAAGTGATTTACTAGTGTTTAGACGGGATGCCTTGAATGATAGTGCGATCGGCCCAATCCCATAAGCTAAAGAAATTACTAGAGTTTATACTTTCCCAAACAAATTGCCTTAAAGCAGCTTGAATTGATGGAGGCGATGAAAGTCTCGGAACCTCTTGAAAGGACTGTAGTTTAATATTGGTCCAACTACAATCTATTACAAATAGGGCTGAGATTTATGGTGAGGCGAATTTATTAAAGGTTTTTAATCATTTCCTCAATCTTTGACATTTTCTGCCGTTCTTTTTCAATAAAAATTTCCCAGGCTGATCTTAATCCTCGCAAAAAAACTTCTCGATTTTGAGTGCTGTCGATTTTCAAATCACCAGACATTTGAATTACGCCCCATCCCTGAGCTTGGATAGACATACATTCCCAGGTTAAATGTTCGACGGGAACAAGGCCTGTATCGTGTAGAATTTTTGGTTTTCCATTAACGACCTTGTAGTCTATAAAAATAAAGCTCAAAGAATTATTTGGATCGCTTAGCCATTTTACTAATCGCTTGGCTGAAATCATGTTGGGAGAATAATTGTTTTTATCTACATTATTGCTCTTTACATTGACTGGGTGATTAGCATTTAACATGAAATCTCCAATAGATTTCTTAGTTTCGCTGACTACAGCTCCATGTTTTTCAGCAGAAAACTTTTCTATTTGCTCGTAAATGTCCATATAATATTCCAATGAAAGTTTCCTTACATATCGGAATATTTCAATTATCACCTAAATTAGATCTGCTTATTTTCTCAGTTTGAGATTATTTAAAGTCAAATTAGACCTGAGCTACACTTGAGTACTGAGAGTAGCTGCCAGCTGCTTTATCCAGGTCAATAGACTTTAGTATGTCAGAGTTTACAGGTCTTTTTGAGTCCCAAAATATCAGCGATGTAATATAATCAGTGACGAGTTTCGATGTAAGTGTTTTTAAACAAAATTCTGCATCCTTCAAAGAATCGAAACCAAGCAAATAGCATGTATCATCTACCATTATAGGCTTTCCATTTAATGGTGTTAGTAGGCTAAAATTCAGATTTTTATATAAACCTGAAATCGCTATTTTATAAGGTTTAAACGAATATTCACCAATACCAAAAATTGAAAATCGAGGTTGTTTCTTGTAGATCGAACTTTTTCGACCATCTAGCTTTTCAGAATGTTTATTTAAATAATTCCAGAGCTTTGGGTATTGTTCTTTGATAGTGATAGTATCGTCCCCTACCTTTTTTTGAGTCACAATAACAAACCGTCTAGGATCAAGCCTATTGTTCGCAATATCACTACTCTTTAGTAGTGGGTAGACTAGATCACTTTCCACATCTACTAATTCACCAAATCCATTTTTAAGTTGGTCACCCTCTAGCTTAAGCTCCATTACTTTTGAGGCGTCATGCTTTACACCAGATCTCCATATTAAATCTGAAGCTCCTTGAACCATGTCCTGAGTCGAGGAAAACATGTCAATATCAGCAATGATTTTACCGTCATTGATTCCGATTGAGTTTTCAAACGAGTCTGGTGACAACTCTTGATAAATGTCACATTTTTTCTCATCACCACCGTTTAAAAAATCGGCGACAAAAAGACAGGCGTCGACCGAGACATTAAATTCCTTTTTGGAGTCAATTCTGTATATTTTGTAGGTTACATCTTTGATAGCAGTTTTATAGTTGTGTAAGAAAACATTTCGTGCCACGCTCGTTTTGCACAACATAGCTAGGACACCTTTTCGAGGGCTTAATTCTTTGCACAGATTCATAATCATCCACTCTGATATATCAAAGTTGCTTTTACCAGAGAGAGCTTCAAATCCAGACAGGCCTTTAATGTTTGATTTTTTTGGTAGATTTTTGCTGTCTAAAACACCTAACTGCGAATTTGTAACCCAAGGTGGATTTCCTAGAATAAATGGATTGTTAGAAACTCCGACTACTTTGCTCATTTGCAGATCAAAAAAGTCCGCATGTTCAACTTCTGCCCTCTTAAAAATGTTGGGGCTTCGTTTTGAAAAGCTATCTAAGTAGGTTTTGTTAATTTCATACCCATAAAGTTTAATATTGGGGCCCCAGGTGTTGTCAGCAGCTTCCAAGAAAAAGCCTAAGCCGCATGTAGGTTCAATAACACAAGTAGGCTTGTAGGATATTTTTAACAAATCTGTACATTTCAATGCCAGACTAAGTGGTGTCTGGAAATCGCCGAACTCTACTTTCTTACTCATAACCTGTTTTCCCCGCTAAAAGATAGCAAACATATAATAAATGGCATAACCAAATTTTTATTTATTTTAAAGAAGGTTCTCAACAGATAGGTTGAGTGACCTGCGTCACACAACGTCATTCTTTTTCTGTGTAGTTTGGAAGCAATACATGTTCCAAGCTATAGGCAGGTTAAATTAAATCTGGGAGGTATGCTCCTTAATTCGGAACACAGCCCCTTGTTAACCGAATTTATATTCTATGACCTTGGTCTATTTATTTTTCCCAAACATCAAATCTCGATAGAGTTCGCCGTTTTTCATCCATCCAACTTTTGCCATGTGAGTTCTCTTTTTGAGCACTACATCGGCTACGTTATCTAGGGTAGGCATCATTTTACTTTTATAGATTTTTCTCTGATAGAGCTTCAACTCCAGAAGCTCGGTCGCAGTGTACTTATTCGCTGTGTTCTTCTTCTCTGGTCGAAACAATTTGAGAGGATCGCTGGAGAATAAAAAATTAATCAAAATCTTCACCTAATTGCTGGGATCTTTCTTTGCACCACAGAATTGCAGTATCAAGAAGCAGACCTGATGGTCGATGTGTTACCCCTTCAAAACCTTGAAAGCGACCTCTATTTTTCTCTGGAATATTCAAAAAGCTCTCTCTAGCCCCTTTTATTCCAACTGTATTGTCGTCTTCTCCGTGAAGAGCCTCCACTAATAAATTGTCTGAAAACTGGGGTTGATCAATTTTAAATCGGCACCCAATGCCGATAAGGTGGGTCACATGCTCTAAGGCCTCAACCATATGAACAGCACTGTAGCCACCTTGCGAGAAACCAATAATTGTTTTTTTATGGTCCGCTAAACCAATTTCTTTAAGAAGATGACTCATATAGTTTTGGCAAATATCGTAGTTGATTAAGTATTCGTCATTAACATCGTCATAAAAATACCAGGAGTAACCCACTCTCCAACCATTTTCTTCTTTAACAGGTACAGGAAAAGGTCCGCAAGGCGCCAATATAAGACTTTCTTCTGGTAATCTCTTTTCAAAACGATCCATCATTTTTTGAGGTGTGGACATAAACCCGTGGTTGAGGATGTAAACGCGATTATTTTTATGGATATCTCCCTTTAAAAGGTAGCGTGCTTGTGTGAGACTTTGAAATTGAATGACTTTTTCCATAGGAATTCCTTTGATTCCAAACTAAAACAGAAATCCATGGAAAAGTACATCATACTATAGGAATTTTCGTAGCTTAAAAAGACAATCCATTGATTTAAGGACTGCTAAGTGAACATTAGCAGTCATGTCTTGCGTGGATTAGGGATTCAATGAAACGGTGTTCATATTTTCAACAGGAGCGGAACTATAATAAACGTAACCACCACTGACTGAATCTTCTTCTCTAAAGATCGGGGGCTCAATGATCTCTGGATTAAAAACATTATCTTCATCAAAAAGATACTGAAAGTGAGCCATCGTCTCAAATACACGGGCCTGTCTCGCCATTAAGTACTTAGAACTATCTGATAAAAGAAATCCAGGATTCATCAATTGCAGAGCTTGCATGATACCGAGAGGCTCATTATTTAACTCAACAATTTTTTGATTGGTTATAATACTCGCTTCAACAAAATAAGAAAAAAGAGAACTCATCAGATATTGGGCCACTTCCCATTTAATACTAACAAGTTCTTGGTGAAAGAAATCAGCATCACTGCTACCCGCCATGGCCCAACGGTCATACTCTTCTAAAAAGTTCAGAGCCGAACGGCAGGCCACTGCCAATGGAACACTCACGGGGTTATGCCCCTCACCCATCGGAGCGGCTGATCTTAACGAACCGTCCAAAGCACCATTGTACATCTGAGTATTGATGGTGAATGTATAAGCCATTTCACTGGCAGAAAGTGTATCTTGCTCTAACTCAAAACAAATTTCAGCCAATGGAACATTGTAACCAGTGTTAGTTTCTAGTGTTAGTCGGTAGCGGTAGTTTTCTGGTAGTTCAGCCTGAGCAAAAAAAGTAAAAAAAACGATAATTACAGTAAGTAATTGCAACATGATCTCAATCCCCTTAATTCACGATCCTAGTGTTGCGATCACTTCAACTTTTTAAACATATTGATTCACTTAACAAGCTCTTCCCTACGATCGGCTCAACTAAACAGTTTAGGCATTAAAAAATCACCTAGTACTTTTAATTTGAAAGTGAAAATTAAACTGATAACAGCACTGAAGCCTTTTTACCAAAACTCAGAGTGAATTTATATAATTAGTGAATTCCCTAAATATTTTACCCAACCCCCCGTACACTTTTTTGACAACCAATGGAGAACCCCGCAGCACGAAGTGCGAGGAGTGAGGCTCCATTGGTAACAGTCGAACGAAGTGAGACGGGGCCCAGACGGCCTGAGGCGAGAGAACCCCACACCGCTTGGAGATATGCCGTAGGCATGAGGCTCCAAGTGGACCGCGAAGCGGAAAGTGCGAGGAGTGAGGCTCCATTTCCCAGCGGGGCCCCATGCCTACACCCTTTGAGGGCTCAGAGATACCCACACTGTTTAAAGGTATAAAGCAGAGAGTCCTCTTCCCTCATTCCACATATATCAGAAGAATAAACCCTCCTAAAACCTTCTGTCCGCCCAGGGTGACTTCAACTTTTACACACAGAAACGACCCGTTCCAGAAGGAGGAACTCAAATTCCATATAACGAATTTCTTATCTTAATTAAACCAGGGTATGTCTTCAGATGGGCCGGTGCTACCAACAAGTCATAAGCTTCACACTAGTGACACTCTTCTTTACTTCGGGGATACACATAAAATTAGGAGGACTCGTTTGGACTTTAAAATATTTTTGAGCGGGCGAAGTTTTCATTTGTCCTCCCCGCTCATTGTTGAACTTCTATAAAGAAAATAAAGTTCAAAAAAATTAGGCGTTTTCTGGTTTTCTAATCATCTTACGAACTTCGTCGATGTGCTCGGTTTCAGTTCTTACGAATTCACGGGCCATTTCTTCTAATGCAATATCACCCAGTTCTGTGGCTACACGTACAAGATCTTTATAAAGACCAATCGCTTGCTCCTCGTGCTTTAAACTTTCATGGAGAAGTTGCAAGATCGAGTGATCGTTCGACTCTTCAACTTTCGATGGTGATAATGTCGGATGACCACCTAAAGAAGTGATTTTTTCACCAATGATAGTGGCATGGTCCATGGACTCAGTGGCGTTAGCACGAAACCATTTTTGAATTGGTATTCTATTGTAGCCCATGATCATAAAAGAAAAATGAAGATACTGACTGATCCCAGACATCTCAAATTGATAGATTTTACTCAGTAGATCCAGTACCTCTTTGTTTTGATAAGACTTTTCATTTACGCTCATAATACAACTCCTTTAAAAAATTCATTTTAGAATTCATAATTTCTCAGTCAAGTGATAGCTAATTGATAAAAGGTCTTTTCTCAACGGAAATATTTAATGTTATGGTGTGATGAAAGGGAGTCTCAATTCTATGTCTAATAATAAATTAGTTTGGAGCGATGATCGCGGTGATTTACGTAAGAATAAAGTGGGAAACAGAGATGTCGCCGTCCACGAAGATCAATTGGTTTTAACGGTCAGACGTTTAACTTCTGGTAAAGGACGTACTGTTATCGAACTTGCCGGTCTTCCTAATAATCAAAAGTGGTGCAAGGAACTAGCGAAGAAAATTAAAAAGTCCTTAGGAGTTGGAGGGACTTACAAAAACAACTCCATTGAAATTCACGGGGAAAAGCTCGATGAAGTGACCTCCGCTTTAGACAAACTTAAAATTAAATGGAAAAAAATTGGTGGTTAACTTTAAAGGCGCCTTAAGACTCTCACTTAAAATCTCTATAAAAAGTTCACCATTTACATCAATGAATTACATCCAGTGATTGCGTTTTTTTAATCCTAGATAGATAACTCGTTCTGATAGTGATTCTCTGTTGCAAATGTAAAAACTGCACGCTAAAAAACAGTACTAAAATAAGTAAGGAGTTTTAATGCCCTCTTTTGATATTGTGTCTGAAGTGAATACCCAAGAAATCGACAATGCTGTGAATCAAGCACGTAAACAGATTCAACAAAGATACGACTTCAAAGGGAGTAAAAGCGAAATTCAATGGGACAGAAAATCAATTACTATTTTAGCCGATGATGATTATAAACTTAATGCTATCAAAGACATTTTACAGGGCAAAGTTCATCATCGTGGTATTGATATGAGAGTTCTAAAGTTTGAAGATCCCATTAAAGCGTCAGGGAATATGTGGCGCCAACCGGTAAAAATTGTGGAAGGCATTGACAAAGAAGAAGCAAAAAAAGTGATTAAAATCATCAAGGACTCAAAACTAAAAGTTCAACCAGCCATTCAAGATGATAAAGTACGCGTCACTTCAAAAAAAATCGACTTCTTACAAGAATGTATTAATTTAATTAAAAGTTCACAAATTGATATCCCAGTGCAATTTGTGAATATGAGATCTTAATCTACTACAACTTTTAATTTCTAACCCACTCCAATCTATGTCTTTACTTATCTCTATTCAAAAAGTTGAAAAAACCATGGGAGACCGTCGCCTCTTCCATAATCTTTCATTTGGGATTAACGACAAAGAAAAAATCGCTCTTCTCGGCCCTAATGGAGCTGGAAAGTCGACCTTACTAAAAATACTAGCAGGAATAGAACCTGCTGATGAAGGTGAGGTTTCCCCGCGCCGAAACTTGAAGCTCGCTTATGTCCCTCAAGAAGACAGCTTCCCTGAACAACTCTCTGCTATTGAATGTATTTTAAAAGAACTGCAACAATTCGGCCTTGATGAGGACACCTGTCAGGTCCAAGCCTCCGTTTATCTTTCTATGGCAGGATTTGAAAACCATAATATTTCGATTTCTAAACTTTCAGGAGGTTGGAAAAAACGACTTTCACTAGCCATAGCCTTTGCTAAAGATCCTGACCTTCTTTTGTTAGATGAACCTACTAACCACCTCGACTGGGATGGTATTGAATGGCTCGAAGGACAAATGCAGACCTTCAACAATAGCGTATTAATTATCAGTCACGATCGAAAGTTTCTAAACAACCAATGTCAGTCTTTTATGGAGATCAATGCCCTTTATGAAGATGGCTATTTTCACCTAAAAGGTGATTATGAAAATTTCCTAGAAAAACGTAAAGAGTATCAAGAACAGCAGATCAAAAAACAAGAAAGCCTTGGTAATAAAGCCAGACGAGAAGTGGAATGGTTGAGAGCTGGAGTAAAAGCTCGAACAACCAAAAGTCAAAGTCGCATAAAAGAAGCCCATCAGTTACTTGAAGACCTTGGAGACATTAAACAAAGAAATTTCTCAGGAAACCGTAAATCTCAAATACAAATTGAAGAAGGTGGAAAAAGGTCAAAAAAATTAATTGAAACTAAAAACTTAGAGGTCTTTTATGGAGAAAACATTTTACTTAAAGACTTCAATCTCACAATGGGGCCCAAACAGTGCATTGGTGTCCTGGGGGATAATGCTAGTGGAAAAACCAGTCTACTAAAAGTTCTTGCACAAGAAGTCGATAATTTTCGTGGAACACTTTTTCACGCCGAAAATCTTAAAATAGTTTACTTTGATCAAAAACGGGCAAGCCTTAACCAAGATATTAATTTAATGGAATATCTCGGTGATGGTAGCGATCATGTCACCTTAAATGGTCGCAGTCTCCACGTCGCCTCATACGCTTCTCGATTTCTTTTCGACTCCCAGAAAATGAACCTTCCTATTAAAAGGCTCTCCGGCGGTGAACAAGCACGACTACTTATCGCCAAAATTCTCTTACAGCCTGCCGATGCTTTGATTTTAGATGAACCGACCAATGATTTAGATATTACAACTATTGAACTTCTGGAAGAAAGTTTAAAACAATTCCAAGGTCTCACCCTACTCGTATCCCATGACCGCTATTTTTTAAATGAGTGCTGTGACAAATACATCGCACTGGATGGTAAAGGAAACTGGCAGATCTACCCTAACCTTGATCAGTGGCTGCGCGATCGCAATCCAATACAAGTCACAAAGAAAAAAACAACGGACCAAGTAGAGCAGAAAAAAGTAACAGAAAAGATTAAACTTTCTTATAACGAGAAACGCTTCTTAGAAAATATTGAAGAAACTCTTCTCATTGAAGAGGGACAACTTGAAGACTGTAAAAAAGCGGTCGCTGACCATCAAGATTATTCTGATCACGCTAAAACTCAGTCACTGGTCTCTAGTCTTGATGAACAGCAACGAAAAGTCGATAACCTCTATCAACAGTGGCAGATTCTTGAAGAAAAGCAAAAACAAATAGAGAACCAAAAAAAATAAAACTCTACCAATAGCAACAACCCATTCCAACACTGACCTTTTTGCCAAGTTCTATTCAAAGATATACACAGTCCAATTTATTCCATGATATATATAGGGAATGAAAATAAATAAGATCTCCATTCACTTGGCACTCACAGTTTGTTTACTCTCCTTAGCTTTGATTTCTTGTACGAAATCAAACGAAAAACCAAAAGAAGAACTACAGGAGACTTCCAAAGAAAAGTTGAGCGAAGCCACTAAAAATGTGGGATATCAAAGCAAAAAATCTGTTTTAAAATTTTTAAAAAAATTTAAATCTGAAAGTGATGAAGTTAAAAAGTTTGAAGCCTGTCTTCCTATAGCGACGGCTCTAGATAACTACCAAGTTCGTGAGTCAATAAAAGAAGACGTTCCTCACTTTACTCCAGAAGAGCAAAAAGAGCTCGATGAAGCTAAACAATATTGCGAATGGGCCGCAAACATACTTAATGACTTTGAGAAAAATTTAACATCTGAAGAGTTAGAAGAAATCGCAAAAGGTGTTGAAAATTCTGTTATTCCTCACACGAAAAAAGTTTTTTCTAATCAAACACTGTGTACCGCAGAGGAGTACTCAAAGCTCTTAAACTTAAATAGTGAACTCTATACCAACTCACGCGTACTCTCTGCCATTGTGATTCTGGTTTCAATTCAAAGAGATGGTAATTCTAAAATTTATGTTCCTCGCTATAAACGTATCGTAAATAGGAAAAACCCTGAACACCGTGCTTTACTGATTTATTTCCTAGACCAAATTAAACAAAATACTTCTACAGAAGCCGCTATAAAACTTAAAAAAGGATCCATCGCTAAAGCGACGAAGGCTTTCTCTGAGTTTGGCATTGATAATGTCGGCAACTTCATCAACTCTTCTATAAAAACAGCCCCGAACTGTTTAAGCTCCATTGGTTCTGGAGTTATTGATATTTCTCGGTCAGTCAGCACACAGAGAACAATGGCCGTGTTACATCAAAGATTGCTAAAAGAGTTTAACAAAACAAAATCTCTTCCTATTGAAAATAGTTCGGGTATCGGACTTAATCCCATTAAAAAGAGCTTTCAAAAAATATTGGAAAAAGAAAATATCTCCCTTGTAGATAGCTGGTATCGCCCCCTATTTATTGAAGGATCAGGAAAAAGTTTTAAACTGGTCTCCTTAGGAAAAGATAGAAAAGCAAAAACCGCAGACGACATCCAGTATCCCCAAAGTCCTCGATAAGTTTCTCTCACTTCATTTTAAAACGGAATAGCTTGACCTACTTCAAATAAGACTCAAAGTATTACTATGCTTGAAGAAGAAGAACTCCCTGAGGAACTAAAGACCCTACCTGAAAAAAGACTGGTTTCTACCCTACTTACAAAATCTCCATCCAAAAGAAGTTTAGTACAAACAGCTATTTATCTTCTTTTTATTGCTTTATTTTCTCAAATCAATTGGCTTAATCTCTATAATATATCCGAAAAATTGCCAGCCATTCAGTCCCATATCGTAAATCAAGGGGAGATCTGGAGACTCTTCACTTCCTTATTCATCCATGGTGATATCGCTCATCTATTATCTAATCTCTATATGTTAGGAATTTTTTCCTATTTTATTCTCTCTTATTACGGCGAAAAAACTTTCTTTTTCTTAACTTTTGTTGGTGGACCCATTGTTAACTTAATATCAATTTTAACTTACTCTCCCCACATAAGGTTATTAGGCGCATCCGGTTTAGTTTACTTACTAGGAGGTTTTTGGCTTATTCTCTATATGTTTATTCAAAAACAACACTCCCTCTCAAAACGCATTGTACGAACAATAGGAATGGCTTTAATGGTGTTCTTTCCAACAAGTTTTGAAGCCACAACTAGCTACAGAACACATTTCATCGGATTTTTACTTGGCTGCCTCTGGGGACTGATCTACTATTTTCTCAATAAGAAGTGGATCAAAAAAGAAGAGTATTCTATTTACATATAGTCTATAAAACAATTAAAACTCATATCCATTATAAGAGTTTGTTGAATACTTCTCTTTCTATTTTACTGTAGTTAAGAAGTCGAAGATTGATTTAAAAGGATTTTATCAATCCCCATAGTTTATAAATCCAAACTCCAATAAAGATCATTATCGACATTGAGTTGAGTCTTTTCAACAGAGTCATAGGAGTTCCACATATACTCAGCAAGCTCAATATTATCATCCCCATCTTTTTGTGAATTCATTGGACTGACATAAGTAAAAAGAACGATAAAAGAAAGCAAACCGACAATTGGAACCAAAGCTCTTAGCCAGGATTTTTCGACAGATGAATTTTGAATTCTTTGATTGATACAACTCCACTCATCTTCTGGAGAATGGGGTATCGGTTTTGAGTTCTGTTTTAAAAACTCTTTAAAGTTTTTATCTTCTTGATTACTCATAACTAAATCCTATTTTTTTAAGATTTTTAATAAAAATTTCTCGTCCCTTATGAAGTCGAGATTTCACAGTGCCTTGAGGAAGATTTAAACTTTCAGCCACTTCTTCCACGGACAATTCTATCTTATAGTAAAGAACAAACACTTCTCGATGTTTAAGGTTTAAGCTTAAAATACTCTTTTCAATAGCATCAGCAAGAGCTAAATCTCTCGGATTTTCTGCTTTTAGAAACCCCTTTTCATTAAGTACCGAAAGGTAACGTCCTTTTTTCTTTAAAAAATCTTTAGCCGTATTAATAGCGATCCTATAAATCCAAGTTTTGATATGAGACTCGCCTTGAAAAGAGTCAAAAGACTTCCAAACTTTAACGAAAGTTTCTTGAACCAAGTCATCAAGTGGTTCAGAGCCAACCATCCAATATAGACTGGCTCGAACATAAGAATGATAGTGTTCGTACACTTCTCTAAAACTAGTGATTATCCCACCCTCTTTTACCTTTTCCACCTTCATGGCGCATGTCTTTAAACTTCTTTCTTTGTTCAGGTGTTAAAATCGCACGAATTTTTAACATTTGCTCAAAACCCTGCTTGGCCATGGCCGCCTTCTTCTCTTGAATTTGTGAATGTAATTTTTTGAGTTCACTTTCCGATGCATCCGAGCCCAAAGCCTCTTTAAACTGTTTCTTTAGTTCTTTCATTTCTTTAAAGTTTGCCTTCTGATTAGGCTTGTTCTTTCTTAGTTCCTTCATTTTTTCTTGTTGCTCAGGAGTCAAATCCAATTCTTTAAACATTTTTTTGAAATGTCCTTTTCCAGGCTTTGCTAAAGAGGCATGACTATAAAGAGAGAATCCTAATAATATTGAAACTAAAACTAACGACTTTTTAAAACTCATATATTCTCCTTGTTATTATTTTAACCTATTAGACGACGATGATAAGGCCAAGGTTCACTTTTTATTAAATTTTATAAAGTATTAATAATATTAGTATTTTCTCACTCAAAACCTCAACAAATGACAAACCCTCATCCTCTTTCCTGAACCGACTCATAGCACTTGAATGATTGAGATCGTATCGACCTTCCACAATCATTCTCTTTTATTCTCCAGCAATTGAGATCGAAATGACATAGGTCTATGCCCTCAGAGAATCACAAACTTATCACCAGTGGTTCTCACAACTTCTTTAGGTCGAGACTTTTGCTCAATCCTGGTCATTTCTTACAAGGACCTTTATCCTAATCCTATGAAGTGTTTCATATTGGGAATTTTACTGATGACACTAATTCCCCATTTTTCAAAGGCTCAGGTCAGTCAGAATTTCCTCTCCAACAACCTTCCACCGGTTTATGAAATTGGTATGGGTGCGATTGGCCTTAACGTTCCCGATTATCCAGGTTCGAGCAACAATCGGTTTCGGGTGGTGCCCTTTCCCTTTTATATTTACCGAGGAGAGTATTTTCGTTCAGATGATGAAGGTACAAGAGCCCGACTTCTCTCCTCAAAGTTTCATGAAGTGGGAATGAGCTTTGGCTTTAACTTTCCAGTGAATTCAGGAGATAGTCCCGCCCGTAGAGGGATGCCTGACCTGGATGCTCTGATGGAATTTGGACCGAGAATCCTTTTTCGCTTTCTCAACTCAGTTCCAAATCATCGCTTAAACTTTAGCTTTGCAACACGAGCGGTCTTTTCTTCAAAATTTAGTTTTAACAACTTACTTCGACATGAAGGATTCACTTTTGAGCCACAAATTAATTATTGGTATCGCTGGAAAAAGGTTAAAACAACTTTCTACTCCTCATTAAGTTTTGACTTTGGAACAGCTCAATACAATCGTTACTTTTTTAACGTTCCCGTTGCCTTTTCAACGCCTTCAAGAACTGCTTATCACTCGAAATCGGGCCTTATTGAATCTTCTTTTTCCCTTGGTTTTGGTAAAGAGATTAATAAAGAAATCTTTCTCTTTACAGGAGCCTCATGGAGAAACCTCGATTGGGCTGCCAATCAAAGGAGCCCCCTGGTTGAAACCACCAATAATTTCGGTGTCATAATGGGTTTTGTTTGGACATTTTATATGTCCGATGAAAAAGTAAAGCCTCTTTTATAATTTGGTGTGTTGAATTTCCCCCACGCTACAAATCATCTTTATATTTTGGTATTAATTGTCCCCAAAGTTGTTTATGAAGTTCAAAGTTCTGCCAAAGGATATTGCGGTAAAAAATCTCATCTAAAATATTGTGATGAGAATCAAATCTAGCAAACTTTCGAGTACTAGAATTATCTGACCACTTTGACAGACTATCAAATGTCATTGACTCCTTAATGATTCCATCGAGTAATGACTAAAATGAATTTAAAGCCTCTTCAGCTTTAAAAGCCTTCTTGATGAGAGAAAGGAATTTATATGATTTGGATATTAATACTGTCTTCGCTCATGGCGCTATCACCACATGCCCCAGAAGAAAACACTGGAGAATCCGAAGGACAAAAATTCAAACTTGAACTCGTCGCCAAAGACCTCCATATCCCCTGGGGCTTTGACTTCCTCTCTGAAAACTCCATGATTTTTACGGAAAAAAACGGACAGATTTCCATTCTCAACCTACAAAACAATGAAATTCAAAAACTAGAAGGCAACGTAAAGTCGATTGAAAAGGGACAAGGAGGGCTACTCGATATAAAAAAACACCCTCAATATCCCGAAAAGCCTTGGATCTACATCACTATGACGGATACGAAGTCAGGGCAGCTCACCACGACACTGGCTCGTTTTGAAATTTTAGATAATAAAATTCAAAACTTCCAAAAACTTTTGGTGACCAACGCAACCTCTGAAACTTCAAGGCACTTTGGTTCAAGAATTACCTTTGATAACGAGGGCTTCCTTTACTTCAGTGTTGGCGAGCGAGGAGTAAGAGCTAATGCTCAAGATCTCTCTAACCATGCTGGCAGTGTTATACGCTTAATGGATGATGGAACGATTCCCAAAGATAATCCTTTTTACAACAGAAAGAATGTTAAGAAGGAAATTTGGTCCTATGGACACCGAAATCCACAGGGTCTTGTCTTTGACAAAACAAATGGAATTCTTTGGGAAATGGAGCATGGTCCACAGGGAGGCGATGAAATAAATATTATTAAAAAGGGGCGCAACTACGGTTGGCCAACCATTAGTTATGGCAAAGAGTATGGTACCTCAACTCCCGTGGGCAAAAAAAAGAAAAAGGGGCTCACTCAACCGATTCACTACTATGATCCATCCATAGCTCCTTGTGGACTGGAAATATACTCAGGCAAAGCCTTTCCACAGTGGAAAGGGAACCTTTTCTCAGGGGCTCTCGCATTAACCCATCTTAACCGAGTGGTCATAAAGGATGGAAAGTTTGTAAAAGAAGAACGTCTACTCAAAAATCTGAACCAACGAGTGCGAAATGTAAAAGAAGCTCCCAATGGCGACCTCTACATATCGACGGATTCAGGCTCTGTATACGCCATAAAACCTATTAAAAAAGGGTAGTTAACCCACCACTCAGGCCTAAAAACTAAAAAAAGGGAAGGGCTTCGGTTCGCTCTTGCCTTTCTCTACATCTAAGTATACACCTGATGATGTTCACAATGTTGAAATTTGGAGGGCGCTTGATCGCAGGCTTCTTTTAAGTTTTAGGATGGGACGAAATATTAATAATAAAGGAATAATTTATGAATACAGGTAAAGTGAAGTTTTTTAACATCACAAAAGGTTTTGGTTTTATCACAAAAGACGATGGCAAAGACATCTTCTTCCACATTTCTTCAGTTCAAGGTGGTGCTGAACCACAAGATGGTGACACTGTTGAATTTGAAATTGGCGAAGGGAACAAAGGACCTTGCGCTTTAAATGTCACTGTTAAAGATAACTAAATCCTAACAGTTAAAAAGGGTCAGTGTGATTTATTCAAACTGACCTTTTTTTATGCCCAATTCTTACCTTCAATGTTTAACGAACAAGAACTCTTTTTTCTCTGCCCCTACTGTGCCCAACAAATCTCATTTCTCTGCGAAGAACTCTACGGCAACCAAAAATACATAGAAGACTGTGAAGTGTGCTGCCAGCCCATTGAAATTACAATTCATACCCATGATGGCACAATTGAATCATTTGAAATTAATCGCGCCGATTAGCCAATACAATGGCCTCACCGAGGAAGTCTCCTAGAAAATTCAAAGCACTCTCGTTAAGTCTCTGAACTTAAACTCTATTCGACAGGGCAGACATTCCAACCTTTTTTCACTCTGGGTCGTTCCTTTATTTTAGATACCCAATGGTTGGTTTTTTCAAGATGACTTAGATTAAGAGTCTCATCCGCTTCATAAAACTCTTTTAAACAGTCTACCCAAGGAACAATAGCAATGTCTGCAATACTAAAATCTTGACCAGCAATGTATTCGTTTTTCTTCAGCTGATTCTCTAATACATTTAATAATCTTATTGTTTCATTTTTATAGCGTTCAAGTGGATAAGGATGATCGCACTTATCTACTGCGTATTTAAAGAAATGACCAAACTGACCGAACATTGGGCCAACATGACCCACTTGAAAAAAAAGCCACTGCAAGGTTTGATTTCTTTTGACCGGATCTGTCGAGAGGAATCGCCCCGACTTCTCAGCCAAATAAATTAAGATCGCACCTGACTCCATAATTGATAAAGGCTGACCACTGTCTCCAATGGGATCAACTAACGCGGGAATTTTTGAGTTTGGATTGATTTTTACATATTCATCTTCAAATTGATCGCCCGCCAAAATATCAATACGATGGGCGTCGTAAGGCAGTTCCATTTCCTCCAGAGCAATTGAGGCTTTTTTTCCGTTCGGTGTAGCCAGTGAATAAAGCTGTAATTTCGACATCGGTTATCCTTTGCATTAACATTCAAGAGACTGAGAGCTTCACTGTAACATCCAACATATCAAAAGTTAAAACTTAAGCCAAATGTTTACAATATTAATAATCCTCTTCGATAAGAAGAATACATAACAAAAAAAATTTATCTTTCATTTAAAAGGACCACTTTTCAAAATCCGTATTTGTGCTGGATTCTTAGTATTATTAAAAAAGTAAACTCGATTCTTTTAAAATCGACAAACTTGATGAACACGAAATGATTCTTGCTCTGCAATTGACGAGCCCAATAATATAAGCGTAAAGTTTGAACCTAATGTCAGTGTTATTATCGTCATACTGATGAAAGGAACTTTTGATGAAGATCCACCCATTGATTTTATCTTTTTTTATATTACTAACAGTCAATTCGCTTAATGCAAAAGACTTCCATTCCATTTCAATCAATAAAATAGGAGGAAAAAAGGCCATGAATATGAATGATTACAAAGGAAAAACGCTCTTAGTTGTCAATATCGCCACTCAGTGTGGTTACACGCCTCAATTAAAGGGATTAGAGCAGCTTTATCAAAAGTATAAAAGCAATGGTTTAGAAATTCTCGGTGTCCCTAGCAACGAGTTTGGCGGACAAACCCCAGAAGAGAATACAGAAGTTAAAAAATTCTGCGAACTGAATTACGGAGTCACTTTTCCTCTTACAGAAAAAGTTATGGTTAAGGGTGAGGACAAACATCCCATGATAGCGGAGCTCATTTCACAATCCAGTGACAAGTCTGAAATTGCTTGGAATTTTGAGAAATTTCTTGTCGACAGTCACGGCAAGCTGATTGCTCGTTACAGCTCAAAGGAAAAACCTTTAGATTCAGAGCTTGAAAAAACGATCGCCGAAACACTGAAGAAAAACCACTAAACAAGTGGTGAGACCTCAGCCCTTTTAGCTTTTTGAGGGCTTAAGTCGTCGATGGGGGGATAGAAAGGACACCCTCTGGAATGAGTCTATCAAGACTCATTCCACCTTTGGTGAATTGAGTACACGCCCTAGATAACCCTCAATAAAATCTTCCGGTGAGGAGGTCCTCCTTTGGCTCTAGGCTCAATATTTGTAACCCTTTAAAAATTAAACCTTTTCAACTTGTAGAATTTGCTATTTATAAGTCGAAGTCTCTGAAATTATTGGAATAACATTGTTTTTCTCTAATCCCATTGGTAGAAGTAAGCATTGTGACAATTTTAGAGAATACGTACAGTGAAAAGACCAGGGATATCGAAGTTGAGGTCATCCCCATTTATGTGCCTGACCAAACTCAGTTCGTTGATCAATTTCTCTACACCTATAACATTACGATCACCAACCATTCCTCTAAGACTTGCCAACTCCTTAAAAGGCATTGGATTATTGTGGACGGCTTTGGCCGGAAAGAAGAAATTGAAGGGGAAGGTGTTGTCGGAGAACAACCCGTTCTTCAACCGGGCCAATCCTATGAATATTCGAGCTATTGCCCTCTTCCCACCCCGACTGGAAATATGAGAGGGTATTTTCACTTTATTGATACGGACAAAGAGCCTTTTTCTGTAAAAGTTCCTGTTTTTTTCTTAAGACAAGACGCCATTATGCAATGACCCCTCGCTCTTTGAGGGTTCTATGAAAACCAATACCGCTTTAGTTGAGTTCGCAGTGAGGCGCAGTACGAACAGTACCCCGACGACGCAGTCAACGAAACTGGGAGCTTAACTAAACAGTATTATGAAGACCAATTAAAAGATGGAGCAGAGTTGCTTTTCTCCGCAAGCCCCTTGGTATAGATTATCTAACTATATTTACAATGGGAGACCTTATGGCCGGAAAAATCGTATACACAAAAACTGATGAAGCCCCAGCGTTAGCAACGCATTCTTTTTTACCTATCATTAAGAAATTTGGTGCCACGGCTGGAATTGAATTTGAACTTAAAGATATTTCTTTGGTCGGACGCATACTGGCTCACTTCCCTAATAAATTAAAAGCGGATCAAAAAGTTCCTGATGCTTTGGCCGAACTCGGTCAATTGGCTCAAACTCCCGAAGCCAATATAATTAAACTTCCCAACATAAGCGCCTCTGTTCCCCAGTTAAAAAATGCCATCAAAGAATTACAGGAACAAGGCTATGATATTCCCAACTATCCAGAAGAACCCAAAAGCGAAGAAGAAAAAAATATTAAGCAAACCTATTCTAAAGTTTTAGGAAGTGCTGTTAATCCAGTACTAAGGGAAGGTAATTCCGATCGTCGAGTGGCGAAGGCTGTGAAAAAGTACGCCCAAGATAATCCCCACTCAATGGGTGCATGGTCCAAAGACTCCAAATCACATGTTTCACATATGAGTGACGGTGATTTTTATGGCAGTGAAATTTCAGTGAGAATGGATAAAAATACTTCTGTCCAAATTGTACTAAAAACCACAAAGGGTGAAACTAAGGTTTTAAAAGAAAAACTCAATCTTTTAGCCGGTGAAATTATAGATGCCTCACGCATGCAACAAAAATCTCTCAGAGAGTTCCTCTTAAACCAAATTGCTGATGCCAAAGCTCAAAATGTTTTGTACTCGATCCACCTGAAAGCCACGATGATGAAAGTTTCAGACCCGATCATTTTCGGTCAAGCTGTTGAGACTTACTTTGCCTCTGTCTTTTCAAAATGGGAAACCGAATTGAAAGACGCGGGTGTTGATTCACGCTATGGATTAGGAGACTTGTTATCCAAAATTGAAAACTTACCAAATGATAAAAAAGAGGCCATTAAAGCCGACATACAAAGTGCCTTAAATGAAGGGCCTTCTCTGGCAATGGTCGATTCTGACAAAGGTATTACAAACTTACATGTCCCAAGTGACGTTATTATTGATGCTTCTATGCCCGCTGCCATTAGAAGCAGCGGCCAAATGTGGAATAGTGAAGGAAAACTTCAAGACATGAAGGCGATTATACCAGACCGTTGTTACGCTGGAATTTACCAAGCCACTATTGATTTTTGTAAGAACAACGGAGCCTTCGACCCCAAAACCATGGGAAGTGTTTCCAATGTTGGGCTCATGGCAAAAAAAGCAGAAGAGTATGGTTCCCATGACAAAACTTTCTGGATCCAAGAAGAAGGTGAAGTTCAGGTTATTGATGCCGACTCCAATGTACTCATGAAACATGATGTGGCTCCTGGTGATATTTGGAGAATGTGCCAAACCAAAGATGTGTCTATTCAAGATTGGGTACAATTAGCCGTCAGACGTTCAAGATCTTCAAATACACCGGTTTATTTTTGGCTTGATCCCCAAAGAAGCCATGACAGTCTTCTTATAGAACAAGTTCAATCGGCCCTAGCTAAGTTAGATACACAAAATCTTGATATTGAAATACTCAGTCCAGTAGAAGCCACCCAAAAAACTCTCGATCGAGTGAAGGCCGGAAAAGATACCATCTCTGCAACTGGAAATGTACTTCGTGATTATTTAACAGATCTTTTCCCAATTCTCGAACTTGGTACCAGTGCCAAAATGCTTTCAATTGTCCCACTGCTCGCTGGAGGTGGCCTATTTGAAACGGGAGCTGGAGGTTCAGCACCTAAGCACGTCCAACAATTTCTCAATGAAAACCACCTACGTTGGGACTCACTCGGTGAATTTTTAGCTCTCGCTGTTTCACTAGAAGATCTCTCTGAAAAAACAAACAATGAAAAGGGCAAGGTTCTTGCTCAGGCTCTTGATAAGGCTAATGAAGCTTATCTTATCGAGAATAAATCACCTTCTCGAAAGGCCAAGGAACTCGATAACAGAGGATCACAATTTTATCTATGCTTGTATTGGGCCCAAGCACTTTCCGAACAAAATGAGAACAATGCACTTAAAGAGTTATTCAAACCTATTGCTATAGAGCTTAAAGAAAATGAAGGAAAAATTGTTGAAGAACTCAACGAAGTGCAAGGCAAGTCGATTGATATTGGTGGATACTACAACCCCAATATGGAAAAAGCGACAACCGCTATGCGCCCATCCGCAACCTTCAATAATATTCTTAACAAACTCAACTAAACCCTTCGTCAACAAGCGATGACAAAGTTCATCGCTTGTTAAACTCTGAGTTTCCCTTCGGGCTTAAATACCGTTTGAGGTAAGTTCGCATAGGCTCAATGAGGAATCTGCAAGAACAGAAGAGCGACGACAACGGGGAGCTTAACTAAAGGGTATTACATCGAGCTTATGTATTGCTAAGAAGATCTCATTCAACTGAAAACAAAGACTTAATAATAAATTTCAAAAATAAATAAGCTTCATAAGTTCATTTTTATTTAGATGACAATATTTCTAAATGTTAAATTTATGCGTGGTCCCAGCTCCCTCGTTCTCTTTGGCAAACAGTGTTTCCAAAATTTCTGACAGTCCCCTTTCATAATAAGTAAACTTCCTGAGGTTAGATGAATTTTGAAACTTAAATGCTTTTTGTCTTTATGCTTGATTAAGAAATCACGACTTTCTCCCAAACTAAGAGAGGCAATCATTGGTTGTTCACCGAGCTCTTTTTCATCATCACTATGCCAACCGTTACTATCATACTGGTTACGATATAAATTTAATAAAACACTGTTAAAATGATAATGAGTGAAATCTTCCAGTCTCTTTTTAACTTCCATGAGGTCTTGGCTCCAAGAATGGGGCTCAAGTCTTAAACCAGAATAGGAATAACTTAAGCCATCATCAGCCACCCAGTCGATAAGTCGAGGTTGAGGTCTCAATTTACCAAATATCTTAATTTCTTTTTCCTGCCATTTGGTTGAAGCGAATAACTCTTCAAAATAATATTGAGACTCCTCTCTTGTTAAAAATTGAGGGAAATAAAAAAGCTCCCCTCCCTCTGGTAAAAGGTTTTCATAGGACATTTTATTTAATTATCATTTTTAGAAGTGATTGTGACATTTATTTTGAAAATAAAATTGTATTATTTTTCACATTTTATCACTTGCTCTACTCTATTGGTTTGAACATAAAATATTTAAAAAGGAGATTTTTATGAAAACCTTAATATTTACAGTTTTGTTTTTTTCAAGCTCATTGGCATTAAGTGTCGACAAAAGATGCACTGATTATTCACGATTTAAAGATGTTCCAACTAAAGAAATGCATAAAATCGTAAAAGAAAAGTCAGCCACTATTGTTGATGTTAACTCCCAAGAGTCTTACAAAAAAAGTCATATCCCTGGAGCGGTTCACTTTGGTAGCGTCAAAGGACATTTTGCAAAAACCCTACCTAAAAATAAAGACTCGTTAGTCGTAACCTACTGTGGTGGTAAAATGTGTACTGCTTGGCAAAGAGCGGCTAAAATGGCTTGTGAAATGGGCTATAAAAATATTCGCCATTACAGTGAAGGCATAAAAGGCTGGAACAAGAATAACAAAAAAGGATAGTTTATTAAATGAGCGATAACCTATTGAGGTTTTATTGAAGCCCTCTTCATTTCTGAATGATAAGACAGACTCAAACTCAATAGGTTTTCAAATCACTTCTAAGACATTCAACTCGCCCATTATGATAAGCACTAAGGTCTAGCGGAAACTTTAAAAATATAACCACGACCACATAGGGGCTGTTGACAATTCATCAGCGTAATGAGGATTCAAGACCTCAGTAGTTTTGAGTTAAGCGCAGACTGAACTTTATGAGGTGTGGCCAGAGCCACATCGAATAAGGTGAAGGCGAGCACAACTCAAAATGGCGAGA
>CAXREJ010000043.1:0-100667 GCA_964229765.1 Bdellovibrionales bacterium | reverse complement strand
TGTCATGTTAATCGTATGACTTTCTTCGTAGAGAACACAAAGAGAAGGTGATGGAGAAAGAATTTCTATTTTAAACTGAACGGAGTTCGCTTCAAGAGCTTGACCGTTATCTTTAACAATTTGACCTTGAAAGGCAAATTTCGCAGGCCCAGCCAAAGCCGCCTGAAAGCTTACAAAAAACAATAAGCCTAAAATTAAAAAAACAGTTCTTATTACGTGCACATAGACTTATCGGTTCACAATTATATTTTTTGAGTAAAAACATGCAAAAAAATGATCAATTCATCAAAAAAGACGTTCGTTTTTGGGACATAAAACAGATCTTTTGTCTGTAATAGTGAGCGTTTTTTTATTCTGGAGTGTAGTCAGTGTCATTCTCGGTATTTGAGGATGAAAGGCCTGCACTCGTTAGGTCCAGTCAGTGCGTTTTTAGCTATAGCTCAAGAAACTGAAAAGATTTTTCTTTGTTAGTGACTTGAAACTTATGTTTATCCAATTTCTCCAGATCTCCCATAGCAAAGTGGGGGTCATGGGTAAAAAATAACTTTAAATTGTCTTGGGAAAATTGATTGTAAAGCTTTTCTTTTTCTTCGATTAACTTCTCAGGATAACGGTCATAGCCCATGGTAATGGGCAGATGAACCCATGCTGTTCCAGGTATGAGGTCTCCTGCATAAACTAGGTGACTATGACTTCCTTTTATTAAAGTATGCATTTGTCCAGGGGTGTGACCTTCGGATTCAAAAAAACTAATAATCTCTTTTAAGGCCTCAGGAGCCTGTTGGTTTTTTATAAGAACAAGGCGTCCTGATTTTTCTAGAAGATTATTAAGAGGGGGAATAAAGGAAGCTCGATCTCTTGCATGAGGGGCTATAGCTCTTTGCCAAGCTTTCTCGCCAACTAGGAATTTCGCCTTAGTAAAAATAAGTTCATTATGTCCATCTTGCATTTCTTGAAAAGTGGGTAGGAGGCCACCGGCATGATCGAAATGAAGATGAGAGAGGATAACGTAGTCAATTTCATCACATTTAATATTGAGTGCCTCTAAGTTTTCCCGTAGTTTATGAGTTTCTTTATCTTGCACACCAAAGCGATCTGCCAGTTTTGGTTCGAAGAAAGCGCCAATTCCTGTTTCACAAAGGATTTTTAAATTATTCCATTCGATTAAGAGGCAGCGGCATGCCAGAGGGATGCGATCGCGATCATCAACCTCGGTCCATTTTTCCCAAATGGCTCGTGGAGCATTGCCAAACATACTTCCACCATCAAGCCACTGTCTATTGCCTTCAATTGAAGAAATTTTGATCATTGCACTTCTCCTTAATCTGATGGATTAAGACTATAGCAAAAAGTTCGTTGCATGTGGAGGTGAATATGAAGCGCTGTGCTTTGTTGACATGTGATAGCCTAGTCGGTTTTTCAAGTCATGAAGAGCCACTTGAGTTGGCTTTAAGTGAAAGAGGCTGGCAGTTTGAATGGGTTTCATGGAGAAAAGAGGGAGTAAGTTGGGACCAATTTGACTCCGTTCTAATTAGAACCACCTGGGATTATACAAAAGATCCTGATCTGTTTCTTAAAAAACTAGACGAGATTGAGAGATCAACCGCTAAATTATTTAATCCTTTGAGCTTGTTTCAATGGAATCGCAATAAATATTATTTAAAAGAATTGGAACAAAAAGGAATTAGAATTGTTCCGACTGAATGGATTTCCCATTTTGCAGTTGATACCTTTTTATCGACAAAAAACTCCGATGAAACATTTGTAATCAAACCTCAAATAGGGGCTGGCTCAGCAAACACCTTTTTAATTAAAGACATTGAAGATAAAAACCAAAGTTCGCAACTTCACAATTTGCAAGACAGCAATGTTATGATTCAGCCCTTTATGGAATCCATACAAAAAGAAGGGGAGTATTCGGTACACTTTTTCGATCAAGAATTTAGTCACGCTATACTTAAGAAACCTAAAAAAGGAGATTTTCGTTCACAAGAAGAGTTTGGAAGTGAGATTGCTTCTGTGGACCTCAGTTCCTCAGACCTTGAATTTTGTCATCAAGTGATTGGAGAAATCCCAGAAGATTGGTTGTATGCACGTGTCGATTTTGTAAGAGATTTGAATCAGCAACCGTGCTTAATGGAATTGGAACTTATAGAGCCGTCACTCTACTTTCAGTATGATTTAAAAAGTGCGGCTCTACTTGTGGAAAAGTGGGAATCTAAAATAAATTGTTAGTTGAAGGGGGAGCTTGTTGAATAAAGTCAAAAAGACCATTGAAGTGCTTTTTCACATGAGCCAGTGCGTTCTCATTGCCAAAAAACTTTTTATACTGATGAAAACCCATATAAAAAGAGTAAAACACAAACGCAAAGTCTTCATCGGATAAGCTTCCAGTGAATGTTCCCTCTGCAACGCCCTGCTGGTGAATATCCTTAAGAAAAGAGAGAAAGTTTCTTTGTTGGTCTAAGAGAATATCCTTAACTTTACCAGGGCGATCGTCAAACTCCATACAAGCTGTCAGGAAAATACATCCGCCCGGAATTTTGGGTTCGGTGTTTTCATACCATGTTGGCATTTTTTCTCTTAAAAAATTAATTTTCTCAGAGGCCGTGGCGAGTTCTCTACAGGGATTGATAATGATTTGATTAAATAAGTCATTGGCATACTCAAGAATTTCTAATTGTAATTGCTCTTTAGAAAGAAAGTGGGCGAAGAGTCCGCTTCTGGACATTTCTGCTTTAGCAGCAAGTCCCCCAATGCTGATGTTCACAAGTCCTTTAACACTTGCGAGCATAAGACCTTCTTTTAAGATATGATTTTTTGTGGCTTGCCCTTTTGTTTCTTGCATAACTTTATCTCTCAATTCTTCTCAAAATTTATTTATAAACAGTTAAATAATGAATATTTAACAGCAATTATTATGCGATTCCACTATAAATGCAAATTATAGAGCAGGGCAGTCATAAGAGTGATTAAATTCAATAATAAAACAACTGTTTTTTATTGTCAAAGGAGGAGGGGAGTAGGGGGCATGATGAGAACAGCTACTGGAAAATGGGATCAGTGTATAGATGCTTGAAATTTTGCGTCATAGATAATTGGATCTCGTAAGAGAACGCTTGTGTTATATGTAAGGGGTTGAGTTCTTTTTAAAGATTAGAAATGGAAGCTCAGAGAAGGGGATAATCTGTACTCTCATATATTCGTATTTATATTAAGTTTTCTTATAATGGAGTTTGCCGCTTGGTTTATGCATAAGTACGTTATGCACGGCCTTTTTTGGTCATTACATCAAGATCACCATACTCCTGTTAAGGGGCAGTGGTGGCAAAAAAATGATGCCTTTGCAGTCTTCTTCGCGATACCAAGTTTCTTATGTATTCTTTTTGGTAGTTATTGGGTGAATTCCCACGTGGCCACTGTTGGATACGGTATTATGGCTTATGGTATCGCTTATTTTTTTATCCATGAAGTTGTGATTCACAGGCGTTTGAAATTTTTAAATCTTAATCATTGGTATTTTAGAGCCGTGATTAAAGCTCATCGAGATCACCATAAAAATAGATTTAAAGAAGATGGTGTTAATTTTGGAATGCTCATTGTGCCGATTAATTATTTTTCCAAAGAGCTTAGATCTTAATAGATTAAAGCATTTTAGTGATAGAGCTTCGATTATATTCAGCCTCTTTATTTTGGTGTAATTCTAAGGTCTCGTATTATTATACAAAATAAATTTTTCTTAAAGAGATTCTGGTTACAGATAACAAAAATGAAATAGTTATTCTTGAATAGTCTGTTTTTGGTTTTGTATAAATAGAATCAAAGTCATGACTAATCCAAATACAAAAAGATAAATCCAATTTTCAATCTTGATGCTGAAGTCAGAAGAACTAACCGACCAAGCAAGGCTTCCATAGTGATAGGTGGGGAGCCAAGGTGTGATTGGCTGTAAGGCTTTTGGTAAGATCTCCGGTGGTTTCCATAAACCACCAGCAAAGGAGAGAGTAAGATGAAAAAAGTTGGAGACAGGTACGACCGCTCTGGGTTTAAAAGCTTGGCCAATAACCAAGCCCATTAGTAAAAAAGGCAATCCTCCAATCATTAGAAGGATAAGCATTTTACAAAAACTCTGTAGGCTAAGATCAGTGGGAGTGAAGAAAAGAGACGCCAAGTAGATGATCAAGCAAGCAAGACTTCCTAAGATAAAAGAAGCTATAAGGCGAGAAAAAATATGAACCCAAGTGGGGATGGGTAAAGTTTTTAGGTAGATCGACCAAGCCGATTCTTTTTCTTGAGAGGTATTAATTGAATATTGTAAGAAAATAATGCCAAAAAAAGCGAATGCGCAAAAGGATCCTGTCATAAACTTAGCAGCAAAAGCGCTTTTCGATTCAGGAACAGCGAAAAACCAATAGAGGCCAGCCGGTAAGAGGATACTTGTGAATAAGTAAGCAGGATCGCGAAAGCCAATGCGGAGTTGAGAGAGTACGTGAGATAAAAACTGTTTCATAAAATCTCCTCAATCAACTCATCAGGGCTTAGTGGTTCAATTTCAAGTGAATTAAAGGGAAATTCCATTCTACATAGGTCGCGAATAAAGTGATCACTTTTCTCAATAACAATTTCGTAGGTATCATTGGTACGAGTGATTCTGAGTGCTTCAGGAAGATCGAGCTCTTGATGGCTTTTGAATTTTACTTTTTTTAAGCGAGTTAAGTTATTCATTTTTTCAGGACTAATGGATTTGACTTGAGAATTTTTCACATGAAAAAAACAGTCCACAGCATCAATCATATCACCAGGATGATGACTGATTACTAGTATGAGAGCTTGGTATTGACTCTGATAGTTCTTTAGATTTTCAAGAAGTTTATTTCTAGATTTTTGATCAAGGCCTGTAGTTGGTTCGTCGAGAAAAAGAATTTTAGGATTTCCAATGAGAGCGCATGCCAGTGAAAGCCTTCTTTTCATTCCACCGGAAAGTTGTCCACAGGGTTTATTTTTAAAATCATTGAGGAAAAAATCGGAAATGACGGACTCAACGGATAGGGGAGAACGGTATTGTTTACTGATAAATCTTAAAATTTCTTCTACACGTTCAGAGCTAGGGAATGAAATGTCTTGAAGTGACGAACCCACTTGCGCTTTCACAGCCATTTCGTGAGGATTTTGGCCGAGTAGGCTGACCTCTCCTTTCTGTGGTTGTAGAAGACCCATGGCGAGTTTTAATAATGTGGACTTTCCGGAGCCATTAGAGCCGACGACACTAATGAATTGAGGTTGATTGATTTCGAGGTTGAAGTCTTTGTAAACCAGGGTATTGCGGTATGAGAAGTCAACATTTTGAAATTTTAATAAACTTTGTGGCAACTTAGAGTCTCCATTCCATTTTTCTCAAAAAAGATATTTTATTCACTTTGGTAAAT
This sequence comes from Bdellovibrionales bacterium, assembly GCA_964229765.1. GTDB lineage: Bacteria > Bdellovibrionota > Bdellovibrionia > Bdellovibrionales > JAGQZY01 > JAGQZY01. Next base: position 95,241 of record CAXREJ010000043.1, on the reverse strand, counting down.
AAAATATAGCCCTGAACAACCATAATATTTGTTATCAAAAAAAACAAAGCCTCCTCGATGGGAAGAATATTCATAATCTTAATATTTGTAATGGTTTCAGGAGGTAAAACCCAGATGGATTTATATATAGCAATACTATCGGCGATCCAAAAGTAGATGGTTAAGAAAAAAAGAGAAGTTATCAAAGTGATCCTCTCACTTTTTAAAATCGAAAACCCTAGAATCCACTGTAAGCCAACAATGGGTACTCCCCAAAATAATATAAGTAATAGATAGCGTATAGATCCCTGAGGTATAAGAAAATAAAATCCCAAGGAGCAAAAAGTAAACAACGCTCCTATAAATATTAAATTATTTGATGAGACAGAAAGGTTATATTGTTTTTTTTGTTTTCTTTTAGAGAGAATAAAAGAGGTGAAAAAACATCCGATGATACTTTGGATAAAAAAGAAAAAATACTCTTCAAAAGGAATAAGGAATAGAGTTCCTAAAACATGGCCTGGGGAGTAATTCCAAATGTTCTGTTCAATGAGATAGCTGTCCCATGGTGTGGTATAGGTGAAAGCTAAAAAGCAAAGAAGACCACATCCAATTAAACTTTTTTTGCTAAAGCAGTGTTTGTTGTTTCGGTTAAGAAATAACATGAAAAAAAGGAGGGGAATTGTAAAAACAAGGTGAAACTGTAAGTATGTCAATGTTTAAACTCTCTTTTCTCACTCCAATCAGTCAGAGCGTAGTGAAGACGATGATTATGCAGTAATTGTCTTTTCGACCCAATTGTTGAAAATAACCATAGAGGTAAAGTTTTGAGAACGACCGTCAATTTTTCAAACTTACTGAGATAGACTCGACCGTTCATAGGGTTGCCACCTTGTCGTACTAATTTATGGCCGATGCCTTGATAGAGAGAACTTGCAACCATGATGGCGCCCCTTGCTCTCCAAGGAATATGCTGAAAAGCAGAGCGTGCACTTTTATAATAGATGTCACCGATTACTAGTAGTTCATTGGTGACAGCAGAGAGTTGTGCATGGGTGTAGTTGCCATTAATCAAGCATTGAGGGGTGAGGTTGTGAAAATTTAATATCTCTTCGGGAATATAAATTCTATTGCGATTAAGATCCTCTTTGATGTCTCGGCATATGTTTGTGATTTGCATAGCAATTCCGAGATCAACAGCATGGGGACGGGCCTGGGGTGTGTCCACTTTCATAAGATCAAACATAGCTAGGCCCACTGTTCCAGCCACTTTATAACAGTATTGTATGAGTTCATCAGTGGTTTTAATTCTGACGAGTTTCATGTCGTCTTTGGCTCCTTGAATTAAATCTCTGATATACTCAGGGTTTAAACCATTTTCACGATAAACTTGATTCACTGGGAAGTGAGGCTTTGAATCTAAAAGATCTTCTTCAATAACGGCTAAGTTTTTTTGAGCCTCTTCATTGCAGCTAGACTCGTCAACGGCATCATCGAGCCAGCGGCATAAAGCGTAAAGTGATTTTACTTTTGTCATTAATGCGGGTGGAAAAAAAAGAGAGGCCAGATAAAAAGATTTAGCATGCTTTCTCATCACCTCTTCCCCTGAGGTTTGTAATAGATTTTCCATAATTAACTCTGCGCCTCAGGTAGAACTCTTCTTAAGACTTTTGCGGAGTTTATGACTCCTGGTACTCCTGCACCAGGATGAGTATTGGCTCCAACAAAATACAGACCTTTAATGTCTTCAGACTGATTGTGAAAGCGAAAATAAGCTGACTGCTGTAAAGAGGGCTCAATACCAAAAGCTGAGCCATGAGTGCTATTAAGGTTTTTTTCAAAGTAATCAGGTGTGATGTTAAAAGAAAGATCTAAGTTCTTTCTTAAATCAGGTAGTAATCTTTTTTCAAGACTTTCAAAAATACGTTCTTGATAAAAATCTTTTACTTCATCCCATTTAAGTCCACTTTGATTATTGGGGACAGGGGAGAGTACATAAAAAGCCTCTTTGCCTACAGGCGCAAGGCTGGTGTCGGTGACGGTTGGCGCGTGTAAATAAAGTGAGAAGTCATCAGCTAAGTTCTTCTTTTTAAAGATATCTTCAAGCAACCCCTTGTAGCGAGGGCCCAGTAAAATCGTATGATGTACTATATTGTCATATTTTTTGTTGCTGCCAAAATAGGATACGAAAAGACTCATTGATTGAGTTTTTTGTAAGACTTTTTTGGAAGTGTTTTTGGATAACCATTTCTCATCAATCCATTGGTCATAAACCTTTACGGGGTCTGTATTTGAGACAAGAACATCACAGTTAAATGAAACTCCGCCTTTGCATCTGACTTTGTTAACTTTTCCTTTATCAATATTAAGGCTATCGACTTCACAATTGTAATGGAACTCCACACCTTTTGACTCAAGGGCATCGACGAGAGCTTTGACTAGAGCCGTGGTGCCTCCTTTAACAAAATGCACCCCCCATTTTCTCTCTAACCAATGAATCAGTAGATAAATAGAGGTGATCTTAAATGGGTTTCCACCGACAAGTAGAGGCTCAAAGCTAAAGGCCTGCCGCAGACGATCATCTTGGATGTATTTTGAAACAAGTGAGTAAACGCTCTTATAATTTTGTAAACGAATCATATCGGGAATAGCTTTAGCCATACTTTGCCAAGTGGAAAAGGGTTGGTCTGCTAACTTTGTGTATCCCACATCAAAGATCTCTTTAGAGTGACGTGCTAATTTTTTATAGCCATCAACATCTTTTGGGCTTATGGAGCGTATATTTTCCATGAGCCGCTCCTCATCACCGACATAGTCAAATTGAGTTCCGTCGTGAAACAAAATTCTGTAAAAAGGATCTATGGGCAGAAGCTCAAGCCAATCTGATGTGTTTTCTCCCACGAGAGAGAAAAGTTCATCAAATAAGTGAGGCGCTGTTATAACAGTCGGACCAGCATCAAAAGTGTATCCATTTTTTTTAAAAACACGGGCACGCCCACCGGGTTGATCTCCGGCTTCAAGAACTTTAACTTGATATCCTTTGGCGAGAAGTTCAAAACAACTGGCAAGACCACCAAAGCCACTGCCGACGACAACCGCTGTTTGTTTAGAGTTATACAATTTGAGGCTCCATATTTTTAATTGTTTTATTGATATAGCCAAAAAGAATTTGAGCCGTTTCTTCTGAGCAAAAATCTTTAAGACTTTTTAGTTCGATATTGATCCATTGGATTAATTGTCTTGGAATTTGATGTTGTTCAATTTGTTCACATATTTTTTTCAGTACGAACGAGTCAGGATTATTTGCGTTTAAATAAAGAAGAAGTAAAGAGTCTTGCGGGGTATCCTTAAAAAGATAAGAAGTGAGAGCATTCAATCTTCTCTCTATGATATCTTTTTTTTCTTGGCCAATCTGCTTTAAGCCAAGGTAATCTTTTAAATCATCTAAAATTTGATAACAAACTCCAAGTCTTAGCCATTTGTTGCGATAGGATTCATTGGTTTTTATATTTCCTAAAGTTCTAATACCTTCAATGGGAAGTGTGAAGAGGGCGCCAGTCTTATAGGCAGCCATTTTCTGATAATTTTCCCAAAGGTTGATTTGATAGTGAGTGAGGGGAGTCAACTCCATGGCTTGTCCATGTACTAAGTTTTCTGATACCTGGGATAAAAGAGAGATGAGTGGTGTTGAATTAAGAGTGGCCGCCAGAGAGAAGGCTTTAAAAATAAGTAAGTCTCCAGCATTGATAGCTTGTGCTATTCCAAACTTCTTCCAAACACTAGGTTGCCCCCTGCGTAAGGGATCATTGTCTTGAATGTCATCATGAATAAGGGTGGCATTGTGCAAAAGCTCACACACTTGTGCCCAAGTGGTGCTTTGATTCTCTGTTAGGTTTAAGCTTTGAGCCTCTGTCATTACAATTTGGGCTCTGAGCTGTTTTCCGCCTGTTTTAAAATGATACTCAAGAACCGAGTTTAAATTGTGATCATGTTCGGTTGGTTTAGAGTAAATTTGTTCCAGAATCATGTAAAGTCCCCTCTAGAGCGGTATTCTTCCAGTAAGTTATAGAATTGACAATGAAATTGCTAATATCTGTTTAGCTGCGGCATTAGAATAGATCTAAAAAGCCCTATAGAGAGGCGTTTAAGTACAATATGTCTAATTTTTGTTAAGTTTGAGACTAGAGAGTTGACTCTTTTTTTGTTTTTAAGGGTGTGCTTCTTAGTTGAGAGAAGATGATCTTAACTGAATAATAATGTTTATTCGAATTATAGAGTGAGAATCCATGGGTGAAATAAGTTTGATCTTTTACATTGAAAAAAATGGATCCTAGAGCGGTATCATTTTTTGAGAGTGCTTAACTGAAATAACAAAACAAAAGACCATTTCTTAATGGCTAGATCAAGTTAAAATGCATTCAAGGTGTGGTATTTTGACAAGTATTCGATGGGTTGTTATAGTAGATATCATTCATGTCATTAATTTCACTTCGCCCAGAGTTGGCAAATTGCAAGAGAATTGTCGTAAAAGTGGGGAGTAATGTGGTGACCAAAAAAAATGGTCGCTGTGATCTCCGTAAAATGCGAATTATTGTTGAAGATATCATTGATTTAACAGATCAAGGCTATGAGATTGTTCTTGTGAGTTCTGGAGCTGTTAGTGTTGGTAAAGCCTTTTTGAAAAAAATGCTTCCCAAGGATGGTGGCATTGATCTCCAGCAGTCCGCCAGTTCTATTGGTCAGCCTAAATTGATAAATCGTTATTCCAATTTATTTGAAGATCATCATCATATTTGTTCTCAAATATTACTTACCCATGATGATTTTAGAAATCCACAAAGATTTTCTCATGCAAGACAAACTATTGAGGTTTTATTAAAGAATAAGGTCACACCTATTTTAAATGAAAATGATTCTATTTCTTATACTGAAAATACCTTGGGAGATAATGATCATCTTGCTGCTTCTGCGGCACAAATGATCAATGCCGATGCTTTGTTATTGGTGACGAGTGCTAAAGGATTGTTTGACCGAGATCCTTCCGCCGATGAGGCTAAGTTGATCAATCATGTGCCTTTCGGGGAAAGTTTCGACAATATTGATATGAGTTCTAAAACGGATGTGGGGCGTGGAGGAATGGAATCCAAAGTGCATGCTGTCAATAAAGTCACTCCTTTGGGGATAAAAGCTATAATTGCTTCAAAGGATAACAATAGGATTATTCTGGATCCTTTAACTCGGGGTATTGGTACTTATTTTGGGCCAAACTCTACTTATAATCCTGAAAACCACAAAGCTTGGTTGATATCCACTAAGAAACTCAATTGCCAAATTGAAGTTGATCATTCGGCTTGTGAGGCTATTAAAAAAGGAGAAGCTTTAAATCCTCAGGGAGTGATTTCAGTTGAAGGTGACTTCTATAAAGGGGATTGTGTTGATATTGTTTTTGAGGGCAGTGTCTTTGCAGCAGGTATTTCAGAATATGATCGGTCTGATATTGAAAAAATTAAAAGTTTAAGCAGTGATAAAATTGAATCCATTTTGGGTTTTAAAATTTCCGACATGATAGTGACTGCTAAAAACTTTGTATTAACAGGAGAGTATTGTAATGTATGAATTAGCTAAAAAATCAAAAGAAGCCTCAAGAGTTCTAAGAGGAATGAGTCATGATGATCGCAAGAAAATATTGTTGAAACTGGCCACTACTCTTGAGGAAAGTTATAAAGAGATTATTGCAGAAAATAAAAAAGATATGATGGCAGCGGAGAATTCCGATTTATCTCAAGCTCTTAAAGATCGACTTATGCTTGATGAACAAAGAGTTCAATCCATGATTCAAGGTGTTCGAGAAATTGCGGAGCAGCCCGAGGTTGTTGGAGAGTACTCCAATGAGTTCAAGAACTCGGAGGGACTGATTATTAAGCGTCAAAGAATCCCATTGGGCGTGATTCTGATGATTTTTGAGTCTCGTCCTAATGTTGTCGTAGACTGTGCTGCTTTGGCTCTTAAATCCTCTAATGCAATTTTATTAAAAGGTGGGAAAGAAGCGAAGTATTCTAACGCAATATTGGGTAAAATCATCCAATCTTCAATTAGTGAGTTTATTCCGGAGACCAGTGTTCAAGTACTATCATCAGATAATCGTGAAGAAGTGAATGCTCTTTTATCAATGGATGATTGCATTGATGTGGTCATTCCCCGCGGGGGAGAGAAGCTCATAGAGCATGTTTATAAGAGTGCTAAAATGCCTGTGATTGCTCACTTTAAAGGTCTTTGCCATATGTATATAGATAATGAGGCGGATAATAAAAAAGCTTTGGATTTAATTGTTAATGCTAAAACTCAAAGAACGGGTGTTTGTAATGCTGTTGAAACTTTACTGATTCACAAGGATAAGCTTGTTGATTTGGCCGAGCCAATTGTTAAGAGTCTTAAGGAAAAAGGCACTGAGATCAGGGTGGATGAAGAATTTCAAAAATCCAGTGGAAATTACGACCTAATTAAAGCCACGGATGTTGATTGGTCCACAGAATATTTGTCTAATATTCTGTCTATTCGTACCGTTGAATCAATAGATCAAGCCATTGAGCATATCAATCAGTTTGGTACTTTTCATACTGAAGCCATCGTCTCTGAAAACAAAGATCATTGTGAAAAATTCCAGCGAAATGTCGATGCAAGTTGTATAGCTGTGAATGCTTCAACACGGTTTAACGATGGAGGTCAGCTGGGGTTGGGGGCTGAGCTGGGTATTTCTACAACTAAGTTTCATGCTTATGGACCAATGGGGGCTGAACAAATGACAACGACAAGATATGTGATAGAAGGTAATGGACATGTACGTTCATAAAGGAGTGAATCGATGTTAGCAGTTCTTGGATGTGGGAACATGGCCACAGCGATAATAGAAGGCTATTATAAGAAACATAGGAAGGGAGACTTCCTAACCTTTAATCCTAAAGTAGAAGATGCAAAGGTTTTAGCTAATAAAGTTAATGGCGAGGTCATTACTGATCTTAAAAATCTTGATAGGGCCGATCAAATTCTCATTGCTTGTAAACCGCAACATTTTTCGATCCTTTGTGCAATGATTGAAGAGGTTGATGTTAATCTGAGTGAAAAACATATTATATCCATAATGGCGGCTGTACCAGCAGAGATTATTAGTGAAAGGTTAAATGCAAAAAAGGTCACTCGTGTGATGCCGAACACTCCTTGTTTTGTGGGGGAAGGGATGTGTTTACTCTATCATTTAGATTCTATTGGGGAGGCGGAAATCAAATTTGTGGAAACTTTTTTTAATGCTTGCGGCATAACAACTAACATTGAGTCTGAGAAGCTATTTGACCAAGTGACCACAGTGTCGGGTTCAGGGCCAGCTTATGTCTTCCAATTTGCGCAGGCTATGTCTAATCAGCTGCAACAATGGGGGCTTTCTATGGACGCTTCACAAGATATTGTGACACAGCTTTTTAAGGGTGCTTCTCATCTTATGGAGGAAGAAAAAGGCACTCCATTGCAAACTCTTATAGATCGTGTGACTTCTAAAAAAGGTGTGACTATAGAGGCTGTTGAAAAGTTTCGAGAAAAAGACCTTGAAGGAATCACTAAGGAAGCTTTATTGAAAGCGGCCACTCGGTCATTGGAAATGACCGAGGAAGTTCGTCAATCTTTAATAAAACCTTGAAATGAGACCGCGATCTAATACGCCCTCGTGACTCAATAGGGAAGCAAGGTTTGAGTCAGAAAGCACAGAGCCTAAAGTTTTAACTTCATTGTTTACTAATACTTTTTTATAGATGAACCGCACACCATGACTGTAATCAGCATAGTCTTTATGATGAACTGTGCTGAGTGGTTGAATAGGGTTACCACTTAGTTGGTGCCAGCCATAAATGGCAATACGATCTGGTCTGGTCGAGAGGCGATTAGACATAACAATGTCTTTTTTGTGTCCGCCCACCAGTTTTTTATCAACACTGAGTCGACCATTAACCATATTACTATGATTAACGATTGTTGTTGTTGAACCCATGGAGGCACTTGGAGGAATGGTTTGTGGAGCTAATTTCACTTCGCTTTCTTGGTAAATAATGTCAACCATTTTAGCTGTGGGTAAGGTCCAATCGGACTGAGATATTATGTCCTCAAGCTTTGTCATCCCTAGAGGGAATCGAATCTGTTGGTCTTGATTATTAAGAGCTAAATAATCTTTGAAAACGCAAAAAGAAATTTGAATGTTATTTGACTTAATTGTTATCTCGGCCACACGGTCTTTTAATGGAAAACTATTTCCATCTTCCACTTCATCTAATACAAGCTGATCACGAGATGTTCCACTCACATTATAGAGTTGTGAATTGAGGCTGGAAGTGAGTCGTTGTTCAGGCCAGGAATTCAGAAGTGAATTAAGCTGACAGAATCCAACTTCTTCTTCTGTTGGATCATCTTCATCCACGTTGCTTCCGCCTTCATCCGGTGGAGGTGTAACAGAAGGGTCTTCTTGGGTGACACTATTGTTTGAGGAGGCTCCACTACAGGCCGTAGCACCCCAAACGACGAGTACGCTAAGTAATATAAAATGTTTCATGAAATTAGGATAAACCGCAGAGCCCTTTTCCCAGAGTCCAGAGAAGTTTAATCGGACCTTGGCAAGAGGAAATAATTTCCCTTAAACCTTGAATTGACCTTATGGTGTCCATCTCATTGGACAATGTTCTATGTCTAGTATGAAAGGAGCTGTCTATTTCTTCAGATCCTTAAGGAGAATCTTCTGTTCGTTAGAGAGTTGTTGGATTATAAAACTAAGTAAAGAAGTTTGAGAGGTACTTATGATTTTTAAATACACGATACTTTATGTAGACTCTGTTAGGGATACCATTGAATTTTTCGAAAAAGCTTTTGGCTGTAAAAGAAGAATGATACATGAAAGTGCTGATTATGGAGAATTAGATACAGGCACAACAACTTTATCATTTTCTTCAAAAAAACTAATGAATCAATTAGGTAAAAGCCCAGGAAATGCCAATCCTCAAACACCCGTTTTTGAAATTGCTTTTGAAACAGAGAATGTTTCCCTTGCCCTTGATAATGCTCGTAAGGCCGGAGCCACTGTTCTGCAAGAAGCTAAAGAAGAGGCCTGAAAACAAACCACCTCATATGTCTCTGATAAAAATGGTTTCTTAATTGAGATTTGTTCACCTGTGCAGGGTTTATAACTTTAAATTGGTTAAATTGGACCTTTTAGCTAAAAGGGATGGGCTTGAAAGTTTGGTGCGCCAGAAAGGACTTGAACCTTCACGGGATTATCTCCCACCAGGCCCTCAACCTGGCTCGTCTACCAATTCCGACACTGGCGCAATGAAGGGCTTTTTTAAACTCTGATGACAATAAAAGTCAATGGGTTCTTGCTTCCGTATTTTTATCAATCAAAGGCTGATTTTTCCCTCTCTTCCAGATTATTGCGCTGAGAAGTGTCGCTCGGCTTTTTTTATAAAAATCTAACCGAAGGCGGTCTCTAAAGTATCTAATATTTAAGCACGTTGTGGGTGCTTAAAGAAGCTCTAGGATGGAGTTTCTCTTTGTCAGGATGACTTTTAAACCTCCTTTGTTGAGTTGTTGTTGTGTTGAACTCAGGTGGTGATTCTTGTTCCCTAAGAGTCCCAACAAACCATTTGAGTTAAAAGCTAAAAATCAAAGAGCTTTGGGGGCCCATGGGGCCCTTTTTTCTTGTCCTCAGGAGATTGAACAGATAGGTTGCAGACCTTATGTTGAAATCTGATTTGAATTTTTCTTATCCGAGTGAGTTGATCGCTACTGAGAAGAAACCCCTGTCGCGCGTTATGAAGGTTATTGCTGGTCAGCCTGAAGAAACTCGGGTTTCGAGCCTTATTTCACAAATAGAACCCGTTGATATTTTTATTATCAATAACACTAAAGTGATTCCTGCGCGAGTTCATTCCCAAGAGGGGCTTGAAGTTCTATTCATAAAAAGTTTAGAGAACAATCAATGGCAAGTACTGTGTCCTGTTAGAAAATGGCCTAAAGGAAAGGATCTTCAACTTCCTGGTGGAGTTTCTCTTAAACTCATTGAAAGAGGACGTCCTCAACAGGTTCAATCCAGTCGTCCCATTGATTACAATTACTTTTTAGAGTTTGGTGAAATGCCCTTGCCTCCCTATATTCAGCAAGCAAGGGATGAACGTAAAGCGAGAGAACTTGATAAAGAAATGTATCAAACTGACTGGGCAAAGGAAGTGGGTAGTTTGGCGGCACCAACAGCCAGTCTTCATTTTTCAGCTCATGATTTGGAAAAGATAAAAAATCGTGGGGCTGAGGTTGGAGAGTTATGTCTTCATGTTGGCTTGGGAACTTTTTTGCCAATCACTACAGAAAATCTGGATGATCACAAGATGCACTCTGAATTTGTCAGCATTCCCAAAAAAACATGGGATAAAGTTTTAGAGTGCAAAAAACAAGGGGGGAAAGTTTGGGCACTTGGTTCAACAGTCACGCGCTCCCTTGAAAGCCTAAAAATGGGTCTCCTGCATGAAGGAGAGACGGATTTTTATGGTGAAACAAATCTTTTTATAAAACCTGGTTTTGATTATCAGATAGTTGATGTACTCATGACAAACTTCCATCAGCCTGAGAGCACTTTGATTGCCATGGTTATGGCTTTTGCTGGAATTGAAAATGTAAAACATTGCTATGAATGGGCGATTGAACGTAAGTTTCAGCTCTTTAGTTATGGAGATTTATCTGTATGGACGAAATAGGAAAATTTGAAATTCAAGGTACGCAAGGTAAGGCGCGAGCCGCAACTTTACAAACGGCTCACGGTCCTATTAAGACTCCCGTTTTTATGGCTGTTGGTACGAGAGCTACAGTTAAAACCATGACTCCGGAGGAACTGTTAGAGAACGGTTGTCAGGTTGTACTGGGTAATACTTATCATCTGCATCTGCGTCCTGGTGAAGATATTGTAAAGAAAATGGGTGGTCTGCACAAGTTTATGAACTGGCAGGGGCCCATTTTAACGGACAGTGGAGGCTTTCAGGTCTTTTCACTTTCCAAACTCAGAAAAATATCAGAAGAAGGTGTGGAGTTTCAAAGTCATATTGATGGTGCGAAACTCTTTATCACTCCAGAAAAAAGTATGGAAATTCAAATGGATTTAGGGGCTGATATCATTATGGCTTTTGATGAGTGCCCTCCTTATCCTTGTGATGAGAAGCGTTTGATTGAATCCATGGATCTTACTATTCGTTGGCTTAAGCGCTCCAAAGAGAGAATGGATCGTAAAGAGTCCCTCCTTTTTGGTATTGTGCAGGGCGGGCTCAGTTATGATCTTCGCATGCAAAGCATGGAGAAAACATTGGATGTGGATTTGCCAGGTTATGCTTTGGGTGGCTTTAGCGTGGGGGAACCCATTGAAATGATGCATGAACTCGTGGCTCAAGTGGGGCATCAGATGCCAGAAAATAAGCCCCGATATCTAATGGGTGTTGGGACTCCTTTGGATCTTGTTTTGGCCATTGATAGTGGGATTGATATGTTTGATTGTGTGATGCCGACACGTGTAGCTCGCAATGGGACTCTTTATACTTCTCAGGGTAAATTATCCATAAAGAGAGCGGAATATAAAGAAGATCCGGGACCGCTGGATCCTGAGTGTTCATGTTATACGTGTAAAAACTATTCTAGAGCCTATTTGCGTCACTTATTTATGACTGGTGAATTTTTAGGCAGCAGATTGAACACACTTCATAATTTGCATTTTTATTTTCATCTGATGGAAAAGGCTCGAAAGTCTATTATTGAAGGGACTTGGACAGTCTTTAGGGATGGAATTATTCAGAAGTTTGCCAAATAAAAGGGCTAACTCGCTTTTGTGCTCTGAATAATAGCAGAGTATTAAGAAATGACAGGCTGCAAAGTGGGGTGGCAACCCTTCAGCTAACTTTTGTAAATTGCGATAAATCCTTGTATATCATCGGTTTACTCAATTTTAGAGGAGGCCTTTGGTGAGTCGAGTCTCATATGTATTTTATGTTCTTTTACTAAGTGGAAATGTCTATGCCCAAGAAGCGGCTGCTGAAAGCCCAAGCTTCTTTATTCAGGCTGTTCCCTTTCTAGCCATGTTTTTCATCTTCTACTTTTTGATGATGAGACCTCAGATCAAAAAACAGAAAACCCACCAAGATTTTTTGCAAACGCTCAAGAAGGGCGACAGAGTTTTGACAAGTAGTGGAATTTTCGGGACGATTGAGGGATTGACAGAAAAGTATGTAAAACTTGAAATCGCTGATGATGTTAGCATTCGAGTTTTAAAGGCTCATGTCTCTCAACCTGTTAAGGAAGGTTAAAAAATGTTTGAAAATTTAAATGCACGACTAGGAGTGGTGGCCGTCGTTTTCCTCGTATGTTTAGCTTGGATGATACCAAACTTCATGGATACCACCCAGATTTGGTGGCCAAGTAAAGATAAACTCTCTTATGGATTGGATATTCAGGGGGGACTTCACCTTGTATTAGGTATTGATGTTGAGGATGCGGTTGAAGCACGTATTAAAAAAATGTCTTTTACAATGAAGAAAGAACTTCAAAGTGAGCACAATGTCTCTCTTGGAGAAGTAAAGATCATTGATCCTTCTGAGGGTAAGGTGCAAGTTTTCTTTAAGTCACCTGCGGATCGACAAAAAGTGGTGGACTATATGGAAGACTCCACTTACGGGCAAGGGCGCTATTTTCAAACTTTAGAAGTCACGGATCAATATATAGAGTCTCGTTTCTTTGAAGCCGAGATGAGAAATTTTAAGAAAAGTCTTGTTGATCGTACGATTGAAACCATTAGGAACCGTATTGATGAATTTGGCGTAAAAGAACCAACCATTGCGGCTCAAAGTGACAATCGTATTTTAGTTCAACTTCCTGGAGTTCAAGATTCCACTCAAGCTAAGGAACTTATTAATAAGACAGCTAAGCTTTCATTTATGATTTGGGATCCTGAGTTTATGATGGGTACATCTCAATATGAGCAGCTACAAACTTGGGTGAAAGAAGCCGAAGAACAAGGAAAATTTGCTCTTGGTGAAAATGGACTTGGTTATTCTGATTATATTAAAAAAATGGATGAAGCCTTAAAAGATCGACTTCCTAAAAATAGAGTGGTTCGATTCCAAAAAGCGGAAAACGCTAAGACACTTGAGGCAGGAAAAATTCCTTATGTCTTACAAACCGATGCCATGATGGGTGGAGAGTCTTTAAATGACGCTGCTGTGACTTTGAATCAAATAGGTCAACCGATGGTTGTGTTTTCGTTTGATGCAAAAGGAGCCAAAGAGTTTGGTGAGCTGACAACAACCCATGTTGAAAAGCTTATGGCCATTGTATTGGATGGTGTGGTGCAGTCGGCTCCACGTCTTAAAGAACCGATCACTGGTGGTCGCGGTTCTATTGAGATGAACGGGGCAGGAGATCGTCAAAAAGTGATGGATGATGCCAATTTAACAGCCATGGTTCTACGCTCTGGTGCACTTCCTGCTAACCTGGAGCAATTAGAAGAGAGAACGGTTGGTCCAACTCTTGGTAAAGACTCCATTGAAAAAGGAAAGTTTGCTGGTCTTATCGGTGCTCTACTCGTATTTGTCTTTATGATTATTTATTATAAGTCCTATGGAGTTCTGGCTGACATTGCTCTTGGATTTAATATCCTTATGATCTTAGCTATTTTAACTTCTTTGCAGGCCACTCTTACTTTGCCTGGTGTTGCCGGTATCGTCTTAACGATTGGTATGGCTGTTGACGCCAACGTTATCATATTTGAGAGAATCAAAGAGGAAATGCAAAAAGGAGCGGGTTTAATTGGCGCTATTAAGGAAGGTTATGCAAGAGCCTTCACTGCCATTTTAGATGCTAACGTTACAACTGCCGCGGTTTGTGTGGTTTTGATGTATTTTGGTACAGGTCCTATTCGTGGTTTTGCGGTAACACTCCTTGTGGGGATTATTACATCCATGTTCACAGCGATCTTTTTCACACGCACCATCCTCAACTTGTTGGTTGGTAAACTTAAATTGAAAATCACACCTTAAGGAATAGAGATTATGATTAAGAATACTGGAAATAGAGGAATGAATGACCCTGGTCGATTTGCTTTTATGAAAATAGCACCGGCCTTCTCCATAGCTTCATTGGCTATAATTGTTCTTTGTGGAGTGATTATTTTAACCCAAGGATTCCGCTACGGGATTGATTTTGCTGGTGGTACGGAGGTGCAAGTTCAGTTTGCTGCTAAGCCTCCGGTTAGTGAAATTCGGTCTTTTTTAGAAGATATGGTGGGTGGAGTGATGGTGCAAACCCTTGGCGAAAACAACGAAGTCCTTATTCGTATGCAGATGGCCCAAGGGGAAACAGAAAAAGAAGTGAATGAAAAAAACAACCAGAGAATTAAGTCGGTGACAAGCGGATTAGTTGAGAAATTTTCTCTAGGAGAAGATTCTATTCGTCGAGTGGATTCCGTTGGGCCTCAGATCGGTGAGGAGCTTAAGACAAAAGGTTTTCTCGCTGTCATATACAGTTTAATAATGATTCTAATCTATGTAGGATTACGTTTTGATTACAAATACGCTCCCGGCGCTGTGATATGTCTTTTTCATGATGCCATTATCACTCTAGGTATTTTTTCTTTACTTGGAAAAGAAGTGAATGTTCAAATCCTCGCTGCGATTTTGACAATCATTGGTTACTCTTTGAATGATACCATTGTTAACTTTGATCGTATTCGTGAAAATGAGCATATATTTAAAGGTAAAGATTTAACATTTATTGTAAACCGTTCGATCAATGATGTTTTGAGTCGTACTTTATTAACTTCAATTACAACACTATTAGCAGTTATTGCACTTTATGTTTTTGCTGGCGGAGTGATTGAAGATCTAGCGTTCACACTAGGAATTGGTGTTGTTGTTGGAACATACTCGTCCATTTATGTAGCGTCTCCACTTGTTATTTTAACAGATAAATTGTCTAAACAATGGGGAACTTCGGCTTAACATAAGCTCGTTTGGGGGAATTCCATTTCACTTCAAAACTGGGAAGAGGTCTCAAGCGAGGCCTCTTTAAAAATCAAACAAGATTGGCCTGAGGAAATACCACTAGTTGTAAGACGCTGGATGGCTTCAAAAGGTTTTTTTGATTACGATTCATTTCAAAAATTCAGTGAGTTTAGCCTAAAAGATTTGAGGGACCCTTCTGTCCTTCAAGATTTAGATATTGCGGTGACTCGTCTAATACAAGCCTTTGAACGTCGTGAAAAGATTTGTTTGTATGCTGATTTTGATATGGATGGAACTCCAGGATTGGCCTTAATTATACGTGGCCTACAGTTATGTGGGTTTGAAAATTTACTATCCTTTCAACCCAATCGCTTTGATGATGGTTATGGTGTTCATAGAGAAATTGTTGAAGATTTTATTGATAATCATGGAATAGACTTATTTGTCACTGTCGATGTAGGGATTACAGCTGTTGATGCGGTTCAAGCAGCACAGGCAAAAGGTGTTGATTTTATTATTACGGATCACCATCAACAAAAAGAGATTCTTCCTCCAGCTTTAGCTATTGTTAATCCAAACCAGAAAGACTGCCAATCAAAACTAGGACATCTGTGTGGAACAGGTGTTGCTTTTTATTTAATTCTTGGGCTGAAGAGACAAATGAAAGCTCAGGGTTTACTTAAAAAGGATTTTGATCCAAAAGTTTTATTGGATTGTTTTGCCATAGGAACTCTCACCGATATGGTGCCTTTGGTGGAAGAAAATAGAGCTTTAGTAAGACATGGGTTATTACAACTTTCTCGCACGGACCGCTTGGGATTGCGAGCATTAATGGAAGAGTTAGGTCTTGCTGGAAAGGGTTTAACATCCAGTGATGTTGCCATAACGTTGTCGCCGAAGCTGAATGCTTTAGGTCGAATGAACTCCGACGTGCAGGCCCTTGATCTTTTCTTAGTTAATCAGGTGGAAGAAGCTCAAGAAAAAGTTCTACAAACAATGGAGGCTCAAAAAGAGCGCACAGAAATTCAAGCACAAGGACAAGCCCTCATTGAAGAGCGACTCGCTCTTAGAAATGAAGAGTTTCAATTTGTTTTTGAATATTCTGAAAAGTTTTATAAAGGCATTGTTGGACTGTTAGCGACTAAAGTAACGCAGAAATATTTCGTTCCTAGTTTTGTTGGTTCCATCATTGATGACACAATTGTTGGTAGTGCACGAGCCCCAAAGGGAATTAATCTTTTGGAAGCCTTTGAGGCGGCTAAAGAAACTTTAACACAATTTGGTGGTCATAAACAGGCGGCTGGTTTTCAGCTACCCTTAAAAAATGCGGAGTCATTTACTGAGGCTCTAGCGGGTTATTATCAAAAAATAGAAAGACCAAAGTCTGTCATTCAGTACGATTTTCAGGCAAGCTTAGAAGAGCTAGACCAAAATTTTCATTTTTGGTTAAAGAAAATGGAGCCTTATGGAGTGGGCTTTAAATTGCCAGTCATTCGTCTGAATCACCTCTTTGTCGCCTCGACAAGAGTTCTAAAAGAGAAGCATTTGAAGTTATCATTAAAGGATATAAAGGGAAATAAAATTGATGCTTTGTGGTTTTTTGCCGATAACATTGATGAAAAGCGGCAATTGACGTCAAAGCGTGTAAGCCTTGTGGCAGAGCCGTCGATCAACTTTTATATGGGCAAGGAAAGCTTACAACTCTTAATTGTCGATCTAAAACCAGAGTATGAAGGTTGATCTCATAGACACAAAATGAATGGTACATATTCTTTTACTTTCTAAAAGAAGTATCATTTGAGATAGAGAGCAAAGTCAGCAAGGGTTTTCGTATGAAAAAAAAGGCTCAAGAAGAAAGTAAAAAAATCCAAGAACTTTTAAGTCAAATTGAAGAAGTGATTGTTGATAAAAAGCAAACAGTCAAACTTTGTGTGACATGCTTATTGGCTGGTGGACACTTTATTTTAGAAGATCGACCTGGCATGGGTAAAACGAGCTTAGTGAAAACAATTTCAAAATTATTAGGATTAGAAGAACAACGCATTCAGTTTACCAATGATCTATTGCCTGCGGATATTTTAGGTACCCCGATTTTTAATAAAGAAACACAAAGTTTTAACTTTCATAAAGGTCCTTTGTTTTCAAACTTTGTTCTTGCTGATGAAATCAATCGGGCAACTCCTAAAACTCAGAGTGCTTGTTTGCAAGCAATGGAAGAAAAGCATGTTACGATGGATGGACATGTTTATGAATTACCTAAGCCCTTCTTTCTAATTGCCACCCAGAATCCACAGGAAAATATTGGGACCTTCCCTTTGCCTGAATCACAGTTAGATCGTTTTTTAATGCGTTTGGAATTAGGATTTCCAAGTAGAGAGGCTGAAAAGGGGATTCTTAAGGGACGTGATCGCAATCTATGGATTCAAGAACTAAAGCCGGTAATGACACCAACAGAGCTTTTGGGGTTAATTGAAGAGGTAGAAAGTGTTAATGTGTCGGATGCTTCTCTAGATTACTTACAAGATATTGTCGAAAAAAGCCGGACTCTTTCGTGGGGACTTTCTCCACGGGGTGCGAGAGATTTTAATAAAGCGGCAAAAGCTCATGCTTTTATTGAGGGCAGGGACTTCGTTATACCGGAAGATTATCAAGCCGTGGGTGTCGCTGTTATGAATCACAGGCTGCGAAGTCATGAAGATTTGGGTGAAAAAAGTGCCCATCAATTAGCTCAGGAAATCATTCACTCTGTCCCGATTCCATGAAAAAACGTGAGAAAATATTTATTATACCCACTGAATATGGCTTTATGTATGGAGGCGGTATCTTTGTCAGTCTTGTTGGTGGGGCTATTTACAATAATAATCTTGCTTTTTTGTTGTGTTTTTTCCTAGTAGCTCTTTTTTTGATTGGTATGGTTCAGACTCATTCTAATCTGAAAAATATTAAAATAGAGAAAATCAAAATTTTCTTATCAGCCAGTGAGGCTTTCGGGCATGGTGTGATCTGGTTAAAAAGTGAAAACGCAGAAGGGCACTCTCAGGTTCGGATACAGGCTAAAGGAAAGGGTGACTCTATCGATTTTTCCATTCCTCTGATTTATAAAAACTCTCTTCATCCCCAGTATTTTGATTTTAAAACGGGATCTTGGGGTAAGAAAAAGTTAAGTCAAATCACTGTTTCCACTCGTTATCCTTTTGGTTTTTTCTATGTATGGAGAAAGTTTGAAGTGGATGAGACTTATTATGTTTATCCTTCGCCAAGTGGCAATCATAGTGTTGAGAGTTTTAAGCCTGATGGTATGGACGAGGGAGTGAATCAAAACAACAATGGCGAAGATTTCTCGGAACATCGTAATTATCAAGTTGGAGATTCACAGAGGCATATTGATTGGAAAGCGTTTGCAAGAGGAAGGCCTCTGCTAACTAAAAAGTTTGAAGAAGGAGAAAGGCAGACCTATCTCATCGATTATGCTCAGGCAAGAGGGGATGAAGAGCGTCGCTTACGGCAAATGTCGAAATGGATCCATGAATGTCATGACGGAGACATTTCTTATGCTCTTTCTATCAAGGGTGTTAGAATTCCCGCAAATCACGGAAATCGGCATAAGGTTGAGTGTTTAAAAATTTTGGCTCATCAACGGGAGGTTAAGTGAATCCAACTCCCAACCGTTTCTTTCATTTGAGTCTTATTTTTTTAGTGGCTCTTAATTTGGTTCCCCATTTTTCTACTTACACAGTTCCTACGTTAGCTGTTGGAGGTCTCTGCCTTGTTTGGCGACTTCTCTATGAATTTCAATACATTCCACTTCCCAATGTCCTAACAAAAATGGGACTCGTTGTGACTCTATCTTACTTAGTTTTCAAGAATTACGGACAAATCTTAGGTTTAGAGGCGGGCTCGGCATTGCTCATTTGTGCCGTTTCGTTAAAACTCATTGATAGGGTCGAGTATCGAGATGCAATGGTTCTTTTGTTTTTGAATTTTATGTTGTTGCTGGCACGTTTTTTTGAATCCCAATCTTTAGGTATGACTATCTTTGCGGTATTTGATTTAATTATAACCACAGCACTTTTAGTTCAATTGCATAATGGATCACAGATAAAATTTGATCCACAGACGTTATTCAAAACAGGTCTTCGTTTATTTTTTCAAGTCGCTCCTTTTATGGTGTTACTGTTCTTTGTGTTTCCTCGTTTTTCGACAGGATTGATAGCTGGTCAACGTCGTAGTAATCAGCTCAAAGGTTTTAGCGATACAATGAAGCCTGGAAGTTTTTCTCAGTTAGCCCAGCAAGACCAAGAGGCTTTCCGAGTGATATTTAATGGAAAGGAACCAGGCCCTTTTGATTTGTATTGGAGAGGAGGGATATTAACCTTAGACGCTGGTATGAGATGGGAAAAAGGAGAACTTAAAAAAGTTGACTATCAACCTTTAGAATCAAAAGAGCTGCTTTATGAGCAAGAGATCTTATTGGAACCTTTTTTTGAGAAATGGTTGTTTGCACTCGATAGACCGACGCGTATCCTTCACAATAGCCTCGTAATGATTAGAAGAACTGAATCTTTTGAGGGGGAACTATTTCGTTTGAATAAAGAACAAAATAACAAAATAGTTTACAGGGCTTTTTCATCTCTCCAGATTGCAAGTAAGCTCAGTAAAAATGATAGAAAAAAGTATCTTCAAACTACACAAGTGCAAGATCCGAGAGTGAATGAGTTAGTGCACAGTATTAGTGAGGTTTCTAGTGAAAATGAAGAGAGAGCTCAGGAGTTGATGAAGTTTTATCAAAAACAATTTCGCTACACTCTGTCACCAGGGGAGTTAAAGACAGAGAATTTAGGAGAATTTCTTTTTGAAAAAAAAGTGGGCTTTTGTGAGCATTTTGCCGTAAGTTTTGCTTCACTGATGAGGCTTGCTAATGTCCCGAGTCGAGTGGTTGTTGGATTTCATGGAGGTGAAAAAAATCCGATTAGCAATTATTACTTAGTGACCAGTCGAGATGCTCATGCTTGGACTGAAATTTGGTCTGATACGAAGAACCGTTGGATACGTTTTGACCCAACCTTTATGGTTGCACCTCTCCGCATAGAGTTAGGAGGGCAAGTCTTTCACTCACTGAGCGAATCTGAACGCCTCTTAATTGATGAAAAAAGTTTAAATAAAGGTTGGTTAAAGCAGGCGAGTCTGGCCTTTGATGCTGTGGCAACCCAATGGAATTTATTTTTACTCAATTATGATCGACAAGGACAACTTGATTTCTTTGAAAAGATTGGATTAAAGGGTGTGAATCAGAAAAAACTAGTCCCAGTTACGCTTTTGATACTACTGTGTTTTTATCTATGGATTCGATATAAAAATAGGCAAAGTCAGGTTGAAATATCAGAGGCCCAAAAAGCTTACCTCTTCTTAAGAGAACGATTGGCTAAAAAGGGCATTGATAAACTTTCATTTGAAGGTCC
The DNA here is from genome assembly GCA_964229765.1 of Bdellovibrionales bacterium. Lineage (GTDB taxonomy): Bacteria > Bdellovibrionota > Bdellovibrionia > Bdellovibrionales > JAGQZY01 > JAGQZY01. Next base: position 74,744 of record CAXREJ010000043.1, on the reverse strand, counting down.
CAGTGATTTTTTGATGAGAGCTGCAAAGGAATATCCGGAAAAACAAAATGAAATTAACCTTTTTAGGCAATACTATCTACCCGCTGAATATGGGAACCATCCATCAAAAGAAAACTTAAGAATACTTGTTAAAAATATTTAGATCGAACTCTACCTTTTTGTCGCAAGACTTTGGTTTAGTCTGGCTTATTCATTTAGATTTGATCTGGACGTTAGGTTTAAAATTTAAAATAAAAGAAATTACAATAGCTTAAGTGTAAGATTTTTTTATCCGATAAACAATTAATGGATATCCTTAATAAAATTGTAACCTTTTTTATACCTCATCTTTTGTTAAAAGAAAGTGATGCTTTAGGTTTTTTTATTTCAGAGAAACAAGCAGCAAGAATAAATATGATTCTTGTTTTTCCAATTATTTGTTTTGTTTACATTTTACATTACTACTTTTTTGATCTACCAATGGGATTAGCTCAACGCTCGAGTTTTTGGTTTATTTTTAGATTTGGGATGGCCTCGGTAGCAATTGTTGGTTTTTTTCTATATTTAAAAGTTTTACAGCCTCATCAAAAATATTACCGTTTTTATGCTATAATTGTGACTTCTGCAATAGCAGTCTTACAATCGAAAGCGACTTTAATATACCCAGAAGCACCCTTTTTATATCCATTTGTATTTATATTGGTATCAATATACTTACTGAGGTTAAGTGTTTTTCAAAATATAATTTATTGTTTTTTAAATTTGTTAGGATGTTTGTATTTTCTAGTTGAAACTCCTATACCCAAAATGGATATTTATAGTGCTTCTGTTGTTACATTTGCAATTATGCTTTTTATCTCGTCAAGAAACTTAACTTCCATTTTACTTTATAAATCAAATTTAGAAAAATTGATGGCCCAAAAACAGCTTATTGAAAGACAAATTGAATTGGTAGATCATCTTAGAGGCTTTTTGCCAAAACAAATTTTTAATCGTTTCCACGAGCTTTCAACTATAAAAAAATATTCAACTACTTATGCTCTTGATGAAATACTAAGACCGCAAAATAAAGAGATTTGTTGTTTATTTTCAGATATTCGTGGCTACACTAAACAGTCTAGAAATCATCAATTGCTTGAAAAGAAAATCCTGCCATTGATTAAAGAGAGTAGTGTTCTGATTGAAGAAAACTCAGGTATACCAAGGAAAATTGGAGATTTAGTGTTTGCCTATTTTGACGAGTCCTCCTCATCACAAAATATTGAAAACTGCTTTTTATCTTCATTGCTAATGGCAAGAAATCATATAAATTCTGGAAATGAATTTGATATTAAAAGGAGTATTATTTTATCATGCGGAGAGGCTATTGTAGGTAATATAGGTGGCTCTGGAAGTGCTATTGAGATTACGGCAATGGGAACCCCATCTAATGAGTGTGCAAGGATAGATGAGTTTGTTAAAAAATATAAATTCTTCCAAAATAAAATTATATTTTCACCCAATGTGTATGAACAACTAAAGAAAATGAAAATAATTGATTTTGAAACGTATTCGCTTAGTGATAATGAACAAGTACGCGATTTCAGTTCTATAAGAGAGTTACATTTTATTGATTTTTCAAAAGCTTTAAATTTATTAGATGATAGACAAATAGCTAAGGCAGGTGCAGCGTGAAATCTGAAGCTAAAGAAAAAAATTTTGAACAGATAGTAGATATTCATGAGCCATTTAGGCCTCAAGATGTACGTGAAAACGATCCTGTCAAAGCTACAATTAGATTTAATGGTAAGGCCTATGCTATGTCAGTTTGGCGAATTAGCCCATTTGGCATTGAACTAATAAATGAAAATAAAATAGAGATTGATACATCGAGTCGTTATAAGGTTAATATTGAAATAGGTAATGAATCTTCAAGCCTAGATGGAGTTATTATATATGAATACAATCATGGAAATAAGAATATTATTTGTATACGTTTTGTAATCGAGCATACTCCTTATGATAATTCGGAACGTCGTTCTAATAATAGGTGGAGCTGTAGCTCACAGTTTTATCCAACCGGTATTGCTAATTCACCTGCGAAGTTTAATGACTTCATTTATTTTAAAATCAAAGATATATCTTATGGAGGGATGAAAGTAACATGCTCATTAAGGAATAAGTTTTTATTTCCGCAGATGACATTAAATGCCATTGTTAACTTTCCAATGATTTCTCAAGTCAATATGAAGTTAAAAATTGAAAATATAAACATTGGAAATGAAGATGGCAGAGATGTTATCCGTATGGGCGTTTCTTTCAGTACTACAAATAAAGATGTTAATGAGATTATTGCTAATTATCTAATGCAGTTTTCTAATGTATCATCTCTCCAGGAGCTTAAGTCACAAGGTTTTTATACTCGACAATTATCAAATACGTTGGATTTCAATTTTGTAAAAACTGAAGAAGACTATGAGGAGTGTTTGAAGTTAAGACTTTTTGCTAATCAAGGAGCTGATAAGTTAAGTTCAAAAAATAGTATTAATGATATGGCAGATTCCTATGATTCGAGGTCAAGAATTGTTTTTGCAAGGCATGGAGGGAAAACAGTTTGTACTGTGAGATTGGCATTTCATGAGATTGATGATCAGATGGAGATAGAGGAGTATACAAATTTACCAGAATCATTTCCACGAAGAGATGAGACTATTGAAATCATGAGACTTTGTACGCATCCAGACTATCGAGGTGCTGATTTATTAATGTCTCTGTTTAAGCACTTGGCTATTGTCGTTGTTCAATCGAAAAGAAAATATATTGTTACAAGCTGCGTGGAAGAATTAAAGCCTTTGTATCAGAAAATTGGATTCAAGGAAACTTCAATACGTTACGAAAATCCGCTCTTTAAAGGTCATCCGGATGAAGTTATGATAGCTAATGTTGAGACATTGCTTTTGGGAACTGGCATGAATCCTATTGTTTGGAATCTCATTTGGGGTGATCTTTATAGTCACTTTGATCAGTATGCTCTTGTTGATTACACTCCTATAGAAAGGTTGAGAGTTAAGTTTCTTAGAAGTTTAAATCCCATTGCAAAATTAATTGAAAAGAAAAATTATAGGAAGCTTAGGAAGTAACCATGTCTTTAATAATAAAATGTTGTTTTCTATTTAACATTACAGTTTTTTTTCTTTTTTCATTTTTTTATTTTAATAAAAAAGGAATTAAGCTTGATTGGAGGTGGACGCTGCTGAAACTGGTGACAAGCATGTTTTGGATACATTCTAGTTATCAAGTTCTTAGTCGATCATTATCGGATCAATATTCATTTATGGGTTTTTTATTTCTTAATATTATAAGTTCTTTTATTTTCTTTTGGGCTTATGCCAACACGGCCAAGCTAATGTTCGATAATATTTTTACTTCAAGGGCTCCTGAAGAGATTGTAGTTCGTGGACCTTATCGGTTTATTCGACACCCTTATTATACATCGTATTTAATATGCTATTTCTCGACATTATTTTTTGATTCTTCTTTGATAAACCTTTTTTTTCTATCTCTCATAGTAATCTTGTATTTTTATGCAGTTAAAAGTGAGGAGAAAAAAATAATGGAATCTAAGAATAGTGATATTTATAAGAGTTATGTTCTTAAAACTAAAAGGTTTGTTCCTTTCTTATATTAAAAGAGTTTCAGTGTAAACTTACACTGATTTACTTAATCCCAAGGTAAACATTGGCTGGTGGAATATTACGAGCAATAGATTCTTTTTTTTCAAAGTTGGCAAAATTATGGCTGAAAATTTTCTTTGCTCTTGGAGCTCCTGGGTATGTCAGGGAGTGAATGCATAAAAAGGTGGTAAAGCGTCCGCCAGGCTTTAAAACTCTATAAATTTCTTTGGTGATTGCTTCTTGTAGATCGCCAGCAAATAAAGTCCAGGGGAGTGAACAAATAACAGAGTCCATACTGGCGTCGGGAATATGATCATGAAGGTGATCGGCGGAAATATCTAAAAACCTTTCACCTGGAAATGTGTGGCGAAGGTATTCAACCAAATCTTTATCAATTTCAACGCCGGTATACTCTTCGATAAGTGCACGATCTTCCATGATATAGCGGGTGATGGCTCCACTTCCACATCCCAGTTCGAGAACTTTGTCACCTTTTTTGAACTCAGCATGGTGAATGAGGGCTTTTGCTAGAAACTTGAGGCTTGGAAAGATGGTGGAAACATTTCTTGGGTCGCGGAAGGCAGCCTTCACGAACTCCTTAAAACCATTCGTATTTTTAAGCATAGGGTCTTTATAGGGAAGGAATGTCAGGGCGTCTAGGGAAATCCTGAAATTGCCTATAAATACACCTTGAGATTTTCTTTAGAGACTACTAAATCCCTATTTATGGAAATGAATAAATATAAAGCTGTTGTCTTGCTCTCTGGTGGCCTTGATTCGGTCTATAATCTCTATGCGGCAGAGAAAAGGTGGCCAGGACAGGTGCGTGCTGTCTTTTTCAACTATGGGCAAAAAGCCTTTGAAGCAGAGAAGAAAGCGGCGACAGACTTTAGTAATAACTTAAAGATTGATTTGCAAGTATCTGATATTTCTAGTTTATTTTCTGGAGACAAAAGTTCTCTCACGTCCTCTAATCAAGTCCCGACCGATGAAGTTGATATAGAAAGCGCAGAAGCCTCACAGGCTTCTGCAAAAAAAGTATGGGTTTCAAATCGCAACGGCGTTTTTCTTAATATTGGGGCTTGTTTTGCTGAGAAATGGGGAGCTGACTTTGTTGTTCCTGGTTTTAATGCGGAAGAGGCTGAGACCTTTCCTGATAATAGCGAAGAGTATATAGAAAAAATGAATGCTTGTTTAAAAATGTCGACTTCAAATGGTGTCCAAATTCATTGCTTTTCACAAAAAATGCAAAAATCTGAAATCGTGAAAGAATCCTTAAAGTTGGGCGTGGATTTAGATAGGATATGGTCATGCTATCACGCTGGTGAAAAACTTTGTGGCAAGTGCGAGTCCTGTCAGAGATTTGTAAGGGCCGTTATAAGTAATAAGGAAATTTAGTATGCACACATTTTGGTTGGAGAAAAATTTAAAATACACAGGAAAACAGCTTTATCCGCTCTTCAATTATCTTGAGTATGGAATTTTGGGTGACTCTATGGTGGCATGGGTAGGAGCTTGTGACGTCACTCCAGATCATATGATTGACGGTGAGGACTTAAGGGCTTCAGCTAAAATTGCTGGGGATAAAATGTTACATTTTACCCTCGAACTTTTTCAGTTCCCTTTATCCAGTGCCATCGCTTTGCAGAGACTTATGGGAGAAATTCTCATTTTAGAAATTCAAAAAATGAGTCATCAAAAAGTGGAGTTAAAGCGTTTTGGAGACGATGTCTACTGGGATAAGAAAAAGCTGAACATAAGTATCGCAACTTGTTCGACCAATTCATCACTGATTCATTATGGAGTGAATATCACCAATGAAGGTACTCCGGTTGAAACCACTTGTCTCAAAGACTTTGGAATTGAAGACATTGAGGCATTTGCTCTTCATTTTATGGATGCTTGCAAAGAAGAGATCCATTCGATCAAAAGAGCTATGGTTAAAGTGAGGAGTTTTTAGTAATACCGTTTATTAAAGCTCCCAGTATCGTTGACTGCGTCGTCGCGGTACTGTTCGTACAGCTTCCTCCTTGCGCCTCACTGCGAGCTTAACTAAAGCGGTATTAAATTGGATCCTTAATTTAACGGTATTCGAGTTTTTAGCAGTCTAAAGCTAAAGAAAAACTCTAAGAAATCCACTTCATGGTCCTAAGCTTTATTGTTAGTGCTAAATCTATGGGCGACTCCGTTTAATTATGGAGTCGTGATTGGTTGAAAGTTGTTAATCCCCTTGATTTCAAAGCCTTAAATGAATAGTCTAGGCAGCGATTTGCTATTAAGGAGACGGAGTATGACGCCAAGAGTAAGAGAGATTCTTAGCTGGTACGGGGCTGATAACCCTGGAGTATTAACAAATATGGCACGTGTGTTAAATCATGGGCGTTTAGCGGGCACAGGTAAAGTGGTCATACTTCCTGTGGATCAAGGGTTCGAGCATGGACCAGCCCGCAGCTTTGCTAAAAATCCCAATGGTTACGACCCAACTTATCATGCAGCTTTAGCGGTGGAGTCTGGTTGTAGTGCTTATGCTGCTCCTCTTGGATTTATTGAAGCCGTCGCTAGGGATTTCGCTGGAGATATTCCTCTTATTCTAAAAATTAACAATTCAGATACATTATATTCTACAGAGGGCCCTTGTTCGGCTTTAACCTCTTCGGTGGATGATGCTTTAAGACTTGGTTGTGTGGGTATTGGTTTCACCATTTACCCAGGAAGTAGCATGCGGAAGCAAATGTATGAGGAAATTGCTTCGGCTGCTAAAAAAGCAAAAGAGGCAGGTTTACTTGTTGTGATTTGGTCCTATGCTCGTGGTGAGCAACTTTCTAAAGAAGGTGAAACAGCGATTGATGTGATTGCATACGCCGCTCAAATTGCAGCCCAATTAGGAGCTCATTTTATTAAAGTGAAACCACCGACAGATCATATTGAGCAAAAAGAAGCCAAAAAAGTTTATGAAGAGCAAGGGATTCCGATTTCAAAGCTTTCGGATCGTACTCGTCATGTGGTTGAGTCTTGTTTCAATGGACGACGAGTGGTCATTTTTAGCGGAGGAGCTGCAAAGGGTACGGATGACGTCCTTGAGGAAGTTAATCAGTTAGCTCAAGGTGGTGCTTTTGGTAGTATTATGGGACGTAATGCTTTTCAGAGACCAAAGAAAGAAGCCATTGAGCTGTTGCATTCCGTTATGGATATTTACACTGGAAAGAATATCTAAGGTTTAAAAATCTCTGAAATATCGAGATTATTGTCACGATTTGAGCCTTCACAGAAGGCTTAAGGTAAAAGAGATTAAAAGTTAAATTGAAATTAAAAACCAAGAAAGGTTGATGGCAATGAGTGAAAATAGCGAGAATCCGATTCGTGCCGAAAAAAGAGCAAAACTGAAAGAATTGCGTGAAAAGGGTATCGATCCTTTTCCCCATAATTATGAGCGTACGGCTCTTGTGAAAGAGATTGTTCACAGCTTTTCAAATATTGAAACTGGTGAGAAGAAAGAAGGAGATGTCTTTCGTATCGCTGGAAGATTGATGACAAAACGACCAATGGGAAAAGCGGCGTTCTTTAATATTCAGGACCAGTCGGGAAAACTTCAGTGCTATTTAAAAAAAGCGGAGTTAGATGAAACAAGTCTTACTTCTTTTGAAAATATTGATATTGGAGACATTGTTGGGGTTGAAGGTTTTGTTTTTAAAACAAAAAAAGGAGAGCTTTCGCTTCACACAAAAGAGTTTAAAATTCTGTGTAAGACCTTAGAGCCTTTGCCTGAGAAATTTCATGGTATACAGGATGTTGAGCTTAAATATCGCTATAGGCATCTGGATTTAATTATGGATCCTGAGAGTCGTAAAGTTTTTGAAACTCGATCAAAAATTATTTCTGAAATTCGAAATTTTTTAAATGAGCGTGGATTTCTTGAGGTTGAAACCCCTGTGTTACAGCCCATTTATGGTGGGGCAGCCGCTTATCCATTTTCAACTCATCATAGAGCCTTGGATATGAAGCTTTATCTAAAAATAAGTCCGGAACTTTATCTAAAAAGATTGATCGTGGGTGGGTTTGAAAAAGTTTATGAAGTTGGTAAAAACTTTCGTAACGAAGGTATCGATAGATCTCATAACCCTGAGTTTACAATGCTCGAATGGTATGAAGCCTATACCGATTACCAATACCAAATGAATCAATTTGAAGAGCTGGTAGCCCACTTGGCTCGCAAAATTACGGGTGACACTAAGGTGACCTATCAAGGCAAAGAAATTGACTTCACACCTCCATGGAGACGTCTGACTGTTTATGATGGCGTGAGAGAGTATGCTGGAATTGACCCTGAATCAGCCAGTGATCAGGACTTGTTTGAAAAGTGTAAGTCATTAGGTTCTGAGATGGAAAAGCCAGGTATTCGTGGTGAGATGATTATGGAGCTTTTTGAGTTATCTGCAGAGAGTGAGCTGATTCAGCCAACATTTGTTATTGATTTTCCCAAAGAGGTTTCCCCTCTCACTAAAATGCATAGAGATAAAGAGGGATTAGTAGAGAGGTTTGAGCCCATTTGTGCTGCCATGGAGATTGGGAACTCTTATACAGAGTTAAATGACCCAGAAGATCAGTTGGCTCGTCTCAAAGAGCAAGAGGCTCGTCGTGTCGTGGATGAAGAAGCCCAGCCAATGGATCATGATTTTATGCATGCGATTGATGTGGGTATGCCGCCCACTGGTGGAGTGGGAATCGGTGTGGAGAGAATTGTGATGCTTCTTACGGATCGACCTAGTATTCGAGATATTTTACTTTTCCCAACCATGAAGCATAAAAAACAAAATCATTAATGTTGATTGACGTTAGATTGTTATTGCAGTGATAGCTTAAAATCTGTTGCTGCTAGGAGCTTTGGTATGAAATTTCAAATCCAGTCTCAGTCGACACGACAAGCTCTGTCGATCCTGTTTGTTTTACTATTCATGGTTGGATGTCAGACTCCTACTAAAGTGAGTGAAACAGACTTGGATCAAGAAAATCGAATTTTTTCAAAAGTTCATGTCAATGGAGAAGTGGAACTTAGGCATTCTATTATCGTTGATGTCAGGCCCCGTTTTGAACACGAACTCTCTCGACCTCCTCGGAGTTTTCATGTCTATTGGAAGAACTGGGACCTAAGAGGGTTGCGAGGGCAAAATCTAAAAAAGAAAGCTGACGAACTCCAGCGCTTACTCGCATTAAAGGGTGTTGAGCCCTACAGTCATGTCGTTATTTTTGGGAAAGGCCTTGGGGGACGAGGGGAAGAGTTTTTTGTTGCAGCCACCTTGATCTCTCTTGGATTAGAAAGAGTTTCTTTTATGACTGAAAAAGAGTTCAAAGATGCTTTGATAGTTAAAAATTTACCTCCGATGGAAGATGCTCCCTATTGGAATAAACCTGTTTTAGTTTCATGGGAGTGCTCTCAAAATAAGCCGGCCGATGTTTTGATAAGCTCTAAGGCGAACACTAAAAAACTTTCCAATTATCAAGTGACACAAGTTTTTGATCAAAAACTAAATTTAAAAAAGAGAAGTTATACTCAATCACCGGCTCCTTCTGTGCATTCACCTAATACGTTTTGGTCTTACGGTTTAGCTCTTTATATGCGCAAACAGGGGAAGCAGGCCTGTGTATTATAGTCGTGAGGTGCTAGATGTCTGAAGTGTTTAATCAAGAGTTTCATATAAGGTGGGCGGATCTTGATCCCAATGGACATATGAGACATTCGGCCTATGCTGACCTGTGTGCAACCACTCGATTTGACTATCTCGACTCTTTGGGATTTACGATGAAAAAGTTTAATGAACTTAGAATTGGTCCCATTATTTTCAATGAAAATATTCATTACCTGAGTGAAGTTCTTCCTGGCGATTCAGTTGTTGTAAACATTAAAGTGAATGGCTTAAGTGAGGATGGTCGAAAGTGGAAAATGTTTCATCAGGTTATGAAAAAGTCTGATGGTAAGGTGGCGGCGACCATTGAAATATCTGGGGCTTGGTTTGATTTGGTCAAAAGAAAAGTGACTTTTCCGCCAGAGATTCTCCAAGAAAAGATCAAGCAAATTCCAAAAACAGAAGATTTTAAAACCCTCTAATTAATGACTTTTCAATCTAGAAAAGGTTACGACAAAAGATCATATTGCTACTTCTATGGGTGGACATGAGGTTGTCATAAAATACCCTTTCAGTAGGATCTTGTGTTCTCAAGCGTTGAAGTTCAAAAAGTAAATGTTCATAGGTTGTGCTTGCAAAATAGTCTTTTCTAAGGAGTTCAAGAAAGTCTTCTTGATTCCAGTCTTCCAAGCGCTCTTTCGGCGGGGAGTACTCTCGATGATTAAGAAATTTTCTGAGATGGAAAGGCTCGTGTTTTCTATAAAGATCAAAATGCTGGGAGAGTAAGCGTCGATGAAAGTAACGACTGATGATTAAAACATCATGGCCCGCTTCTAAAATTTCAGGGTTATCGCGGAGATTGGAATTGAGGGCAACGGATGTGACATTGCTTGGAATTTGAAATCTATTGAGGTAGCTGCTGATCTGATCGCGTGTGAAGGCAAGAGATCCTCCCGTTAGAGAGTAATCTATCAATAAGATTTTTTTATGAGCAATGGTGGACTCTGGTAAAAAAAGTGAGAAATGCCTGTTTAAGGTTCTTTCGATCTCAGGTGTTAAGCTTTGTGTTTTTTCTTTGTCGAAGTGCAATCCTGAAACATGACTCATTGGAAGATGGAGGATTTGCTGTTGGCCGAGTGTGAGCTCTAGGTATGCCATTATGCCAACAGGGCTCGCACCTAGGCCGACATAAATATATTCGCTGGCTGGATAGCGTTTTTGTAGGGTGCGAGCGACTTTTTTAATATTGATGTAATCACGATAAGTCACTTTAGACCAAGTGAGTATTGGAAAGAGCAAAACAGTTAGTAGAATAAGTCCATATAAAGTTTTGAATTTAAAAATCATGGCCCGTCTTTGAAATGTTAATCAGTTTTAACTTAAGTTATTTTTCTCTTTAAAAGTAGTGTGTAATTAATACTTGTTAAAAATATAAACACAGATCCCTGTTGGGAAAGTGAGGTGAGTTAAGACTGGCTCTCGCTAGAAAAGGCGAAGTACACAAGAACGGATGAACTAAGGACGACTAAAATAAGGGGAAGAGCTGTTAAAAAATTGAGGCTTTCTAAAGCCTCTTGGATGAGGAAGAAATAGAGAACTCCCACAGTTCCTAACAGGGCTCCAAATAAACTCATCACTTTTATTATTAAAGTTTGATCCATTAATACTTTCTATATTTTCGGTTTATTCAAGTCAATAGAGGTTATTGACCCTTTTACAATATGCTCTAATGTGACTTAAGTTGTCGATGTCTTATTCTATCTTTGGTCCATTGAAAAAGTCTTGAGAAATCTCTTCTGATTTCCATAAAGGCGGGAAGAGCAAAGAGGGTTAAAAAAGTAGAAAAGAAGAGACCCCAACCGAGAGAAAAAGCCAGAGGTTGAGTGTAACCCGACTCTCCACCAATTCCATAAGCCATAGGGAAAACGCCCCCGAGTGTTGTTACGGTTGTAAGTATGATGGCTCGCAGTCGGCTGGCAGCTCCATTAATGATATGATCACGTAGAAGTCCACCTGCTTTTTGAGCTCGTTTCATAATTTGATCCACCATAATGAGGGAGTCGTTCACTGAAACACCAACGGTTCCAATGAGACCTATAAGAGACATAATTCCCATTTTCATATCGTGAAGATACAGTGCCCAAACAATACCCATCAATCCAAATGGAATGGGGAGACCAACTAAAAAGGGAAGGGTGATGGAATTTAGCACGAGAGCAAGGGTGAACATCACTAGGACTATACATAAAAATGCCACTTTTAAGGCCCAAGCACGACTGCTGGCTTCGGCACGGTCAGCATCTCGAAGTTCGATATTGTAGGTTGGATAATGTTCAGTTAAGTAATTGGCTATCTTCTGTCCTTCTTCTTTAGCTTTTATAACGTTCATCTCCTCAGTGGGTTCAAAGGCTAAGTCAAAAGTAAACATTCTTTTTCCATCTTGATGACGAATGTTACCAAGTTGTTTCTTTTTTGACCATGTTCCTAGGTTTGAAAGGGGAACACTTAGTCCGATATTATTTAAAACCGATAAGTTCTTTAGTTCGTTGTGACTAATAGGCTTGTCGCGTTTCACCTGGGTGTAGATCCATTTACTCTCGCCATTCATTCTTAACTGCATAAGTTCATGTGGTACGAAAAAAGAGCGTAACTGAGATGTAATATTACCGAGGTTCATTTGGTAACGGGCTAACTTATTTGTGTCAGGGGTAAATACCCACTTTTCATCAAATTCATTAACCTCTTTAACCATTTCCAACTTTGCTTTATTTTGTGTTATTTGCGCAGTAATAGCTTCTTTAATCTCTAGGTAGTCAACATCCTCGTTTCCAGAGACATCAATGGAAATCATATCTTTCTTTTGATCATCTTGATCGTTCATTTCAGATCCGATTCTAACGGTCTCTATTCGTGAATCCTTTTTTTGATACTCTTCAAAGTAATCTTTTAATTTTTTAGTAAACTCTTTTTTGATAACGCTTGGGTTGGTAATGTCCTCATGGATGTGAAGCATGATTTTAGCATAACGATAACCTTCATATTGCCGGCCTCTGGTCCACATATTGCCGACGTCTGTTTGTATAAACTGAAACTTATCTTTTGGTAAGGTCACAAGGTAATCTTCAATGGGTTGTAAAACCTTTTCAGTGTATTTAAGCGAAATATTCTCTTTTAAAGTTATTTTGATGGCGATTCTTTCACGAGAAATGTTGAACCAGAACTCTTGTTGTATTTTGTTTTTTGCGACCCATCCTGAGGCGACGAAGAAGCCCACTAGGAATATGACAACGAGGTAGCGAAAGCGAAGTACGAGATTGATGATTTTGAGATAAAGACTCTTTATTTTTTCAAAAAATTGAAATTGGCTTTGCTGTGGTGCTTTTTTAATAAAATGTTGCATGTGGTTTGGGAGAATGAAAAAAGACTCTAACCAACTCATTGTGAGTGAAACAATTATGACTATAGGGACGGCATAGAAAACATTGGCGATTTCACTTTCTAAAAGGACCATTGGTGTAAAGGCAAAGACAGTGGTTAGTACTGTACCTGTTACGGGAATCATTAGGTCTTTGCTGGCGGCAATAGCAGCCTCTTTAGGTGCCATGCCCTCTTCTAAGTTTTCTATATATCGTTCCGCAATTATAATGGCATCGTCCACTAAAATCCCAAGAACTAAGATCATGCCGACAACAGATATAATGTCTATTGATATGCCAAAACCATAAAGTGCTATAAGAGTTCCACAATAAGCGATAGGAATTCCAAAGGAAGTGGCTAGAGAAACTTTCCAATTAAAAAACAAGGTTAGAATGATAAGAACTAGTATCATCCCAAATAAGCCATTATTTTTTAAAGTCTCAAGTTGTGATTCAATGAGTTTTGGAGTGTCAATAAAAACGGAAGCTCTGACTCCCTCAGGTAATTTTTCATTGGTGTCGTCGAGAATTTTTTGGACTTTTTCTTTAAGAAGTATTGAGTCAGAGGTTATGTCTTTACGAGTGTAAAGATTAATAACGGGGTTTCCATTGAATTTGTGACTGGCTTTGACTTCATCAATTTTTAGCTCAATATCAGCAAGTTGTTCTAAATAGATAACATTACCTGTTTTATTACTTCGGATAGCCATTTTTTTAAAAGCTTCAATGGCTTCAGTGGGGCGTTGTATTTCGACGGAGAAAGTCTTTTCATCAAAATCCACTTGTCCTATGGGAGAGTAGGAAAGTGATTCTTGTAGTTTGGTGCGGATTTCAGCAACGGATATTTCATATGGAGCTAGTTTTTCTGGATGAATCTGAATGTACAGATTCTGACTGTTCATTTCCTCACTGACATCAATAATGCCCTTAACCTGTCTAATTTTCTCAGCCAGTCTTTTGACCCACTGTCGATGGGTGGGGTTGTGAAAGTCAAAGTTTTCAAGCGCAATTCCCATATGAAAGACAGAGTCGACTTTATTCTGAGAAACATTAATATCTCGCGACTGCGAAGGAAGTTGCCAGTTGATGGCTTGAATGCGACTTCTAATTTGCTCAACAGACTCTGACATCTGATCATGACTGGCATTAAAGTAAACTTGAATATTAAGAGTGCCTGATGTTGAGCGAGTCGTAATTTCTTTTGAGTGAGGTAATCCTTGGAGAGCGGTTTCTATGGGATAGGCTAAATATTTTTCAACCTCAGTGGCGGAAGCTCCAGGGAGTGAAACCGAAACATTAACACTCTTCCATTCAAAGGGAGGAATGAGGTCTCTTTTGATCATAGAACCTAGTACAACCCCAGCGAATATAATAAAGGCTGAAATAAGGTTGACTACGAAAGAGCGATTAACGAAATATTCAATGATTGATTTCATTTTATTAGATCTCCGCTTTGATGATCTTTTGGTCTAGATACTTTTAAAAATAGGTGTCTTGCACAAGTTTGTCATAGTGTGAGCAAATTCTTTTTGAATAGCAAATTGATTAAGCCACAAATCTTTTTTTAATTGTAAGTAGTTTCTTTTTTGATTGAGATAAGCATTGCGATGGAGGAGGTAGTTTTGAAAGTCCATCTGAGCTCTTTCCATGCGACCAAAGGCAATTTTCATTTTTTCATTGAGGATTTTAACTTGAGTTTCACTGGACTTAACTTGAGTTTTTAAAAGAGAATTGAGAGCAACAAGGCCTGTAATTTTACTTTTTTGAGTTCTGTTAAGAACATCAATTTCTTTTGCCAAACTGTTTTTTTGGTAGATAGCATTTTTTAAATCCGCATCTTCAGTATTGTTATTCACGTCAAAACCAAATTCAATGGTCGCTCGAAGATATTCCTCATTGTAGTTGAGAGGGGGACCGTTAAAACTGAGTCGACCAAAACGCTCTCCCACCTCGACTCCTAATTGCACATCCGTTCGTCTGTCATAGCGAGCTCTGTCAACGTCGAACTCCTGGCTAAGGGTTTTCTTTTTTAAGATAATTTCGCTAATCGTTTCAGCCTGAGGATTCATTTCTTTATTTTGAACGTATCGCGAAGGGTCTTTAAGGGAGTAATCTAAGCCTTGATTGGATTGCAGAAAAGCTTGAATTTGTAATTTAGAGTTTAGGAGTTTTTGTTCAGCCTCTTTAACCTGAAGTTCTGTGTCGATATAATCATTCTCGGAGGTGAGTTTATCAATTTTATTGATTAATCGATCATTAAAGAGTTGTCTTGAAACTCGTAATGCTTTTTTTGCATCCTTAAGTTGAGACATAAGAAGGTCAGTAATCTCTTGTTGAATGTAGGTTTCCGAGTACAGCTTAAAAGCATTCTCGCAAGTATTAACGAGCGATTGCCGATACTCCAACTCAGCAACAGCATAATCAAGTTCCGCCTTTTCTCTGACAGCAGACTGTGTTTGTCCAAAGGCATTCCGGAAAAGATCTTGGGTGATTTTGGCTGAGTAACTGCGGTCAAGTGAGGAGAAAAGAGGGTTTTGGGTTTCAATGTATTTTTGGGCATTGAGTTCTAAGCGTGTACCAGTGGGAGCCTCTTGAGTGAATTGTCCAACAAGGTTGCTTGTGCGATTGGAGTTGTCATCGCGTAGGTTAGAGTCAAACTTTTGTGTTTCAAAGCTAAGCTGTGGTGTGGCTGTCAGCCTTGATTTCCATTGATCTTTCGATTGAATGTTAGACCTTTTGGCTTGCGCGAGACTTCTTTGAGCATTCAAAATCTCGGAGCTAGTGGCTAAATAACTTTTTAAAAAAGGTTCAAATGCGAGAGGTAGAGTCCAAGACTTTTGGGAAAAAAATAAAAAACTAAAAAAGAAAATATAGCGAAATAAGCTTACCAATCATCCCCCCTGATAGAATTGGATTTTAATATGTGCATGTCTCTTAAAACAACGGATATCAGATTTATCACGGTTCAGCTTTCATTTATACTTTTTAAATAACCCTTGCGTATTTATTAAGACTAAAAACTTTGCTTAAAAGTCATGCCTGAACTCTATTTTCCATCACTTGTACGTGAATACTATGAGAGTTTAACCAGCAAGTGAGTGGCTTTAACTGAATGGTTGCTGGGAGTGATCAAGGTACTGAAAGTATTTTGATTTCATGTTGAAGTCTATTGGAGGGGCCTTTTTAGTGAACTCAGTTGAGGCTGCCGGAAACTTATTTGAATAGAGTGTGTTCCATTGCAAATGTTATGGGCTTTAAAAGTTTAGATTCTAATAAAAGTCCCTTTAGTCATAGTTTATAGTGGGCTTAATCCAAAGTGGATTTTCTGAATGAATGGTTTTTCTTAAAACCACTGAATTTTAATGAAAAAAACGAAAGACCTAATGACCTGGAGTCTCTCTTGGATTGATATTTCTATTAACGAGAGACCCTTAGAGAATGTAAAGCTTGAATTTGATTAGATAAAGAAGAACGGTTTTTAACCCTTGTGACGGAATGTGATCAAACCGTGAGTGGGGTCGTAGGGAGAAAGGCCCACAGTGACTTTGTCTCCAACAATAACTCTAATTTTAAATCGCTTCATCTTGCCGCATAAACGTGCTGAGATCTCAACGCCATTTTCCAATTCGATGCGGTAGTTCCCACCACCAGTCACATCTTTTACTGTCCCATCAATTTGGATCAGGTCATCTTTAGCCATATTTCTCCTCGTTTGCCCCCATATTACTGATTTTCTTGTAAAAATCAACTGAGAAGGTTAATGTTTCTCCTTTGTGGAGGTGCCTCGTGTTGTATGAAGAACTCAAAGAGAGGGGCTTAATTTATCAAGAAACCTCGGAAGAGGTGAAAAAGGCTCTCAATACTCCAGGGCTAAGCTTCTATTGTGGTGCTGATCCGACTTCGGACAGTTTACATATAGGCTCGCTTTTGCCTCTAATTACCATGAAAAGGCTACAGAATTATGGACATAAACCGATTCTTCTCCTTGGAGGAGCTACGGGTATGATCGGTGATCCCAGTGGTAAGAGTAAGGAGAGAAACCTTCTAACTCCAGAAATCTTAGATAAAAATATTCAAGGAATATTTTCTGATGCGAAGAAAGTCTTAGAATTTGAAGGCTCTCAAGCGGCCATGATGGTGAATAATTTTGATTGGATGAAAAAATTCAGTTTTGTCGACTTTTTAAGAGATGTGGGAAAGCATTTCTCTGTTAACGCAATGTTAATTAAAGATTCGGTGAAGTCGCGAATTGAAAGCCGTGATCAAGGTATATCCTATACGGAATTTTCTTACATGCTCTTGCAGTCCTATGATTTTTACCACTTATACAAAGAAAATCATTGTCGTCTCCAGATTGGTGGGTCCGATCAATGGGGTAATATTACAGCTGGTGTTGATTTCATCAGAAGAATGCAAGGGGACGATCAGAATAAAGAATCTTGTTATGGCCTGACATTTCCTCTTGTTACTAAAGCCGATGGAAGTAAGTTTGGGAAGTCTGAAAAAGGTAATATTTGGTTGGATGGAGCAAAAACCAGTCCTTATCAATTTTATCAATTCTTTTTAAATCTGAGTGATGCTGATGTCATGAAAATGAATTTTCTATTCAGCCTTAAACCTTTAAATGAGTTAAAAGAACTTGAAGAAAGATTTAAGTTAGAACCACAGAAACGAGAAGCTCAACAAAGTTTGGCTGAAGAGTTGACCACTCTGGTCCATGGAGCGGCCGAGTGTGTTAAAGCTCAACGAACTTCGCAAGCTCTATTCTCAGGAGACTTTGCTTCCCTTGATGAATCCTCTTTGTCAGAGGCTTTTAGTGAGGCTCCCTCTCTTTTAGTTGAAAAAAATAAAATGTCAGAACTGGATTTGCCAGAATTACTGGTACAAGCAAAACTCTGTTCTTCCAAAGGGGCCGCTCGTAAGGATATAAAAGCTGGAGCGATATATCTCAATAATGAAAAATTCCAAGGAGAAAATCTCAACGGGTCTGATTTTCCATTGTTATTTGAGTCCCTTTTAATAATAAGACGTGGCAAGAAAAATTACTGTTTAGTTCGATTTAAATAAAGGTCTTAATGAAATTATCTATTACTTGTATTGGTCATAATGAAGCTTATCATCTCAAGGAACTTTTACCTGAGCTTTTAAAGTGGGGGGATGAGGTTATTTATGTGGACTGTGAAAGTGATGATGGATCATTTGAGGTGGCGGAGAGTTTGGGGTGTCGTTCTTTTAGAAGGCCCAACAATATGAATTTAAACGTGAATAAGTCATATGCTATGGAGCAGGCCACTGGTGATTGGATTTTTTATGTGGATCCAGATGAAAGATTTGAAAAACCTCTTATCAATGAAGTAAAGGCTAAGTTGCCTGTGACAAAAGCCAGCGCTTTTAAGTTAGCCAGGAAAAATCATTTTTTTGGCTCATGGTTGAAGCATGGAGGGCAATATCCTGATTATCAACTTCGACTGTTTAAAAAAGGTAAAGGTCATTTTCCTAATCGGCATGTTCATGAGAGTTTGAAAATTGATGGATCCATCGAATACCTAGATCATCCTATGTTGCATTTTCCTTATTTAACAATATCTCAGTTTTTAAAGAAGATGGATTTTTACTCAAGTTTTGAAGCGGGTCATCTTTATGATAAAGGGATTCGCCCGAGTTTCGCTAATAGTTTAAAATTTTTATTTTTAAAACCTTTTTCTCGAACCTTTCGTCGATGGCTTATTAAAGGTGGTTTTAAAGATGGAATTCCTGGTTTTTTTGCAGCCTTTTTTGATGGGGTGGGTTGGATGCTTCGTTATTTTAAGTTGTGGGAAAAGTGTAAGAAGACGCAAGAGTAAAAGGAAAGCATCAAGAATTTTAGGGGTTATACAGATTAAACCCCATTCTTTTTTTGATAGTGAAAAGTGAAGAAACTCTAGGGGCTGTTGACAATTCATCAGCGTAATGAGGATTCAATACCTCAGTCATTTTGAGTTAAGCGCAGACTGAACTTTATGAGGTGTGGCCAGAGCCACATCGAATAAGGTGAAGGCGAGCACAACTTTAAATGGCGAGAGATTGAAGCCGCAGTCGCTGGATGAATTGTCAACAGCCCCTAATAATGAAGTGCACACTTAAACATAAACACGCTCGGATTACCTAGAGTGTTTTGGTCAAAAATCTGATTGTATTCCAATGAAACAGAAAGATTGACTGTTGAAGTTCTAAAGAATTTCATACCAGCTTGTAGCCCCATAGCAAAGCCACTGGAGTCGTCATCGGGAACTCTTGGTCCATCATGGGCACTTGCGAACCCATAGCCAAATCCAGCACCAATAAAAGGGCTGATATCTTGAGTAGAAAAAAAGTAGTTAGTTAAGATTTTTCCGCTAAAGTAATAGGCGTCAGCATGTTGAGTCGACATGGCAAAGTCAGTTTGTAGACCAAGATCAAAGTGATCATCAATGTTCCAGATATAGCCAGCATTGATTCCAATCCCCGGAGTGCTGCTTTCCATGTTTGAAAAATAAGCGGGTCCAAATCCCAAAGAAACCTGTCTTCTCGCAGGTACGCGCTCGAAATGAGTGCGCTGATTTTTTTCCTGCGCCCTTTCCCCAAGACTTTTATTGTTATTGTAAAGTACGGCGGTTCCAGCGCTCTCTTCCGTATTAAGTATTTCTGCCACACTTGAATTTACAATGGACTCAAGTTCTTTAGAATTGTCGGCATGCCATTGTTTTTGAGAATGCATTTTTTCACCCGACCACTTGGAAAGGACAAGGGTGTATCTATTGACATGTATGATTTTGGATTGCAGATAGATCTCGGCTTTTTCTAGGGAATCAACGATGGCAAAGTCATTTTCGTTTTGAACAGCGAGTTTTATGAGTTCTCTCATACCTAGGGTCTCTTGTTGAGTGACATTTGTTCCTTGAACAGGAGCCACATAAATATGAGTGGCAAAAGCGGCTGATAAAAAAAGAGTTGAAAATAGAAAAAAAACAAAATGCATGAAACTTCTCCTATTAGCGACACTCAAATTGTGCAGCTGATTGAACGGATTATTGCTTATCAAATTACTACTGAGATTTAAATTAATCAACAGGGCGGTCAATTACGTTCCTTAATGGAGCTAAGTATGAAAAAGTTGATGGTTAATAAAGTAATTCTATGACTGTTTCAATGGGAGTTCTAAAAGTTTTCAAGGGTTATGGTTTAATAAGTTTAAGTTGATCGATCCATTCTTTAATTATGAAAAATTAAATTTATTGACTCAATAGGCCTTAAATTTTTGGCCTATTAAAAATGGACGGCTTTAAAAGCTTTCTGTAAGGGAGTTTCAGCAAAACAGGATTAAGGTCTAGTTCTCAAAAATGCACTGGTTTTTTTTTCACAAATTGGTAAATTGCCCAGACTTTTCCAGTGGGGTTGTATGTTAGAAATTGCTTTGATCCTTTTTATATTGTTAACGCATAAAAAAAGTAAAGGGGGCTTTACTCAAACTGAAGAGTCCACTTTTAGAGAAGTTTTTTTTGTTAATGAATGTGAGGATATTTCTATTTATTTAAATGGGTATCCCAGTGGTATAAAAGGGTCAGGTTCGGTTTTTATAGCGCCACAGCATAAGGCCACTTTGGTTGAATATTTTTTGCGTGGTCAGAAGGTAGGAGAGGATTCTGTGTATTTGACAGCGCCCAAGTTATACCTGGTTGGGCCAGGCTTTTCTCAATTGCCTAAAATGTCCCCAGTTTATTCTGTGCTTTAATTTCTCTATTGCACTCAGTTTGTACAATTGGACACCGCTTTATTATCATTTACGCAGCAGACCAGAGTCTATTGCCATATCTTTATTTTAAAAGTCCTACGATTATTTAATGAATTTGGTATAGTCTGGATGCGCGTTAAGAATGATCAAAAAAGTGAGGATCAATGAGTGAAAATTTTGGTGGTTATCAGCAATTATCTTGGTTAGAAAACAGTTCACGTATGGGTAAAGTGGGACCTCAGGTCAAAGTTTTTGTTGTTGGACGTGAGAGTGATGTTCCTCCAAAGGTGATCCAAACGGCTCCCAAACATTTGAAAGAAAAAATTAAAGCAAAATCCTCTGTAGTGAGTTGGTCAAATAATTCAGAAGATATTTGGCTCTTACAACTTCAAACTGTGGAAACTAAAGATCATTATGGTTTATTTTCAACTTCTCCTTACAGTATGGCAAGGGACTTAGTTGGTACTTGTTTCAGGCAAATTATATCGACTCCTTTGAAGTCAATTGAAATACATCATCTAGGAGATTGTGAAGAAGAGTTTTTGGGCCTATGTGTAGGTATGGAAATGGGTAGATACTCATTTAAAAACCTGTGGCCTAAAGTTAAAAACAATGACTTCAAATTGATATTAAAAAGCAGTTTAAAGAATTATAAAAACCTTATTAAGCAAGCCAGTATTCTGGGTGAATCAATTAACTTGTCACGATATCTTGTGGATTTGCCTCCCAATGTTTTACACCCGCAGAGTTATGCTTCTCTTTTGAGTAAAGTTTTTCGTTCTAAAGCTAAAACAAAAGTTTCCACTTGGAATATGCAAAGACTAAAGAAGGAAAGGATGAATTTGCACGTGGCCGTTGGGCAAGGGGCAGAGAGTGAACCACAGCTTGTCCATATTCAATATAGAAATGGGGGAAAGAGTCAGCCCATTGCCTTTGTTGGTAAAGGGATTACCTTTGATGCTGGAGGTTTGGACATCAAGCCTTCACAGGGGATGAGGTTGATGAAAAAAGATATGGGGGGATCGGCTTCGGTGGCTGGTATTGCTCTTTGGGTCGTTAACTCTCAAATTAAAATAAACTGTGATTTTTATTTTGCCATTGCTGAAAACTCAGTGGGTGAGAAATCTTTTCGTCCGGGGGATGTGATCACCTCTCGCAGTGGTTTAACTGTGGAAATTCATAATACAGATGCTGAAGGGCGTTTGGTCATGGCTGAGGCTTTAACATTAGCTGCGGAACAAAAACCTCAAATGATCATTGATATTGCAACCTTAACTGGAGCGATTAAATATGGTTTAGGAAGTTCTGTGCCTGGTTTCTTTAGTAATCGAGATAATCTAGCTGAAGTAATGATGAAGATGGGGCAGAGAAGAGGGGACGTTTTCTGGAGAATGCCATTGATTCCTCAGGAGAAGTCACGTTTAAAATCAGATGTTGCAGATCTGGTGAATTGTACTGATGGTTATGGTGGAGCTGTAACCGCAGCACTCTTCTTAGAGAACTTTGTGGGTGGAATTCCATGGGCTCACTTTGATATTTATGCTTGGATGAATAGCGCTACAAATGTTTTTGGTGCCAGTGGTGGTTCTGGACAGATTGTGCAAGCGCTGACTTTATTCTTAAGTGAGCAAGAAAAAGCATGAATGTGGTCTCTAAAATATAACTGTTATCCTTAGAAACACTTGTCATCCTGAGCCTAGGGAGTGATCGGCCCTAGATTTACTGTTTCATCTAAAATGATAATGAAACTTTGGAGCTAGTATTTACAGCGAAAATAGCCCTCATTTAACTAAAAGAATGAAAGTCTCAGGGGTTATAAAGCCCATTCTTGCTTCTCGTTTATGCATAGTTAACGCGATATGCCTCGAAACGGGGTTTTGTTAATTCTCATAAAATGGCAAATAAACCAGTTTTAATTCATAGAATTCCTTATTTTATTTTATTCAAGTTCTTACCAATGAAATTCCTTAAAAAAGCCCTTGTTATTTTTACATGATTTTGTCATTCTCTGCTCCTTTCTCCCCTCTGAAGATTGGGACATAAGGTTTCTTCAATGAAGCTTTTACAGGTGGGGATTGAGAATGGGGGGATTATGAAAGTTCGATATCTGTTATCGTTACTGATGGTTTCGTTGTTGTCTTGGGGGTGTAGTCTTCCTTTAAATCAGCTGACAACAGCAGAGAGAAAGGCCGATCTCAATTGGGCTTTTGCTATTTTTAAACAAAATTATGCTCCGACAGAATTAAAAGAAAAAAACTTTGCCGTTAATATGGAAGAAGTTGAGTCAGAATGTCTTGAAGAAGCGGAAGCTGAAATGAGTAACCAAGAGTTCTTATCTCTTTTCCAGAAGTGTATACATAAATTTAAAGATGCACATATCGGAGCCTTACAAGTAAATTCCGGTTTTTTACCCGAATATGCTCAAGTGGCTCATCTTGGTTTTTTAACCACTCGAACTAAGTTAGACAAGAATGGTGAAAATCTGAACGCGCTGAAAATTGTTTCTCGCTTAAAGGGTTCCGATAATAGTGGCGCTCCTCTGGTTGAAGATGATCTTATTCTGTCCGTGAACGGGATGAGCGTAGAAGATTATCTTAATTTAGAAATTGTTCCTTATGTTGATGTGGGACATGAAGAAGCTAATTTAACTGTTGCATCCTTTCGTTTTGCAATGCGCCCTTCAACAGATATGGCTTTGCCAGAAGAGTTAAGTCTTAAGTTAGAGGTTCTACGAGGAGATGTTGAGTTTACAATTGAACTCCCGTGGATCAGAGAAGATCTGTTAACTTTTTTAAATAAACAAAACCCGGATAAAACGGATAAGGGAAAAGCGGAACAAAATGGACTTTCTGAGGAGCTTATAGGTTCTAAGAGCTTTTTTGTTACAAACTCTTTAGCCCATCGGTTTTTAGGTTATGGTTCTCTACAAGAACTGTTAAGCCAATTTCAGTTTCCGGTTGAGAAAGTATTAACTCGGCTACAGTATATTGCTCATACAGGGTTCCAACTCAATAAAATCAATCCACTTTTAAAATCAGTATTTGATGGAGAATTAGATATTGATGGAAAATTTGATCAAGCTCTTAGGAAGCGTTACTTTCCTATGTCAGAAACAGTGAGTGATCTCATGTCACAACCTTTATTTAAGGCAAAGATTGTGACTACAAAAACAGGTCATCGTTACGCCTACTTACAAATCGGAAATTTCCCTGCCGAAGACAAAATACTGACTGAATGGAATAGAGCCATTACAGCCATTGAAGACAAGGGTGTAAAAAGCGTTATTATTGATTTGGTGGATAATACGGGCGGGTCCCTAGTTCATGGCATGAGAATGCTCAATTTGTTAAGAAAAAAACCATTGGATTATCCTTCTTTACAGTTTCGATTAAACAATAATTGGATGAACATCTTTAAGAGTCAGTCTGTATTTGCTGAAGATGATTATCAAAAATCTATTGCTAGGAAAGTCGTTGAAGATTTTGAAGAAGATATAAAGCAAGGACTAAAAATATCTAGACCTATTTCGGTTAAAGTTATGGACCCGTTCTTTTTGCAAAATCCAGGCTACGGACTATCGGATGATGTGAGAATTGCACTCTTAACAAATGAAATGTGTGTTTCGATGTGTGAAATCTTTGCCAGCACCTTTCAGGATAATCAATTAGGTCTTGTGATTGGTCAACGTACTATGGGAGGGGGAGGTAATGTTGTTCAGCATGGTCTATCTCCTATCAGTAAAATTGGAATGGCTTTAACGGAGTCTTTGGTAGTGTCTGCAAGTGGTCACTATATCGAAGATCGTGGAGTGCTTCCAGATGTGAGTGTTGATATGGTTGCAGGGAGAGAAAAAGGATTTGAGGAGGCTTTTGAACAGGCTTATCAATATATTTTTCCAGACTTTATCATAGAGTGAAAAACTATTTCTAATTATGAACCGACCTATAGACTTTATTGAAAGTAAAACTTCAGAGGATTGGATTCTAGCCAAAGATCTTATTCAAAAGCTTTTAGAGAAAACAAATCAATCTTTGAAGGAGAGTCAATGGGTTCTCTATGTCAATGAAGACCGCTGGGATGATTGGAATAAAAAAATTAAACCAAGAACTAAGATTGTTCTCATAAAAAAGTTGGCGCAAGAGCCAGAAATTCATATTGTTAAACAAGAAGATGGTTGGGTTGTTGTGAATAAACCTTATAACTTGCCCACTCAAGCGACTTTAAAAAGATTTGAAGATAACTTGTATGAGCGGGTTAGAAAACACTTTGTTGTCAAAAAGAACTATCCTAAAAAGATACCTTATGTTGGTCTTCATCATCGTCTTGATAGAGGGACCTCTGGTCTTGTTCTGATGACCTTAAAAAAGAGCTTTAATAAAGAGGTTTCTTCTTTGTTTAAGGAGCGTCGAATTCAAAAAGAATATATTTGTTACACTGAACCAGGTGTGAAAGCACCGCCTCAATTTTGGAGAGAAGAAAACTTCATTAAGAGAGAAAGTGCGAAAAAGAAAAAATTTTTTTTCCAGGTCTCAGACAATGGTGATAAAGCTATAAGTGAGTTCAAACTTATTGATAGAAATGATCATTATAATATTATCAAGTGTTTTCCTAAGACGGGTAGAACACATCAACTTAGAGTTCAACTTTCACATTTAGGTTATCCTATTTTAGGTGATGCTGTGTATGGTAGGAAAAAGTCAGCACCGCGCTTGATGCTCCATGCTTTCTCTCTGGGGTTTAAAATCAATGGGCAAGATTATAAAGTTGAGTGTGATCCCGATTGGCCTGAGATAATCACCTAGGGCATGTATTTCCCTGAGTTTTTTAAAAAATGAACATAAAGTTATCACAACAGGGATGAATTCTATTTATTTTGGAATGATCTGGTAGTGAAAATGTCTATGTTTGAAACAATTATTCACACCATTTTAAGTACATTAAATAAGAGAGTTGCGTTTAACATAATATTTATTGTTTTATTACGAACTAAGACATTTATGAGAACTGTTTTAATCTGAGAAAAGACTTAAGACTTTAGTTAGTTCACCCGACTCGATGATTATAGGGATATTTAATGAAGAGATGTTTTATACAGATCTTAATACTATCCTTGGCTTGCATTGATTTAGGGGGACATGTGAACGTTCGTAAGAGTAGATTCCAAATTGTAAATTCGACTTTAATAATTGTTTTTACTTTATTGATAAGTTCACTTTCTTTTGCAAAAGAGAGGTGTCCTTCCTCTGAGTCTCATTCTTTGTCGGCTGTACGTTATCAACTTTATACAGCTTATCATATGGGATTCGATGGTTATGAAGCTCCTTGTAGTATGAAATGTTTAGGTAAAGAGTCTTGTACTCAGTCCTGTCAGACTCAAAAAGGTTTGGAGTTACTTTCTCAGAAAATGAAAAAAATGGGTATGACTCAATGTCAGTCTTATTCATCAGTTTGTATGGAGCAATGTGCAACTCTTGGCCAGTCTTGTGTTAAGGCTTGTCATCTTTCTGAAAACACTTAAAGAAGTTTGGGTATGGACAGACGACGACATAAGCAATGATCTTATAGCCTATAGAGTTGATTTATTTCTCTTCTGAAACAGGTCTATTTAAATAGACCTGTTTAAATCAAAATATCTTTCTCGATTTAATGATTTCGTCTTCGTCCAATAGCTTGTAAATTCACTGGGATAGTGTGGAGAGCTTCCCAAAAATTGTTTCTCGTATTGGAATAGGTTTCAACTGCACTGATCTGACCGAGTTGTTGAACGTTCCAATCAAGACTTTTATAAATCAGCATCACTTGCTGGACTTGTTCTTCGTTGAGCCTTTTGAAGAGTTCTTTAAGTAAAGGGTCGTCAGGGTTGTGCTGATTATTAATTTTTATTAAGCCGGCTATGGCTTCAAGCTCTGTGTATCGAGATTTATTTAATACGGCTATAAGTGTTTTTTTAGCTTCAATTATTTTACCTTCTCGAAAATAAGCTTCTGCTCTTAATAGCTCAAACCAACTAAAAAAACCTAAATGATGTTTAGCTTGATCGAGAAGTCGGTGAGTTTCTGTTATTTGCAGTGGATCTTTGACGAGCATTTTTGCTTTGATGAGTAATCCAGTAATAAAATGTTTAGAAACTCTTTTTTGATGGTAGCGTGGCCGGAAAGAGTTGATCAGTTCATTGGCTCTTCTGAGGGCAATGTTTAAGTCTCCCAATTTAAAATAAATTTCCGCACTGAGTCCTAAGTATTGTGGGTCAATTTTACCGAGTTTGTAAGAAACTCTCCCTCTGTCTTCTGTAATGTCACGAGCTTTACGTAACTCACCTTTATTAATGTATTGTCGAGCGAGCATACCCAATGCACCAGTATGTTCAGGATTGTGACGAAGAATGGTTTGAATCCAAATGATGGCTTCATCAGTACGGCCCAAAGCCGCTAGTATTTGAGCCATGGATAGGTAACCAGACTCTCTAAAACTTGGGTCTGATTTGAGAACTCTTTTCTGAAGCTTATAGGCTTTTTCTAAGCTGGGTCGTGATCCTTCTACATACAATATACGGGAATAAAGGGACATGGCCTGGTAGTCATTGGAATCTTCTCTGAGTAGAGTCAAAAGGTGATCGGTGGCTTCATCCATTCGACCTTGATCATATAGAATTTTAGCTTCCCTCATATGAAAGCGAACAAAAACAGAACGACCAAGGTCATTAAAAACCTGAGTGCAAGTCATTTGCGAGTAAGCGCTTTCTAGCCCCGTTAATAAGAAGAGGGGCAAGATCATTATTTTTAGCATGACTGTATTTTATCCTCTCCCATGAGAAAAGATATGAAAAAAAGAAAGGCTTTATTTTTTACAAAGGATGAAAAATTTTTAAACACATCTTAAGTTTTGAAGACAGCTGAGCCTCCTTGAACGAAGCCTTCAATCTTTGTAAATGAAATTGTAATCCTGAACAAATGCGGTGTCTTCTTGGTGATTACGAAGGAATTAAGATAAAGATTTTTCCCATTCACTAAAAATGAAAAATAATTCAATGAGGGAGTGAAGTTACGGAGTGTTTGTAATTTTAGAATTAAAAGTGCAAGCCTGAGATTTAAAATTTGTTTGCCTTAAGGACTTTGTAAAAAACAAAGTCCTATTGGGGGGGGGAGAATATTAAAAGCTGTGGCTGTAACCCATGTAGTAGCGTCTTCCTAAAGCTTGAAACGCATAGGAATTAAACCCATCTGTAAAGTCCACTAAGTTGGCACCTCTATCCACAGGGGGAGGGGTGTTCAGTAGATTTTTAACTCCCAATGCCAATTTTCCAGACCACCAAGGTATTTTGAAATTATAATTAAAATCATATTCGGTGTGAGTTCTGATGGAGGCGTTTCTTCCCGTGTCACCGGCGAGAGTTCGAGCTGCTAAACGATAGGAGTGATTCTTTGTCGATAGGGTGGAGCTGAGAGTGTTTTTCCATTCAAGATCTTCTCTATAATAAAAATCCAATTGAGGAGCGGTTCTTGTTTTGTAAAGTAGCATGTGAGTATGGTTCATGCTCAGTCCTAGTCTTAAAACACGACCAAATAACTTTATAGGGCTGTTGAAGTTGGTATTGAGATCCAATCCTCGAATGGTTCGATCTCCCATATTGGTGACGTAGGGAATTCGAGCGGTGATCACCTCACCTTGCGCATTTCTTGTAATCTCAACTCCCAAGTCTTCAAAAGCGGAGTCCGTTTCTGCTGTGCTACCATTGTAAATTTGGTTGTAAATGGCTCCATAGGCTCCTGAACTCACTCTTGAGAGTGTGTTTGTGCCATCAAAGTTCCACTGATCGATTGTAAAGGTCCAATTTTTATTCGGTTGAATAACAGTACCAAAATTGTAGTTAACCCCTTTTTCGGGAGAGAGGTTAGGATCTCTGTAACGAGTGACACCGACAAATTCTCTTTGGCAGGCATCGTCTGATTGATCACAAAATTGTAAACCTTCATAAAGGATCTCGTCTCTTTGAATCATATTTCTAACACTGGGAGCGTTGAAGTTTGTTCCCCATGAAGATCTGAAGAGTACTTCTTTTGAGGGGCGAAAACCAAGTGACACTTTTGGATTGAAGGTCCCTCCCCAGTCAGAGTAGCCGTCGTATCGTCCAGCCAATTGTAATTCTAAACTATCAAGCGGATACATAACTAACTCTGTGAACACAGAGGTTACAGCTCTTGATCCACTTTGATTGGGTAAGAAGTTATTATTGGTATCCGTTTGAACAAGAATATCATCGTGGGCATCGGCGGTATTTTCCCATTGTCCTTCTACTCCAACGGCCATCGAAACCGGTCCTCCAGTTCCCCAGACATCACTCATTTCAAAAAGTTCACCGGTGGTTAAGAGACGAGCTGTTGCTAAAGAAGCTTCATAGGCTTCAATACCTTGAATACGTGAGCCACTTAAAATACCCACATTTTGAGAGCCTATAGCCGACGGATTCCAGCCGGCGGCTAATTGTTGTCTCACTCCATTCATTGAAACTAGGCCATTGCGGTGATCTCTTTCCTCAAGAGAGTAGGCATAGGCACTTGAAAGATCCCATTTCCAAGTATCAAGGTAATAGCCCTCGATTTTTGCTTGTGCTGAATAAGAGTTTTGGGTGACGGCGATTTCTTTTGCTCCCACTTCGTCGTAAGGCATAACGGAAAGCTCAAGAGAGTCACCTGTCAGAGAGTTTTGCAATTCGCTCGAACCCAGTTGTGAAATTGGAAAGCGATCAAAACCTTGTTGTTGACTAAGATTGATAAAGGCAGGACGACCGAGATCCATTCTTTGTAGTCTATTATACATAGCCATTGCACTGATAGAAATATCTGAGTTTATATCAGCTGTTCCAGAGAGAAGAGTTCCTAAACTTTCTTTAGGGTCCCTAACCATATCCACGTAGCGAAAATCAGCTTCACAGTTTTGTGCTCCTTGAGAGCAAGGGGCTTCAAAGTTTTGATTGCTTTGAAAGTTTCCACTGTTGTCGTAGGTTGTAATAGAAGAGTTAGAGGCGGCTCTGGTTGTTGGTGTCGTCCAATAATTACCGGCTTCGGCTTGTGTGTAACCTCTTTGTTCGACATATTGTGCAGAGGCAAACCAATGTCCCTTGGAGTAGCTTTTCCCAAAAGCCATGGAGTGTTGCTGCTCAAGTCCTTTGTTTATTTCGGGAACGATCACACGATTAGAATATTCAGCTCCATCATAATCTTTACGAGTAATAAAATTCATGACTCCAGCCATGGCATCTGAACCATAAAGTGCGGAGCTTCCATCTTTTAAAATCTCAACTCTTTCAATAACATTGGTGGGAATGTTTTCAACACCTGTATAAAATCCTCTATCGGGTCCACCCAGTTTAGGAACTCTCATTCCATTTAAAAGAATGAGGGTGCTACCAGCGTGTTGTCCTCTGAAACGAAAATATCCATCGCGGTTACCATTGCTCTCAGCATCAGTGAACATAGAGTTTTCACGGAGATAGTCGGTGACAGTGTTCACTCCGGCTTTATCAAAGTCTTCTTTTTCAACTGTGAATATGGGGCTTGGTCCTTCAACATCGATTCTTCTTACATAAGAGCCTGTGACTTGAATTTTCTCAACACCTTTGGGGTTAGGTGTGACCTCATAGTCAGACTGTGTTTTCACTTTTTCTTGTTCGTTTTTGTCTTCTTCAATTTCAAGTTTTGTATTGAGGTCAGCTCCCGTGATCACATTGGGGTCTTGTTGGGCCCAAGAAAATAAAGGTAATAGGATCAAGGTCATTGCTATGCTTGCACGAGATATCATTTTTTCTTTCCCCTCTCCAAGGCCTCAGTGGGACGGATCCTTGGACTCAATGAATAGGAGCGCAACATATTATATAGCAGGGCTCAGGTAAAGAGGCTTATCCTGTTATCTTGTTATGATTTTGTTAATGAAGCACTAAAGTCCTTGAATCACTGGGCCTGTCTTTTATTTTCTTTGATCCATGCTTCGTTTTTCAGAAATCATGGTGTTTTTTGTACATTTCATCCTCTTTTGTGAGTTTGTTTTAAAAAAAAAGCATTTCATGGGTGTTGTTGGGTTTACTATTTATGGATTCGATGTGTGTTTTTGATGCATTACTCTTGTGGTCAGGGGGCTAAAATAACAGAATATGAAATTTTCTGACTTCAGATCAAAAATACGATGAGATCATCTAAAGGAGTAATAGGTGGACTTAAAAAAAGATTATAACGCACAACATTAATTGATTGTTTTCGAGCCGTTTAGCCCTAATATCCTGCGCTTCACGGAGGTCATATTATGGTTTTGTTAAAGTTAATGTTGGTGTTAGCCTTTATTCTACAGGGTTTCACAACATTTGCTCAATCTGAGGAAAATACAAGTTCAACGACTGTCACAAATGATGAAGTTTCAGAACAACAGGAAGAAACACCTTCACCATCTGGTGTAGAAAAGATAGAAGTTACAGGTTCTCATATTCGTCGTACCGATGTCGAAGGACCGTCTCCAGTCTTAGTAATTGATCGTCAACAGATTGAAGCTTCTGGTTTTAACTCTGTATCTACTATTCTCCAGCGTTCTACAGTGAGTCCATTCGGAGGGTCAGGATCAAGTGTTAATTTAAAAGGTATTGGGTCAGGGAGGACACTTATTTTGATCAACGGTCAGAGAGCTCCAGGTAGCGGAAGTAGTTATGCTTCAGGAGCTGTATCAGTTGATTTAGTTCCCTTAGCTGCTGTGGAAAGAATTGAAGTTCTTAAAGATGGAGCTTCTGCGACCTACGGTTCTGATGCACTAGGTGGCGTTGTAAATATCATCACGCGTAAAAACATAGATGGTTTTACTTTTGCGAACCAATACAACATGAGTACTGATATTGGTACTGACATGAATCGTCTTTCAGGCGCTTATGGAAAACAAACTTCTAAATCTAATTTTATGACAAGTATGCAGATGACTTGGTCGCAAGGTAGTCGTTCGTCTCATCTTGATTTTGCTCGAGATCTTAATAAGTCATTTCCATTCTCGACCAACTACTTAGATGACAGTAGCGCCATTCGACCAGGGCCAAATTGTAATCAGTTGAACTCACAAGGTAGATGTGAAGAAGTTGTATCTGTTAATCAGATTACTGAAGATGGGTATGGTGTTGATTGGGTAACGCAATATTCTTATGAAATTTCCTCTGACACAGAAGTTTATACTTCTTTGATTGCAGGGTATGGTTATGGAAAGAGTAGCTTTCCCAATCTTCTTAATACCCCAGGGCAGTTCATTGGTTTTGATTTAACTGCTGCAGAAACTCCAGCTGCTTGGAATACATTGCCTGGTTATACAGGTGGTGATACTCGAATTTGGCACCGTTTTGATGACTATGTTAATACATCTATTGATCAGTCTTATTATGCAGGATTGGTAACAGGAGTTAAAGGTTATCTTGGTAATACTGATTGGCAATGGGATGTTTCACTGAACAATCAATTTAATGTTGCCACGACCAAAGAACAACAGTTGGCAACGGTAGGCGGCGCGCGAGATGCTATTATAGGTGGTACTTATGATCCATTTGATTTATCTGTTCGAGACACAACGGGTCTTGGAATTGATGCATTTAATCGGAACCGTGCTCAGATCAGTTGGCTTGAGGCTAAAACAAATGGACAGTTGGGTAGCTTCTTAGGAATTGATTGGGCCGCTGCTTTTGGAGTGAACGGAGCTCACTTTGAGTATGCTGACCATCGAGCAGATGCCATCCTTAATGGTGAGGTAATGCTACAGTCTGGGACAGCTGGGCGTGGAGAGAGACAGCTGTACTCTGTATTTACAGAGTTCAGTGGCTTAATTGGTAGAAATCTGGAGCTTCAGTTTTCTCTTCGAGGAGATATGTATTCAGATTTTGGTGAAACTTTAAATCCGAAAATTGCGGCTCGATACCAAGCTGCTAAATGGTTAACGTTCAGAACTTCTGCTGGTACAGGTTTTCAAGCTCCGACACTTCAAAATATGAATGCACGAATTGAAGGTTATGACTTTCTAGTGGATCAAGTTCGTTGTAAAGATCCAAGTCTTGGTAATGATAATCCTTCAGCTCCTGACTGTCAGACGCAATCTATTTCTGTTTTTCAAAATACAAATCCTAACTTAAAAGAAGAAACATCTCTTTCTCTTAATTTTGGAACTATTATTCAGCCGACTGAAAACCTCAATTTCGGTTTTGACTTTTGGTATGTGAAGGTTGAAGACACAATTGGTGCAGCCTTAGATGATGTGTTGAGACTTGAGCAACAGTACGGGCCAGCGGCACCAGCTGGTTATGGTGTCAATATTATTAGAACAGGTGGAGCACCAACTGGTCGTATTGAAAGAATAGCATACACTCTTTTTAACGTTGGTGAAGAGCAAGCTGATGGTGTTGATTTTGATGCTAGTTACCGTTTGAAGACTAAGGCAGGTGACTGGATGTTCTCTAATGAATTTTCATATATGTTTCATTATCATCAGTCATTTTACCAAGAATTTGGTAAAGAGCAGGTTCTAGGCCGTTTTGGTCTTCCGCGCTGGAGAAATAACTTTACATTAGGTTACGCTCTGGGAAAATGGAGAGCTCAAGCTGTCGTAAGATCTGTTGCTGATATGGAAAAACGTGTTCGTGGAATTGGAAAAGTTGTATCACCTTCACAATACGACGCCTCTGTAACCTACAATCCTGATTGGGCAGGTGAGTTTCAAATAGGAGCGATTAACATTGGAAATATTAGACCACGTTTTGACGATTCTTATTCTTCAAAGGTTAATGGTGCTCTTTTTAGGAGAACAGAAACTTATTACCTGACTTATAGACAAGATTTTTAATCGTTTGCTGTAAATCATTAAATTTTCACAAGGGCCTCGGTAAACACGTGGCCTTTTTTTATATTGTTATTAATGAATCATTGGCGCTGATTTTATTTTGAGATTGAGGTTAGAGTTTTTATTGATCTTGTTTAGATATCAGTGACGAGTGTTTCTTATTAACTTTTGTCTTTTTGCCGAATTGCTTAAGGAATTTGTTAGTCACAAAATGTTCTCAAATCATTATTCAATTGCCGCTTAGAAGTTCAGTTTTAACTATTCCTAAATCACTAACAATTTGGGAGGTCAATATTATGAGTGACGACACGAACGAGGTGAGAGAGACAGTTGGAGGAATAGGATGAAATGAGCGCTCTGTTGAATTGAATAATCTTAGTATTGGAAACTTCACCCGCTATTAAGAGAGTGAAGTTGAATTCAATTTGAATATAGATGATTTTCTAAGGAACTGTTTAGTTCTTAGAAATGAAAGGTGACGTTGAAGTAGGGTGTAAGACCAGAGTATTTATAGTTTGCAGAGGTGGAGCCTCCATTTTGTTGAAAATCACCAAATTTATAACTGTGATAAGTTAATTGTGGTCCAATGAGTATGTCTTCAACGATGGGCACTAAGTAGGCCACATCCAATTGAAAACCAGAAACATCTGTGTACTTACCTGTTCCATTAGATAAGTCTCTTTCTCCATAGAGATACCAAGTGAGTGCGGCAAAAAATCCGTAGCCATAATATCCAATACTTGGGCCAAAAAATGAATCAGAAGAGTCTGATAAAAGTTCGAAGTCTTGTATGGAGTAAAGGCCGCCGAAATAGAGGCCAAAATCAGTGAGATAACCCAAACGCATATCAATCATTGTCACTTTGGCGCTTCTTTTAGGGGTGGTGTTGTCTTCGACACTGTGTTCGAGGAAAGTTATAGAGGGACTAAAAAGATAGGAACCTAAAGAAATGTTAGAGAATAATATGAAGGCTAATGAGAGAATTGTTTTTTTTAACATATTGATCCTTTTTAAGTTGAGGCTCACATTCTTTGCTATGGGATACTGATAAGAGGTTAAGTGGTCAATAGGGGTTAAGTAAAAACACAAATCTTAACAAATCAATTACAGTGACTTCTATGTAGTGAGAGTCAAATACAGTTGTCTTTAAGTAGTTTTGCGTCATTTTAGATACTGACCTGGTTTGTGTGAGTTAACGCTTAGTATTAGTGTTTTTTTCATTGAGAGATATTCACTGGATCGCTAGAAAACTCTCTTCAAAGGAAAGTTAAGCTTTCGTTATTTTTTAATTATTTAGATATGAGGAAACAAACATGATGAGAATATTACTTTTGGTATTAGGCCTTATGGCCTTCCCTTCTCTTCTGTTGGCCCAGGAAGAAAACCCTTCGGCATCAACGGAGTCTACAACAGAGACTGAGGTTGAAGAAACAGAGACGACAGCATCGGAAAGCAGTCCTGCACCATCAACAAAAGGTGTAGAAAAAATTGAAGTGACAGGTTCTCACATTAAGAGAATCGACGTTGAGGGGCCAAGTCCTGTTTTAACACTCGATCGTGAATATCTTAATAAGTCCGGTTTTAATAACGTTGGTGATGTTCTTCGTGATACGACGGTAGCAAGTTTTGGTGGAGACCGTGAAACTTCACTACAAGGTGGAGCTAATACAGGAGCTTCCACAACTTCACTGCGTGGTTTTGGGGCCGATAGAGTTCTCGTACTTATGGACGGGAAAAGGCTTCCGACTCTAGGGGGAAGTAGTTCTGTTGATTTATCTCTCGTACCTATGGCCGCTGTTGAAAGAGTGGAGATTTTAAAAGATGGAGCTTCGGCCATTTATGGTTCCGATGCTCTCGGTGGTGTTATTAATATTATTACCAAAAAGAATTACGATGGTGCTTCCGTTGAACTTGGTCAATTTGTTCCTGATAGTCCTGGTGGTAATAGAACGGATGTTAAAGCAAGTTATGGAAAAACTTTTTCTAAGGGATCAATTCTTGGAGTTTTACAATATAGAAACAATCAAGAGACCTGGAGTAGAGACTATGATTACGCCAGACCTTTGCTAAAAGACTTTAGTACCCGTGGAAGTCCTGGAAGTTGGTTAGATAAAAATCCTGCAACAGGGGCACAGGCCGGTGGTGGAGCCGATCCTTGTCCGCCTAATCAAATCATTGCTCTCGGAAATAATCAGTTTTGTGGATTTGATTACTCTCCTTATTCGCAAATTACTCCTAGCATCGAGCAGTATAGTGCATTGTTGTCTGGTGACTATGAGATGAATGAATCTCTTAGCATTTATGCTCGTGGGATTTACACAAGAAGAGATGTGAAGAGTCAGCTTGCGCCAGCTCCAGATCAATTTAGAAACGATGTTGCTACAGGAGGGTTGAATACAGAGATCGATCAAGCGACAGCAATAGCGTTAGGTCTACCAGCTACTGCTGATTTAAACTTCTTACGTTATCGTCTTGTTGAAGAAGGTGGTGCTCGCGTTTCAGAAGTTTTGAGTGATAGTTATGCCCTACAAACAGGAGTTGAAGGTTATCTTTCGGATACTTGGGAGTGGGAAGCCTCTGGTTCACATGGTGTTTCATCAACAACGAACGAAGGTGTGCAAGGATATTATAATAAACAAATTCTATATAATATGGTTCAAGCTAGTACTTTTAACCCATTTGCAGCGCCTGGAAATAAGAATGATGTAAGTGCAGCATTCTATAAGCCGAAAGATGTAATCTCATCATCTATGTCTACTATCAATTTTAAGGCTACAGGAGAGTTGTTTAACTTACCTGCAGGTCCGTTGAGTTTAGCTGTAGGAGCATCAAATGCTTGGCAAACTTACGAACAAACAAATGATGATGTGACTGGTAGTGGTGCACAGTGGGGTGGTGGTTCTTCTGCTGTAGGGAAGGGACGTCGTGACTTTCAATCAGCTTATGCCGAATTTTCACTGCCACCATTTACTGGCATGGAAATCCAGCTGGCGGGTCGCTTCGATAACTATTCTGACTTTGGTTCAACATTTAACCCCAAATTAGGACTCAGATATAAACCAGCGCAGGCGTTGTTGTTCCGAGGATCATTTGGTACAGGGTATCGTGCGCCTTCATTGCAGGATCTTTATCAGACACAGACGACAGGCTATCCTTTTGGAAGTGATCCTGTTTCAGGACAATCGACGCAGTTCGAAGCTCTTGTTGGTGGAAACCCTAATTTAAAACAAGAAACGACAGAGTCATACAACGTTGGGTTTGTTCTACAAATTCTTAAAGAACTTTCTTTAGTTGTCGACTACTGGGGTGTGGATCAAGAAAATGTTGTTACGGATGTAACAACGCCCACTGGGATGAGAAACCTTTTTAGAGCGGAACAAGCTTTTGGTCAGGCTTATTTACAAGGTTTTGGATTGGACGTTATCCGTAATACGACAAACAATAATATCGAGAGAATTATTGCTCCCAGTGTTAACTTGGCATCAAAAAAGGTAAGTGGAATCGACTTTAAAGTGGATTATCAGTTGCCATTATTTGGAGGCTATAATCTTTTCGCAGGAGTTAGCCATTCCGTATTGTTAGATTTAACTGTGGAGCAGTTTCCTGGTCTAGGTTCTGAAAATCAGTTAGGCTACTATGGTAACCCATTTTGGAGAAACAATATCCTTTTAGGGTTGGGAGACCAAACATGGGATTACAGTCTTGTTCTTAGAACCATAGGTGAGCAAAACAAAGCGGCATTGGATGATGATCCTGGTATCTATGGTAAAACAAGAGATCATTCGGAGCTTGATTTAAGAGTGCAGTACAGTGCTCCTTGGGATGGAACCTTTTCGTTCATAGTTCAAAATGTCTTTGATACTGATCGTCCTCAATCTTATGACTATCAATCAAGTGGATACTTAAATACATCACTTTATAGTCCTTTTGGTCGAACCATTGGTTTGAACTATAGACAGGATTTCTAAGAAGTCTTCTCTATTGTGGACTTTTAAAAGGGGGCTTTCAGCCCCTTTTTTTATTCTTTAACAAAAGTCTTTAATTGAGACCGAGCTTTCTATAATACCGTTTAGTTAAGCTCCCCGTTTTATTGATGACATCGTCGCGGTTCTTGAAAGTTGTTAGGGGCTGTTGCTAAAAGTTTAGGTTTAAGACAAGAAACCTTCCGGTCGAACGAGGCGTGTACCACATAGGTTGAGTGATGGCTGAAGTTGGGTCACGTAGAAGATGGTCGTTTTGCAACAGATTCCATTCTTATACTCGGATTCATGGTTATAGTTGACGTCAGTCTTGGGGGAGTGCTTTTTGAGTGCCGCAGAAAATCAATGCCCTATAAAAACAACTTGGGGATCAGGCTCCCCAAAGAGGCTTTAGAGCTGTGAAATCCAGCATTTTGCTAAATTATTCCACATTAAATTTGTAGTAATTGTGAGCACTTCCCTTAAATCTATTCAATTCTTGATTTTTTCTTTGGGACAGGGTTAGTATCTCGGGCTGCGAATATTCGAGAGGTGTTATGAATAGTTTACAATATAGACAAATAGTAAAGACTCTAGGGGATGTGCTTTCATTCTCGTTGAGAGTTTCTTTGATGGCTCTGTTTGCATTCAGTTTTGTTGGGGGTGCGAATAAAGCATCAGCTCAAGAAGAAAAACTGAAAAACACTCAGAAAGCTCAAATAAAAGTGGATAAAGATGCTAAAGACTCACAAGACAGAGTTTCAAAAACAGCAGAGAAAACACGCACCATCGTTGATGAGTATCGTGCCACTTTAAGAAAAATCGAGAATGCTAAAATTTATAATGAACAACTTCGCAAATTGATCGATTCTCAAGAAAAAGAGATGACCTCCATTGCGAAACAAATTGATGATCTGCAAAATACGAATAAAGAGATCTTTCCATTGATGCTTCGTATGATCGCTAACTTGGAAAAATTCGTTGAATTGGATGTTCCCTTTCTTCCTGAGGAAAGAGGGCGTCGTGTAGCCAATCTTAAAAAACTTATGGATAAAGCCAAGGTTTCAACTTCTGAGAAGTTTAGAAACATTCTTGAAGCCTATCAAATTGAGAATGAATATGGTCGCACCATTGAAGCTTATCGTGGTTTACAAACAGTTGACGGTAAAGAACTTACAGTGGATTTTCTGCGTGTAGGTCGTATTTCACTTGTTTACCAAACTCTTGATGGAAAAGAGCAGGGCTTTTGGGATCAAAAAGAACGCAAGTGGAAAGAACTTTCTAGTAGTTATAGAAAAGACATACTCCAAGGTTTAAAAATGGCTCGTAAGCAAGCAGCTCCAGAACTTTTAACAATGCCTGTGCCAGCTCCAGAGGAGGCTCAAGTTGAAACTCTTTAATTTATTATTCACACTATTATTAATTCCAAGTCTAACGAATGCGGCGACACTCGATGAACTTTTGCAAAAGGTGAGACAGGAGAGTGTCACACAATCTAAAGAGTACAAAGAAAGAGAAGCACGTTTTGTTCAAGAGAAAAACAAACAGCAGTCTCTTCTTAATCAAGCTCAGGCTGAATTGAATGAACTTGAGAGAGAAACGGCTCGTTTAACAGGAATATTTGAAAAAAATGATAAGAAACTCGCTAAGCTTGAAGAAGAACTCAATCTTGCCATGGGAACCCTTGGTGAGATGTTTGGAGTTGTCCGTCAGGTCGCTGGAGACCTTAAAGGTCAAGTTGAAAACTCGGTTGTTTCTGCTCAAATTCAAGGCCGTGAAGCTTTTGCTGCTAAGTTGGCAGAGAGTAAAAGTCTTCCAGGTATACCCCAGCTAGAAAAGCTATGGTTTGAATTACAAAGAGAAATGACGGAAACGGGTAAAACAACACGCTTTAAAACAACAGTTGTCAAAGCTGATGGTGAAAAACAAGAGCAAGAAGTGACTCGAATTGGTGCTTTTAACCTTGTTAGTGATGGTATTTATCTTAACTATCAGCCTTCCACAGGGCAGATTGTTGAGTTAGCTCGTCAACCTTCCGGTCGTTATACTGGAACTATTGATGATATAGAGAGTGCTAAAGAAGGTTACGAAGCGTTCTCTATCGACCCTTCCCGCGGATCACTGTTATCAATGTTGGTTAACGCTCCTAGTTTTTGGGAGAGAATTCAGCAAGGTGGACTTGTAGGGTATGTGATCATTGCACTCCTTTTCTTAGGAATTGGTCTTGTTATTGAGAGAGTGAAAACTCTTAAAGAAGAAGGCGACAAGATTAAAAATCAAATGGGTAACTCCACAGCCTCTAATGACAACGCTCTCGGAAAAATTATGCTCGCTTTTGAAGAGAACAAAAGTAAGGATCTTGAGACTCTGGAATTAAAAATGGATGAGGCTATTTTAAAAAGCACTCCACCTTTAGAGAAAAGAATTGGTACTATTAAGATTCTTGCTGCTGTGGCACCGCTCTTAGGATTATTAGGTACGGTGACAGGTATGATTGCCACATTCCAATCAATCACATTGTTTGGTACAGGGGATCCTAAATTAATGGCCGGTGGTATTTCTCAAGCGTTGATCACAACGGTTTTGGGTCTAGTCTGTGCCATTCCATTATTGCTGTTACACAACTTGGTGGCCACTAAGTCCAAAGGACTTGTTCAAATTCTTGAGGAAGAAAGTGCTGGAATGATTGCTCAGAGAGCGGAAAAAGGCGGCAAGGCTTAATCTATGTTTGTTCTTGATATAATTGACGTCATTCGCGATTTTATGGAAAGGGGAGGAAATGTCCTTTGGCTGATCCTCTTCACTCTTGTGCTTTTGTGGTCATTGATCATTGAAAGATTCATGTATTACAAAAATGAGTTCCCAAAAGAAAAGCAGGAAGCCATTGATGAGTGGGAGTCGAGAAGTGAAAGATCTTCTTGGTATGCGCATAAAATCAGACAGATGAAAATTTCGGTTATGTCAAAAAGACTGACTCACAATATTGCATTTATCAAAATGTTGGTGGCGATGTGTCCACTGATGGGACTATTGGGAACGGTAACAGGAATGATTGCCGTTTTTGATGTCATGGCTGAAACGGGAACGGGAAATGCTCGTCTCATGGCTTCCGGTATTTCTATGGCAACTATTCCTACAATGTCAGGAATGGTAGCGGCTTTATCTGGATTGTATTTTGGAAGTTTACTTGAGTCGAAAGCAAAAAAAGAACAGCAGAAACTCGCTGATTCTCTCCCATTGAGTTAAAGGATTAAATTTATGAGAAGACGTAGACACGCTCAAGAAGAAGATGCTGGAATTGATTTAACTCCAATGCTCGATGTGGTTTTTATCATGTTGATTTTCTTTATTGTGACAACATCGTTTGTTAAGGAGTCAGGCCTTGATGTGAATCGCCCATCGGCTTCAACGGCAAAGAAAAAAGAAAGAGCTTCTATTTTAGTTGGAATTTCACAAACTGGAGAAATTTGGATTCAAAAAAGGCGAGTGGATATTCGTTCTGTAAGAGCGAATATCGAAAGACTTCATGCTGAGAGTCCAGAGGGAACAGTGGTTATTCAAGCTGATAAACTTTCAGAGACGGGAGTTTTAGTTCAAGTGATGGACCAAATTCGTTTAGCCGGTGTTGAAAGTGTTTCCGTTGCTGCTGCTCCTGGGTCAGGTGAGTAAGACTTATGAATGTAAGCTCTAATCAACTGAGAGTATTAAAAGCGGGAGCTCTAGGTATTGCTATTAGCTTTTCACTTTTTTATTTAATGTCCCAGCTTATTTCCGGTGGACAAAGTATAAAGAAGTCGGATGATTCTGAGAACTTCATTGAATTCGTGCGAGTGAAACGTGATAACAATGTTCAAGAAAGAAAGCGTCAGCTTCCTAAAAAACCACCTGAGCCTAAAAAACCACCTCCACCTCAAAAACTGGCGGTTGCAGCGGATCAACCCAGCAAACCTCAGATGAATATGAATCTTCCTAAAATGAGCACTTCTTTAAAAGGAAATGGCCCCTATTTGGGTGCTGCTGGAAGTGGTGGCTCAGGAAGTGCTGTGACTCCAATTGTTAGGATCGAACCACAGTATCCTCGTAAGGCCGCTATGCAAGGCACTCAAGGGTGGGTTCTCTTGTCTTTTGATATTACAGAGACTGGTGCTGTCGATAATGTACAAGTTTTAAAGTCTCAGCCACGACGAGTTTTTGATATGGCTGCCAAAAGAGCTCTTCTTAAGTGGAAATACAAACCACAAATGGAAGATGGCAAGCCGGTTGTAAAAAGAGGCGAAACTGTTCAGTTGGATTTTAAGTTAGAATAAAACTTGTGTTAGAGCTGGCCTAAGCACTTTCAGGTGATCTGAATTAAATAACTGAAAGTGAGGCTCTTTTAAGAGATAAGGCATTTTAGTTTCAAGGCTGTTTAAATCGTGTACAGTGAATCTTGTAAAGGTTTCAGCAGCCCCTAGAAAAGTGACAAAATGCGTTATTTTTGTTAAAACCTTAATTCGTCAAGAACCAAAGAAGTTGGTAAAAGACTTGGGTAGGAATAACTAAGGGGACATTCATGAGAAGAAGTTTTCAAACAGTTATAGCAGTTGCGATTCTAGTGAGTTTTCACTTTTCAATGGCTGTGGTTAATATTTCTAAAGAGGAGCTAAAGAGTCGCAGTTCGGCCTTAACCTCTAAAGGAACTCATCGTCGTCTCTCTCGCGCCCACTCTTTAATGGGCTCAGACAAATTGGATGATGCCATTGAAGTTCTTAAGCGCTTAGAGCAATCCACTGCGAAGAGACCCCATGAGCAAGCTCAAGTTTTGCAAGCTCTCGGTCACGCTTATGCTCAAAAGGATCAGTTTGGTAAAGCCATTGGATATCTTGAAAAATCAATTAATTTAAAAGCCCTACCTTATGCTCCAACTTTATCCACTTTGTATATGATTGGGCAGATTCAGGTTTCTCAAGAAAAATACTCTGAAGCTCTCAACACTGTTAATCAGTGGTTTAAATTAGCGGATGAGCCAAGCCCTGAAGCTTATGTTTTGAAAGCGACTATATATGCTCAAACCAAGAAGCAAAAAGAAGCTCTCGAATTAGTGACTAAGGCCATTGATATGACTGATAAACCGCAAGAATCGTGGTTGGCTTTTGCAGTTGCTATGAACTATGAGCTGGAAAGATTTAAAGAGGCTGGTCGACTTCTTGAAAAGTTAACAGGGATGTATCCACAAAAGAAAAAGTACTGGAAACAGCTAACAGGTGTTTACTTAAATCTGGAAGATAATAAGAAGGCCTTGGCCACAATGGAGCTTGCACAGAAAGGGGATTACCTTGAGCAGGACTCTGAGATCATGAATCTGGTAAGCCTTTTTATGTTTGGAGGAATTCCTTTAAAGGGCGCTCAACTTTTAGAGAAGTCTTTAGCTGAGGGTAAAGTTAAGAAAACTCAAAAAAATTATGAGATTCTTGGTGATGCTTGGGTGGCTGCCGAAGAAATGGAAAAGGGTTTAGTGGCTTATGCTGCATCAGCAAAAATGGCTAAAGATGGAAGGATCTTTGCTAAGCAGGGCCGCATTTATTTAGAGCAAGAAAAGTGGGATAAAGCCAACGAATATCTCACTCAAGGCCTTAAAAAAGGTAAGATTAAAAACCCTCAGCATGTGTACATGGCGTTAGGTGTTGCTCGCTTTAATCTTAAGAAGTTTGATGCAGCCACAGAGTCTTTTAATGCGGCAAAGAAAGCCTCTAAAAAAGTGGAGAGACAGGCTGATCAGTGGCTTGAGTTTGTTAAGGTGGAAGACATGCGTTTGCACCCTGAGAAATACGCTCAAAAAGATTCCGAAGAAGAGAGTCAATCTCTCTAGTTCATCGGTCATTGACAAGTCGAGATCATCTAAAAGCCTTCAAATTTTTGAAGGCTTTTTTCGTTTCTATAAGTCCATCACATTTTAGAACTGCTGTGGTTGTATTAAGCTAATGTTTTGTTCAAGGTGGTCGAGATAACTATTTTGATTGTATTGGGGGCAGGCTCATTGGCTTATTTTGTGCTGAGCTTTATCTAAAACTAAAAAAGAGATTCCTTGGAATCTCTTTTTTTATTAAATCAATTGAGAGCTTCGATTACTTAATTTCTTTATGAACTGTGTGCTTTCTTAAGAAAGGATTGTATTTCTTTTTTTCTAAGCGCTCAGGATGAGTTTGGAAGTTCTTCTTCGTCGTATAGCGAGAAGGTGGCTCTCCTAATTTACGCGCTTCTGTGCATTCTAGAGTGATAATACGTACTTTTCCTTTTTTCGCCATAGCTAAATCCTCGGTCTATGATTAACAGAGCTACGATGAATAACACGCTCCTCCGCAGGTCGCAATAAAAACTTAACTTTTTTAAGTGCATCACTTACTACGTGGTATGTCTTTATCTTTTGACCCGAATGAAATCAATGGGATTCTCTATAAAGCAGGGATATTACTTGAGAAATTGGCTCAGGACCCTCAAATGAGAGAGCCTGTAAAAAAAGCCGATGGTAGTCCTGTGACTCGCGCTGATCAATTAGTGAGTGATTTTCTAACAGGAGAGCTAAAGAAAACAGGCTTTTTAGTGGTCAGTGAAGAGGACTTGCCTCATGTGCCCCCTAAAAAGGGTGAGTCCTATTTCTTAGTCGATCCTTTGGATGGAACTAAGTATTTTGCCAGGGGCGAGTCGGAATATGCTATTTGTGT
This sequence comes from Bdellovibrionales bacterium, assembly GCA_964229765.1. Taxonomy (GTDB): domain Bacteria; phylum Bdellovibrionota; class Bdellovibrionia; order Bdellovibrionales; family JAGQZY01; genus JAGQZY01. The sequence goes on along the minus strand of CAXREJ010000043.1, from coordinate 30,819 downwards.
GGGGCTTCTAATAGATGGTACGCCCACTTATGGCGGTATATACGACCCTATTGATTCAAAGCTTTATTGGGCGGTACGAGGACAGGGAGCCTTTTGTGAGCAAGAAAGAATTTCTCATCAAGGCAGAGACGGTTCTTTGGTTGTTTACTCTAGCGGATTTCACAAGAAACCTTGGAAGAATGAGGTGATTCAGGCTCTTGATATTGGTGATATTCGAGAAAAAGGATCGGCTTTAAAGTTTTGCGATATTGCCAAGGGAGACGTGGATTTATATTTACGCTTTGGTCCGACTTCAGAATGGGATACGGCAGCAGCCCAAGTTCTTTTAGAAGAAGCGGGGTGTGTTCTTTATGAGATGAAAACTTTAAGTCCTATGGAGTATGGTAAAAAAGATTATATGAATCGTGGAGTGATTGCCTGTCACAGGAACTTTCTTCCAAGGGCCTTGGAATTTGTGAAAACGCGAATGAACGGGACGGGCTATCAATGAATGATGAAGTGATTAAAATATCTCAACTAAAACAACATGTGGCAGAGTTTTGTAAAGAACGAGATTGGGATCGATTTCATGGCCCTAAGGATCTTGCTATTGGTGCTGTGACAGAAGCTTCGGAGCTGTTGGAACACTTTCGTTTTTTAACTCCAGAACAAGAAAAAGATATATTTCAGCTAGAGGGTAAAAGAAAAGCCATTGGTGAGGAATTGGCCGATGTTTTATTCTTTTTGCTACGTTTTAGTGAGAAATATAATTTTGATTTGACCGAATGTTTTCAAGATAAAATGAAAAAAAATGGTTTAAAATACCCTGCAGATCAGTTTCGAGGTAAGAACCATAAATACAATCAACCTTTTTAATCTTTTTTGAATTGTTAATTATAAAAAAGAGATAGATGAATTATCAACAGCCCTTAATATACTGGATAAGATGAACGATAGTAGAGGATTACTGATTGATAAATTCATTATTCAATGGACAAAGTTTAGTTGATGAAACTTTTCGCGTATCATTAACAACATCTATTGTATGGTTTAATAAAGATTTTTTAATCCACTGTTAAACTATTATCTAAATAAACAATCCTTATTCTTTGGAAAGTAACAACACTTTCTTATTGTTCGCAAAGATGAATAGATAATTTAGGATGGCGACATTTTATGAGTGATGTAGGGGATGATTGGAAGTACACTTTAAAGTAAACCTGCAAGTTTTATGATCGTAGAAGTGAGCTAAAAGCGATCTTTTCTGCTTCTTAGTTCTGTGAAGACCTCTAAAGGAGTTGCATTACTGAGGTTAAGAGCTTTGGCAAGATCGGGCTCAGCAGTTCTAAGAAAGAGATTATAAGTTTTTTCAAAACCTAAGGTTGTAGGGAGGGTGGGTTCTCCATTTCTTCTTTTTTGATAAATGGATTCTTTTATTTTAGCTAATTTTTTATCACTGGGGAATTGATGTAAGGAAAAGTTGAGATTGCTTTCTGTGTACTCATGGGAGGGAAATAAAATTGTTGAGTCTGGAAGTCGGGAGATGGCGTTTAAACTATTAAACATTTGCTCATGAGTGCCCTCAAAGACACGCCCACAACCTAAGCTAAATAAATGGTCATTTGAAAAAAGAAGTTCTTCTTTTTTAAAGTAAAAGGCGCAAAGTCCATGGGTGTGCCCTGGTAAAAAGAGAACCTGAGCCTGAGTTTCAAGAATATCCAGAGTTTCATTTTCGTCAAAAGTTTGTGTTAAACATGGCAGTCTTGTCTTATCTTTGAGGAAACCAAAAACTTCACATTGATACTTGTTAATGAAATCCTTTGTAGCTCCAACGTGATCGCCATGATGATGGGTAAGATAAATACCTTCGATCGTTAGATTGTTTTTTGTAATGGTGTTGTCTATGGGTTCAAATTCACCAGGGTCGATGATAATTGCTCGATCTTTACGTGCTAATATATAGTTATAGTTTTGATAGGTGCTCCATAAGTTAGGAGTCTGATAGACAGTTAAATCATTGTAATGAATTTGGTAAAAATCTTTCATGATATTTTTAAACGGTTGCTAATAATTTGTAGAACATCATTTTTACATGTTCCGCAACTGGTGTTAGCTGAGGTTCGACTTCTGACCTCATTGATACTATGGGCTCCATAGACGACCGCACGATCGACTGTTTGTGTGAGAATTTTTCGACAATGACAGACCTCTGGGTCAGAGACAGGTAATTGCCATTCATTTTTAAGTTGATAAATGACCTCTCGCCAGATCATGGAACTGTGATCACTTCCTTCGGGGACAGGGATATTTTCAATAGGTCCTAAAAGTTTATTTTTCATTTCTTGGGATAATTTTAGGAAATCGAGACAGCCGATAGCTTTCATTTTAACGCTTACAATACTGTCGTCATTGACCTCAAATTGTAGGTGTAAGCTTTCTCTGCCGACTTCATTCCATTCTAAAATCTTTTTTTCCATAGACTAATGTTAGCATGTCTAGGAGGGGGAGCTCAATGCGACCGCATCATATTATTAGTTTCCCAACAGGGAGAATTTACTAAATTGGTCAAATGGACTGATTTCTCGTTATTTTTGATTGAAGTTTGATTGTTTTTGGACCTAGACATTGATATGAGTTGTTTATGGATCAAAGAGTGGAAACGGTATTGCAAAGCACTTATAGACAGGCCCTTTATTTATGGATCGGTTTATCTCTTTCACTCACATTGTTTTTTGTTCAGAGCCAGTTAGTATTTGTAAAAGGAAAGCCATTGCCCACATCTCAATTGGAGTGGGTCTTTACCGGTTTAGGTGCTGTAACTTTCTTAATGGGGCTTGTGTTCTTTAAATATTATTTGGCTATTAGGAAAAGTCGTATTTTAAGAATGCCTGTGAATGATAGAAAACAAACCATATTGTTGGCTTTTGTTTTTCAATTTGTATTGTTTGAAACCTTGGGTTTGTATGGAGTGCTTTTATCTGTTTTAACTCAGAATACAATGAAGGCTTTTCCTTTTGTGGTTTTCGCTTATGTCGGTTTTTTATTGGCCTTGCCTAAAAAAATAAAGATAAAAGAATTTTTTCTTGGATCAGAAATATAAAATCAATTCTAAGAGAGTAACGATCATTTAATGGAGTTGGTATAAGGCCTGTGAAGTCCGACAGCATATGGTGACAGGAGTGATTAGTTATCCACTTTTTAAGTGATTTTTAGTTTTTCTCTCATTTCATTGAGCACTTTAACTTTAAGATCGTTGATGTTTCCTTCAACGCTGGCACCACTAGCGTAGTGATGACCGCCACCGCCAAAGCTTTCTGCGATTTCAAGGATAGGGAAGATACCTTTACTGCGTAAACTCAGCTTGAATTCGTTAGGGGAATCTTCCCTAAAAACAGCCGCCGCTTGGACGCTTTCGATATTCATAATCATGTCAATGAGGTCACGACTGTCATCAATATCAAGGCCCATTTCCCTTAGTTCATCGGTTTTAATATGTAGAATGGCGAGTCTCTCATCGTCAAAGAAATCAACATCACTCAAGGCTTGAGCGATAAACTTTAGTTTTGGAGCAGTGAAGTTACCAAAAAGACGACGATGAACTTCTGCGGGTTCATTTTCATATTTAAGAAGTTCAATGGCGATTTCATGAGAGCGTGTGGAGTTGCGAACATAACGGAAGAGTTGGGTATCGAATACGATACTGGTATAAAGGGCGCGAGCAATGTCTTTATCCATAGGAATTTGAAGTTCCATAATAATATCGTAAGCCAACTCCCCGGTACTTGCTGCGCGAATATCAATGACAGAATCTTTTGTGGGAGCTGGTCCTTCTTGAAGAACGGGATGGTGGTCGACAAAAATAATTTCTTTACATTTACTTTCTAAAACGTCGTAAAGAGGTTCTATTAGTCGCCTATCATTGGTATCAAAGATCAAAGCAAGATCTGGACTTTCAACAGGTGTATAGTCACCGTCAAAGTATTCAATATGCTCATCTGGCGATAGGTAATCGTATTTTTTAGGTGTTCCATCGACATTGAGAACGCGAACATCTTTACCAATTTTTTTTAAGGCATGGAAAATAGCGAGTTCAGACCCTAGACCATCACCATCACATTGTCGGTGAGTTGTTAATAGGATTTTATTTGCTTTGCGAATTTTTTCAGCCACGGATTCAGACATAATCACAGGATACAAGACAGAATAATGGGCGACAAACCTATTTTAAATCCCAGACCAATGATAAAGAATCTATGGGAGCGAACGTTATTTTAGAGGGAAGGGATCAATAAATTAACGCGATTGTGAGGACTCATTGTTCTATAAATTAGTGAGAAGAAGTTTAAAGTTTCCAAAGTGGTAATATGTTAAATCCTATTGAGTCATTTGATAAAATTTTTAAGGAACAGATGAGTTCAGGGAGTTCACTTCGGTAGACTCTAGTAAAGAGAGGTTCCTTGCGGGGGAATCGGGATTAAAAATAAGGCATTGCGAGGGTGGCCAGTCCAAGGAAGGAAAAGAAGCCGAAGATATCTGTGATAACTGTAACAATGACTCCACTGCCAACAGCAGGGTCTTTTCCCATTTGTTTAATAAGAATGGGGACTCCCACTCCCGTGAGGCAGGCCACAATAGAAGTGGCGACCATTGAGGAAAACATGATCAGGCCAACAAAGAAACTGTAGCTGACGTCATTTTTAAGTATAAAAATTGTTAAGCCAGCAAGACTTCCAGTGATAAGGCCAAGGGTCATGCCGACTAGAGTTTCTCGAATCATGACCATTTTTTTTGAAATATATTGAAAATCGTCAACGGCTAACCCTCTAGTTGTCACAGTCAAGGTTTGGATAGCCGCGTTTCCACTTGTGCTGGTAACAATGTTTTTAGTGACGGCAAGAATAACAAGTTCACCAAGAATTCCTTCAAAAAAATGAAGAACTAAACTTGCAGCACCTGCCAGAACAAGGTTGAGTAACATCCAAGGGGTTCGACTAATAATTTTTTGAGAGAGGGGAGAGTAAACGCGATCGCTCTCTTGTAGACCGGCAGAGGCATAAATACCAGCGGTTGCTTGTTCTTCGATGATGTCGAGAACATCATCAACAGTGATGATTCCCAAAATTTTACCTTGATTGTCGACAACGGGAATGGCGATAAAGTCGTAATGACTGACCAGTTGAGCCACTTTTTCTTCTGGCATATCAGGGTCAACACTGACGACTTCTTTTTTTATAAGTTCCGCCACTGGTTTTTCTGGATCACAGGTGGCGAGATCTCGAAGGGACACCACTCCAGTGAGTCTCTGGTCTTCACTGACACAATAAATGTAGTAAATACTTTCTTCTTTAGACTTTTGCCTGAGGCGTTCAAGTCCTTGACCCGCAGTGAGTTCTACAGACATTGTGAAAAAGTGAGAGTCCATAATTCGACCAGCGGAGTCTTCAGGATAATTTAGAAATTGCAGTAACTTTTCTTTTTGATCTTCTGAGAGATTAACAAGAAGAGGCTCGTGACGCCCAGAGTCTATAAACTGAAGAAGAAAGGAGCTTTCACTTATGGAGCTATGTTTCAAGATGCGAGACAGTTTTTCATCATCAATATCTGCAAGCAAATCGGGCAGATGAGCTTCAGGCAGTTGCTCAAGGACAGCTCCCGCTTTTTGGACTGCGGCCAAGGCTTCAATCAGTCGTTTTTTTTCTAATTTAGAAAGTTGAGTGAGATAAGAAGCTAAATCAGCGGGCTCCACTCTTTGGATAATAGACTTCAATGGTCGTGAATTCCTGCCAACCAGTAACCTTTTTAAAATGGCTTTGTTGGTTGGATTTAACTTCATGGAACAGCACTCCTCACATCATGGTCTTAAAGACCTTATTTTCTAAAAACTCAGTACAGGCTCAACAATGGTATTAATCTTATTGAAGATTTTACGCTTTAAATTTGACCTTTGGCGACACCCTCTTGATTACCACTATAATAATTTCTTTAAATCATTGCTAGGATTAAACTCTTTCGTTATAAACGGAATTTCAATTTATTTCCATTAATAGGAAGGAGCAATCATGTCGACAACACTCCCTTTGACGGTTCGAGGCAAAAAGTTACTCGATGAGGAGCTAAAAAAGCTGATTCACGTTGATCGACCAGAAGTGATAAAGCAAATTGAAGAAGCTCGTTCCCATGGAGATTTGAGTGAAAATGCTGAATACGACGCGGCAAAAGAGAAACAGGCACTCGTCGAAGGTCGTATACAAGATATTCAAAGCAAACTTGCAGGGGCTGAGATTGTTGATCCGTCACAATTAAAGGGCGATAAGATTGTATTTGGAGCGAAAGTAAAATTAGTGGACCTAGAATCTGATGATGAAATGACCTATCAAATTGTGGGAGTGGATGAAGCTGATGTAAAAAGTGGCTATATTTCCATTTTATCTCCTATTGCCAGAGGACTAATTGGTAAAAAGGTTGGTGATGTTGCAATCGTAGCTAGTCCTCGTGGTGAAAAAGAATATGAGATTTTAGAATTGATTTTTGAGTAAGACTCCTTAAAGTGGGGGGATGACTCAGAAACGTCCCTATAGAATCAAAAGAAAGCAAGAAATTCAGTTTAGAAAAGCTTTTTGGCGTTTTCTTATGCTTTTCTCATTAGTCCTATGTTTAGGCTTCTTTTCTCGCTTTCTTATTCAAAGTATTCCTTTGCAGGAAAAAATCACGGAATTAATTCAGAGTCCTCAAGGTTATTCGGTGGACTTCAAAGGTGCTGAGTTTCAGTTCCACTCAGGTTTGATGCCGGTGGTGGCTGTCCATGTTCCCAGGATCACAGTGAACGATACGTCCTGTGTTAGTAATTCTATACGAGTCCACAATTTTTTAATGATCTTTGATTTTTTTAAACTTCTTCAGGGACAGATTAGGCCCAGTCGAGTGCTCGTTAATTATTTGGAGGGTAATCATTATCAAGTCTGTTCAAATGAGACTCCGTCTTCTACTTCGGAATCGGATGGTGAACATTTAGTTGAAGAGAATTCAGTTAAAAAAACGAGTACTCCGGTTCAAGTTGTTAAAAAGTTGAGTACTAAAAGTTTTCAAAATTTTTACAATAATGTTTGGCCTGACATTGTCTCGTTTTCCGTTCAGTCTGTGAGCGTAGAGGAGTTTAGTTGGAATGAGTACTTGAAGCTCAACGAAAAACTACATCTTGCTGGAAAATTAAAACTCAAGAAGAAGAAAACTGTGATAGGTGATTTTGATTTGACTCAACTCTCCTTAAGAAATGAAAAAATGGATTCTTTCTCAAGTCGAGGTCAATTTGAGATTTCGGAAGAAGGACTTAAAGTCTCTTTAAAAAACAAGGTTCGTGAGGGGGATTTAGTTTTTTCAGTGGATTTGAAGAGAGAAAAAAACTGGCCTGTTGTAATTCAATTTGATTTAAAAAGACTACCAATTTCGGCTTTATCCTCTTTTCTTAAGGAAGATATTCGCGTGAGTTATTTATGGGCCAGTTGTCAATTTGATATTCAATCTTCTTGGAAAGAATTGATGGATCAAGATATTAACTTAAAAAACTGTGAGTTAAGTGGTCCCTATGGTGAGGTTCGAGTTAAGAGCCTCATTGCGAACCTTCAGAGTATTAAAGAGTATGAGGTGGAAGTTAGTAAATTGAAATTAGACGAAGTTGTAAAAGAGAAAAGAGATCTCTACTTCTCTGGTGTTTTAGCTGAATATGGGACAGTGTCTGCGCAGATCAAATATAAAAACAGAGAACATGTCGTGAAGGGCTACGTTGAAAACTCTCAATTTTTATTTTCCCATAGTAATCTTCGGGATGTTCAAAAAGTTAAAAAAATACCTTTTGAAGCCGAAGGGCGTTTAGATGATTGGAAGGTGTCAGTACAGAATGTTGTTTTAGATGAGGGTGAGTTTGATGGAGATATTCAGGTAGTGTCTTCTCGATCAAAACAGGCTGAAGGAAAAATTGCTATTCATCGTTTAGTGTTGAATCATAAAATTTATAAGTTGATGTTGAAGTCTGAACCTGCTGAGCTAAGAGTTTATGGTAAATTTGTCTTGGATGAAGGTAAAATCTCCCAATGGTCTGCAATTCTGGCAACCCCTGAACTGAAATCTGAAAAATACAGTTTGAAAAACCTTAAAGTTAAAGGAGAGATGACTGAGGAAGATGTTTCGAGAGTAAACATCAATGTCTCTCAAGGCTCTATCAATAAAGCGACATTGTTTTTTGATTGGGTCAGACCCACACATTTAGATAGTGAGTGGAAAAGTGATGTGTTGGATTTTCAAGAATTATCAGCCCAACTTGATTTATTTTCAGATCAAAAAGTGGCCTGGCACCGTGGCTATGTTCGACTGAAGAATGGCTGGCAGTTGTCCAGTGAAGGTGCCCGTTATCCTAATAGACAAGTTGTTGCTTGGTTGCAGTGGGATAGGCCTAGCGATGGTCGTTATATGAAGTGGAATTTTAAGGGGCCATTCTTTAAAGGGGAGTGGTACCCTAAAACGACTTGGGTAAGGGAATGGTTGGAAACTCATCCAAACTTTTTAAAAGAAAATGGATCAATCAGTTTAAAGCCATTTGATGAGGACTTTATTCCTAAGAGTAGTTTTAATCTTCCTGAAAACAATATTATTAAAAAAAAAGGGGTTTAGTGAAATTTCCTAAATGGCAACTGCATAGAGGATATTGGAAGGCTGGAGTCAGAGAAAATACTATGGAGGCCTTTAATCTCGCCTATCAAGAAGGTATAGATATGGTGGAGATGGATGTGCAGATCAGTCGCGATGGTGTTCCCCATGTTTATCATGATTGGACTTTGAAAAGATTTTTTCATATTGATAAGAAAGTGGTTTCATTAAAAAGTGAAGAACTCAGTGGTTTGGGCATACCTAAATTGGATGATGTTTTAGCTAGTAGCAAAGTCCCACAATTTTTAAATGTTGAAGTGAAATCAAATAGTATTTTTTGTTTTAAGGTCAGCCGAATGGTCTCACGTACTATTGAATCTTCAGACTCTCAAAAGAAAATTTTAATTTCCTCCTTTAATCCAATGGTCTTATTTTGGTTTCGACTCTTTTTGCCTAAAGTTCCTAGAGCTTTAATTGTCGGTGACTCAAAGTTACTTAAGTCTTGGCTTTTTAGTGTCTATATGAACTTAGCGGATCCAGAATTTATCAATAGTAGCTTTGAGTTAATTGAAGAAAAAATAACCCGAGATCGCTTATTGCAGTTTGAAAAACCACTTATGGTTTGGACGGTGAATGACTACGTAAAAGCGAAAACTTACTTAGAACGCGGGGCCAGAAGTATAATTTCTGACGTTTTACCAGAGTAAATTTTAAAAAATTATATCCAATCTAAGTGTTGTCTTACTTCATAATCTTTATTTAAGATTCATTTCATTTGTATAGAATGTTTGCGGGCTCCAACTATAAAAAACAGAGAGTCAATGCTAAAAAAATAAGCATACCATTTGAAGCGCCATGTCACAGAAAGCTCTCTAAAACCCTATGAAAAAAATTCAGAAATAGCAAAAAGTCATTGTTGTGCCTAGTGCCCAAAGATAGAGCTGATGAGGCAAACAAAGGAGAAATTTATGAAAAATCTCAAAGCAATCACTCTTGTAGTCGCTGGTTTAATGACCTTAGTCGCTTGTGGAGGAAAACAAGACTCCCAAGAAATCGTCCCTGGTGAGGGTGCTATTTTGGCTGTGCGAACATTTGAAGATGTTGATGGAACAGAACAAGAAGGTATGACTGAAGTGGCTATATTAGAAGGGGATTTTAATTCTCCTGAGCAAGCACAATTAGCGGCTGAAAGTGCTCAGTGGACTGATATTGCTTCTTTTGAATTAGATGATGAAGTTGACTTTGAGTCTATTGATAACTCACTGGCTTTTCTTTCTGAACAAACACAAAGTGAAAGATTTGGTCGTGATGGAAGAGATGATAGAGATCGCGGAGATCGCTTTGGACGTGATGGAAGAGATGGTCGCGATCGTGGAGACCGCTTTGGCCGTGACGGTGGAGATCGTCGAGGCCATGATGGTGACGCTCGACGTTTTCGTCGTGGACATCACCATGGTGGAAATTGGAGACCTAATAACTATCGCAATCGATGGCAGCACAGGCCTTACCGTCCAGCTCAACACCGCTTTTATGGCTTTCAAAGATGTACTTATCGTTACATTTACAGACACGGTAGTTGTTACCGTCCTGTTAGCCGACGTTGGGGTTATAATTGGACTCACGGTTGGGGCTACACCACAACTTATCGTGGAAGAAGACCTCATCAAAATAGAACTCAATTACGTGTGAGAGTTCGTTTCTTCTTATAGGTTCTTAGCTTTTCGATTAGAGAAGGGATGCTTAAATGGCATCCCTTTTTGCATTTGTGTTCTTTCTTTTCGAATTCAATGCATATAAATTTTTGTATGATTTTTAAGTGTTACCGAACAAAGCTTTTTGGGGGGAATGGAGCTGGAGCAAATTGCCTATTTCATGTTCATTTTAAGGAATGAGAATAAGAAAAAATGATCTAAAAATAGGCCTACTTTTACAGGTTGTGATTCCTTCAGGCTCTGATTGTCTAAAATTTTGACAGTTAGGTAAAAGAGAGGGGGATCAAATCAAATTGAAACTTGTAAAATTGGAACGTTTCTAGCACTACATAGGTGTGTATGTTTATTAACAAGAGAATTCAGCAATTTAGCAGGAAATTAGAGGGCGCCTCTTTGCGACAAAGAATTCGTATTGTGCCTTTTGTACTGCTTTTTCTGTTCTCATCCCGTCTTTATGGTGAGTTTGGCTCTATTGTTGACGTGGGATTGGGTGGTGATTTCTATTTTACCCGAGAAAGTGCCAATAATGGGCAGGGCTTTGTTAATTTATTGATTCAAAACCGATGGTCTGATTCCGAGCTTTGGCTTGATATTGGTGCTGGTGGGCTTGTTGGTGAAAATGCGGCTTCTTATATTAAAGCTCCTCAGATGTATTATCGACTTGGGAAAAAGGGAGGTTCTTACTTTACCATTGGTAGGGCCATTCATCCTTGGTCTTTTGCTGACGACTTTTGGAATCTTGGCCTGACTCAACCCAATTTTCGTTGGGACGAAGCTCGTCCTGAAATTCAAGGTCTCCCGGGGATATTTGCAACGATTCCCATTATTAAAAATAAGATTGAAATGACCTTTCTATTTTCCCCCTTATTTATTCCCTCGCAAGGTCCTAGTTATGAAGTGATTAATGGCAAATTAACGGGGACAAATCCTTGGTTTACAGAGCCAGTTGAAGTCATTGATTTTTCAGGTAAGAAGTTAGATGCGACTTATCAACTCAATATACCTAGCGTACAAGAAATTATTCAGCAAAATACCTATGCTATGCAGCTCAGTACACCTCGTAATAAAAAAGATGGAATAGTGAATCTATTTGTTATGGACAAACCAAGGAACGATCTTGTTCTTCCTTTTACTGCGGCACTTAATTTGAGTACACAAGATGTGGATGTTAAAGTTTTTCCGCAGGTTCCTAGGCATACTCTTTATGGTGCAGATCTTGGTTGGAACTTTGGACGTGCTAAGACACTTTTCTCATGGATTTATGAATCAGCGGTTGAGTATGATGCTCCAGCAGGAAGTCGTTTTCCTATTCTACCAGAACAAAATATTTTTTCTTTCAATCAAATGTTCACGTTGTCTCGTACACAAAAACTCACTTTTGGCTATATGAGAACCGATGGTGATGCTACAATATTGGGTGGTGATTCTACAGGATCTCAAATCTCAGCGATTCAAAAAAGAAATCGTTTCAATGAAGTTTTAAGAGTTCAACTGCAAAGTTTGCTGTTTCCTTCAAAGAGTCTTTACAAGATTAGAACAAACGTTACGATAAATAAGAGTCTTTACAGAGACAATCTATGGGCCAGTGCTGATGTGCGCTGGTCTATTCATCAAGGTTTAGAAGCCTTTAGTAAGTGTGATTTTTTCGGAGGCAATGAAGAAATTATTGTAGGACAGGACTTTATGAGTACCTATTTAAATAATGATCGGTGTTTTTTAGGAGCTCATTATGCATTCTAAAAAGTTAATTCGATTTATTTATATAGTTTCTTTAACCTACTTTGTTTTGGGCCTATCCCACTGCTCATACTTCTTTGAGGAAAAAAAGGTTGAGCTTGAGCTGAACTTTGATGATCAGGTGGGTGGTTGCTTGTCCAGTGCCAACCTTGTTTTATCTTCATTCTTTAGTGATGAAGACCGCTCTGCTGTCGTGACAGAGGCCAATGTTGATCGAGCTGTTGAATGTTATCAAGAGGCAATTACATCTTTTAATGCCAATACCACTAGTGGTCGATCGGGTTCGAGAGAGTATACACCAGATATATTCTATAATTTTTTAGTAGAGTTTTATCCGACGATTAATTTGTCTCTGACCCAGATTACTGAGTATGTAAAAATCAAAGGATTTATTATTGGTGGGCAAAGCGACACTTTCTCCAAAGTGGAGCTTGAGAAAATTCATGACCTATTGCCGATGCTTGGAAATTTACTTAAAAAGCTTATTCCTTATAGAGGAATTTTATTGCAACAAGAAACACTTGAACGAACTCCCGAGCATTACGATCGATTTAAAGTGGCCTTTTCAGAATTTCGTTCAGAGGTGGGGACTCTGCTTGTTGAGCTTGATAAATATAAAGGACATAGAGATATCTCTATGAACGACTTTCTTGGTTTTCTTTTTGAGGAAATCTTTGATGGAGATATACAAGATAAACTTAATATGATTCCGTTAATTATAGCCTTTAAGAATATGGCTATAGACGATGAAGGTGAAAACTTAAACCGAAATAATTTTTCATTTTTTGCAAGACAAGCGCTATTAACTTATGAGGCTGTTGCTCAGTTTGAATATTTTGTGAAAGGTGAGGGAGAAGATGATATCTTTACCAATATTGGTCATGTTGCCAGTTTTTTCACACGTATACCTTCTCTCTTGATTAGTTCTGAACAACTGAAAACAGTTTCATTAAAGGCCGTTTCCGATTTAATTGATATTGGTGAGATCATTCTCACTTATGCAATTAGAACTCGAAGTAATCAAAAAATACCATATTATAAATTTCACGATCTCTTTATGGCTCTTGAACAGGCCAATTTAGTCAATGGACCGTTATCGGCACCAACTTTAAGTGTTTTTGTTGCCGATCTTTCAGAGAAATGGCTTGATCCGCAAAATCAAGGTGATGCTTCCCTCACTCAGAGAAAAGTCAGATATATTAAAAGTATTGTTGAAGAGTGGATGCAAAGACAGGAGATTTTCAATGAATTAATCTCTTTGTCTGGAGCCAGAGAAGTTTCTTTAGTTGATTTGCCAAATGAGTTCACAGAAAACACAGCATTCAATAATTGGGTTAATGCTTTAAAGAGAATTTCATTTCATCAGTGGAATGAAGAAAATCGTGTTTTGTTTTCTAAACAAATGACCCAATTTAGTTACAGTGAGTTGACGGTAGCTAACTCCATTTATTTGTTAGTAGAAATCTTCATGAAACCCTACAATCTTGATAAATCCAATCCAAATGAATTCTCTGTGACAGAGGCGGAAGCTCAAGAAATATATGAAGTTTTGAGAACCTTAGGAGTTGAAATGGCTTTTATGGATTCTCGTGTTTATGATTCTGGAGAAAGAGCTTATTTAGAGGGAAATAATTTTTCTACTCAACATACAAATGATGACAAAATGAGTTTTTATGAAGGTTATGAGTATTTATCCGTAGCTATGAACTCGGGACAGCTGGCAGATAAGATCTATGAGGATTTACCTGAAGATTGTCATATCCAGAATTTTCCCGATGTTCATCATCGCAATGTGACGGATAAGGCCTGTTTCAAGGAGTTTTTATTTAGAAATTATGGAGAATACTTTCAGCACTTACCTGTGATTAATGATTTCTGGAGAGAAGCCAATAACAATGAAAGACATCAGTTTTTGGAATCAATGGAGTATGCGTCTCGTGCAGGTGTTATAAACAATAATAAACCTTATGATTTAGGTGAAATCCGTTTTATTGTTTCTGTGACTTATTATTTACAATCTATTTTTTACTTGTTTGATAGAGCCGAGCCCTTTGGAATTGCCAGTGGTGATGAGTTGAATGTGGCTGAGGAGCATTTTCGTTCCATGATTGCTGAATTAATTTTGGACAAGAGACCAAATTTAATTCCTGATAATAGAGATATTTTAAGAGGACGTTGTAGTTCTTGGGTTACAGAGTCTCCGCGCCAGCTGTCCGAGGAAGAAGAACTGCGAAGAGTGGATCGCCAAATTTCCCAATGCCTAGCGCGCAAACTATTTATTCATCTTCTCCGCGGAGGGGGGATTCCTAGTGGTAACTTCACTGAGATGGAAACTTTGTCCTTTGCTAGGCTATTAATAGAATATTTTGAGACAAGTGCTTATGAGGGAACTGAAGCGAATGTGCATGATGTGCTAAAAGTTTTTAGTGCTCTTTCTAAAGTAAATAGAGAAAGTCAGATTAATAGTATTAAAACAACTTTAATTGGGAAAAGAGAAAGTTTGATTGCGTCCATTTCCTCGGAATCTGTTCCTCAGTGTTTGAATATTGCTAAAACATTAAGGTCTCATGACTCTGGTATTAATCAGGCTGTTGAGAGCAACTCTTATCCAGAGGGGCTTAATCGCAATGAAGTGTTTTTCTGTTATTGGGCTCGAAAACTATATTGCAATGAATCTGTGACCGAGTCTGTTTATAATTATTTTAGAGACAACCAAAGAAGTCTCTTTTTTGGTCAGGCTTGGGATTTGGAAAATAAAATTCCTGCGGCAGAACAGGCGATGAGTCGTATTTATGGAACTTTTGGACTGCACCGATTATTTTCAACTCAATGTTCCTTTCCGATGATCGCAGAGGAGACATTTCCTGATCGTACAAGAGAGATGACTCCTCCTAATAATAGAGATCGAAGACTTGATTTTCATTTGAGAAGATTAGAGAGAGTTCGTGCCGAACAAGAACAGGCTGAGCAATAGCTATAAGCGCTCAGATTACTAAAGTTTTTAGCTGGCTTGAGGAAGAGTTTCTTTTTCAATTAAGTTTTTTAAGATTTTCTTATTTTTGTGAGTCATATTTACGAACTCAATAGCAATTCCTGGCGGTGGTAAGGTGCCTGGCTCCAAGTTGTATCGAACAACTCGAGCCTGACAACTAAACTGACTAAAGCGTCCAGTGTAAACTCGAATGTCGATCAGATCTCCGGCCTTAATACCATTTCTTTTGCCGATGAGACTGGTGAAAGACATACTGTTTTTAAGGTCTTCGTATCCGAGGAAAGCTCCAGAGAGAGATATATTAAATGTTTTGACCGAAAACTCTTGGGTGACGGGAGTATTGATCACTAAAGGAATGGATAGCTTGCAGCGTTTGTCTCTTTGTAATTGCGAGTAATTTCTTTTTTTTCGCTTTGAACTCCAAAAGTGGAAGGAGCCAGCGCACAAGAACATCATTATAATCATTTCAGGCATGAGTAACCAAGAAGATATATCAACTTGAGACAAATTAACGAGGACTGGAGCCGTTGGTATAGAGACTGAAAATAGAAATTGAATGATTATGTCTTTCATAGCTGATGATTAATGTGTCCTTTAATTTACTATCGTCAAAAGTTTGAAAAACTTAAAAATTATTGATTAGGGGCTGTTGACAATTCATCAGCGTAATGAGGATTCAATACCTCAGTAGTTTTGAGTTAAGCGCAGACTGAACTTTATGAGGTGTGGCCAGAGCCACATCGAATAAGGTGAAGGCGAGCACAACTCAAAATGGCGAGAGATTGAAGCCGCAGTAGCTGGATGAATTGTCAACAGCCCCTAGTAGGAGGGATCTATTTCCATCAATTGCACACTTCAACAATAGGGGGCGGTCTTTTATCTTACTCACTCTCGTTTAAGGGTTGCATCATAATGAAATCAAATCTCAGTAGAAAACCAAAATGATACTCGTGCGAATTCTCAAGAGGAGGACTTAACCTAAATAGTAGAAAGAAAGCCCCTTTATCTGGCGCTTCTGTGGTCGGTATTAAATAAAATCCTTACCTTAACGGTATTATATTGCTTTGAGAGAGCTCCTTTGTTTGAACTGATCTTTTAAATGGAAATCACCGTCTGTTAATTGAAAAAGAAAGGGGCTGGAACGGTGCGAGAGTTCCTTTTTTGTCTCATTTTGGTAAAAGACTTCCTAGAGGCCATAGAATTTTATCATGCTTGAGATGAGCGTGAACTAGGGCGTGTACCATTTATTGACTTGAAAAAAAGCTCTAGGAGTTTTTTAGTTCTAGTGGTCAATGAACTGGTGCAAAAGGGTAGAGTTTAGAATGGCCCCATTTAATGGGGCTGATGAGAACTCTATGAGTTAAGCGATCAAAAAGAAGGAGCGCTAGAAGGTGGAGCAGTTATTTTATAATATAATTTCATCACAAGGAGAGGATTTAAATACAGAATTGATGAACTCTCATTGTTTTGCTCGAATTGTGGATTCTAATTGGCAGAAATCAGAGTCTGATGTGGAATTTTTGGCTTATGTTAAAACAAGCCCTTCATGGATGCAGAATCATAAAAACCTATTGGAGCAATCTCAGTTTCACCGCATTAATTTAGGAATTGATCCTTACGGTTCAGGGCTGTGGCAATCTCATCTCTTTAAATCTCATTTATATAAAGAGCACTTTGATTTGGCAAAAACAAGAGGAGCTAAGATATTTAGAATTTCCACATTACCTTATAAAGTAGCTGGTTCTAGTGTTGAACAGGATCTCGCTATTATTTTATCTTCAGTATTGCAGTTGTTTAGGGACTATGAGGGAGAAATTGCTATTTCTCAAATTGTGGAGAGTTTATCTTTTGAGTTGGCTTTGGGCTCCAATCTGTTTGAGAGTTTAAACTTTATAGAGTCCTTTAAATTATTGATGCTTCGTTTGTTAGAATTATATGAAGTTGAGGTAAATCAAATTCCTGACTTTTACACAGTGCCTGATGTGAGACAGCTCTCTTGTCGAGAGCCATGGAATAATATTTTAAGATTAACCTCAATGCATTCAGCCTCAATGATGGGAGGAAGTTTAGGGCATGTGAGTCTACCTTTTGATTTGTTTTCAGAGGGTGAGGGGATGAGGGTCACTCGAAATATTAGTGAGATTTTAAGAAGAGAGTCGCACCTCACGCGTGTAGGCAATCCTGTTGAGGGAAGTTTCTATTCTTCAGAAAAAACCAGTGAACTGTGTGAGAAGGCATGGTCATTGTGTGGAGAAATCGAAAATAAAGAAGGACTAAAATCCTCTTTAAGGTCGGGTTGGTTATATACCCAGGTCTATGAGAGTCAGAATCGACAGACACAAGCCTTCTTACAGCGTGATATAAAAATGACGGGTGTTAATCAATATGTTTTAAAAAGCTCTTTGAGTACTGAATTTCCCTTAGTTGAGAAATCAGAAACTCAGACTCTTGAAAATTGGTGGGCACAATGGATGGACCTGGGAGAAGCTTCAACTCTATGTCAAGTGGAGCGCTTTGTACCACACAGCCTGGTGGATTGTTTTGAAAAATGGCAATTTAAAGGAGATGAGTGGAATAAAAAAAGAGGAGAAGGCCATGAAATACCAGTGTTGGTTGAGTCCAAAGAAATAAAAAATAAAAAGTGGAGCAAGGTAAAGGATTTATTTTCTTTAGCAGCTTTGACAGTTAAAGAAATGAGCTTAGATGAGTTGAGGGACGAACCCCCTATGCTTCTTGTCCTTGCGGGTGATCCACAGGGGGATTTTGTTAAAAATCTTTTCAAGAAAACTCCTGAGAAAATACACTCACGTTTTGTATGGTGTGGAGAAAAAAAGATAGAACCTTTTGCAATGTGTTTGAATCAAAATCAACATTTAGATGAGTTCTTTCATTATGTGTTTAAAAACTTGGAGGCTGCACTGTGAAAAAAATCAATTTTAATAACACAGCTTGGAAGTCTGAAAAAATGTTTGATGAAGATCATTCTGAGGATCGTTGGAAAACGCCAGAAGGATTTGATTGGAAGAAGTATTATAGTGAAGAAGATCAGAAAAAGAACCCGCACATAGATAAACAGGCGGGTGAGTTTCCATACTTAAGAGGTCCTTACTCGACAATGTATTTGCAAAGACCTTGGACAATTAGGCAGTATGCTGGGTTTTCAACAGCACAAGAGTCGAATGCCTTCTATCGACGAAATTTAGAAGCGGGTCAAAAAGGACTTTCTGTGGCTTTTGATTTAGCCACACATCGGGGCTATGACTCTGATCATCCTCGAGTGATGGCTGATGTGGGAATGGCCGGAGTGGCTGTGGACTCCATCTTAGATATGAGAACTCTTTTTTCAGGCATTCCTTTAGACAAAATGAGTGTTTCCATGACAATGAATGGGGCCGTTCTTCCTGTCTTGGCTCTTTATATTGTGGCAGCTGAAGAGCAAGGTGTTAAGCAGTCGGAACTTTCGGGAACCATCCAGAACGATATTTTAAAAGAATTTATGGTTCGTAATACTTATATTTATCCTCCTGAGCCTTCGATGAGAATTATCTCTGATATTTTTGCTTATACATCAGAATATATGCCCAAATTTAATAGTATTAGTATTTCGGGCTATCACATGCAGGAAGCCGGAGCGACTCCAGATTTAGAGCTCGCTTATACCATCGCTGATGGTATTGAATATGTAAGAACCGGTGTCGCTTCTGGCTTAAAGGTGGATGACTTTGCTCCAAGGCTATCCTTCTTTTTTGCGATCGGTATGAATTTTTATTTAGAAGTAGCCAAGTTAAGAGCCGCACGTATTCTTTGGGCTGAAAAAATGCAAGAGTTCAATCCTCAAAATCCCAAATCCACTTGTTTGCGAACTCACTGCCAAACTTCAGGTTGGAGTTTAACAGCAAAAGATGTTTTTAATAATGTGACAAGAACTTGTATTGAAGCTATGGCTGCGACCTATGGAGGGACCCAGTCGTTGCATACGAATTCCTTGGATGAAGCCTTAGCCTTACCGACCGATTTCAGCGCTCGCATTGCTCGCAACACTCAGTTGTTTTTACAAAATGAGTGTGGATTAACAGACGCTATTGATCCGTGGGGAGGAAGTTATTTTATTGAGAGTCTGACTATAGATATCTATGAAAAAGCCAAAAGTCATATGGCTGAAATTGAAGAGTTAGGCGGAATGGCAAAAGCGATTGAACAAGGATTGCCAAAACTAAAAATTGAGGAAGCGGCCGCTCGAACGCAGGCTCGCATAGACTCAGGCAAGCAAGCTGTTGTTGGTGTTAATACTCTTCGGTTGGAGCAAGAGGAAGAGGTTCCCGTCTTAAAAGTTGATAATGAAAAAGTTTTAGGCAGTCAAATTGCTCAACTCGAAAAACTTAAGGCACAGAGAGATCCAGTTAAACTGGAGCAGTCTCTTACGAAGTTGACTCAAGCAGCAGAAGGCAGGGACAATCTTCTTGCAGCTTGTATTGAGTGTGCCAGAAGTCAAGCGACCCTTGGTGAGATGAGTTTAGCTTTGGAAAAAGTTTTTGGAAGACATCAAGCGAATATACAAGGTTTAACGGGAGTTTATCAGTCAGAAATGTCAGGTGAAGTTGAAAATTTTCAAAGAGCGCGTAAGAAAGTCACTGAGTTTAGTGAAAAACACGGAAGACCTCCTCGGATACTTCTCGCCAAGATGGGGCAAGATGGTCATGATCGTGGACAAAAAGTGGTTGCGACGGCTTTCGCTGATCTTGGTTTCGATGTTGATATTGGTCCCTTGTTTCAAACCCCAGAGGAATCAGCCAAGCAGGCGGTAGAAAATGATGTCCATATACTTGGGATGTCAAGTTTGGCGGCTGGTCACTTACGTTTAGTTCCAGCAGTGAAAGCAGAACTAAAAAGGTTGGGGCGTGAAGATATGTTGATCGTTGTAGGTGGTGTTATTCCCCCTCAAGACTTTGCAGAGTTAAAGAACAGGGGAGCGGCCGCCATTTTTGGTCCAGGCACAGTCATTGCTGATGCGGTCATCGAATTGATTGATTTAATTGAAAAAGGACACCTGTCTTGAATATTAATATCTTATCGGAAGACATATTAAAGGGGAATACGACAGCACTGGCTCGTGGGATTACTCTTGTTGAAAGTCAACGCTTACAAGATTGGCCAGCCTCCAAGGAGCTTTTGACAAATATTCAAAAATCTAAAAAGAGTGCGTTCCGATTAGGATTCTCTGGGCCTCCAGGAGTTGGTAAAAGTACATTCATTGAAAAATTGGGAATGAGCTTTGTTGATCAAGGCGACAAGGTGGCCGTTCTCGCCATAGATCCTTCCAGTAAAATTTCTGGTGGAAGTATTTTGGGTGATAAGACGCGTATGGAAAACTTGAGTCGTCATCAAAATGCTTTTGTTAGACCTTCACCAACAAGGGGGCATTTAGGAGGAGTCACCAGCAGTCTGCATGGAGTGATTCAACTATGTCAGGCCGCTGGATTTCGATGGATACTGATTGAGTCTGTCGGGGTGGGGCAATCTGAAATTGAGTTAAGTCAAATGGTGGATTTTTTTACCTTACTTTCTTTGCCAGGGGCGGGAGACGAATTACAGGGTATCAAAAAAGGCATTTTAGAATATGTGGATCTTATTGTTGTTAATAAAGCGGATCGTGATGCCAATCTTGTCAATATCACTCGTCAACAGTTCTTAGGTGCTTTAAAAATAATGGGTCATAAACCAATTAAAGTCTTGTCCTGTAGTGCTTTAACGGGTGTGGGTATTAAAGAAATTAGGGAAGAATAT
This sequence comes from Bdellovibrionales bacterium, assembly GCA_964229765.1. Lineage (GTDB taxonomy): Bacteria > Bdellovibrionota > Bdellovibrionia > Bdellovibrionales > JAGQZY01 > JAGQZY01. The sequence goes on along the minus strand of CAXREJ010000043.1, from coordinate 9,975 downwards.
CAGCAACATTTTGAGAATAATCAGAAAAATTCCCAGACTGTTTTTTCTGAACATTGGTTTGAGTCTTTAGTAATGACTCAAATGAAAGATCGTCTGTTTGCTGATATTGAAACCAAAAAGAAATTTGAAAATCTTAAGTCCCGTGTTCATTCTGGGAAGATATCAGCTATTGATGGGGTTGATGAGTTTTTCAAAAACCTAAAACTTTAGTCTAGTCCTATTAAAAAGAGTCTAGTCTTCAGATGATTGGGGATGAGTTGTTATCAATATATAGCTAAAATAAGCTATGTCTATTTTTAAAAAATCTTCTGTTCTAACGCTTGTACTTTTGGCTTTCATATTACCATTGACGTCTATTCAGTGTACGTCCAGCGAAGACGATACCTCTGTTCTTGAAGATGAATTGGAAAGTTTAGAGAGTGGCGTGGAAGATGGAGAAATTGAAAATCTTGATGACCTCTCTGATCTTTCTGATGCAGATCTTGAAGATGTGGTCAAAGAAGAGGGTGGCTTAGGCGATACTGATGAGTTTGCTGAAGAGCAGTTGGAGGGAGATCTTGATGGTGAACTCTCAGGACTTGATGATGAATTTGGAAGTGGTACTGATGAGTTTGCAGAATTCGAGGATGAAGAATTCGGTGGTGGAGGCGATGATGAATTCGCTGAGTTTGAAGACATTGAAGACTTTGATAGTAAAGGTCAGGGCGATTTTTCTCAAAGTGAAGCTTCTTTAGCTAAAGAGATCAACGGTGATAAACCAATGAATGATTATCCTGTTGCTGACAATGCGCAACCACAATTCCCTGAGGAAATTATGGGAAGTCCTAGCGGTGGAGGGATGACGCCACCGCCTGGGGGAGCTATGGGACAGGCAGGAATCAATCCTCCAGGTCAGCCACTGATCACCAGTGAAACGACAGATATTTCAGTCGCTGATGTGAGTAGTGAACCTCAAGTTCCACAAGAGGACTTGGGAATCGCAGATCCTATTCTACCAGATGATGATTTTGAGGCTGATTCTAATACCGGTCAAAATTGGATACCGGTTGTAAAAATTAAACAAGATCCTTTTTTCCGAAATGAAAGACTGATTAATGCTGTTTATATCGCTCGTCCCGGTGACGACGTGGGAACAGTTTCCACCAAAATTTACAATGAAGACAAAACAAAAGAAATTTTAGAGGACAATCCTCATTTAAGTAAGGGGATGGATCCAGGGGATAAAGTTTATTATAATTCTCCCAATCGTCCGGATGATCGCAGCGCTCTTAAAGTTTATTATGCTGATGTTGGCCTGCCTCCTCAGTATTATAAAACTGAAAAAGATGACAATATGAGAAGGCTCGGATCTAAGCTTCTTGGATTTGCGGATGGTTGGAAAGAAGTTTGGGCAATAAATCCCCAGGTGGATTCAAAGACAATTTTACCAGCAGGTGTTGAGCTTAAGTATTGGACGGGCCATGAACAAAAGCAAGAATTGGAAATGGCTGCTGTAGAGCCTGAAAAAGTGGAGGAGACAGCAAAGCCCATGGAGCCAGCTCCTGTTGAACAGGACGATTTCAATGCGGGTGTCGATGAAAGTTCTGAAACGGCTATGGGAACGGTAAAAGACCCATTTGATGATGGTAACCTTCCTCCAGAGCCACCATTACCGGAAGCGCAAATAGCCATGCCTGAGCCTGAACCTGTTCCCGATATTGAGCCTTTTCCTGAGGAGGGTTTAGAGGAAACTCCAGGTCCGGTCGCAGGAACAGCCAGCCAGAGTCAAGACAGCTCTCTCTTTACGGTGGGTGCTTTAGCTTTGCTTGTACTTGCTGGAGTGGGTTTGGTAGCCATTCAAATTAAAAGACGAAAAGATGCGACGGGGGTCACTCCTCAAAGTTTGGAGTACACTCAAGTTTAAATTGAATGGATGGTGAGGTCTGTTTGTTCAAAACGAACCTCTCCACCTTTATTCTCCGATTTTTTAAGAGTGATTTTATCTCCTCGTGCAATCTCAGGAGCTTCACCTTGTCGTTTTAAAAAGCTGAGATATTTTTTGTTATCATCTTCACAATAAAGCCAACGTGTTTTGCCTTTCTCTTTGAGAGGATCACCGACAATACGAGAGTAACTTTTTTGTGAACTTTGATTTTTGGAGGCAATTAAATAAGAAAATGTCATAGTGTTATTTTGAATGGGGAGGCTTTTAGATAAGTCCGCAAACCAATCGGGCATTTCCCAGTGGACTCTGTCGTGGCACCAATCTTTTTTACTTCCTTGCAGGGGGCATTGTTTTTGGTGAGGACAGGGGGCCAGTATGCTCCACTTTTTCTCTATAAGACTCTGACGCATACTAAGAAAATGAGGGAAGGCTTGGTGAGTCGATGGTTCTATAAGAATCATCTTGTCGAAATGGAAGACCCATTCGGGTAGAGATGACATTTCATTAAAGACATAAGAGGCAAGCAGAAGATCACGTGTATTTGATTTTCTGGGAGGTTCCATTTTGTAGTGTATAGAACTCTCTTTTTTATGACTTAAATAATAAGGAGATAAAAGAGGTGTTTCATCTATGCCAGTGAATTTTTTGATATTTGTATTATCCAGAAAGGCTCTTGTTCCTGTTCCAGGTCCACAACCAAAATCAACCACATGCTCCACAGAATCTAATAGGTTAAAGTCTAATGCTTCATCAATGACTTTTAATGTGCGTATATAATTCAGTGGAAAAAAGTAAGTCAGATAGGCTGCCATTTTATCTTTGCTATCCCACGGGGTTTTAGAGTCTGAATTTTGGAAGTGAGTGGAAACCTCAAGGATGACTTTGGCCAGTTGTTTATTCTTTTTAAAACTCCAACCAAGAGAATTTAATTTTTGTTCGATCCAATGACTTAATTCTGGAGGTATTTTGTATACTTTTTGACGATTAGAGCTCATAAAAAAGAATTAGCGAAAAAAGAAGCGCCTAGTCAACCTTTCATTGTTAATTTGAATTAAAGGTATAACAAAGAAATAAAAAGGAGTTTTTATGGCAACCAAAACTGTAAGTCTGGGGAAGAAGATTCCAGCTTTTAAGCAACCAGCCACCAGTGAAACGCAAGTTCAATTGACAAAACTTAAGGGGAAAAAAGTGGTGTTATACTTTTACCCTAAAGATAGCACTCCAGGTTGCACTAAAGAGGGAGAAGGCTTTAGAGATATGTATAAAAAATTTCAGAAGCTGAACACAGAAATTTTTGGCATATCAAGAGACTCAATAAAATCTCATGAAAAATTCAAAGAGAAGTATGAATTTCCATTTGAATTGATAAGTGATGAGTCAGAAGAGCTTTGTCAAATTTTTGATGTTATCAAGATGAAAAATATGTACGGTAAAAAAGTTCGCGGAATAGAGAGAAGTACATTTGTCATTGATGAAAATGGAAAGTTAGTTCAAGAGTGGCGTAAAGTCAGAGTTCCTGGTCATGTGGAAGAAGTTTACGAATTTGTAAAAGGTCTTTGAGTTGAAAATTATAGATATCAGTCCTGAAATCCATTCGGGTTTAGCTGTCTGGCCAGAAGACACTCCTTTTAAGCGTCATGTTCTTATGGATATAGACAAGGGAGATCATCTTGGACTTTCACAAGTGACAACCACACTTCATTTGGGGGCCCACACGGATGCCCCCAATCATTACGCTAGGGGAAGTGATGGGATTGCGAAACGTTCCCTCAATTATTATATGGGACCCTGCCAGGTCATTGAAGTGAATACCCAACAAGGGGAGCGCATTCAGGTTGCTGATCTTGGTGACACTAAAATTAAAGCCCCGCGAGTTTTGTTTAAGACAAACAGTTTCCCTAATCCTGATCAATGGAACTCTAATTTTTGTTCGTTATCAGTGGAGCTCATAGATTATTTGGCGGAAAGAAATGTTATTTTAGTGGGGCTTGATACGCCTTCGGTGGATTCTTTTGAAAGCAAAGAGTTACCGGCCCATCATCAAATACATCACTATAATATGGCTATTTTAGAAGGAATCATTCTTGTTAATGTCAATGAGGGGGAGTATGGCCTTGTGGCTTTACCTCTAAAAATAAAAGAAGGAGACGCGTCTCCAGTTCGAGCGGTACTCATTGATAACAATATCTTTTTGCCGAAGTGAAAATCCTGAACCAATATTTGTAGAGGTTGTCGCCAAATGACTAGTTTCATGGTGAGAAGCTTTCAGAATGAATGAAGCCGTATACCACATACGTTGTATAAGAGCAGAGGTTGAGTAACGTAGAAGATCTTGCGATAGTCTCTAATAGTGAAAACCAAGCTGCTCTAAAATTTCCTTTGGTAGTGTTGGTAGAGCTGACTTCGGTATAAAAAAAGTAGCCAGGTTATTTAAGTCTTTAAAGACTTTATGCTTGTCACTGGCTGCCATTAAATATTTGTGCCCACTTGAACCACCGGTCCCCATTTTTATTCCAATCATTCGATGAACCATTAGGGCATGGCGATAACGCCATTGAGTGAAGTTTTCGTCTATGGTTTGTAAGTTCTGCATTATATGAAAGGGAAGTTGTAAGAGAGGTTCATCTCGGTAGAGATAAATAAAGAGAGCGGCACAGAGAGCATCATGGGAGAGTCGCCACATGCCTTGCTCTTGTAGAGATTGATAGGTTTCCTTATCAAAAAGAGATTGAAAGCTTTTCTCCATGACTTCCAGATTTTTCTCATGCTTATCTTTTGTCTCTTGGTCCAATTCTGTCAGTTTCAGGTTGTTACGGTTGGATTCAATTCGTTCTTCAACGGCAACACGATAAGTCTGCCAAAAGTTGTAATTTTTTTGGGATAGAAAGGGAGTTCTCTCTAGCCACTTTTCGAGTAGAGAGAAAAAAGAGGGATGACTCTCTGATTCTTGTGCAAGATTTTGATCTTTCTCTTTGAGGGACTTTTTATAGTCTTGTTTATTGTAGGTGAGTCGGTTGTCAATGCCGAGTTTGTTTTCTATTAAGCGAAATTGTCCACTTTGAAAACCAGAAGCAGGGTAGAGATAATCACGAAATTCAAGAAAGTCCATGGGAGTCATGGTTTCAAGCACATCCACTTGAGAGACCATAATTTTCTGGATTTCAATGATTCTTTGTAAACGAGAGTTGATGGTGAGCATATCTCGATCAGCAATTTTGTTTTGACTAAATAGCTCCATCGCGGAATCAAGTTCAAAAAGAATTTGTTTAAACCAAAGTTCGTAAGTTTGGTGAATGACAATGAAAAGCATTTCATCGTGAGCCATTTGACCAAACTCTTCACTGCGAGGTTTTTGTAGCCCAGTCAGTTCATCCACTTTTAGGTAATCAGAATAATGTATAGGGGGGAAGGTGCTCACGGTTCATCTCCTCTTGTCGACTCTAAGGCAAGTTTAATACTTTTAATCAGTCCTTCGATATGGGAAGGTAGGGTCGAAAAACTTGTCATCAAACGCACTTCAAAAGTCTTTTCGTCCCAAACATAAAAGAAATACTCTTTTCTTACTTTTTTTACGATATCTTTGGGCAGTTTGCAAAAGACACTATTCACTTGAGTGGGCTGTGTAATTTCAATTTGCTTAAGACCCTTTAATTCCTCACTGAGGAGCTGTGCCATGGCATTTTCATGGCGAGCTATGTCGACCCATAAGTCGTCTTTGAGGTAGCGTAAGAAAGGCGCACTTAAAAATCGAGTCTTTGAGGGCAGTTGGAGGCTTTGTTTTCTAAAAAAACGCAGTCCTTTTTTTAGATGAGGATTTTTAATTATGACAAACTCACCGAGCATAAGACCATTTTTAGCTCCACCAAATGAAAACAGATCGACATCTTTGGTCAATTCTCCAAGAGATCGTTTTAATGAAACGGCGGCATTAGCGAGTCTGGCTCCATCCATGTGGAAGTAGAGTTCTTCATCTTTACAAACTCTGGCGATTTCTTCAATCTCTTCCAAAGTGTAAAGAGTTCCGTATTCAGTGGGTTGGGTGATAGAAACCATTTTAATTTGTGAGTGATGCTGGTCGCCTTTTCTACGAATGGCCTCTTTAATTTGAGAGGCTGTTATTTTTCCTTGCTTACTAGGGAGAGGGTAAAGTTTTATACCGGCGATCTTTTCAGGAGCTCCGCATTCGTCCATATGGAGATGGGCGACATCAGAGCATAGGACTCCGTGATAAGACTCAAGAGCGACTTGTAGGCAAAGAACATTGGCTGCCGTTCCATTAAAGACCATGGCGACATCTGTTGCTTTAAACATGACTTTTAATAAGTCTTTAAGCTCATTGGACCAAGGGTCTTGCTCATAGCTGGGTGAGAAGCCTTCGTTGGCTAAGACCATTTCTTCTAATAGTAGTGGATGAATTCCAGAATGATTATCACTACCAAAACTCACTAATCTCATTAGCAAATAACTCCAGTGAATTGATGAATAATTTGTGAGGCCAGTTTGACTGTCTGTTCATCTTGATCAAGGGGGGGAGAAACTTCGTAAATTCCAAGAGCTTGCACATCAAGTCTTGAGTAAAGCAGATTAAGAAAGGGAAGAAGTTCGTTTGGGATAAAGCCAGTGGGCCAGGCTTGTGAACAACCCATGGCATAGGAGCTAGAAAAGCAATCAATATCTACACTAACGAAAGTGGGGCGGTTGGATTGAACTAAAATTTCTGAGAATTGTTCAGCGAGATACTTAAGAGCTGTTTGTCCACTCATTAACATATCTTCTAAAAACAGAATTTTAACGCCTTTATCTTTTGCCCAAGCAATATGCTCTAAACTATTACACTGTCTTTGTATTCCTACTTCAATAAAATCAAACGGGGGGAGTTGTTTGTCTGTTAATAAGCGGTAGAAGGGCGTTCCACTGGAAAGCCCTTGATCTGTCGGACGAACATCAAGGTGGGCGTCAAAATTAATGATAAGAGGCTTACGAGTAGACTGAGAGTTGGCTTTTAAAAAGCCGGCTCCATCAGGATATCCGTAATCATGGCCTCCGCCTAGGCCAATCCACTTGCCTTTTTCTTTAAGAACTTGATAGCAGGCTTGTTTTCCCGCTTCATGTTTGGACTCTAAAGAAAGAGAAGGATCAATATTGCCGAGATCGAGTAATCGAAAGTGTTCTTTATGAAACTCGCTGCGTGTTGTTTTGTATAGGCGAGACCGAATGGCATCGGGACCTAATTGCGCCCCAGGTCTCCCTTGGTTAAGGCGAATGCCTTCATCGTCAGGATAGCCTGCTAAAACATAAGCACCGGCAATTTTTTTGTCCTCTGAAAAAGAAAGGGAGATCTCGCCTAAGCGAGGATCTCCCGTTTTTGTAGACTTAAAAAATAAGTCAGGATGAGGGGCTTTAAAAGATTTTAACCCGCTCAATTTTTAGCCTAAGTTTTTATTGGCAAAATCCCAATTTACCAAACTCCAGAAAGCTTCTACGTAGTCTGGGCGAGCATTGCGATAATCAATGTAGTAAGCATGTTCCCAAACGTCACAAGTTAAGATAGGTGTTTGACCTTCCGTTAAAGGACAGCCAGCATCTTTAGTTTGAACGATCTCAAGGGAACCATCTTGATTTTTAACAAGCCAATTCCAACCGCTACCAAAAAGGGTTTTAGCAGAGTCAGAGAATTTTGTTTTGAACTCACTAAAAGATCCAAACTGTTTATTGATGGCTTCAGCAAGGGCACCCGTAGGCTCGCCACCACCATTCGGGCTTAAAGAATTCCAGTAGAATGTGTGATTCCATTCTTGAGCCGCATTGTTAAAAACTCCACCTTCGGATGTTTTAATAATGTCCTCAAGAGACTTTTCTGCCATTGGTGTGCCTTTGATTGCGTCGTTTAACTTAGTCACATAACCAGCGTGATGTTTACCGTAGTGATACTCAAGTGTTTCAGTGGAAATGTGGGGAGCTAGAGCATCTTTAGAATAGGGAAGATCCGGTAACGTAATAGCCATTGAAGGCCTCCTTTCAAATTTAATTTATCAGTTGTCTTTCACTATAACGGGGAGACAAGGATGAGTCCATGGTCCGAGACAACGACTCAACATATAATGTCTCACTGTTAAGTTCCTTGCCATGATTTATTGGATTTGTGAAAAACCCTGCACATTTTGGTCCCACTTATTTTGAAAAATAAGGTTAGGCCTAATCTAGCTTAGATAGAGACCATTGAGCCAGCTCTGCTAGTTGTGGGTGAGAGGTGTAGTTTTTGACATCTTCTCTCAACTCCGAAACCTTTAAGTTTGCAATGATAATTAAGGCATTTCTTTTAAGGCCTCGTCCTCCCGCTCGACTTAAAGGACTTTCAATTAATCCTTTCATAAGCTTTTTATTCGAGGTTGTTAAAATATACTTTAATTCGTCGATGAGACTTTGGCTTTTTTCAGTTTTTTGTTCAAACTCACTATGATTTTTATAAATTCTGATATTCCATGGGCACGCTGTTTGACAAAGATCACAACCAAAAAACCAACCTTCCATTTTTTCTCGAATCTCTAAGGGCGGAACTTCTTTGGATTCAATATTCCAATAAGAGAGGCATTTGTTGGCATCCAGGTTTTTATTATTATCAAGTGCCTGGGTGGGGCAAACATCAATGCATGCTCGACATTTGCCACAAAAGTCATGAAGGGGAGTTGGGGGGCTTTCTCTTTGTGTAAGGGTTGATAGAATTTCTCCTATAAAAAATAAACTGCCTTTTTTAGGATGGATAAGACAGGTGTTTTTACCAATCCATCCAAGGGCCGCCTGCATACCATAGTCTCTCTCTAGTAGAGGAACGGCATCGGTAAATGTTATGAACTCTTCATTTGGATATTCTTTTTTGAGTGCCTGAGCGGCTTTATTCAGTTTTTCTCTAAACCAAACATGATAGTCTTTTCCTCGTGCATAATGAGCTATTTTAAGTGATGGGAAAGGGGAGGTTCCCGCCTCATCCGGCATGGGGAAATAATTTTGAGTCACTACGAAAATAGATTGCATCGGTTTAAAGTGCTCTTGTGGGTTTTGCCTAACCCTTTGACTGTCTTTAAGATAAGACATTCCTCCATGAAGACCGCGGTCGAGCCACTGTTGAAAAGCAAGAGAACTTAAGGGGCGGCTCAAAGCAATATGGTTCCAGTCATTGAACTGGAATTCTTTCATAATTTTTTCAAAAGATGGGGCCGAGGGAATAGACATGTCTCCTTTTTTTTGTTTCTAATAGAGTGTGTCTGCTTTTGAAAAACACCCACAATGGAAAGCCATTGAGTCTATACATAAAACTTTGACCCAGAATGGCTATCGCGCTCTCGTTGCTGGAGGAGCCGTGCGTGATCTCCTTTTGCAGCGTATGCCTAATGATATTGATATTGCCACGGACGCCTTGCCTGAGCAAGTTGAAGGCCTTTTTGATAAAACTGTTATGGTTGGAAAGGCATTTGGGGTCTCCCGAGTCTTAATTGAGGGGCAAGATATTGAAGTGGCTACCTTTCGTAAAGACGGGTTGTATAAAGATGGCAGGAAGCCAGAGTCGGTCGAATTTACTTCGGCAAAAGAAGATGCAAAACGTCGTGATTTTACCATCAATGCCCTTTTTTATGATCTCGATAAAAAAGAAATTATGGATTTTGTGGGTGGCCAGAAAGATATTATGACAAAAGTGATTCGGACTGTGGGGAGTGCGGATCAACGCTTCGCCGAAGACAAACTAAGGATCTTAAGGGCTATACGTTTTCATGCTCAACTGGGCTTTACCATTGAGCAGCAGACGACTGAAGGAATACGGAAACACGCCATATTAATTCATCAAGTTTCACACGAGAGAATTAGGGATGAGTGGATCAAAATTTTAAAGGGTGATTTTGCCGTAAGTGCTATTGGACGGACGAATGATTTCGGGTTGTGGTCACAGCTTTTTGGAAGTTTGAAATACAGCAGTGATGATTATAAAAAACTTTGTGGTATTGCTAGTAGTAAAGATGAAGACGTTCTTTGGATCTTGTGGTTTCTTAGTCATTGTC